>JBCDFV010000018.1:0-82761 GCA_039177555.1 Pseudomonadota bacterium | reverse complement strand
TGAAATACGGATTTGGCGATATCCAAACCAATCGTGGTAATCTCGGCCATGGACGGCTCCTCCAGATGAAGTTTCCAACGACCTCATCTTGGCACACAGATGCCGACTGGGGCCGTCCACACCATCACCGTAATCGCACCCGTAATTGCACACCGTAATTGCACCGTAATCGTCGGTCGGGGTCACCCGGTCTGACGCTCGACAGCTTGGCCCCTTGAGTAGGGGATGCAGATCGGGTGGCCGTGCAGCGGGTCTTCGATGATCCGGCACGCGATGTCGAAGACCTGGGCGATCGTGTTCTGGGTGAAGACCTCCGCCACGGCGCCCTCGGCCGCGACCTTGCCCTCGCGGAACAGCACCATGTGGTCGGCGTATTTGGCGGCCAGGTTCAGATCGTGCAGCACGATGACGATCGACTTGCCTTGACCGAGCTTCAGACTTCGGACCAGCTCCAGCGTTTCCAGGGCGTGGGCGATGTCGAGGTGGTTGGTGGGCTCGTCAAGCAAGATGACGGGGGCGTCCTGGGCCAGTACCATGGCGATCCAGGCGCGCTGTGACTGGCCGCCGGACAGGGCGCCAAGCGGCCGTTCGGCCAGGTCGCCGAGATCGCAGGCGGCGATGGCGCGATCGACGATCGCGCGGTCCTCGGCGGTCGGGCCGACAAATGGCCTTCGGTAGGCAAACCGGCCCAGCATGACCAGGTCGGCGACGCTGATCTCTTCGGGCGCACTCGGCGCCTGGGTCAGCATGGCGATCTGCTTGGCGAGATCCCGCAGCGACCAGGCGCCCAGCGGCCGGTCGCCGATCCTGACAAGGCCGGCCTCAAGGCCAAGCAGCCCCCTCAAGGCTCGCAATGCGGTCGACTTGCCGCTGCCGTTCGGGCCGCACAGGGCGGTGATGCGGCCCTGCGGCAGAGACAGGGTGAGATCGCGAAACACCATGGTCTCGCGATAGCCGACGCTGGCGGCCTCAAAGCTCGCGAAACTGTCACGCATGGCTGCGGCCCCGCTGGATCAGGATGTAGAGGAAATAGGGCGCGCCGATCAGCGCCGTGACCGCGCCCGTCGGCAGTTCCAGGGGCGCCAGGATCAAACGCGCAACGATGTCGGAGGCGAGCACGATGATGGCCCCGATCAATGCCGACCCGATGAGATAGGGGGCGGCATTCTGGCCCAGGATCAGGCGCGCCACATGCGGCGCGATCAGCCCGACAAAGGCGATACCGCCGACGAACGAGACCGCGCTCGCGGTCAGGTAAACGGCGATCAGCAGAAGCAAGGCGCGCGTGGCGCCCACGGCCAGCCCGGTGGTGGCCGCGGTATCGTCGTCCAGCAGAAACTGGTCCATCACCCGGGGCATGAGCGCCAGGAAGGGCAAGGACATGGTTAGCAGGATGGCCAGGCTGACGACATCGTCCCAATGGGCCTGGTGCACCGAACCGGCAAGCCAGATCAGGGCCTGTGAGGCCCGGAAGACCGGACCCAGAATGATCAGCAGCGTGACGATGGCGCTTGCCAAGGCGGCGATTGCGACGCCGTAGATGATCAGCCGCATCGGCCCGCCATCGTCGAGCCAGGTCAGCAGGCCGACGATGGCGGCAAAGACGACCGCGCCGGCGGCCGCCGCCAATGGCTGAAAGTGGATCGAGACCGTCAGCGCGTTGGCCTCGTTGCTGAACAGCCAGAGAAACAGCACGACCCCGACCGCCGCACCGTCGACGACGCCGACCACGGAGGGCGAGGCGAGCGGGTTGCGCGTGGCCCGCTGCAACAGGGCGCCGGCCAGGGCCAGGCAAACACCCGCCTGCGCCGCGAGCAAGGCGCGCGGCAGCCGCAGGGTCTGGACGATGACCTGGTCCATGCGCTCGCCCGCGCCCACGAGGGCACGCAACACGCGGTCGGGGCTGAGCCACGAGCTGCCGACGCCGACCGCCAAAAGCAGCAGCAGGCACAGCAGAACGACAAGCCCCCCGATGAACCCCGGCCGCGCCAACCACCTGCGGCCCGGATCGGCGCCCGATTTGACCCCCGAATTGGCCCCTGAATTGACCTGGGCGCCGGTCATCGTCGTTGCAGGCCCATGCGGCGGCTGCGCAGCAGCGCGATCAGGACCGGCACACCGATCAGCGCCAAGACCGCGCCCACCGGGGCTTCGCCGGGGGAGACCAGGTAGCGCGCGAGGATGTCGGCCGCCACGGCCAGCATCGCGCCCACCAGCGCCGCTGCCGGCACGAGCTGCGCATGCCCACGCACGCCCAGCCGCCGGGCAATATGCGGCGCGATCAAGCCAATGAAGGCGACCGGGCCGGCGACCGAGACCGAAAGGCCGGCCAGGATCGCGGCGAGGCCAAGGGCGGTCAGGCGAATGCGCACGACGGGGACGCCAAGGGCCTGGGCGCTGGCATCATCGGTCATCAGCGCGTCGAGCGCCCGCGTCATCGGCATGACGGCCAGGAAGGCGATGGCCATGAAGGGTGCGGCAATGGCAAGCAGGATCAGGGGGCGGTCGGCGAATCCGCCCGCCAGCCAGAAGAGCAGGGCTTCCATCGTGCTCTCGTCCGTGACCAGCAGGATCTGGGTGAACGAGGCCAACAACGCGGCCACCGTGACACCGGCGAGCAAGACATGGACCGGGGAAAAGCTGGCGCCGGCCGACAGGGTGATGCCAAAGACGAGTGCGGTGGCGGCCATGGCACCAAACGCGGCAAGACCCGCAAGGGCTGAGAGCGAAGCGATGCCGAACGCGGACAAGCCAACCACGACGGCAAGCGCGGCACCCGCGTTGACCCCCAGCACGCCGGGCGCGGCCAACGGGTTGCGGGTCGTGGACTGCATCAGCAGGCCGGAAACCGCAAGCGCCGCGCCGACAGCCAGGGCATTGAAGGTGCGCGGCAGGCGCAGCGTTCGAATGATCAGCGCGTCGGTGCCTTGGCCGTTGGCGAAAACGGCGTCGAAGACCTGCCAGGGCGCATAGTGGCGCAAGCCCAGATGCAGGCTGGCGAGCATCAGCAAGGCCAAGCCGACCAGCAGGCCGGCGATGGTAAGGGCGCCGCGCCTGTCGCGATCGCGATTGAACATCACCGGCACCCGGTCACCACCAGTCGCTGGCGCGGCCGGTTGTTCAGCAGAGCGCGCCTCGCCAGCGGACGGGGATCGGCCCATGCGCGCGCCCGGCATTGACAGTTGGACGCCGAATCAGCACGGTTCGGCCATCCCGAGGTCCCAGGCAGCAGTCGGCCACCCACGATCCGGTGGACCGATTTCATAACTGGGAGCCCCCCACCATGCGTTCGCTTGCCTGCGCCGTGATCGGCGCGTCCATGGTCGTCCTGACCATTTCGGCCGGTGCCGACGAAATCGAACACGCCATGGGCACGACCGACGTGCCCGAGAACCCGCAACGGATCGTCGTCCTCACCAACGAGGGCACCGAGGCCCTGCTGGCGCTGGGCATCACGCCGATCGGTGCCGCCCAGTCCTGGACCGGTGATCCGTGGTACGACCATATCGCCGACGCCATGGGCGACGCGGTCAATCTGGGCACGGAAAACGCCGTCAACCTGGAACTGGTGGCGGCACTGGAACCCGACCTCATTCTCGGCAACAAGCAACGGCATGAGGAGGTCTATCCGCAGCTTTCCGCGATCGCGCCGACCGTTCTGTCAGAACGTTTGCGGGGCGATTGGCGGGTCAACTTCGACCTGTACGCCGAGGCCCTGGGGGTGGAGGCGCAAGGCGAACAGGTCCTGGCCGAATACGATGCGCGCATAGCAGCGCTTCGCGAGGGGCTGGGCGACAGCTTGCAAGAGGAGGTCTCGGTCATTCGGTTTCTGCCAAGCCAGATCCGCATCTATCAGCTCGACAGCTTCTCAGGCGTCGTCCTGGGCGACCTGGGCTTCGCCCGGCCGGCAAACCAGAATGTCGACGAATTTGCCTTGCGCGTTGGCCGCGAGAGCATTCCCGACATGGATGGCGACCGCATCTTCTACTTCACCTACGACACGGGCGACGGGGAAGGGGTGGCCCAGCAGGACGGGGCGTTGAACGACCCGTTGTGGCAGTCCCTGTCGGCCGTGCAGGGGGGCCGTGTCGACGCCGTGGACGACGTCATCTGGAACACCGCCGGCGGCATCCTGGCGGCGCATCTGATGCTGGATGACATTGCGAGCATTTACGGGGTCGCCCAGAACTAGCGGGTCCATAATCGCGATAAGCGGGCCGGGCATGGTGAACAACCTTGCCCGGCCCTTTGATGTTTGGTGCCGGCGAAACGCGCGACGCTCCGCCGACGTCCGACGTCCGACGTCCTAGACCGCGATCCGGTCCTCATTGCGGTGGCGAAGGAACTTCACCATGGTCATCGCGTCGCTGACCTCGAACGGATCGCCCGGCTGGCCCCTGTCCTCGGCGAACAGGGCGGCAATGACACCATCCTCGACCAGCATCGAATAGCGCCAGGATCGGAGGCCGAAGCCCAACGCGTCGAGGTCGACCGACATGCCCATGCCGCGGGTAAAGTGGCCGCTGCCATCGGGCACCATGCGCACCTCGCCATCGATCTTCTGATCGGCGGCCCAGGCATTCATGACGAAACCGTCATTGACCGACAGGCAGACGATGTCGTCGACCCCATGCTCATGCAACTCGCCGGCAAGGGCCAGATAGCCCGGCAGATGCGTGGTCGAGCAGGTCGGCGTGAAGGCGCCCGGCAGCGCAAAGACGATGACCGTCTTGCCGCTGAAGATGCTGTCACTGCTGACGGTTTTCCATTCGCCGTCCTGTCTGGTCATGAAGTCGACCTGCGGAACTCGGTCGCCCACTTGCTTCATACGCGTGTCCTCTGGTGCGGAATCGAACCGTGCCGCAAACTCAGCGGCGGCACGGGCTTGTACCAAGGGTCATCATCGTCGAGCCTTGGTATCAGTGCAGGGTCGGGCGCTGGGCGTCCTCTGTGCCGTCAGCGGCTCCCGGCTGCAGTTGGGCGGTTTCGTCGAACCGCCACCGTCGTTGCGGCAGTTCCGCGCGTGCCTCGGTAAAGGCGCGCGCCAGACCCTCCAAGGCCGCGATCGACAATTGAACCACCGACGACGGCAGCCAGGCCAGCAGCAGGCCCATCGCGGCCACACGATCGCCGCGCTGCAGGGCGGCGGTTGCGCTCAAGACCCTGGCCTCGTCGGCGGAAACGCCGGGGCATTTGGGGCAGCGGACATCGAATGCCCGGGTCGCACAGCGGCCGGTATGGTTCATCACGGCGTTCAGGCTGCTCGTGGCATCCGCGATGCCCCACTCGTCGAAATGGGCGCGCAGCACCGCGTGGGGGTTGCCGCCCCTCTTCAAGGCGTGGACCCAGACCCGTATCCCGGTGACGATGACGGCCTCTTGGGCGGTCAGCGCGCCCGGTTCGACCGGCTGCACCAGCTTTATCCGAGGCCGCGTGCGCGGCGACAAGGGCACAATGGTGCTTTCTCCGCGCCCGTCCGGCGGCAGCACTTGACTGGCCATGGTGAGCGCGCGGGCGAAGCCCGACGCGGCCGCCGCGAACGCCTCGCATTGGTCGCGGTGAAACATCCGCACGATCAGGTGGCGCGCGTCTGTCGGAGTGTCGTGTTGGAAGGCGGCCAACAGGGACAGCAGCGTAACCTCTTGATGCGAAACGTTGCCGTCCTCGGGCACGCGGATGTCCAGGGGCAGCCTCAGCCCCCGTCGCAAACCGCCGACCAGTTGCCCGAACAGCATCAGCGCATCGTCGACGCCATCGGCGCCGAACGTTCGTTCGAACGTGCGTTTAAGGGCTTCGGCATTGCCGGGCTGGTGCACACCACGCCGCAGCGACCAGATGATCAGGCATGATGTGAAGCTGAGGTCGCTGATGCGGCAAACATTGTTCTGATTAGCGATCTCAGGCATGGGCGGCGGACTCACGACTTGCATTCGCGGCGTGCCGTTCTCTGTCGCGCGGGGCGACGGTCGGCTCGGGCATCGATGGATCTCTTTTGCTGACGGAGGCCGCAGCAACCGGTGGCCGCGGCCGAACTGGACGCGGCGGTTCGGAATTGCCAAGTGCTCGGCATGGCTTCTCCAGCCGGATGCCGGCGCCGCTTGGATGCTGTCACTTGGTTAGAATCAGCTTGCCGTTCTTCGTGTGTCGAAGGCGGTAGACCACGCCTTCATGCTCAATGATGACTTCCCGCTGTCCGGCCAGAATGTGGGCACTGTCGAGCACGCGACCCTGGGGCTCGGCCCGAGCGCGGTCGATCGGTGCTGCGCCCTTCCAATGCCGGGGCTGTGCTTTGTGAAGTGAATTCAGTTGCGCAGTCATGGCTCACATCGATCGCTGTTGGGGGTTGAAGGTCCGACCCAGTCCATCCGCCATTGGTATCGCGAACCGTTCTCATTTGCAATGCAATTCAGAATCGTTCTCATCGATTGCCGGCTGTGTTAGACTTCATTGCTTTCGGTAGCCTTGGTGGATCGGGGGGCGCCCGGGCCGATACGACAGACAGAGGGATGTGGCCTTGTTTGTGGCGATGAATCGTTTCAGGGTGAAGATCGGGTCGGAGGCCGAGTTCGAGACTGTTTGGCGCGGTCGGGAGTCGCATCTGGGCGATGTGCCCGGGTTTAGGGAGTTCCATCTGCTGCGCGGGCCGTCGACCGAGGACCATACGCTTTACGCCTCTCATTCGATCTGGGCCTCTCGCACGCACTTTGAAGACTGGACCCGGTCAGAAGCCTTTCGCAAGGCGCACGCGCAGGCCGGCAGGACACGAAGCAACTACCTTGGCCATCCGGTCTTCGAAGGGTTCGAGGTTATCCAGGGCACTTCGTAAGCGCGCTGACTATAATGTCGGCAACTGGCTCTCGCGAGATCGGCCGTCTCAACCGCCAGCATGATGCTTCTGGATCGGCATGCCGGACAGAATCCACTGCGTGAAGCCGACGAGGAAGCGGGAGGCGGCGGGCATGAAGAAGCTGCCGTGATGGTAGAACGGGTCGAGCGAGGTCAGGATCAGGCGGCCAGGCCAGGACGCGCGATCGTCGAGCAGGATTGAGCCGCCTTCGGCATCATCGATTATGGACACCGCGCCTTCGGGCACGCCGAACCTGCCGTGATAGTGCCAGGTCGCTTCGTCCAGCGTAAGGAAGTCGAACAGCCCGTGATCGGGCGCGGCAACGCTGAGGCCGAGATCGCCGTCAGGGTCCAACCACCACCAGAAGTTCGTCGGCACCGGGGTGAAGCGGATATCTGGCAGCCATGTGTGCGGCTCGGTCTCGCCCATCGCGATCAGGGTTCGGCCTTGCCGCAACACCTCGACCAGGAGATCGGCATGCGCGACCAGCCAGTCCGGGTTCAGGCGGCACGGCACGACGACTGTGCCCGCCTGCGCAAGCGTCTCGGTGGAGACGTCGTCGACGTAAAGGCGCTGATCGTACCAGGGTCCCAGCATGGGGTCGCTCAGGCTGAACCCGTGATAGCTCGTGCCGCCATCCAGCACGATGACCGGCGCCGTCATGGGACCATCTCCTCCTCCGCGCACCAACGCAACAGTTGCGGTGTCAACGCGCCGGCACTGTTTTTGTCGCGTGCGTACATCCAAAGATCATTGCCAGCATGCATCAGCAACCGGCCGCCTTCCGCCGGATGCCATTGCCAGTCGATCGCGCATCTGCCGTGATCGATCGTGCCGACGATCCGGGCGTCTGGCGGGGGCGGGTTGCAGCCCCGTCCATAAAATCCCGCGACGCCGCGGCGAAACGTAAGGTCGTCTGCATCGATGCCGCGCCAGACCGGATGGTCCGCCATGATCCGCACCCGAAACTGGTCGACGCGTGGTCGTGCCAACGGCTCGAACCGGGCCAGCGCGGGATGGAACGGATAGGCCAGCAGGCCGTTGAACACCAGCGTTCCGCCGGCCTGAAAGAACGCGGAGATCCAGGGAGCGGCGGCGGCAAAGCGGCGCTGGTCGATGTGCATCGGCACCAACAATGCGCCGAATTGATCCGGTTGCTGATCGCAGAGCGTTCCTTCAACAACCGTGGAGAGTTGCAGTCCGTTCGGCGCCAGGTCCGCGAACGGCGCTTGGGCGTTGGCGCGGGGCGACAGATAGGCGATTGGTCGGGTCATGGTGCTGCTTGCCGTGCGGCGTGCAGGACGGGGATCATCGCCGTCGACCGCCGGTCGCCATGGTCGAATTCGGCCGCCCGAACCGGCAGCCCGTAGAGGTCGCTGAGATGGCCTTCGGTCAGGGTCTGCGCGATCGGGCCGACCGCATGCCGGTCCCCGTCCTGCAACAGCAAGGCGGCGTCGGCGATCTCCAGCGCGTGTTGGGGGTGGTGTGTGGTCATCACGATGGTCAGCCCGCGCTCGCGGCTCAACCGGTGCAGGACATGCAGCACGATCGACTGGTTGCGGAAATCCAGCGCGGCGGTCGGTTCGTCCAGGATCATGATCGGCGCCTCGCTGGCCAGGGCCCGCGCGATCAGGACCATCTGCCGCTCACCGCCCGATAGGCTGGTCACGAGGCGACGGGCGAAGCGCTCGATGCCCAGGTCGGCCAGCGCGGCGGCGGCGATAGTGCGATCATAGGCGCGCGGTGAGCCGAAGGTGCCGATCTGGCGCGCCCGTCCCATCAGCACGATGTCCATCACCGTGTAGGCAAAGGGCGTCGAAAACCCCTGGGGCACGTATCCGATGGCGTCGGGCAGATGCAGCGTGCCGGCGCTGGTCTTGATCAGGCCGACCAGGCATTTCAGAAGGGTCGTCTTGCCGCGGCCGTTCGGCCCCAGAATGCCGAAGACCTGACCGGCCTCGATCTCGAACGAGAGGCCCTGGAAGACCCAGGCATCGCTTCTGGGATAGCGAAAGCCGATGTCCCGCGCCGCGATCATGCCTCCCACCCCTTGCGCTGGGTGCGGCGCAGCAGGACGCCGAAAATCGGTGCGCCGATGATGGCGGTCAGGACACCGAGGGGGATTTCGGCCGGGGTGAGGGTCCGCGCCACGGTATCGACCGCGATCATGTAGCTGGCGCCGAGCAGGGCCGAGGCCGGCAGCAGGCGCCGGTGGTCCGGCCCGACGATCATGCGCGCAAGGTGGGGCACGACCAGGCCGACCCAACCGACGATGCCGGCGATTGCGACGGTCGAGGCGGTGATGGCGGTGACGCAGATCAAGGCGATCCATCGGGTGCGCTCGACCGGAACGCCCAGCGCCTCTGCCTCCTCATCGCCGAGCGACAGAAGATTGATCCCAAACCGCATCATCAGCAGCGGCAGTCCGAACAGGATCAGGGCGCCGGCAACGATGGCGACCTTGGTGAAGCTCGCCACCGCGAACGAGCCCATCAGCCAGAAGACGATCGCCGGCAAGGTGTCATTCGGGTCGGCCAGATAGGTCAGCAGCGACACCAGGGCGCCAAACAGGGCGGAGACGACGACCCCGGCGAGCACGAGCATCAGGATCGGCGATCGCCCGTCCTGCCGGCTGACCAGATAGACGATCATGACCGCGAGCAGGCCGAAGACAAAGGCGAGGCCGATCAGCGCCGCCGCGCCCAGGACCAGCAGGATGGCCAGCGCCCCGCCGAAGGCCGCGCCCGACGAGACGCCGATCATCTGGGGGCCGACCAGGGGGTTGCGGAAGATGCCTTGCAGGGTCGCGCCGGCGAGAGCCAGGCCGGCGCCGCATAGCGCGGCGACCAAGACCCGGGGCGCGCGTACGAGCTCGACCACGCGCCAATCGGTCTCGCCCACCCCGGCGCGGCCCGGGCCGATCCCGAACCAGCCCCCCGCTATGGTCATCAGATCCCAAAAGCCAACCGGATACCGCCCCACGGAGAGGGCGACACCGGCCGCCGCGAGGAGCAGCAGCACCAGCGCCGTGGTCACGCCGATGCCTTGAAGGTCGGTGCCGCCCAGCGCGCGGCTGTCTTCGGCCTGGACGGCGGAGTCCATGGCGTCGTCCCTTAGTGTCTGGAGCCGACGCGCCGCTAGTTGGCGCTGAAGACGTCGTAGCCGACGGCCTCGCCATTGGCCTGCAGCCTCAATACCGCGTCGATCTGCGCCGCGCTGGGCGTTTGGCCGTAGATCCAGCCATAGGCCTCGGAGATCGCGTCGCGCAGGGGATAGTCGACCTGATCCGGCTGCAGAACCTCGGCCAGCCACATCCACATTAAGGGCGATTCCTGGCTCGGCGGGTCCCAACGGTAGCCGCCCAGCGGCACCTGGTAGACGCGGCCGTCGCGCACGGCGCTCACGCCGGAAAACAGGGGATTGTCATAGACGTCCTGGGGCGACAGGTCGCTTTCGAAACCGTTCAGCAGGATGACCTCCGGGTCCCAGGCGATGATCTGCTCAGGGTCGACGTTGAGCCAGCCGCTGGCGCCGTCGGCCGGGTTCTGGCCGCCCGCCAGATCGATGTAGAAGTCGTTGTAGGTGCCTTCGCCGGCCACACGCAGATTGGACAGAAAGCGCAGGAAGTAGACGACGCGCGGGCGGTCCTCGTCGCTGACCTCCGACAAATCGTCTTGCACCGTCTGCATGACCTCGTCGCGCCAGTCGATCAGCCGGTCTGACTTGTCCTCGTTCTGGGTCACGGAGCCGATGATGTTGATCCACTCGCGGGTCAGATCCTCCGTACCATAGGCCAGCGTTAACACGTCCAGTCCGGCATCGGTCAGGGGCAGTACGATGTCGTCGCCGCGGGTGCCCCATTGGATGACCAGATCCGGGTCGAGTTGCAGCACCTCTTCCACGTTGGGCGCGAACCCGTCACCGACGAAATCGGCTGGGATCTCTTGAGCGGCCGGGAAAAACTCGCCCAGAATGCCGTCCATCAGGGCCGAGCGCGACAGGGGATGCATGCCGGCCAGCCGTTCTGTCCCGCCATCGATCGCCACCACCATCGCAGCGGCGGGGATCGGGATCGTCACGATGCGTTCGGCCGGACCATTCAGCGTGATGGAGCGATCATACTGGTCGGTCACCGAGATCGGCTGGGCGTTGGCGCCGCTGCCGATGGCAAGCGCGCTTAGCAGAATAAGAGGGGTGGCCAGGGGGCGATCAAACACGCGTCGGTCTCCGCTTGGGAATCAGGTGCGGCGCAAACCTATGTCATCCGGCATCCAAACTGCAACTAATTCTCATTTGCGTTCTTGCTTGTCTGGTGCCCTGGCGTCTCGGGAGGCGAAGTGGCCAGATTCGCTCGTATGATACTTGTCCGGCCGGCTTGGCGACGGCGGTGGGGGCTCAAGAGCGCGACTCCAGAGGACGTCGAGCGCCCACGGCACGGCACCAGCCTCGCAACAGGTGCTAGGGTTGCCAAGTCCGCACGCCAACAGCTCATCGAGATCGTGGTCGCGGCCGGTCCTTTCGGACCGGCCTTTGACCCGCGTCGACATCACTGTCCGCGCTCGTCAGTCAACCGAGGCAGGCCAGGCGTCGGGATCGATGCTGCCCAGGATCTCGAACGCGCCGTCACCTTGGGGGACGATGACGAAGGTGATACCCATCGGTTCGGGATAAATGCCCGTCGCCGCCTCAAACGGATCGTCATGGCCGACCAGGACCGTGTTGACGCCGGCCGGCGGCACCGTGCCGAGATGCGGCACCACCCGGTCGCGCATCGCGGCGGTCTGCTCGTTGGTATAGGTTTCGGCTGGCTCGAAGTTGAGATCGGCGTTCTGCTCGTACTCGCCGAACGCGAGGTCGGCGGTCTGCCAGGCACGGCAATACTGGCTGCTGACCACGGTGCCGACCGGTATGTCCAACCGCGCGAACGCGTCACCAATTTCGCGCGCCTCGTGCCAACCCTCCTCGCTCAAGGTACGCTGGGTGGAGCAATCGCCCATCACCGCGTCGATCTGGTCGGCGTAGTCCCGCTCGGTCTGGGCATGGCGGATGAAGATCACGTGGCCGCCGTCGCGCAGGGCCTCGACCAGCTCTTCGCTGGTCATGTCGCCGGTCTGGGCGTTGGCCGGCGATGCGCCGGCGACGGCCAGCATCAGCGCCGACGCGCCCGCCATCATCAGGGTCGCGGTACGGGTGGTGAATGAACAAGACGAAGTGCTGGATCCCGATCGGATCATGAGTGTCCCCCAATTGTAAGAAAGAAGCAAAAGACGCAGCGGGGATGTAGTGAGAACGATTCCTATTCTCAATTGGACATCACGTCGCAGCCTGTTGAAGATCAGCCGGCTCCAGGCCGCCCACCCGGGTATCGCTGACCGCCAAACCCGTGGCAAGAGCTCTGCCCGAAGACGGGCTGAACGGCTTGAGACCGGAAACCTGCTGCCTCGGGCTTCTGATCAGCCGTCGCAGCTTCATTGCCCGGCATGGCAACTAGCGTTAGAACCGCAGGCAGTTTTCCTTCGACCGTTGAGCGGCGTCCGTCCATGCCTTCGTCCACCCCTCCCAACCCGGTGATGCTTTTCAGGCCCGAGGCCTATCAGGTCGGCGAGCGGGTCGAGGGCCGGCAGGCCGCGGGCGAGTCCTTCCTGAAAGGGCTGGTGCGCCACGGCGGTTATGAGCAGTTTTTCGTCGCCTCGCCCAGCGTGAAGGAAAGCAAGACCTTTCTTGCCCTGGTCGATCAATGGCGTGACGAGATGGGGACCAAGCCGCCGGAGGGCACGAAGGTCGTCCATGTGCCCTACGCGGCGATCCACAAGGCGTGGCAGACCGGGCTGGTGTGGCGGCCCGATCCGCTGATCGGCGAGTTCGCCTGGTGGCGCCGTCGTGCCGACCCGTACGGCTTCTCCATCTGCGGCGTGGCCCACACGACAGCCAGCGACCGGGTGGTCAACGGCCTCGTCGACATCGTGCGCGCGCCGACGGAGTCGTGGGACGCGGTCATTTGCCCGTCCCGGGCGGTGCACGGCATGATCAAGGAGGTTTTGGACGCCGAATGCGCCTATTTGAAAGAGCGGTTCGGCGGCAAGCCGTCTTGCCCGCTCGAACTGCCGGTGATCCCGCTCGGCGTCAATGAGGATGTGTTCGCGCCGACCGATCGAAGGCGCGAGGCGGGCCGGGCGCTGCGGCGGCGCCTGAACATCGCTGACGAGGATGTCGCGGCCCTGTTCGTTGGGCGGTTGGCGGCCAAGCGCAAGCTGAACCCTGGGCCGACCTGTTTGGCGCTGCAGCAGGCGGCGGAGGCGATCGACGCGAAGCTGCACATGATCTGGTGTGGTTGGTTTCGTGACGACAAGGATAAAAACGCCTTTCTCGATACCGCGCAGCAGGTGGCACCCGACGTCGTGTTTCATTATGTCGACGGCCAAAAGCCGCGGGTGCGCGAGAACATCTGGCACGCGGCCGACCTGTTCGTGGCCCTGGTCGACAACATTCAAGAGACGTTCGGCCTGGTGCCGGTGGAGGCCATGGCGGCCGGGTTGCCGGTGGTGGCGACCGACTGGGACGGCTTTCGCGATACGATCGAGGATGGCGTCACCGGCATGACGGTGGCCACCGCGATGCCGCCGCCGGACGCCGGGCGACGCACCGCTTGGCGGTATGAGTGCTTCTATCTCGACTTCTCCGAATATCTGCACGCAATCACCCAGACCGTATGGATGGATATTGGGGCGGCGGGCCGGGCAATCGCCAAGCTCGCCACCGATGCCGACCTGCGCGCTCGGATGGGTGCGGCGGGCCGCGACCGTGTCGCCAAACTCTACGACTGGCGGAACATCATCCCGCAATACCAGGATCTATGGCGCGAGTTGGAGGCCCGCCGGCTGGCGGCGGCCGAGGCCGACACGGGCGGTCACACACAGCAGGGCGGCCGGGCGCTGGACCCGTACCGCATGTTCGCGTCCTATCCGTCCGCCCTTTGGCGAGAGGACGACCGCCGCGTGCTCGGCGCCTCGCCGGCGTTGCCGAAGGATGTGATCGCCTTTTCGCCGAGGCTGGGCATGCCGTCGCAAGACCCTGATTTCTCTGCGGGCTCGGACGGCGCTGAACTGGGGGGGCTGTTGCCAGAGGACAGCACCACGGATGGCGGCAGCATTACCGACACCGGCTGGATCACGCTGGCCCGCCATCTGCGTTGGCGGGACCGTGGCGACCCACCGGTGCGGCCCGAAAAGAAGGCGCGGAAACCGGCCCGCAAACGCAAGCCGAAGAAGGTCGATGCCACGGAATAGTTGGCGAAGGCCTCGGGTTTGCGCCGCCCGCGTCAATCAACGGCATTGAGGCCTTCCCGATGCTGGAAACAAACATTGAGGCGTTGATCGAACAGGGCCTGTCGGCCGCGTCGTCCCCCGTCTTCAGTGCCAACAGGATCTGGGCGCGCCACAGCAACGAGAAGGCTGATGTCGCCCGGACGCTGGCACGGGTCATCCGGACCTTAAGCAAGCACGCGCCGCTATCGCGCCCGCTGCGCGCGTTGTCGATCGGCTGTGGCAACGAACCCCAGTTCAGGCTCTTGCAGGCCACGTTCGAGGGCGGCATCTGGCTCTACGATCTGGACCAAGGGGCACTGGACGCGGTGAGTGAGCGGGTGGGGCGCCAGATGATCGAAGGCGTCGAGACGGTGCAAGGCGACTATGCCGCCGATTTCTCCGATCGCGAGGCGGCGGAGGCGGTCTTGCGGGCCAAGCTTGGCGGTCGACCGTTTGACCTGATCACGCTCCATCACTCGCTCTATTACAGCCCGCCCAGCCAATGGCGGCCGATTGTCGAGACGCTGTATCGGACGATGCTGGCGCCGACGGGCGCGATCCATATCGCACTCATGTCGCCGGCGGCGCATGGCGAGGGCTCGAACAACTGGCTCTACAACCATTTTGCCGAGAAGTATTTCGGCCACGTCAATGATCAGGATTTGGGCGCCCTCAAGGCCCAGCTTGGCGACGACAGCCACTTCACGGATGCGCAAATCTTGTCCAAGACCAGCGAAGTCCGTTTCTTCGTCGACGACTTCGCCGCCTATATGGCGCCCGTGTGGATGGTTCTGCTGTATCCCAGCGTCCATCCGTTCACCGTCGACCAGCGCCGCCAGATCACGCGCTATGTGCTGGAGACGCTCTGGTTGCGAAACCGCCCCCTGACCGAGGTGATCGATCACCTCGTCATCTATCGCGGCCTGCCGTCACAAGGGCTGATCTAGGCCGCCCGCAACGACCTCAACGCGGGTCCAGCGCCCGGAACCCCTCACCGCGCCACAGCGTGAAAATCAGGATAATCGCGATCACGACGGCGGCCAGCGCCACGGAATAGGGCAGGTAGATGCTGATCGCCATCAGTTGGCCGCCGACGAACGAGATGATCCCGGCGCCCAGCGTATAGAGCGCCACGGTCACGCCCATGACCCAGCCCTGCTCATTCTCATCCACGCTTGCCGAGAAAAGGCTCAACATCAGCGGATAGTTGATCCCGAACGCGACCACGAACGGCAGGATGGCGACATAGGACAGGGCACCGGCGGGGTTCAACATGACGATCAGCAAGCCCAGGCCCATGACGAACAGAGTGGCGTAGATAATGCTCTTTTTCGAAAAACGGCGGTCGAGGGGCCCCACCAGGAACGCGCCCGCTCCGGCCATTCCGATGCCGAACACGATCAGAATGATGCTGTTTTGTGTCGTGTCGAACTCAAAGCGGCTGTAGAGGAAGTTATTCAGGAACACAAAGAACGTGTTCAGCGACAGTTGCGAGCAGAAGAACACCAACGCCAAACGCAGCACGACCGGCCGCTTGCTCGCGTGCCACAGTGTGAGAAAGACATCGGTGATTTTGATCTTGATCGGCCGGCGTTCGAATTCGACGTTATGGTAGAAGATGACGATCAGAACGATGTTGATGAACACGAGAATGCCGGCGGCGTAAAACGGCGCCTGGACCGACGCCAGGCCGCCCAAAACCGCCTCATTGGTCAGCAACCCACCGAGCAACGGGCCGATCAAAAGGCCCGCACTGATCGCGACGATGACATAGCCCATCAGCCTGGTTTTCTGCTCTGGACTGGTGCTTTCGTCGACGAAGGCGGCCTGGGCGATCGGTTGGTTGCCGGCGGTGAAGCCTGTGATAATCCGAGCCACCAGCAACAGCACAAAACTGCTGAAATACAGGGCGACGACGGTCAGCACGTAGCCAAGAAATGCGCCGCCCAGGCAGATCAGCAGCCCCTGCTTGCGGCCGATGAAGTCGGACAGTTTGGAAATGTAGGCGGCGCCCAGAAACCAGCTCAGGAAGAACACACCCATGGTGATGCCGAAGTAGAGCTCGCGCGTGCCCGTCGGCGTGTTTGTGTCCAGCAGGGTCTGGCTGGGGTCCAGCAGAAGCGTGGTTAGAACCGGGATCACGAGCCCCTGGCCCATGACGTCCAGCATGATCACCATGTAGAGCGAGATTGTCGCGATCTTCATGTGCGGCGAATCCCAGGTTCACCCAGCCCTTTCAAGGCGTCGCACATGGGTCGCGGCTTGAAAACCCCAATTTGCGACTGCACCGGACGGGGCACGTATTGATTGCCCCGTGTCAACCCGCGTTCAGCTTCTGCACGTCCGCGCCGCGCCACAAGAGGCCGATCAGGCCCAGGGCGATCACGAAGCTGCAGATCGAGACGAAGAAGGGCAGGCGGATGTCGATCGCCATCAGCGGCCCGCCGGCGATCGAGATGATGCCGGCTGCCAGGGTGAAGACGGCCACCGAAACACCCATGACCCAGCCCTGCTCGGTCTGATCGACGCAGGCGGAGAACAGGGTCAGCATGGTCGGGTAGGTGATGCCGAAGGCGGCGATCAGGGGCACGATGGTGACGTAGGCGAAGATCGGGGAATCGTTGATAATGAACACGACCTCCGCCAGCGCCATGATGGTGATGCAGGCGAAGGCAACGCTGGTCTTGCGGGCGCGCTTGCTGATCGGCCCGACCATGAAGCCGCTGAACACCGCCATGGTGACGCCCAGCACCAGCATGGCCAGGCTGTTTTGAAAGATGTCGAACTGGAACCGGCTGTAGAAGTAATTGTCCATGAAGACGTAGAAGCTGACGATCCCTAACTGCTGAAAAAAGAACACGATCGACACCTTGGCCACGTTCGGCCGATGGCCCGCCTGCCACAGGGTCAGGAAGATTTCGACCGGTCGGAACTTCAGCTTGCGCCGGGTGAAGTTGACGTTGTGGAAATAGATCGCGATCAGGACGATGTTCAGGACGATCAGAGCGCAGGCGACATAGAAGGGCAGTTCCAGCGAGGCGATGGCGCCGATCAGCGAACTGTCGGACAAGACGCCGCCGATGACGGGCCCGATTACCAGCCCGATGGCCATGGCGACGATAATCAGGCCCATGTATCGCGTGCGCTGCTCGTCACTCTCGCTGATATCGACCAGGGCCGCCTGTGCGATCGGCTGGTTGCCGGCGGTGAAACCCGAGACCGCGCGGCCGACCAGCAGCAGGATGAAGCTCTGAAAGACCAGGGCCAGGATGGTCAGGACATAACCGGCCAGGGCGCCCGACAGGCAGATCATGATGCCCTGCTTGCGGCCGATATAGTCGGAGACCTTGGAGATGTAGGCCGCGCCCAGAAACCAGAACAGGAAGAAGGTACCGATCACCAGGCCGTAGCCGAACTGACGTGCGCCGACCGGCGTGCCCTGCGGCATGAATCCCATGGACGGGTCCATGATCAGATTGTTGACGATCGGAAACAGAAGCCCCTGGCCCATGACGTCCAGCACGACCACCATCAGCAACGCGATGTTCGCCATTCGCATGGGTGCCGCCCTCTGTTCCGCAACTCAAGGCAGAACGCGTCGCACAGAATGGGCCAAGGCGCAAACCCAAAGCGGACTGCGCCTGCACCGCAGCGCCCTTTAGAACAGCCTGCTACACCCAGTCGAAATCGTTTGGAATGACCCCCACCGAAGCGCCCTGGATGATGTCCCAATCGAAGCCAGGCCGTTCATCCGGCTCGCCAGAGGCGAAATCATTGGCGAACCTGGTGAATTCAAACTGGATGGTCTCGGTGCCGTCGCCGTTCAGAACGAAGTCTTCGACCAACGTACCGTCAAAAGTGAAGTTGGTGACCGGCACATACTCCTTGTTCTCCAACCGCCAGACCTCGACATCGAGAAGTTCGGGATCGGCGCCCAGGGCCGCGTGACTGGCAAACAGCGCGCTAAGGTCGTCACTTGCGCGCGTGACCGTCAGCCCGCGCGTGGTGGCAGCAGATGAAGACATCGACACGACGGTCGACGCGCCAAACGCGAAACTGTCGAGCGTCTCCCAATCCGCATCGCCGTACTTGAACACATAGATCAGGTCGTCACCGTTGGACGGTTCGTCGCCGACCTGTAGCGGCACTGCCGGATCCGTTGGTCCATAATCGTCGAACGCCGAGTTGGTTTCGAAACCGCCGACGGCCGATTGCGTAGCCACGGAGATCTGATTGCTAAAGAAGGTCAGGACCTGGTCCAACCCGCCGACATCGGCCTTGGTCGACGACTCGGCGATATAGGCACCCTCAAGCTCGACCTTGAACAGGGGGATATCCGGCCCGTCAGGTTCCGTGTCGGTGACACCGACCAGCGCGACATCACTCAGCGTTCCGTTGAACTGCCTTGCATCGAGACGCGAGAAATCGAAGGCATCGTTGTCGACATTGACCGACAGGCCGCCCGACCGTGCGGACCCTATCGCGGACTGGCCGTCCTCGCGCGCGAACGCGATGTTGCGCCCGACATCGAACGAAAAATCGTCGATCGCGACCCAATCGGGATCCAGATCATAGTCACCATTGACGGGCAAGCCCGCGGTGCCGTCGCCGATGTAGAGGTAATAGCTCAGGCTACCACCGAAGGTCTCGTCGGCTAACGACTGGTCCCAATCGAAACTGGCCTGTCCGCCGCTAAGGGGCCGTCCCCCGGCGAAGTCCCAGGACACCGTTTCCGTTCGCGAACTCGTCGGGTCGATCGATCTGGTGGTCTGGGTGAATTCATTGACCGCGAACACAAGCCGCTCCGCACCGTCCCCTGTCGCGATGTAGTCGGACGCCAGGACCTTTCGGAAGTCGTAGCTCGCCACTTCTTGAGAGCCGTCTTTGTCACCGCGCCAGACCTCGATCTCCAGCAGGCCTTGCTCAAGGCCCTCCGCGGCGTCGGCGGCAAGTGCGGCGCTAAACGCGTCGGAGGCACGGTCGATGGTCAGTGCGTTGGGCCTCGCGGGATCGCCGGCATCCGCGCCGAACGAAAAACCGTCGATCTCAACCCAAGCGCCGTTGTCCAGCCGCATGACATAGACCAGCTCGTCCCCGCCAATGCCGGACTCGCCATCAAGGGACGGTGCTGCATCCGGTTGCGTGATCTCTTCGGGATCGAAGACCTCTGGGGGCAGCGGATTGCCGTCCGGGTCGAGCGCGGTGGTTTCCCATGTGAGGCCGGAGCCGCCGACATCCTCCTGCAATTGCAGCGTCAGCCGATAATCAAGCCCCGTCTGCCCCGCTGTTTGCGAGGCGGTATCGACGATCGCCCCGGTAAGCCCCAGCCGGAAGAACTCGGTGGTCTCGCCTTGACCATCCGTTGCAATCCCCACCAGGGCGGCGTCGGTGACAGCACCGTTCAGCAACAAGCCGTAGATGTCCGACAGGTCGAGCGTGGCGTCGGCCAGGTCGAGAGCGAGGCCCGAGAAACCGACGGGTGGCGGCGGTCCCTGACCTATTGGGCGGGCCGGTATCGACAGGCCGAGATCGTAGGCGTCGACCTCGATCCATCCTTCCGGCGTGTTGAAGGAGGCGTCGTGCGCCCCGTCGCCGAGCTTCAGGTAGAAGGTAAGCGGGGCAGAGGGCTGCGACGTTTCATCGGGGCCTGGCCAGTCGAACCCGGCCACGGAGGCGGCCGATCCCGCGCCAGGGGCAGCCCCCGTTTCAAACGTGAAATCGGCTTCCCCATCCCCATCGGCGTCAAACGCTTCGGCAAACGTGCCGAACTCTATGGCTGCGCTCTCGATGCCGCCCGACTGCTCGACCGACAGGATCTGGGCGAAGCCCAACTCGTAGCTGGCGATCGGTGTTCGATCGCTTATGCTGACTTGCCACACTTCGAGGTCGAAGGTGGTCAGGTTTCCTTCAAGCTGCGTTGCGAGCTTGGCGCTTTGCCCGTCCGGTTGCCGCGTCAGGCTTAGGCGCCCCGTCGAACTCGCCGTGGGCGGCAGCGACAGATCATAGCTGTCGAGCTCGATCCAGGTGTCATCGTCGATGCGAAGAACGTAGACCGGGCTCTTGCCTGTCGGGCTGTCCGGCGTGTCCAGCGCGTCCCTTTGGCTCGGTTCCGGCGGCCCCGAGGCGAACACCTGCCCCGGAACAATCTGACCCTCCTGAGTCAGCTCATCGGTTTGGTAGGTCAGCCGTTGGAAGTCGAGGGTGACGGTTTGGTCCAAGCCATCCGGGCCGCCCGCGGTGTGCGACCCGGTGACCGCTGATCCAGTAACCTCAAACCGAACCAGTTCGCGATTCGACGGGGGCTCTCCGTTCGGCCCGACCGCCTCCGACGAGATACCGACCAAGATGGCGTCGCCCAGCGGCGCGCCCGAGACCAGGTTCGCGTCAAGGCGCGCCATGTCGAACCCCGTAGCGCCGAAATTGATCGTCAGGTTGCTGAGCCCTGGTTGACCGATCTCGACATCCGTTTCGCCCGGCGTCACCGTGATATCGCCGTTGACACCAAAGGCAAAGGCATCGACCTCGATCCACCCTTCGCCCGCCGGATAATCGGGATCCGTCGAGTTGCCGCGCTCCAGCCCCTCGATCTTCAGGAAGTAGGTCAGCGGCTCATCGCCGGGCGTGTTCTCCACCCGCACGTGAACATTCTGCGTGGACACGGTCGACCCGTCATCGGCGCCGATCGTCACCTCATAGATGTTGTCACCATTGGCGTCGCCCGGCGCCTCGAAGTCGGGCGGCATTCGAAACCGCAGTTCTTCGGTGACTGTGTCAAAGAGGAAGAGGCTGGCATCCGGGCCGCCAAGGAGGGAGAGCTTCACGGGTTGACCGTCGGGGTCAAAGGCGGCGGGCCTGTACACGGGCGCCGTCGCGTTCTCGGCAATGGCGACGAACCCCTGCGAGGTGAAAACCGGGGCTTCGTCGACGTTCGCGACACTGACGCTGCCGTCGAACTCTGTGAAGTCGAACGCGTCGCTGGCGCGGATCACGATCTCGTAACTGTTGTCACCGTCGGCATCTCCCGGCGCCTCGAAGTCCGGCGCGGCCTTGAAGGTGACGAAACCGGTCGACGGATCAATGTCGAACAGGTCCCTGTCGGCGCCACCGGACAGGCTGTAGCCGATGTCGTCGCCATCCGGGTCGACCACGGTGAAGCGCAGGCCCGTGCCGGTCTGGTTCTCCTGCGTCGGCGTCGAAATGCGGTCGACCAACACCGGCGCGCTGTTGCTGCCGTCCAGGAACACGCGCGCATCGGCGAAGAAGGCTAGCTCCACATTGACCAGCGTGTCGGTGCCGGTGTCGCCGTCGCCGGGATCGATATCCTTAATGATCGTCGGCGCGCCGTTCTGGCCGATGGTGATCTCGTAACCCAGCTTGGAGTAGGCCCTGAGATCGAAGACGTCGGCGCCGCCGCGCCCGTCGACGAAGTCGTTTCCGTCGGTCCCGGCAAAGGTTTCCGGCAAATCCGTGCCGGTCGTGCCGCCGTCGACGTCACCGACATCGTCGGCCGCGTCGACGACGGCATCGTCCAGCGCCTGACCCGTAAACGCCTCCTCCGCAGCCGAACTGTCGTCTGTGCCTCCGGCCTCTGCCAAGGCCGGTGCGGCGCCGGTTTGCACGACGATCTGAACTTGGGCGATTTCCTCCAGCACGGAGGTCGCGTCGGCCGGATTTTGGGCGGCGGTTTGGGTCGCGCCGTTGGTCTCCGCAATCACGCTTGCCGCACCGGCCAAGGTTTCTTCGGATAGCGGGCCGCCGCCGCACGCCGTATTGACGATCTCTGCAATCATCGACGGGTCACTGAGATCGATCGGCCCCGTGGTTTCGGCGAGCGCGCCGGCCAGCGCGTCGATGGCCGCGTTTTGCGCCTGGCTCGGCTGCAGTCCGGCGCCGTTGAGCAGGGCGGCGATCTGCTGGATCGTGTTTTGAACCTGGACCGCGACCGACTGGGCGTTGATGCCGCTGGCCGATTGGCCGGGGTCGCCTGACAGTGCGGCAGCGATCGGGTCGAAGCCGGTCAGGTCGCCGACATCGCCCAGGCCAAAGGCATCGGCGATCCTCGCGGCCGCGCCTTGTTCGGTGAGGCCAAGCTCCATCAACACGACGATCAGCGTCGTCAGCGGGGTCACGACCGTCGAACCGGCGGGCGCTCGCAGCTGACCGAGGAACGGCAGGCCGGTCGACACGTCGATGCCGCCGGAAAGGATCAGCTGGCCCTCGGCATCGGCCAGCACAAAGCTCCCGCTGGCATCGGTGACCGCCGAGGCCTCGCCCTGGTCTTGCTGGCCATCACCATCGGCGTCCGCGAACACCGTCGCGCCGGAGACGTACCCGTCGATGGCGGCCCCCTGGGTCAGGGCCACGGATCCGGTGATCGTGATCTCGACCGTGACCGGCGCCGAGAGGCCTTGGCCGTCGGAGGCCTGGTAGACAAAGCTATCGGTGGCTTCTTCTCCGTCGCCCAGATCGTCGAAAACGCCGTTCGGATCGTAGCTGTACGAGCCGTCCTCATTGACGGTCAGCAGCGCCCCGGACAGCAGCGCGATCTCGGCCCCGACATGGACGGCCGACCCCTCGACCGTGCCGACGGTCAGCGTGTCGCCGTTGAAATCGATGTCGTTGGCGAGCAGCCCGTCGACCGCCGCCTTCTCGATCGTCGCTGCCTCGTCGACGCTGGCCTGGTCGGTGATGCCAAAGGGCAGCGTATTGCGATCGTCCAGAAAGACCTCGAACCCGTCCGCGAACACCAATCGCTCGACGCCGGCGAGGAAATCGGTGCCGTCGGCGCTGTCGCCGCCGAGATGCTTGACCCGCCAGACAGGGCCGATCTGGCTGATCGCATAATCGTCGAACGTGGATTGGAAGTGTGCGGTGTCGTCGCCGCGACCGCCCAGCAGCAAGTCGGTTCCCGCCCCGCCGGTCAGGGCATCGTTGCCAGATCCGCCGGACAGCAGGTCGTCGCCTTCATTGCCCTCGATATGGTCATTGCCGCCCCCGCCGAATACACGGTCGTTGCCCGCACCGCCGATCAGCCGGTCGTTGCCCCAGAGGCCGAAGAGCCAGTCATTACCGTCGGTGCCGACAATCTCGTCCGCGCGCCAGCCGCCGAATCGCCATTGTCCGGGGTCACCAATCCGATAGTCAGTCGAATTGTTGACTTGCGATGACCAAATAGTTTCGGCCTGATACTCGCTGCGTCGAAAACTATTTTTCCAAAATCTCGGCATCTCGATCCCCCTTTTTCATTGGGAACCGGACAATCCGACTAGATTTTTGGCCATTTTTTTTGGGTTATTTCCAAGACCGAACACGGCCTCGCTGATCGACTGTCAGGTTCGAGGTCAGCCTAAGTTTCTCTTGAATAAGTGTCCAACAACTAAAGTATTAATATCAATAACCAAAACTCATCAGATGCGCCGATAGCCTACATAACCAGTTCGAACTTATCCGACGCAACCGATACGCCGTTGATCAGGATCTCAAGCCCATGCGTGCCGGGATAGTATTGGCGCGTGGTGATCTGGCGGATCGAATGCCGCCGGCTTGCCTCATGGCGTTCTTTTGGTTCGAGCGTCAGTGTCTTCCATTTGAAAACCTTGCCGGTGGTGCCGCCATTGGCCTTTCGATGGTGGATGGCGTAGTCGATAACCAGCGGCTGAGGTTGGTCGCGGGTCGAGTCCAGAACCAGTGTGAACGCCAGCGCGTCGCCGAAGGTCACTTGTGGCGTTTCGATCGTCAAATCGGCCACCGTCACTTCAGGGCGGCCGTAGCCGAGCGCCTTCAGCGTCGGCCGGTGCCCCTGCTTGATCAGCGTCCGGCAGGCATGCCGAACCAGGTGCTGACGCTCACGGCTCGCACCCCTCAGCCATTGCGCCGCGATCTCCGCCACCAGGTCCGGGTGATCTTTGGCGATGTCGTTCAGGTTGTTCGCCACGGACCGCCGCACATAGTCCGAAGGGTCATCCTTCAGCGCCTCCAGGATCGGCAGCAGCGGGGCTGGGTCCCTGATGAAGTCCGGCAATTGCATGGCCCAGGGCAGGCGCGGGCGGGTGCCTTCGGAACACAGGCGCCTGACATGGCGGTCAGGGTCGGTGGTCCACTGCACCAGCGTCGCCAACGTCCTGTCCGGGTCGTCCAGCAGGAAGAAGCGAATGCCGAATTCGGAACTGAACCGCTTGGTCATCTCCTTCAGCAACGTCATGGAAAGATCGAAGTGGCCGAGGCCATGCCCGCCGACATAGGCCGTCATGGGCATGACACCCCAACCTGCGATCCCTTGCGCGTCGACGACCGCGCCGCCGATATCGCCGTCATGCGCCGGCGCCAGGCTCGCCAACATGATGGCGCCGGCATGTTCGAAGTCTTCTGGCAGATAGGTCGCCATCGCCGCCGTGATCTGCGCCGATCTTTCCTTCAGTTCCAGCGCCGCCAAGTTGGCCGATGCCGCGGCGACAAAGCCGGTCTCGTCGAACTCGGGCCAGGCGCGGCGGAAATGCCCGGCCATGCCTTCGATGACGTCGAGATTGAAGAAGTTCTTGAAGGGTTCGGGCATAGCGGCGGCTCGACAATCGGTCTCGTGATGGACGCTGGCGACATGGTCGATGACTACCATGGACCCTGCTGACACCCTAATGACAGCAATCCACGCCGATCTTGACGCGCCGTGTCCCAGCCGCTCTTTTGCGGGCGGGCGATTCCGGCCCGGGGGAACCAGGAATGACAACGACCATCCGCGCCTTGCTGGCAGCCGGCAATGACAGCGCGCCGGCGATCGGTGCGCCGGATCAAAAGACGCTTGATTTCAAGGGGCTACATGACCTCGTCCATCGCACGGTCGAAGCGCTGAACGGTATGGGCATCGGCCGAAACGATCGGGTTGCCATCGTCCTGCCGAACGGCCCAGCCATGGCGGCCGCGTTCGTTTCGATCGGCGCCGGCGCGACAACGGCACCCTTGAACCCGGCCTATCGTGAAGAGGAGTTTTCGTTCTATTTGAGCGACTTGCAGGCCAAGGCTCTGGTCGTTCAAGCAGGAGACGAAACGCCGGCCCGCGCTGCCGCAGAGAAGATGGGGCTGGCGATCATCGAGCTACGGCCGGGCGAGGCTGGTGATTTCACGTTGGGCGGCCCGACCTCCGGCATCGGCGCGCTGGACCGGGGCGGCTTTGCCGAGCCGGATGACGTGGCGCTGATCCTGCACACATCGGGCACGACATCGCGGCCTAAGATCGTGCCCCTGACCCAGGCCAACATCGCCGCGTCGGCGCGGCATATCGGCGAGACGGTCCATCTGTCGCCGGACGATGTCTGCTTGAACATCATGCCGCTGTTTCACATCCACGGGTTGATCGCGGCGGTCCTGTCGTCGCTGGCGGCCGGCGGCTCCGTCGTCTGCACACCCGGCTTCAATGCCCTGCGCTTCTTCTCCTGGCTCGACGCTGTGCGGCCGACCTGGATCACGGCCGTTCCGACGATGTATCAAGCGATCCTGGCGCGCGCCGCACGGCAGGGCGACATCACCGCCGGGGCCCGTTTGCGCCTGCTGCGGTCCTCGTCGGCATCCCTGCCGCCACAGGTCATGAAACGGCTGGAAGAGACCTTTGGCTGCCCGGTGATCGAAAGCTACGGCATGACCGAGGCCGCGCATCAGATGACCTCCAACCGCTTGCCGCCGGGCAAACGCAAGCCGGGGTCGGTCGGCTCCGCCGCCGGCCCGGAGGTGGCGATCCTGGGCGAGGGCGGGGCGCATCTCGGCGCCGGCGGTGTCGGCGAGATCGTCATCAGGGGGCCGAACGTCACGCACGGCTATGAGGCCAACCCGTCGGCCAACGCGGATGCCTTTGTCGATGGCTGGTTTCGGACGGGCGATCAGGGCACGATGGACGAGGATGGCTACCTGCACATCACGGGCCGCCTGAAAGAGCTGATCAACCGCGGCGGCGAGAAGGTCAGCCCCTTGGAGGTGGACGAGATCCTGATGGACCACCCGGCCGTGGCGCAGGTCGTGACATTTGCCATGCCGCACGACAAGTTGGGCGAAGAGGTCGCCGCCGCCATCGTGCTGCGCGACGGCGAGACCGCGACGGAAGGCGACATCCGCGACTTTGCCAGGCAACGGCTGGCCGACTTCAAGGTGCCGCGCACGGTGGTCTTCCTGAAGGAGATACCGAAGGGCGCGACGGGCAAGCTGCAACGGATTGGGCTTGCCCAAAAGCTGGGTTTGGTGCCTGCGGACACATAACAAGAACACCGGGAGACCGCTGATGCGGATCGTGATTTTCGGCGCCGGGGCTATCGGCGGCTATCTGGGCGCAAAGCTCGCGCTCTCAGGCGTGGACGTGACCTTTTTCGCGCGTGGCCCGCACCTGGCCGCCATGCAGGCCAACGGCCTGACCCTGATTTCGGACGGCGAGCGCCACGTCGTTAAGGCGCAGTTCACGGACGATCCGGACGCCGTCGGGAAGCCGGACTATGTCGTGATCGGGGTCAAGGCACAGGCGTTGGCGCCGGCGACGCCGCAGATCGCCCGCATGCTGGGGCCGGAAACGGCGGTCGTCACCGCCATGAACGGCGTGCCTTACTGGTACTTCTACGGCCAGGGCGGCGCATTTGACGGGCTGCGGCTGAAAAGCGTCGATCCGGACGGGACGATCTGGGATGCCCTGCATCCGCGCCGGGCGATCGGCTGCGTCGTCTATCCGGCCGCCTCGATTGTCGAGCCGGGGGTTATCGAGCACACCTATTCCAACCGGTTCACCTTGGGTGAGCCGGACGGGTCGCGCAGCGACCGTGTCACGGCGCTGTCCAAGGCGATGATGGCGGCCGGCCTGAAGGTGCCGGTCAGGCCGCGCATTCGCGACGAGATCTGGGTCAAGCTGTGGGGCAACCTGGCCTTCAATCCGGTATCGGCGCTGACCCGCGCGACGCTTGGCACCATCGCGTCGGATCCCGGCACCCGTGCCGTCGTCCGCGCCATGATGGTCGAGGGCCAGGCGCTGGCGGAGACAACCGGGGTGAAGTTCCCCATCGATGTCGACAAGCGTATCGAAGGCGCGATGGAAGTGGGCGCCCACAAGACGTCTATGCTGCAGGATCTGGAGGCCGGAAAGTCGCTTGAGATCGAAGCCATGCTCGGCGCCGTGGTGGAGATCGGCGAACTGGTCGGCGTGCCTGCGCCGACCTGCGACATGATCCTGGCGATGGTTCGACAGCTTGGCGCTTCGGTAAGCACTGTGTGAGGCAGGGCTTGTCGTTTCGTCGACCCAGCGCTTAAACTCACCCACCAATCCGCGCGTTAAGCGGAGCAACTGAAAAAGGCGAGGCACTTCATGAAATATGGTCTTCTCGGAGTTGGCGTTGCGGCCGTCTTTGCAATGGGCGCCCAGGTGGCGCAGGCCGACGTTCTCGACGACATAGCCGAGCGCGGCACTTTGCGCGTCGGCGTCAAGGCCGACTATCCGCCCTATGGCTTTCTGAACGAGAGCGGCGACATCGTCGGCATCGAGCCCAGCCTGGCGCAGGACGTCGCCGACCTTCTGGGCGTCGATCTGGAACTGGTGCCGGTCGTCTCCTCCAACCGCATGCAGTTCC
This sequence comes from Pseudomonadota bacterium, assembly GCA_039177555.1. Taxonomy (GTDB): domain Bacteria; phylum Pseudomonadota; class Alphaproteobacteria; order DSM-16000; family Inquilinaceae; genus JANQGH01. The sequence goes on along the minus strand of JBCDFV010000018.1, from coordinate 55,021 downwards.
TGGAGCAGGGTCAGATCGATCTGATGATCGCGACCATGACCGACCGGAACGACCGGCGCGAGGTGGTCCAAGCGGTCGATCCCAACTACTACTCGTCCGGCACCAACGTTCTTGCCTTGTCGGCGGCGCAACTGACCGAATGGGAGCAGCTCGACGGCATTCCGGTCTGCGGCATTCAGGGTGCGTTTTATAACCGCAAGACCGAGGAAGAGTACGGCGCGGAGATCATCGCGTTTACCGGCACCGCCGAGGCGCTGACCGCGCTTCAGCAAGGCACCTGCGTTGCCTTCGTCTATGACGACAGCTTCATCGTTTCGCGCCTGAGCGAGCCGGAATGGGCGGACTACGAAATGCCCCTGCCGACGATCGATGACGCGCCTTGGGCGCTGGCCGTGGCGCTTGGCGAGGACCGGTTCGCCGATCTGATGAGCGGCATGATCGTCGACTGGCACCTCAACGGCCGGATCCTGGAACTGGAGACCGAGTTCGGCGTGCCGAACACGCCGTTTGCCGAGCACATGCACGACCTGCTGGTGGGCGTAAACCCGTCGATCGATCGCTGATCGGGAACGGGGCCGCCGGTTCGCAAGAAGCGGCGGCCCAAGCCCGGCTATGATCCCAAGGGCTGATGTCGTCTTGATGCGCCGCCGAGCGCAGGGTTTGACCGTGGGCGGCCGATGGAACTGATCGAAACCTGGTTCCGTGAGTTCTACCAGACGTCGGGCATCAACCTGACGATCGTCTATGACGGCTTTGATCGCAACCGGTTCCTGCGGGGGCTCGGCAATACCGTCATCCTGTCGATCACCTGTCTGGTGCTCTCGGTCCTGGTCGGCATTCTCGGTGCTTGGCTGTTGGGCAGCCGGTCGGGCATCGTGCGGCGCATTGTTCAAGGCTATGTCCAGATCTTCAGGAACACGCCGCCACTCGCCCAATTATACTTCTTTTTCTTTGCCTTAGGCGCGCTTCTTGTCGTCACGACTCAGCTTCAGGTCGGCCAGGCGACGTTCGAGCGCCAGGTCCCGCTGCTGACCAACTACCAGTGGGCCATCATCTCGCTGTCGCTGTTCGCCGGCGCCTTCAACGTCGAGATCTTTCGGTCCGGCATCGAGGCGGTGCCGTCGACGACGATCGAGGCGGCGGAGGCGCTGGGCATGACACGGTGGCAGATCTATCGCGAAGTGATCATGCCGCTGGCCTTCCGCATCTGCCTGCCGGCGCTGAACAACAATCTGGTCAATCTGGTCAAGACCACGACCCTGGCCTACGCGATCGCCGTGCCCGAACTGCTCTACATGTCCAACCAGATCTGGTCGGATTCGGTGAACGTGCCGGAAATGATGATGGTGCTGCTGTTCACCTATATCGGCCTGGTGGCGATCCTGGTGTTCGGCATGCATCGCTGGGAACGCGCGATGCGCATCCCCGGGTTCGGGCAATGAGCGGGCCGGTGACAAAGGGAACGGACCTGCCCGTACTGTTGCCGGCCGCGCACAAACTGGCCGCTACCGCCGCCGCCGAGCGTTTGACGGGACCGATCCCCCGGCCGACCTTGCGACTGGGTCTGTTTCTGTTCGCGATCTTCGTGTTCTCGATCGGTTTGGCCCACGCCCAGGCGGCGCCGGAGGACGCCGAGACGCCCCTGGATGCGCTTTGGCGCTGGATGCCCGTCCTGCTGGAAGGCTTCGTCTTCAACATCGCCATCAGCTTCATCGCCATGATGATGGGCACCGTGGTCGGCACGCTGCTCGGGCTGGGGCAGATCTCGCTGATGCCGGCGGTGCGCGGTTCAAGCTGGTTCGTGACCCAGTTCTTCCGCAACGCGCCCTGGCTGGTTCTGCTGTTCCTGGTCATGCTGCTGGTGCCGTTCGAGTTCCGGTTCGGCAACATCGTCATTCCGTTCCCCGGCTGGATCAAGGCGACCATAGGCCTGGCCCTGCCGGTCATGGCCAACGTGTCGGAAATCGTGCGTGGCGCGATCAACTCCGTGCCCAGCGGCCAGTGGGAATCGTCCGACAGCCTGGCCTTTAGCCGGCGCCAGACGATCTTCAGTATCATCCTGCCGCAATGCTACAAGCGGATGATCCCGCCCTGGATGAACCTGTACGCCATTCTGACCATGGCGACGGTTCTGGCGTCGATCGTCGGTGTTGACGAGATGATGACACAGACGCGCCGCGCCCTCGCGGCCGAGGGCGGGGCCACCCAGCTTCTGGTGCCGTTCTACAGCTTCGTGCTGATCTGCTTTTTCGTCTATTGCTACCCGATCGCGCGGCTGACCATTCGCCTGGAACGGCGCTTCGCGGTGAAGCTGTGATGCGCCGTACCGGCAGACAGGAAGGGGAGACCAACCATGGCGCCTGATGCCGCCGTCCTGGCCTGGACACCCGACCAGCCGATCGTGAAGATCACCGACCTGCACAAGGCTTTCGGCGAGTTCGAGGTGCTGTCCGGCATCGACATGTCGGTCATGAAGGGCGATGTGGTCTGCATCATCGGCCCCTCGGGCTCTGGCAAGTCGACCCTGCTGCGCTGTGTCAACGCGCTGGTCGATATCCAAAAGGGCTCGATCCTGGTCGAGGGGCAGGAGATCAACACGCCGCATCTGGACAAGCTGGCCCTGCGCCGCAAGGTCGGCATGGTCTTTCAGCAATACAATCTGTTCCCTCACAAGACCGCGTTGCAGAACGTCATGATGGCACCGATCATGGTGCTGAAACAGGATAAGGCCGAGGTCGAGGACCGGGCACGCAAACTGCTGGCCAAGGTCCGGCTGGTCGGCAAGGAGGACGCCTATCCCGGCGAACTGTCCGGCGGCCAGCAGCAGCGCGTGGCCATTGCCCGCTCGCTGGCCATGGGCCCCGACCTGATGTTGTTCGACGAGGTTACCGCCGCCCTCGACCCAGAGACGGTGAAAGAGGTGCTGGTCACCATTCGCGAACTGGCGGAGGACAACATGACCTGCATGCTGGTCACCCACGAGATGGGTTTCGCCCGCGAGGTTGGCGATCACGTTTATTTCACCGACCAGGGCCGGATCATCGAACACGGCCCCCCGTCGGACTTCTTCACCAGCGCCAAGGACCCGCGTACGCGCGAGTTCTTGAGCCAGATCCTGTGACCTGACCGAGGCAGCCGGCAAACGCAGTCGCGGCCCTCAACCCGGACCACATCGCCAGCACATCCGGCGGTCATCGTTGCGACGCCGCTTATCGGGCATCATATGAGACGCGGCAACGCATCGCATCTCACGACCTCCGAGACACCAGGGGCTGCCCCGTATGACCGCTGACCCGAGCGCAACCGTGCCGACACGCTCCATCGAAGAGCTGCGGGCCGACTTCACCCGGCGCGAAGTCGTCGATGCAAATCAACTCGAATGGTTAGCATCGCCGCAGGCTGGCGTCGACCGGCGTATGCTCGACCGGGTTGGCGGCGAGGTCGCGCGGGCGACGTCCATCGTCCGCTATGTGCCGGCCAGTAGCTTTCCCGCCCATGCCCATGGGCTCGGCGAGGAGTTTCTGGTCTTGGAGGGTGTTTTTTCCGATGAGCATGGCGACTATCCGGTCGGCACCTATGTGCGCAACCCGCCGGGCAGCAGCCACGCGCCCAGCACACGGGATGGCTGCACGATCTTCGTCAAGCTGCGTCAGATGCAGGCCGACGACGCCCAACGGGTGGTCATCGACACGGTCGGGCAAGCCTGGCGGCCGGCCGACGCTGCGGGGCATGAGCGCCTTGTGCTGTTCTCACGGCCTGACGGCACTGAAGACGTCGCCATGGAAAGGCTGGCGCCCGGCACGCGGGTCGCGCCCTATCTGTGCGACCGGGGCGAGGAGATCCTGGTCGTTGACGGCGCGCTCAGTGACGAGGCTGGCTGCTATGGCGCCGGCACGTGGGTGCGCAATCCAGCCGGATCGCGCCATGGTCTTGCCAGCGAGGGCGGCTGCCTGTTTTGGGTCAAACGCGGCCATCTGGGTGCATCAAGCGTCTGATCGGCGCGTCCGGACCGGATCCACATCGACGCCGCGACTTTGGGCGGCGCGTCCCAACTTCAGCCGACCTTCCCGATCTTCAAAGGCGCGGCGCCACCCCGGGATCAAGGCGATCCGCGGTTCGGTTCACGCTCCGTTGACGCACGTGAAATCAGCGTCGCGCCGAGCGCTCATTGCCAAGGAACCTACCGTTTTGCCCCAGCTTGTCTCGGATGGACTGACGATCAGTTACCTGGATCAAGGCGCAGGTCCGGTCGTCGTGCTGCTGCACAGCAGTGGCGCAACGTCCCGCCAGTGGCGTGCGTTGATTGAGGGCCATGCGTCTTCCTATCGTTTTGTCGCGCCCGATCTGATCGGCTATGGCGGGACGGGCCGCCGCGACGGCGTCGGATATTCGCCCCACCATGAGGTTGCGTTGGTAGGCGCTCTGCTCGACCATGTCGACCAGCCGGTCTATCTGGTTGGCCACTCGTACGGCGGTGCCGTGGCGCTCGGTACCGCGCGGGCCTTCAATAACCGGGTGCGCGGTGTGATTGCCATCGAGCCCGTGCTGTTCCAGGTGCTGCGGGCGGCGGGCGAGACCGAGGCCTGGACCGAAATCGAGGCGGTCGCCGCCGCCCATATCGGCCATGTCGATCGGGGCGACCTCGTCGCGGCAGCCGACGGCTTCATGGGCTATTGGGTTGGCGCCAACGTTTGGGCGATGATGCCGGAACCCACGCGCGCCGCGATCATCACGACGATGCCGAAGATCGCCGACGAATGGCGCGCCCTTCTGGCCAGTTCGGTACGGGCCGACGACTTTCGTGCCGTCAAGGCGCCGATCCATTTCATCCGAGCCCAACGCACCACGCTGGCCGCCGGCCGTGTCACGGATGTGTTTTTGGCGGCGTTACCGAATGCGCGGCTGAGCGAGATCAAGGCTGCCGGGCACCTGAGCCCGATGACCCATGCCGAGGTGGTGAACCCGCTTATCGTCGAGACATTGCTGGGTTTTGGGCGGGACCCCGATTAATCCACCTTCTGGGGGGCATCATTCGCCAAATCCGCTGGATCACAGGCAATGAGGTAGAGCGGGGGGCTGTCGGCCAGCAGCCGTGCATCCTCGTTGTGATCGGGATTGCCGGCGATTGGCACCCAAGCATCAAAGCACGGCCGGGCGCCCCACAAACGGCCGATGACCAGCCGTTGTTCTTCCGTGCCATCGCCCTGATCGATAAACGCCCGCACGATCAGCGCTTCGGGATCGAAATTGCCGCCTTCGTCCGGTACGCCGCGCCATTCCAGCATCGGTCCAAATCGTGTGAAGCCAGGGGCGGGTATCCACATCGTCGTAGCCTCGTCGTCCCGTATCAGTCGCAGGGCCTGGCGCAAATCCACCTCGATCAGGTGGACCTCGTAGCCGGCCATCGTGCCGCACGCAAAGGCGCCGCCCATGTTTGCCTCATAGGTCTCGATCATGTCCTCGCAGGTGAGCGGCATGTAGCGGCTTTCAGCGTCGGACCCGGCGACGGCGGAGGCGAAGCGGTCGTAGCTGTCATAGGCGCTGCCCTCCATCTCGTCGGCATAGGCAAGGCCGCCGTCACCAAGCGGCTCGCCGTTGCGTTCCGCCCGGAAGGCTTCGCCTGCAGCAATCCAGGCGCGTATCACGCCGGGCCGGCCGCCGCCGCTTTCCTGCAGGGTTGCTGGTTCGTTGAATCGAGTTTCGCCGCAGACCAGTGTGTCATTGTCATAGAAGAACCGCTCAACCAGCTCGCCGCGGTTCGGCGACGCGAAGCTCCGTTCGATCATCATGATCTGACCCTCGGCGTGGACGACGCGCCCTGGCAGGTCGAAGTCGCGATAGGTCTCGGTGAAGGACACCTCCGTTGCGTCGGGCAGGGCGGCTATCGTTGCGCGCACGGCGTCGGAGGTTGCGACCGGAACGTTATCGCCCAGGCAGACAAAGCCGGGCACCGTCGCGGCCTCCGATCCGGACTGGCTGAACGCGATTGTCGGCGCTGACAACATAAGACCGGCGATGGCCGCCGCGATCGCATCTGGACGATGGCTCATTGGATACCCTCCTCGGTTTCCCATTGCCTCATTCGAGCCGCCGCAAGACTCCACCATCTTCGTAAAATCCGCGTGATTGGGGAAGGTGGATGCGACCCCTTGACGGTGGGTGGTTAGCGGAGAGGCACCGGTACGGTGATCCATCTCAAGGCCATGGCAAAATGGGCCGCAATCCCTTGCCGTGCTGTCGATTTCACCCAATGATGACGGTTATGGAGAACTGGAACTCGGCCGCTGCCTACGACCGCTACGCGGGCCGCTGGAGCCGCCTGGTCGGGGAAGCGTTCGTCGCGTGGCTGGGTCTGCCGGCTGGCCTGGATTGGGCGGATGTGGGTTGCGGCACCGGCGTGTTGTGCCAGGCGATTGTGAGGGGCACTGCGCCAGCGTCGCTCGTCGGCATCGACAAGTCCGAAAGCTTCCTGGCCTTGGCCAACGAGCGACTGGCCGGCCACAGCGTGCGGTTTGAGCGGGGTGAGGGTCTCGCCCTGCCCATCGACGATGCGACGGTCGACGCGGCGGTGTCGGGCCTGATGCTCAACTTCATTGCCGACCATGCGGGCGTGGTGGCGGAGATGCGGCGGATCGCGCGGCCGGGCGGAACGGTCGGCGTCTATGTCTGGGACTATGCCGACGGCATGCAGATGATGCGCCAGTTCTGGGATGCCGCGCGCCAGGTCGATCCGGCGGCGGAGCGTTGGGACCAGGGCCAGCGCTTCGCGATTTGCGACCCCGACGCGCTGAGGCGGCTGTTTGCCGCCGCGGGCCTGCAAGAGGTCGAGGTCAGGGCCATCCAGGTGCCGACGCCGTTCCATGACTTCGACGACTTCTGGCAACCGTTCCTTGGCGGGCAGGGCGGCGCGCCGGCCTACTGTGCCTCATTGCAAGCGGAGACGCGCGATCGGTTGCGCCAGGTGCTGAGCGAACGCCTGCCGATCGAGCCGGACGGCAGCATTCATTTGACCGCGCGGGCATGGGCGGTTCGCGGCCGGGCTTAGACGCTACAGATCGGCAGACAACAGGTAATCTTGCGCCATCACAGCGTCCTGATCATTGCTCCTGACCCTCTCGGGAGGGTAAAATCGGCACGGCCAAGGGCGGCCGATATCCTGTCGCTCCGCCGTTCTTTCAGCGGAGAGCGACCCGATGGGCGAACGCGCCCCAGCGCCCCCAAATCCAACGACGCCAGACAGCGACGGTGGGGCGGCCCAGGTGCCGTTTGCCGAGGCTTTTGCCGTCTGGCTCAAGATCGGCTTCATCTCATTCGGCGGTGCGGCAGGGCAGATTGCCTTGATGCATCGGATGCTGGTCGAAGAACGGCGCTGGCTGTCCGAAGCGCGGTTCTTGCACGCCCTTAATTTCTGCATGCTGTTGCCGGGTCCGGAGGCCATGCAGTTGGCGACCTATTCGGGCTGGTTGCTGCATGGTTGGCGCGGCGGCCTGGTCGCCGGGTTGCTGTTCGTGCTGCCCGGCGCCGTCGTTGTTTTTGCGCTGACCTGGATTTATGCCGTGTTCGGCGGCACCGGCATCGTCAGCGCCCTGTTTCTGGGCGTCAAGGCGGCGGTGCTGGCGATCGTTATCCAAGCCCTGATCAGCATTGCGCGCCGTGCGCTGAAGCGGCGCTTGGGTCTCGCCATTGCGCTTGCGGCGCTGATCGCCATTGCGGCGTTTGACGTGGCGTTTCCGCTGGTCGTCTTGGCGGCCGGCCTGCTCGGCTTCTTCGTCGCGCGGAACGGTGGCGCACCGCCCGGCCCGGTCGAGATCGAGGTCGATGAACGTGCCGTCTCCTGGCGGCAGACTCTGGGCACGACCCTGTTATGGCTGGCCATCTGGCTCGTGCCGCTTGGCCTGCTGGTCCTGCTGTTGGGCCCCGGCCATATCCTGGCCCAGCTCGGTTGGTTCTTTTCCAAGCTGGCGGTCGTGACCTTTGGCGGTGCTTATGCGGTGTTGGCCTACATGGCCCAGCAAGCGGTCGAAAGCTATGGCTGGTTGACGGCCGGCGAGATGGCGGACGGGTTGGGGCTGGCGGAAACCACGCCCGGCCCGTTGATCCTGGTCACGGTCTTTGTCGGCTTTCTGGCCGGCTGGCCCGGCGGCACCGGTCTTGCGCTGGCGGCGACCGTCGTGACCCTGTGGGTGACCTTCGCGCCGTGCTTTCTGTGGATCATGGCCGGGGCGCCCCATGTCGAGCGGTTGCGCGGCAATCCGGGCCTGGCGGGCGCACTGTCGGCGATCACGGCGGCCGTGGTCGGCGTCATTACAAACCTGGCCTTGTGGTTCGGCCTGCATGTGATCTTCGCCGAACTGGTCACCGCGCGCTGGGGGCCAGTCAGCCTTCTCGTGCCCCGGCTGGGCACGATCGACCCCGGCGCCGCGCTGTTGTTCGCCGTTGCGTGCGTGAGCCTTTTTGTCGCCCGTCTGGGCATCATCAGCACGCTGGGGATCTGCGCGGCGCTGGGCCTCGTTTTCCGCTACCTGCTTTAGGCGCGAGGGCATCGTTCGATCGGTTGGAATCGCTTCGCGATCCAAACGATCGAACAACGATGCCCTATCTTATTCAAAATTGCTCTAGTTACCGCTGCCGGTGCTCGCCGGTTCATCCGGTTGGTCGGACGCGTCATCGGTTCCCGTATCATCATCGGACGCTTCGTCGCTTGTGTCGCCATCGGCATCCGACGCAGAGCCGTCGCCGTCGGTGGACGGTTCCGCGGCCGGCTCCACCAGATCCTCAACCTGATCACTGACATCTTCGGCGCCGTCTTCTACTTCATCGGCGATTTGCTCACCCTCCTCGCCGGCCTCGTCTGCGGCGCTTTCGACGGCCTCGCCGGCTTGGTCTGCGGCGTCTTCGACGGCCTCGCCGGCCGCGTCTTCTACGTCATCGGCGATTTGCTCACCCTCGTCGCCGGCCTCGTCTGCGGTGTCTTCGACGGCTTCGCCGGCAGTGTCAGCGGCGTCCTCGACTTCGTCGGATACTTGCTCGACCTCCTCCGCGACCTCGTCGGATACCTGCTCGACCTCTTCCCCGGCGGCCTCGCCAGCGCTCTCGGCGGCTTCTCCCGCCTCTTGCAAAGCCTCTTGGCCTTCTTCCTGGGCGTCTTCGATGTCGTCCGATGCCTGCTCGGCGGCCGGCTCATCGTTGGCGGTATCCTCGGCGCTGTCGTCGCCGTCGCAGGCCGCCAGCGAAAGCGAAAGCAAGGCGGCTGCGATCGCCGTCATTGTGCCGTTTCGAATTTTCATCGATTCCGTTCCCGGGAGTTTTGAAGTCTGTGCTGTTTAGCCGACGCGCGAGCGATTCGGTAGCAAATCTGGGCTACCAATGTGTGAAAGAAGGGAAAGCAAGTTGTCGCAGGCGTCGAGAGCTTCCGCCGCGATAGATCCGGTGTTTGTGCCAGATCGTGGCGCAGTGTTTTGGGGCCGGCCGCGGGTCGATCGGACCCCGGCGGCCGGCCCCGATGCGACGCTTACTGGGATGTTGTGGTGTCCGACGGTGCCGGCGATTCCGTGGCCGCCGGGTCGTCGCCAGCGCCTGTCGTGCCTTCGTCGCAAGCGGCCAGCGCCAATATGGCTAGGAAGGCCGCCGTCGCCGTCACCAGAGGCCTGCCGATGGATGCAGTTCGCCCATTGCTCTTGATCATCTGACACCTGCCTGTTGCTGTCATGTGGGGGTTTGCGCCGGCCAAGGCGCAATGGCGCGGTGTTGACCATGTCGTCGCGGCCAGACCGCCGGATGTCCCCCCAAGTCGACACCCTAAAGCGTCTCGCGGGCCGCCTTTAGGCGACCGGCGACGCAATCCTTCCATAATGCCGGAATGCGGCGGGGTGCAGGCGGATCGATGGCGATCGCGCGGCAGTGGTTGAGGGTGTGAGCGTCTCGACCATGTGGCGAGTTTGGTGAATCGGCCTGTTGATCTTCGGCGAAGACTTGCCCAGTCTTTCTCGCGAAACATGCTGCGGTATAGGAGAGTGCGATGGCGGCCCTGGGATGTTTGGCGCCGTTTATCCTGGCGATTCTCGGCGCGGTCGTCGGCCATCTCGGCTGGGGCGTCAGCGGCTTGCCTTGGGGGCTGGGCATCGGGCTATTGGCCGGCGGCGGGCTCGGAGCAGTCTTTTTCCTGGTTACGAAGCGGGCGGATAGCGACGGCTGAGCGACCCGGATCAGGTCTGGGCTGGCCGACAGGCATCGGGTCAGGGCGCGATCGTCAGCACCAGAAACACCAGGAACAAGACGAGGTGAACCGCACCTTGCAGCATGTTGGTGCGTCTGCCGCCGAACGTCATGATGCAGACCAGAAGGGTGAGGATCAGCAGCAGCATGCCGACCTGTGACAAGCCCAACAACAGCTCTTGGCCGGTCACAAGCGAGACCAAGAGCACGGCCGGCACGGTCATGCCGATCGTCGACAGCGAAGCACCCAGGCAGATGTTGACCGAGCGCTGAAGATGGTTTGTCCGCGCGGCTTTGAGGGCTGAAACCGCCTCGGGTGCCAGGATTAGCGAGGCGATCAAAACGCCACCGAGCGCCGCCGGGGCACTAAGGACCTCGATGCCGAAATCGACTATCACCGCCAGGTCCTTCGACAGCAAGACAATGGGAACCAGTGTCAGCACCAGAAACACGGCGTGATAGCCCGGCGTCCGGGTAATGGCCGGGCGATCGCGATGAATGGCATCGGCGCGGCTTTCCATCGTCACGTCCGTGCCGGGCTGCACAAAGAAGCTGCGGTGACGGACCGTCTGGATCGCCAGGAAAACCGCGTAGAGCGCAAGGGTGAACAGGGCAAAGAGCGTCGCCTGCAAAGGCGATAGGGTCGGGTCGGGTGTTGAGACTGTGAAGTTCGGCAGGATCAGAATGACGACCGACAGCGGTACCAGCACGGCCAGAAAGGCCTGGGCGCCTTGCAGGTTGAACGTCTGTTCCCGGTGGCGAAACCCGCCGACCAGCAGGGCGACCCCGACCATGCCGTTCAGCACGATCATCAAGACGGCGAACATTGTGTCGCGGGCCAGCGTCGGCGCGCCTTCACCGGCCAGCATGATGGCGGTGATCAGCGAGACCTCGATGCCCACGATCGACAATGTGAGAACCAGCGTGCCAAGTGGCTCGCCCAGAAGCTCGGCCAGGGCGTCGGCATGGCTGACGACACTGAAGGCCCCCCAGACCATGACCGCGAAGATCCACAGAAAGACCAGCGGCGTGACGATCGGGTTTGCCAGATCGGCAAGCAGGCCCGATCCGACGGTCCACAGCACCGCGAGGGTCGCGACCCCGGCGATGAATGGCAGCTCGGACCGGATGATCGAGAGCATGACGCCCTTTCCGAAGCAATGACCGCCGGTGACTGGAATTCGCAGAATCGAGCCTAGCCAAGCAGGCCTGGAATGCAAAGACTATGGACAGCTAGAGCCGACGGTGGGTCTGGTTGGCCGGTCGGGCATCATCCCCATCGCGGCGCCTTCAGAACGCGGTCACGCGCACGCCGGTCAGGTCGATGGTCAAGGCCGGCTCCGGCAGGGCGTCGCGGTCGGTCGGGTCGCTGTGCAGCGGCAGAAAGTAAAGCTCCGCCGTGCCCTGGAACACTTCGGACTCCACATCGTACGCGACCGTGTAATCGAGGCGGGCGATCTGCTGTTCGGGGTGGTCGGCGGTGACGAAGGTAAAGTCCATGACCGTCGCATGGATGTGGATGGTGTCAAGGTCGGCCGCGACACAGCGCCAGGCGCCCAGCCCGTCGGAAAACGGCGCGTAGCCTTCGACACCGGCCTGGTTGGCATCGACCAGGAAGGCGTGGCCACCGTTGGTCAGCGATATCAGGCTGGGGCCGGCATCGCCCGAGGCGACCGTCTTCTCCGCAATGTAGGTACCGACGGCGTCGAAGCAGTCGGACAGCGGCGCGTCCTGCGCGGCGGCCGTGCTGGCGAGGCCGGCGGCGATGCCCAAGGCGGCCAGCAGTGCTTTTCCAGGATGATCGGAAAGACAAATCCACGGTTTCGACATGTTTTCCTCGGTTTTGAGCGTCTGTTCCGCCGTGGCGGTTTGGCCGGGCGGGCTTGCCGCTGGTATGCTACAGAGCTTAGTTGCAAACAGTCATGATCAATCTGTTGCGGCGTTAAGCCCGTTCGCGCGGTAGCGCAACGCCGATTGGAAGGAGGGGCGGAGCGTGGCAGAAGACGCCAAACACGGTAGTCAGACCGCAATCAAGATCATCGAGCGCGTCCCAAAGGCCGGTTACGAAGACCGACTGGAAAAGGTGATCGACGAGCTCGGGGCTGCGATGCGCCAAGCGCCGGGCTACAGCAGTTCACATGTGATCCGCCCGTCGCCACCGGAACAGCAGGCCTATCGGATTGTCTGCTTGTTCGACAGCGAGCAGCATCTGCGTGCTTGGGAGGCGTCGGACGTTCATACCAAGTTGATCGAGGTCGCCAACCATTTCACCGAGGGAAAGCCCCACTTGACCTGGCTGACCGGACTGGAAACCTGGTTCACACTTCCAGCTTCCGCCAATGCCCAAGGCCGGCCTCCGGCCTACAAAATGGCCATCACGACATTTGTCGCGCTGTTTCCGACAATAGAGGTCGTGCGCGTGGTCATGGGGTTTGTCCCAGGTTTCGGCTCATTACCGGCGCTGCTTCAGGTAGCCGTGGCAGTTGCGATTGTCGTGGCGCTCATGACCTACGTCATCATGCCCCGTTTCATCCGGCTGCTGGCCTTTTGGCTCTATCCCAATCGTGACCGCGGTCACTGACGTTGACGACCGGTTCTGAAACACAGGCTGTTGGTGGCGCGCGGGCCTTCAACTGTTGAACACATTTGCTTGAGCGGGGGGCCTTGAGCCCGAATTTCGCTCGCGCCGTTGCGCCTCTTTGATTAAGAGAGCTGACTTTAACAATACCTTCACGCTAATCGACGTTGTATTAGGACATGGACCAATCCTCGACCTTGAAGATTGGCGCCTGGACATTCGACCCGGATCGACGGCGCCTGACGAACGGATCGGCTGAGCGGCGGATATCGCCGAAGGCTGCGGCCGTGTTGTCCGCCTTGGCTGACGCCGATGGCGGCGTGTGCACCCGCGACATGCTGCTGGACCAGGTCTGGCCGACAGTGACCGTTGGCGAAGAGGTGCTGACGCACGCGATTTCCGAACTTCGGCGTGCGTTGGGCGACCAGCGCGGCGGGCCCCGGCATATCGAAACCATCCCCAAGCATGGCTATCGCCTGGCCAGCCCGGTGCAGCGCGATCAAGAGACGACGTTGGCTTTGCCCGGCCTGGCCAAGGCGCTGCCAGCCTCGATCTCGCTGAACGGTTACACCACCTATCTCGCGGCGTACGACACGTTCGAACGGGGTGGCCTGACCTCGTTGACCGAAACGATGACCCTGCTGCGCGTCTCGATGGACGAGAGCCCACATTTTGCGCCGGCAACGGCCTTGTTGGCCACGACCCTGGCGCATGTCGTTGGCTTTTACGGAGGCGGCCGGGATCAACTCGATGAAGCGCTGGCCGTCAGCCAGATGGCTCTCGAACTCGACTCGCGTTGTGCCGAGGCGCTATGCGCCAGGGGCTTGACCCTCTTCTGTGCCGGATCGCTGGATCAGGCCAAGCAGGCCTGCCTGGCGGCGCTGACCGTCGATTCGGCGTCGTTCGACGCACATTATTATCTCGGCCGGATTTGCATCATGGCGGGCGAATTCGAAACCGCCGCCCTGTTGCTTGACCGCGCCGCACGCTTGGGCGGCGACGACTATCACTGCCACCATCTGGCAGCCTCCGCGCTGCGTGGTCTGGGACGCCATGAGGAGGCTGCGACGCGGCAGAAAAGGGCCGGCATCGCCTTGGGGCTAAGCAGCCATCTCGGCAACAACAGCGTGCGCGGCATTGTTACCGCTGCGGCTTGCCACATGGCGCAGGGCGAGGTTCTTCGCGCCCGCGAGCTGGCAGAGGGTCTGGCGCAGCGCCCTGAGGCGGCACGTCGCATCGTCGCGCTGACCTATGCGCGCACGGGTATGTTTGGCGAGGCGCTTGATATGCTGCAGGACTGCACCGACCAGGGCTCGGCCTCTCTCGGCTGGGTCGGCGGCTATCCGGAATTTGTGGGCCTGCGCGCCGAACCCCGCTTCCGGCGCCTGGAACGGGTACCGGTGAACTAGGGCTCGGCCGCGGTCAGGATTTTTGTGGCCTGTCACCGTTCGACAAGGCGGCTTAAACCGTCGGCCGGCTTGTCGCCGACTTGGCCTATTGGGCCAGCGTGACGCCGGCGACAAGAAAGCAAACGCTGGTCGCCAGCGATCCAACCGTCCGCACATGGTTCCAGCGGGTCCAGACCGAGCCATAGGCGCGCCAATAGTCGGCGGTCTCGCGGGCAGCGTGGTCCATCCGGTCCAGCCGCTTGTTCATCGGGACATTGCACGCAATCGTGACCAGAAAGACGCCGATCACATAGATTGCCGCGCCGGCAACGATCCAGGCTGCGGCGGTACCGGTGGCGGCCAGGCTGGCATAGACGGCCAGCGCGACCGATAGGGGCGCCATCGTCATGAACAGCACCAGAAACACCGACCCGTAGACCTTGCGGTTGATGTTCTGCATGGCTTCGATGCCGCCTTCGGGATGGGCGGCGATCAGCGATCTCATGACAAAGTCCGAAAACGTCAGAAACACGCCGGCAATAAGGCCGCTGGCCAGCGCGGCGATGACACAGGCGTAGACGATCCAATCGGCAAACATGGTTCCCTCCGGGGTTTTGGTTGCGGCGGTTTGAGAGGTGGCGTTAGGCGGCGGCGCTGGCGCCAAGACGCTCGGCGCGGCCAACCCAGCCCGCGATCTTCTTCGGGCCTGCCAGCTTGACCGAGCCGAACTGGATGATCTTTCTCGCCTGAATGCCGCAAAAGCCCAGCACCTGGTTCTTGATCACGCGGCGCGCCGGCTTGCGGTAGAGGATAGTGTCAAGCAGTGGCGGGGTGTCGGAGGTGATGATCGCGTCCGCCGTCTTGCCGGCCAGCAACTTGTCCCAGGCCACGCCCTTGCGGTGATACTTGAAGGCGAACCCAGGCGTCAGCGCGCGATCGAGCACGGCCTTCGCCTTCGTCGGCATCGCACCCCACCAATAGGGATGCACGAAAAACACGTGATCGGACCACGCGATTGCGTCCTGCCAGGCGGCCAAATCTGGTTCCAAAGGCGGCGCGTCATTGCCGTAGCCTTCGAAGTTCATGTCGAACGACATGGTCCCGAGATCCATACGCCGCACTTGGCCGCCGGCCTTCTCGACCCCGGCCTGATAGGCGTCGGCAATGCCTTCGCACAGGGACCCCGCCCTTGGATGGGCAACCCAGATGAAAACCCGCTTCGTCATTGTCTGTTCCTTTCGCTAAACATCCTGTCACTTGACACCGTGTCAATTGACATGGCGTCAAGTGGCACTAGATTGACACCATGTCAAGTGAAAAACCGATGACGCGAACGCGCATTCTTGAGGCGGCCTGGCGGCTCTTGGAGTCCGGTCAGGCCGAAGGGGTGCGCATGGCCGACATTGCAAGAGAGGCGGGCATCAGCCGCCAAGCGGTCTACCTGCACTTCCCGACCCGCGCCGAACTGCTGGTCGCGACCACGCTGTATCTGGACGAGGTCAAGCATGTCGATAAGCGGCTCGCGGCAAGCCGCAGCGCGACAACGGGCGTCGAACGGCTGTCCGCCTTTATCGAGGCCTGGGGTAACTACATCCCCGAGATCTACGGCATGGCCAAGGCCCTGCTCGCCATGGAGAACACGGACGAAGAAGCCGCCGCCGCCTGGTCGGACAGAATGCAGGCGGTCCGCCAGGGCTGTGAGGCCGCCGTCAGGGCCCTGGCTCGGGACGGCACGCTAACGCCGGATCGATCGGTGGAGGAGGCGACCGATCTGCTATGGACGCTGTTGTCCGTTCGCAATTGGGAACAGTTGGTTCAAGACTGTGGCTGGTCTCAAGGCCAGTACATCGAGACGATGAAGGAACTCGCCCGCAGGTCTCTGGTGCGCGATTCTGGCTGAGGGTCGGAAGGTCGTCGGCTTATCGGGGGCTGCCGACCGGCTTGGCCGGATTGCCGACGACGGTCGCGTGCGCCGGCACGCTTTTGGTAACGACTGAACCCGCGCCGACGATGGCGCCGTCGCCGATCGTCACGCCGCCGAGGATCACCGCCCGGCCGCCGACCCAGACATCCGCGCCGATCCGGACGGGCCGGGCGATTTCAAGCCCGGCGCGCCGTCTCTCCACCTCGCCGTGATGTTCCGGACAATAGATGTGGACGCCGGGCCCGAACATCGTGCCGGCACCGATCGAAACCGGGGCCGTATCGAGGATCACGCAGCCGGCGTTCAGATAGATGTTTCGATCGAAATGGAGGTTGAAGCCGTAGGCGCAATGAAACGGCGCCTCGATGAAGATGTCTCCTGCGACACTGCCGAACAGGTCGGCGAGCGCCGCGCCCACGGCGCCGCGTTCGTCCGGAGGCATCGTGTTGTGCTGATGGACCGCGTTGCGGGCGCGCCGGCGCAATCGCTCCAGCTCGTCGTCGATGCATGTGTACCACTCTCCCGCGACCATTTTCTCGCGCTCGGTTCGAACCATTCCTCTGCTCTCCCGGCTTGGAATTGGCATCAGACAAAGAAGCCGCCGATATCCATCGCCCGATGCGGCAGTCCAATGATCGTGATGTGGTCTTTCCCGACGATGTAGAAGACGAGATGCTCGCCTTCCGGAAAGCAGCGATAGTCCTTCCCGATATCGTCTCTGGCCCGGCCGAGTAACGGATTGCGGGCGAGCCATTCGAACCGACCATTGAGTTTACGCAGATAGTGGGCCATTTGATCGTGCCCCCATTGGTCGAGCGTGTAATCGGCGATCGACTCCAGGTCTCGCAGCGCACTTGGCGTTAGCCTAACGCCCTTCACCGCCCATCGCCGGCCCTTGCGATAGCGCCGGAGATTACCGCCTCGACATCAAACGTCTCGACGAAGTCTCCACGGGCCGCCTGGTCCGCGCCCTCCGCTAGATGAGTGCGCAGGGCCTCCAGGCGCTTGCCCTTGTCTTCCAACTCCCGCAGCGCAGCGCGAACCACTTCGCTGGCGGACTTGTAGCGCCCGCTGCGCACCTCGGCCCTGACAAACTCTTCCCAATGCAGCCCAAGGCTGAGGCTGGTGGTCGCCACGGCAAGCCCCTTTGTTTGGCGGTGTATTCAAAATGAACATAATTGACCGGCAGGCTGGTCGCAACATCGTGTGGGGCAGGGCAGAAGGGCCAACGACGTTGCGCCAGCGGTTCTTGCGCCGGACCGTGCGTGCATGCTGCACGTCTACCAGCGTGCCAGCGCGGATGCTGAGAGTCTTCAGCCCTGACTTCGATTGCAGGCGAATCCGCTCGCTACCTTGACGGCCTATTGGTTCGGGGCTCCCCTGCCTTGTGCCTTCCGACGAGGAGATCGCCAAATGACCGATGTGTCGCCCGCGGGTGAGCGCCCGGCTGCCCGTCCGGCCCGCAAGCTCTTCGTGTTGATCGCGGGTCCGGCCGCGTCGGTGATCCTGATGCTGCTGCCCGCGCCCGAGGGCATGCCGCCGGAGGCCTGGCGGCTGGTCTCCCTGGCGACGTGGATGGCGATCTGGTGGCTGACGGAAGCCTTGCCCCTGGCCGCCACGGCCCTTGTGCCGATCGTGGTAATGCCGGTCTACGAGATCGCGCCCATTCGGGCGGTGACCGAGGATTACGGCCATCCGCTGATTTTCCTGTTCCTCGGCGGCTTCATGCTGGCGATGGCCATACAGTCGGCCGGGCTGCACCGCCGATTGGCCCTGCATATCGTGAACCTGATCGGCGGCAGCCCGCGCCGCATCATTCTCGGCTTCATGCTGGCGACGGCGTTCCTGTCTATGTGGATTTCGAATCCGGGGGCGGCCATGCTGATGTTCACTGTCGGCATCTCCGTCATCGGCTTCGTCGGCCAGCGCTGCGACGATCAGGCCGCCGTGCGCGGCTTCGGCGTCGCGCTGATGCTGGGCATTGCCTACGCCTCGTCCATCGGCGGGGTCAGCACGTTGATCGGCACCGCGCCCAACGCGCTGCTGGCCAGCACGCTGGAAGGCGAATACGGCCTTCAGATCAGCTTCTTCCAGTGGATGCAGCTAGGCCTGCCGCTGACGATCGTCATGCTGCCGCTGTGCTGGCTGCTTTTGACCGGCGTTCTCTATCCGCCGCGCGACATCCAAATCGGCGATGCCAGCGATGCCATTCGCGACCAGATCGCGGCCCTGGGTCCGATGAGCCTGCATGAGAAGATCGTTGGCGCGACCTTCGCGCTGACCGCCTTCGGCTGGGTCTTCCGCCAGCCGATTGCCGCCCTCACGGGCCTGCCCATCAGCGACACCTCGATTGTTATCGCCGCCGCGATCGTGCTCTTCGCAGTGCCGCTTTCGCTCTCGAAAGGCCGCTTTGCGCTCGATTGGGATACCGCGAAGGCGCTGCCCTGGAGCGTGCTGATCCTGTTCGGCGGCGGCCTCGCGTTGGCCCAGGGCTTTCAGGAGACGGGCTTGGCGGCTTGGATCGGCGCCTCGGTCGCGGGGTTCCAGGTTTCAACCTTCGTTCTGATCGTGGTCATCACGACGGTGATCGTGTTCGCAACCGAACTCACCTCCAACACGGCCACGACGGCCACGTTCCTGCCCGTGCTCGCGGCCGTTGCGGTCGGCCTGGGGCTCGATCCGCGCCTGCTGGCACTGCCCGTCGCGTTCGCGGCCTCGATGGCCTTCATGATGCCGGTCGCGACCCCCTCCAACGCCATCGTCTTTTCCTACGAGGGTCTGCGGATCGGCGACATGGCGCGTGCCGGTTTGTGGCTGAACGTCTTCGCCATCGTGGTGGTCTCGGGCATGGTCTATTTCGTGATCCGGCCGATGCTGGGCCTCTGACGCGAACGATCGACCATTGCGTTAGCCGCCATCGATCAGCGCCGGGGCCACGCGGACCGGTGAGTCGGCGGCCGCCAGGTCGCCGTCGATGAAGGCAAAGGCGCGATCGATCATGGTCTTCACGTCCTGGCGGACCATGGCGACCGGGATCGGCAGGAATGCGGCGAACGGGTTCCAGTCGAAGCAGCCTAGCGCCAGGTCGGCGAAGGCCTCTTGCGGCAAGCTGCGAATGAACTGAACCGCCCCTTCGAACGCCTCGATCGAGTTTACGAACAGGCCGTCAGGCAGGCGGCCAAGCTGGTCGTAGAGCGCCGATAGGGCGGCTTCGACCTCGGCGGGTTCGTAGCCGCAGGTGATGATCTGCTTCGATCCCGCTCGGCGCCCGGCCGCCCTTACCGCTTGCTTGAACCCCTTAATGCGTTCGTCGGTGGCGTACTCGCCGGCCAGGCCGCCGACAAAGTAGGGGCCGGTGCCGTGCGGCGTGCGCATGCGCTCCATCAGTCGATTGGTCAGCAGATTGGCCCCCAGCCTATTGTCGCTGACCACCGACGGCCCGTCGCCGGGAATGTCCAGATTGACGAATGCCACACCGTCGCGGCGGCACAGGGCGTTGAGCGGCCGGGGGTCCGAGGCCCCGGTGATGAACAGGCTTTCGACCTTCTGCGCCAGCAAGACCGATACCGCGTCACGCTCGCGTGCCGGGTCCCGGCCGGTGCTGATCACCGCCGGGCACAGCCCATGCTGGCGGGCCGCCGCCTCGAAGCTCTCGGACAGCCCTGCAAAAAAGCGGTTCTGATAGTGCGGGATGATCATGCCGGCCAGCCCCGACCGCGCCAGCCTCAGGCCGCGCGCGCGCAAATCGACCGAGAAGTTGGCTTCCTTGGCGACGCGGATGACATGGGCGGCCGTTTCCGGTCGGATGCGATGGGCGCGCCACTTGTCGTTCAGCACCAGGCTGACGGTCGTCGGCGAGGTCTTGGCCCGCTTGGCGATGTCGTAGAGGGTGGGGGGACGCGCGCTTTTGGCCAAAATCGTTCCGCTTGTTGGCGACCGGCGGCTGCATCGCCGTGGCTGATTGATTCCCTTGAAGAAGGACAAGGCGCCGCGACAGGCCGACACGATCGAGCGCCCAAGTGTGACAGGCGCTCATTATGGACGCAGACCGACAGCTTAGCTTGCCTCATATGCTAAATCCATTTAGTCTTAACGTCTTGGAGATAGCGCACAGGTCCGTGAACCGGGTTGAGTGCGATCTCGCCCGAATCGCCGTACCGCGAATGGGCCAAAGCCAATCTGAACGGCGGCGCCAGCCAGCCGGCTGGCAACAGTCCCGGACAAGCCGGGAGCGAACAGGAGGAAACATGCTGAAGAACATCATCTATGGACTTTCCGTTGGCGCGTTGGCGGTCGGCCTGTCGGCAGGTGCCGCCGCCCAGGACGCGCCGCGCATGGGTGTGGTCGTGAAAATCGGGGGCATTCCATGGTTCAACGCCATGGAGGTCGGCATTCAAAACCAGGCCGAGGAGTTGGGCTGGGATGCCTGGATGGTCGGCCCGACCAGCGCCGACCCCGCCTTGCAGGTGCGCGCGGTTGAAGATCTGATCGCCCAAGGCGTCGACGCCATCGGTGTCGTGCCCAACGACGCCGAGGTGCTGGAGCCAGTCCTTGCCCGCGCGCGCGACCAGGGCATTCTGGTCATCACGCACGAATCGCCCGACCAGCAGAATGTCGATTGGAATTTCGAGCTGGCGTCCGCGACCGGCTTTGGCGAGGCGCATGCCGAGATGCTGGCCGAGGCCATGGGAGGTGAGGGCGAATATGCCGTCTATGTCGGCTCGCTCACCGTGCCGCTGCACAATGCCTGGGCGGACGCGGCGATTGCCTATCTGGGCGAAAACTATCCGGACATGACCTTGGTCGCCGACCGGTTCGGCGTTGCGGAAAGTGTCGACGACAGCCGCTCGACCGCGCTTGACCTGATCCAGGCCAATCCGGATCTGGAAGGCTTCCTCGCCTTTGGCAGCCAGGGGCCCATCGGCGCCGGTCGCGCCATCGACGAGTTGCGTCGCGGCGGCGAGATCCACGTGCTGGGTCCATTCTCGCCGGGGCAGGGCCGCCGTCTGGTGCATGATGGTGTGATCACCGGTGGCTTCATGTGGAACCCAATGGAGGCGGGCGAGGTCTTCGTCACCCTGGCCGACCTTCTGCATGACGGGACCGAGATCACCGCCGGCATGGAAATCGACGGCCTGGGTGTCGTCGAGCCCGATTTCGCCACGCACAACATCATCGTCGACCAACTCGTGACCCTGAATGGTGACACGGTGGACGAACTGGCGGATATGGGCCTCTAGCGTCCGCTGGATCAGGGACCGTCCAGACGCGGAGTGGGCGGTCCCTGCCTGTGCCAGTCTTTGCCCGCGTCATTCTTTGATAGAGTGCGTTGCCGGCCCGGACCTGTCGTGGCCGAACGCTTTTGATTGCACGCATGTCCGACGCCGCCCAACTTCAAACAGCCTCTGCCGCACGCCCACTGGTTTTGCAATTAAAACGCATCTCGAAATCGTTCGGTGGCGTGCGGGCGCTGCGGGATGTCGATTTCGAGATCGCGCAAGGTGAGATCTGCTGTTTGGCCGGCGAGAACGGCAGCGGCAAGAGCACGCTGATCAAGATCATCACCGGCGTGCACAGGCCCGACGGCGCCGCGGAAATCCTGTTCGGCGGCCGGCGCTTGGGTGCCCTGACGCCGGTGACGGCGCGCCAGCTGGGCGTACAGGTTATCTGGCAGGACCTGTCGCTGTTCCCGCACCTTACCGTGGCGGAGAACATCGGCTTTGAGCAGAATCTCGGACACCGACCGCGCTGGGCCAGACGCGGCGCCTTTCGCGCGGTAGCGCAGGGGGTGCTGGACCGGCTGGGCCTGCGCCTGCCCCTCGATACGCCGGTCATGGATCTGGCGATCGCGCAGCGCCAGGTGGTGGCCATTTGCCGGGCGCTGGCGACCGATCCGAAGGTCTTGTTCATGGACGAGCCGACGGCCTCGCTCACCAAGGCCGAAACCGACGCCTTGCTCGACGTGGTGCGCAAACTGGCGCGCGACGGTATCGCCGTGGTGTTTGTCAGCCATCGTTTGGCGGAGGTCTTGGAGATTTCCGAACGCGTCACTGTGTTGCGAGATGGCGCGAAGGTCGGTGATTTCGACAGCGAGGGCATGACCCAGCGTCGCCTGACCGAACTGATGACCGGGGCCACGTTCGACGACGAAGTGCATGCCCGCGATCGGCATGACGCGCCGATCGTGCTGCAAACCGACGGCCTGACCCGGCGGGGCGAATACGAAGACGTTTCGATCACCATCAGGCAGGGTGAGGTCCTCGGCCTCACCGGCTTGCTGGGCGCCGGGCGGACGGAGCTTGCCGCGACCCTGTTTGGGCTTACCCAGCCGGACTCCGGGTCGTTTTCGCTCGGCGGCCAACGGATGTCGTTTGCCAGCAATCGTGACGCCATCGAGGCCGGGATCAGCTATGTCCCGGAGGACCGCTTGTCGCTGGGTCTGGTGCAGCCCCAATCGATCGCCGACAACATCGTCGCGCCCGTCCTGAAGAGGATCATGGGCGCGGGCGGCCTGATCGATCGGCGGACGAAAGACCGGCTGGTCGGCCATTGGATCGATCGCCTTGCGATCAAGGTGGGCAAACCCGACGACGCCGTTAGCATGCTGTCGGGCGGCAACCAGCAGCGTGTCGTGCTGGCCAAGTGGCTGGCGACCGAGCCAAAGCTGATGATCCTGGACGCGCCGACCGTCGGCGTCGATGTCGGCGCACGCGCGGCCATCTTCGAGATCGTACGCGGGCTGGCCGAGGCGGGCATGGCCATTCTGTTGATCTCCGACGAGATCCCGGAAGTCTATTTCAACGCCGACCGCGTGCTGCACATGCGCGACGGCAGGATTGTCGGCGAGTATCGGCCGCGCGAAACCTCCATGACCGCGCTGGAGGCCGCGGTTCATGCGTGAGCGCCGGTTGCCAGTCATTCGCGGAACGGAGGCCTGGCTGATCGTCGTCATCGCCCTGATGGTTCTGTTTCTCGGCCTGGCGACCGACACGTTCCTGACCGTATCGAATCTGTTCAACCTGCTGAACGTCTCGGCCATCAATCTGATCTTCGCGGTTGGCCTTTTGGCGGTGCTGGTGGCCGGCGGCATCGACATCTCGTTCGCCGTCGCCGCGTCGGTCGTGCAGTATCTGACGGCCCTGGCGGTCGAACAGCTCGGCGGCGGCAGTTGGGCGCTGGGCTTCGCGCTGGCGGCCGGCTTCGGCTTTTGCCTTGGCGCCATCAATGCCGGGCTGATCCACTATTTCCGCATCATTTCGATCGTCGTCACGATCGCCACCTTCAACGTCTTTTTCGGCTTCCTGATGTTCTTCACGCGCGGCGTGTCGATCTACGACTTGCCGGACTGGTGGCTGGACCGGGTAATCCTGTTCGAGACCCAAACGGCGTCCGGCCTGTTTGCCGAAATCCGCCTGCCGGTCGCGGTGATGGCGGTCATGGTTCTGTTAAGCTGGGTGCTGATCCACCGCCTGAATATCGGCCGGCAGCTCTATGCCTTGGGGGACAACCCCGACGGTGCCCGACGTATCGGCATCAACATCGCCGCGATGCATTTCGTGGCCTATGGCTGGCTCGGCATCTGCGCCGGCATCGGCGGTCTCATGCAGGCCAACTATGTGCAGGAGGTGGTCCCGAATGCGCTTTACGGGCGCGAGTTGGAGGTGCTGGCGGCGGTGGTTCTCGGCGGTGCGCGCCTTGGCGGCGGGCGCGGTACGGTGCTGGGTGCTGTGTTGGGCGTGGCCCTGATCACGATCACCAGCAATGGCCTCAACCTGTTGGGCGTCACGCCTTACGCGTTCCAGATGGTGATCGGCCTCGTCATCTTGGTGGCCATCATCGCCACCAACCTGCAATCCAGCGGCCTTTTGGGCCAACGGCGTCGGGTACGGTCATGAGGGACGGTTGGAACAGGCTGGGCCGCATCCTCGACGGTCGCCAGGTCGAAATCGTCGGCCTTGCCGCCGTGCTGGTGCTTGTTCTCGTGGCCTTCGGTGTCACGACCCCGCGCTTTCTGACCCTGGGCACCTTCCAATCGATGGCGTTTCAGTTGCCGGAGTTGGGCCTGCTTACCCTGGCAATGCTGATCCCGATCCTATCCGGCGGCTTGAACCTGGCGGTGACCTTCAGCGCCAACATTTGCGCGCTGGTGCTCGCCTGGACGCTGCAAACGTTTGGCGGCCCCGACGCCGGCGTGTTCGCCTTCGCGCTTGGTGTCGGTCTGGCGCTGTTGACAGGCTTCGTCATCGGAACGGTGATGGGCCTGATCGTCGCCTTTCTCGGCGCCCACCCGATCCTGGTCTCGCTCAGCATGATGATCTTCCTGCGCGGGGTCGGCGAATTGATCACGCGCGGCGGCGATATCTCCGGCTTTCCGGCCTTCGTGACCACGCTCGGCCACGGCACCGTCGCCGCGATACCCGTTCCGCTGATCATCTTCGTCATCGTTGCTTTCGCGGTCCACATCGTGCTGACGCGCACGCGACTCGGCTTCGCCACCCACATGCTGGGCTCGAACATCGAGGCGACGCGCTATTCGGGCATCAACACCAAGCTGTCCCTGACCCTGGTCTACTCCTTATCCGGCGTGATCGCGGCCGTTGCCGGCATCATCATGCTCTCGCGCTTCAATTCGGTCCGTATCGGCCATGGCGAGGCCTACCTGCTGATCACCGTGCTGGCCTGCTTCCTGGGCGGCGTCGACCCGTTTGGGGGTTTCGGCCGCACGGTGTCGGTCGTGCTCGCCCTGATCATCCTGCAGGCGATCTCGTCCGGCCTGAACCTGATGGGCGCCAACCAGCATTTGGCCACCGGCCTCTGGGGTGCCTTCCTGATCGCCGTTATGGTCGTGCGCTGGGGCCTCGGCCGATGGCGCGCCGCCCGCGCATCAGCCGCTTCGGCATCGCCACGCGCACCGCCGAAAAGTCAAACAACGAAGGAAACCGCCCGATGAGACACGGATTTGGCGTCCATTCCAGCCTTTGGGGTCCGAGCTGGACGCCGGAGTTGGCCACCCACGCGATCGACGAGGCCAAGCGGCACAAGCTCGACATTCTGGAAATCGCACTTCTCGCCCCGGCCGCGGTCGACGCCGAGCATACCAGGGGCTTGTTCGGCAACACGGGCATTACGCCGGTCTGCTCGCTGACCTTGCCGGGAGAGGTGCGGGCCAGCCGTTATCCGGACAGGGCGGTGGAGTTCCTGACGCTCGCCATCGACAAGACGGCCGATCTGGGGGGCGCGGCGCTGTGCGGCGTGACCTACGGCCTGCTGGGCGAGCGCACCAACGAACCGCCGACCGCGGGGGAGTTGGACAATGTCGCCAAGGCGATCGACGGCGCCGCGACCCACGCCGCGAAGCGCGGCATCGAGTTGGGCCTGGAAGCGGTCAACCGATACGAGACCCACTTGCTGAACACGGCCGAGCAGACCGTCCGGCTGATCGAGCGTGTCGGTCAGCCGCACATTTTCGTCCATCTCGACACCTACCACATGAATATCGAGGAGAACGGTGTCGCCAACGGTATCATCGCCGCCGGCGAACGGCTGAAATACATCCACCTATCCGAAAGCCATCGCGGCGTGCCGGGCACCGGCACTGTGGCTTGGGACGAGATCTTCGGCGCCATGGCCGCGATCGGCTTCAAGGGCGGCATGGTCGTGGAGAGCTTCATCAACCTGCCGCCGGAGATTGCTGCCGCGCTATCGGTCTGGCGCCCGGTCGCCGACAGCGCGGAACAGGTGATGGCCGAAGGCGTTCCGTTCCTGCACAACAAGGCGAAGCAGTACGGGTTGGTGGGCTAACTTTTGGCTGCCCGCCATCATTGCAAGAGAGGGGGTTCGTATTTGGGTTGCTGCCGAAATTGATATGATGTAACTGGCTGATGTGGTTCTGGCGCGTCTTCCATCTTGAGGTTGACTAAATCGCCGATAGAGAAGCGATGGCCGTTAAGCGCTGTTGGTAGAGAAGGAGCTTGCTTGCCCGTGCCGGGATAGAAGAGCTTGTTCAAAGCAGGAGGCAGTTGAATGGCGGATTCCGATGGCAAGGACAAAGACGGTATCAGCCGCCGAAGCCTGTTGGGTGCGACAACCATTGCGGCGACGATTCCCGGCCTTGGGTTGAAGGCGGCCGGAGCCCAGGATGACGTGGCGGAGCAGGATGCTGGGCAGGCACCAAGCCAGGCTGCGGCAGCCGCGGCGCCCTACAATGTGATCCTCATCATCACCGACGAAGAGGCCTACCATCTGCGTCCGACGGAGGGCTATGCGCTGCCCGCGCGGGAAGAGCTCAAACGCCGAGGGACGACGTTCGAGAACCACTATATCGGCGCCGCCATGTGCACACCTTCGCGCGGCGTGATGTTCTCAGGACAGCCGCCGCAGGTGAACGGCGTCTACGATCAGATGGAAGCCGGCTACGTGCCCAGCCTGCGACGCGACAGGCCGTCCATCGGCACCATCTTCAAGCAGTTGGGCTATGAGACGGCCTATTTCGGCAAGTTTGAGCTGAAGCGCAGCATCATCACCGCTAGCGACAGCATCAACTATTCGACCGCGCTTCAGGACTATGGTTTCGACCAGTTCGCCCCAGACGGTGACAAGGTCGGTGCGCCCAACCAGGGCTACGAGACGGACCGTTTTACCGCCGCGGAGGCCGTGCGGTGGCTCAGGACCAACGGCCAGGCCATCAACGAGGCCGGCAAGCCATGGCTATTAGTGGTCAGCTTCGTCTCGCCGCACGACATTATGTACGGTGAGGTCAATCAACCCGGCACCGAGACCCAGGTCTCGCAGGTCGGCATGACCATCAATCCGCCGCCGGACGAGCGATCCTTTCAGACCGAATGGTCGTTTCCGCCGTCACCCTCGCATGATCAACCCCTGGATACGCCGGGCAGGCCCCGCGCGCAGCTATCCTACATGATTGGCTGGTCGGCGTTTCTCGGCGAGATTCCGGTCGGGGCCACCGAGATGTGGAACGACTACTACAACTATTATCTCAACCTGATCCGCGAGAACGACCACACCTTGCAGCGTCTCGTCAACGCGATCGGCGATTTGGGCCTGTGGGACAACACTGTGGTGTTCAGAACGGCCGATCATGGTGAACTCGGCGGCTCGCATGGCGGTCTACGCGGCAAAGGGCCACTGCCGTACGAGCAGGAAGTTCATGTGCCTGCCGTCATCGTGCATCCCGAGCATGAGGGTGGGCGCCAATGCCACGCTCTGACCAGCCATATCGATCTGTTGCCCACTTTGGTCGGCCTGACCGGCATTTCGAGTTCGCAAACCGAGCCGTTGCTCGAAGGCCTGCCTGGCCGCGACGCCTCGATCTTGCTGCAATCGCCGGAAGATCAGCCCGTGTCCGCGCTTCGCGAAGCGATCCTGTTCAACTATGTCGGCCTGCAGACGATCGATGCGCTTTACATGATGCGAGTCTGCCGCGCGATCGCACAGGGTGAATGGGCGCCGCCCTTCTCGGTGGACAAGCCCGATCTGACCCGGCGCGGCTTCGTCAGTTGTGTTTATGACGGTCGCCATAAATACGCACGCTACTTCTCACCCTTGCTTTTGCAGCGGCCGACCAGCTTCGACGATCTGATGCAGAATTTCGAGATCGAGCTGTTCGATCTGCAAAGCGATCCCGACGAAGTAAACAATCTGGGCGCGGACCCTGCTAATCGTGATCTGATCATGACCATGAACCAGCTCTTGAACACGATGCTGGGCCGCGAAGTCGGCGAGGCGCAGCTTAGCTTCCTGCCAAGCAGCCTGTTTGAGACATAGAGCGAGTTGGTCGGGTCCTTGCCGTGCAATCGTGACCGGCGGTGAAACGCGTCAAGCAGGTGGTGGCGTTGGAACCTGCATCGCCGCGCAAAAGCGTCTCAGCCCGTCCTCGACGACCTCCGCCACGGGGCGGTCCTGGGCGAAGCCCCACTGCAGGATGATGCCTTGCCATTGAGCGAGCATGAGGTGCCCGATATCGGCAGGTGGGCGGGCGCATTGCGCAAACCGGCGCGACAACGCGGCCGACAAGCCTAGACCCCAACGCCGGCCGCGCGCCCGAAGCAGCGGGTCTCGCAGATCCTCGCGCAGCACCAGCAAGCTGTCAGCGAAACCGTCGGCGTCGTGGCCTTCAGACAGTGCGACCAGCATCTGGATTGCGCCCTCCGGCGAAACCGGTGTCTCGGCATCGCACGCCGCCGTTCTGGCGTCCAGCAGGTCCCAGGCATGGTGCAGGGCCGCCCGGACCAGCGCCGGCTTTGATCCGAAGCGCTGAACCAGGGTGGCCGGCGCGAGCCCGGTTTTCTTCGCCAGGATCGCAAACGTCAGTCCCGCCGGGCCTTGGCGGCGGATGATGCCCAGAGCGCGGCCCAGGACATCCTGGTCTGAAACGGAACGGGGGCGAGGCATCGCGGCTTCCCATTATAAATGAATGTTCGTTTATATATTACGGTCTGCCCGAGGCCAACAGAGGAGTGCGGTGATGGCCAGCATTCGCGGATACATTGCCATGAGCTTGGACGGATACATCGCCGCGGCCGACGGCAGCCTGGATTGGCTGACCAGGTACGACGGCCTGGAGCTTGGCGCGTTCGGCTACGATCGCTTTGTCGACGGTGTCCGAACCGTCGTCATGGGGCGTGGCACCTATGATGCGATCGCCGGTTTCGATGTCGGATGGCCCTATGGCGACCGTTGGGCGATCGTGGTGACGTCGTCGCCAATCGACGAACCGGTCGGACCCGTTCAGATCTGGCGCGATGGCGTGGACGGGCTCGTGAGGCACCTGCGCCAACTCGAAGACGACGACGTTTGGCTCGTCGGTGGCGGCCGGCTGCAACAGGCGTTCATCGAGCGCGGGGCGCTGGATGACCTCAGCCTATTCATCATGCCGGAACTATTGGGTGGCGGCGCCCGCCTGTTTCCGCCAAACGGCTTCGGGCGAAGCGTCAAGCTCATCGAAAGCGCGACGGTGGCGCCGGGTTGCGTGTGTCTGAAGTACGACTTCCGATCTGAAGGTTAAGGCCGGGTATCGTAGCGCTCTGCATCGCGATCGATCTGGTCCCTCGGAACCACCAACCGTGTGAAGACTGGGACTGTCGCCGCATCAGGCGAATGCCGATTGCTCGTCCGCGAGCAGGCGCCTGGCCGCCTCCTTGGCACGCCCGGCGGTCGCCGGATCGCGCGTCACTTGTGCGACGGCGACCGCGCCCTCGTGTAGCAGGTTGATGATCTCAGCGACCCGTTTCGCGTCGGCCAAGCCGGCGGCATGGGCCAGTTCCTCGAAATAGGCCAGCACCAGGCGCTTGTGCAGGGCAACCTCGTGAAAGATTGGGTCGGTCTCGTCGCCATATTCGCTGGCGGCGCTGACGAACGGGCAGCCATGGAAGGCGCGATCGGCGAACCAGGCCTCAAGATAGTCGAACGTCGCCAGCAGCTTTTCGATCGGGTCGGTGGCCGCTTGGTCGACAAAGGCGCGCATGCTGTCGCGCGACCGTTCATCCTGCAGCCGCAACGCGGCGAGGATCAGATCCTCCTTGGTCGCGAAGTGCCGGTAGAGCGTCGTTTTCGCGATTCCCGATTCAGCGATGATCCGGTCGACGCCCGCTGCGTGATAGCCGTGGCGGTTGAACAGGGCCACCGCCGTTTCGAGAAGATGAGCCTTCTTTTCGATCCGCTTCATTCCGAACCTCACGATACCGATCAGTGCCGTATCTCGGTCCGCCGGCGCGTTTTGCAAGCCCGGGCGACCTTTTGGCGCTGTCCCAAGACCCCTGGCATCACACCATTGTGAAAGGCTGAGGCTTTCGCGCTCTTGATAAACAATACAGATCAGTCTACTTATTGGTCAAGAGATACAGATCGGTATCGTTAATTCGTTAAGTCGAAGCCATCGCGTGCCGATCGCGTGAATGGACCAGGACCGAAAAGGAGACCGTTATGTCAAATCAAGAACTGCTCGCCGGACATGGTGACGAAGACCGCATTGGCTGGCGCGAGGCGCAATCGGATGTGCATGCCGTGGCCCGGATTCTGCCCTATGTGGCGCTTGTGGCCATCTTTGCCTGGTTCGGCGGTATGAAGTTCACCGCCTACGAGGCCGGCGCCATTCAAGGGTTGGTCGCCAACAGCCCGTTCATCGGCTGGGTCTATTCGATCTTCGGCGTGCAAGCCGTATCGAACCTGATCGGTAGCGTCGAACTGATCGCCGCTTTGCTGATTGCGGGCCGACTGATCTCGCCGCGCCTGTCGGTGATCGGCGGTTTGCTGGCGCTGGGGACGTTCGTCGTGACGCTCAGCTTCTTCTTCACCACGCCCGGTGTGACACTTGAGGAACTCGGCTTCCCCGCCATCTCGGTCTTGCCGGGTCAGTTCCTGTTGAAGGATCTCGGGTTGGCGGCCTTGGCACTCTTTGTGATCAGCGATTCCCTCGCCAAACTCAAGCGCTAGACACCGGCCACCATGCAAGAAGCGCCCGGACGGCAGTGCCCTCCGGGCGCTTCATCCGCCCCTTGTTTGGACCGTGGCCGCGACGCCACTCGCCGGGATCGGCTGGCTTGGCGCTGAGGCCTCACCCGATGTCGGCTGTCGCCCACTCGACAACCGGCATCAATCCGTCCCCTGCTGCCCGATCCGGGCGGATTGCTGGATTACGTTGACGGCCGATCTACTCGCCGACCGGCCGATAGCTGTCGGACCGAAAGCGGATGGGGCGAACCCCGTCCGATTTGCCGCTGGCAAGCTCGTCGGCCAGGCCCAGGATCTCGCCCCGAGAGATGCCAATATCCTTCAAGATCGCGTCATCCAGTCGGGTCAGTTGGGCCGCGGTTGACCGCGCCTTGTGCTGCCGCGCCATATCGCGGGCAAAGGTGCCGATCGCCCGGAACCACTGTCCAAAAACCGAACCATGTTTCGAGCTGCCGCCGACGCCGTGCACCGACGCGGCGGCAGATAATGAATGGTCGTTGACCATCGTCGCATTCGCGCTCATCGCCGTGCTCTCTCCATGAGTTTGATCGACCTCGGCCAAGACCGTGGCCCGCGTCGATGGTTACAGAGATAAGCACCCGATGTTTCCGGCGGATTTCGCGCCGCGACCTTTTTGGTTTCAATTGTTTCTGTCGAGCCCGGGCCTGGAAAAACTGAGACCCGGCTACGCATCGCAGCCGGTCAATCCGGCTCGGCACGATCCTTGGTCACGAACATATAGCCGGCGCCGCGTACGGTCTTGATGACTTGCGGCTTGCCGGGGTCCCGCTCGATCTTGCGGCGCAGGCGGGCGATCCGGATATCGATCGAACGGTCAAAGGCCTCGCGCTCGCGATTGTGGGCAATGTCCAAGAGGAAGTCCCGGCTCAAGACGCGGTTGGGCCGTTCGACGAAGGCCTTCAGCAGGTCGAACTCCATGGCCGTCGTCGGGATCTCCTGGCCGTCGTCATCGTAGAGCTGACGCGATGCCAGGTTCAGCCAACAATGGCCGAACGGCAGCCGGTCTTCTTCCTGCAGCGGTTGATCGACGGGCCGCGCACCCTCTCGGCCGGCCCCCGTTCGCCGCAACACCGATTTGATGCGTGCCAGCAATTCGCGAAGATTGACCGGCTTGGCGATATAGTCGTCGGCGCCCATCTCAAGCCCGACGATGACATCCACCGGCTCGCCCGACGCCGTCACCATGATAACGCCGACATCGGTGCGTTCGCGCAGGAACCGGGCGAGCGACAGACCGTCCTCGCCCGGCATGGCGATGTCCAGAATGGCGAGGTCGAACGGCTCGCCGCCATCCACGAAGGCGCGGAAGTCGACGGCGTTGCCGAACTCCGACACGCGAAAGTCCTGCAGCGTCAGATATTCGGAGAACGTCTCCCTGACGGCCTGGTCGTCATCGACGATGATGATGTGTTTCGACTGCGACATGAGCGAGGACCTAAGACCGAATTCCGGTCAGGCGACCAGTATCATTCTCTCAGTTTAGGCGGCCGCGTGCCACATCCAAGACGAGGCTGCGGACTTCCTTCGGGTGCACGGGCTTTTCCAGATACGGCCGGTCGACCTGATTGAGAAAGGCCCGGACGTTGGCGCTTAGCGTATCGCCCGAAATGAAGGCCAGCCGGTTCACGAGTTCCGGATGGTCCGCCTCAAGCGCGCGGTGCAGGCTCGGCCCGTCGAGATCGGCCATGCGGATGTCGCTCAGGATGACGTCGTAGCTGGCCGCCCGCAGTTTCGCCAGCGCCTCGCTGCCGGAACTCGCCTGGTCCACGATGTGGCCGTCATGCAGCAGGCACTCCTCAATGGTCCGCCGCACATCTGCCTCGTCATCGACGACCAGGACGCGATAGCCGCCTTCGCCGCGCGCCGGCAGCCGGACCATGCTGATGCTGCCCGAGGCGGCCTTGGCGATCGGCAGCGTGATGGAAAAGGCCGCACCGCCCAAGCTTGATGGTTCCACAGTAATCGTGCCTCCGTGCGCCCGAACGATCCTGTGGCACAGCGCCAGTCCAATTCCCGTGCCCGCGCCCACATCCTTGGTTGTGAACAGCGGCTCGAAAATCCGGCTACGAACCTTTTCCGGGATGCCAGGCCCATTGTCCGCGAACGTGACCTTGGCATTGCGACCATCGGGCAGACGGCGTGAAACGATCGTTAAGCGTCTCGGTCCCCGGACACCCTCCAGCGCGTGCTGGGCGTTGACGATCAGGTTGGTCCAGACCTGGCCGATCTGGTCGGCGTCGCCGCGCACCAGCACATCGCCGGACATCCGGCGAAAGTCGATCGTGATGTCGGCGGTGCGAAGCGCATAAGCCGTCACCTCCAAGGCCTTGGAAATGGAGTCGTTCAGGTCGATCGGCGTCAGCATGGAGGGCTGCTGCCGGGCCATCGCCAGGAAGCTCTTCACGATGCGCGAGCAGCGGTCCGCCGCCTCGCTGATCTTCTCCGCGCGCTTGCGGGTCGCCTCGTCGGGCGCGGCTTCCGACAGCATGGCGGCTTGGCCCACCAGCACAGACAGCGGGTTGTTCAGCTCATGCGAGACCCCGGCCAACAGCTCGCCCAGCGCGCCCAGCTTCTCCGACTGGTGCAGCGCCTCGCGCTGACGGGCCAACTCGGCCTCCGCGGCGCGGCGTTCGGTCAGATCGAACACGCTGGTCACGACAACCCGCTCGCCCTGATAGTCGATCAGGCGGGCCGACAATGAACACCAAAACGTACTACCGTCCGCCTTGCGGAATTCGCCTTCGAGCTCTTCGACCTTGCCGGTCTCGCGCAACTGGCGCACGAACGCGGCTCTGTCCTCCGGATTAAGCCATCGATCGGCCGCCGTTTCCGGCGGCGTGTCGCCATGTTTTAGGATCTGCAGCGAGGCGGGGTTCTCGTAGATGATGCTGCCATCGACCGCGCGGGACATGGTCACCGGCGCCGGGCAGGCCTCCAGCACGCGCCGCACAAGCTCCTCGCTGCGGCGCAGATCCTCCTCCATGCGCCTTCGTTCGGTGATGTCGGTCTGGGTGACCACGGTGCCGCCGAGATGGGTTCGCTGGTACCAGATGCGCAGCCAGCGGCCGTCCGACAACTGATGTTCCGGGCTGGCATCGGGCGCCTTGCGCTCGGCCATGCGGGCCTTCACGTACCCCTCGACATCGTCGCCGACGCATGGGTAGAGGCCGCGCGCCGCGCTTTGGCGAATGATCTCGGTCCAGGTCACCCCAGGCTCTAGGATGTCGGCACAGATGCCATGATTGTCGCGGTATGGCTGGTTGCACATCGTCAACCGATCGTCGGCGTCGAAGATTGCGAAACCCAGCGCCAGGGATTCGATGGCGTCTTCCAACAGCCGATAGGCGCGCGCGGCCTCTTCCTCGCGTCGCTTCAGCTCCGTGACGTTGGTCAACATCACCACGCGGGCGCCGTCGGACGTGTTCGCGCGACGCGCCGAATAGGTCTGGCCGTCGCGCATGGCCAACTCGATCGGTTCCATGTGGCCGCGGCGATAGGCGTTGAACTGGTCCAGCGCGTCGGGATGGTCCCGATCGAACGGTTTGCCGTCGACGGCGGACAGGCGGTCGACCAGATGGGGGAAGCGATCGGCCACGTTGCGACCCAGCAGGGTCTCGACCGGTTCGCCGTAGAACTCGGCAAAGGGCGGATTGCACACTTGCAGCCGTTCGTCGGTGTCCAGAACGCCGAAACCGTCGGACAGGCTGTTGATGGCATCCTGCAAAAGCTGGGCCCAAAAGCGCTGATCGGCCTCGGCGTTTTTCAGGTCGGTCACGTCGCGGACGAACTCGTAATAGCCGGTGGTCTTGCCCCACCGGTCGATATGCGGGTGGTAAATGCGCTGGGTGTATCGCTGTTCATCGTCGCTATAGACGCTCCAGCCCTCCCACCGGTAGATCTCGCCGGCCAGCGCCCTTTCACGCTTCGGCAGGTCGAAATCGAAGCCGGCCTGGCCGATGACCTCGGCGGAATGCATGCCGACAATGTCGGCCGGTTCCGCGCCGTAGAGCTGTGCCGCCTCGCGGTTGGCAAAGACAATGCGGTGCAACCGGTCCATGAACCAGATGCGCGCCGGAATGGCGTCCAGGATCAGACGCATCTGCCGTTCGTTGACGGGCTCCATCTTGGTCATGCGGCCTCGCTGTGCGCGCGGGTGAGGGGGCTTTCGACTTACACCAAGGCCTGTCGGAACACCAAATGCCGATCGGCGCGATGCTAAGTGGGCCTTGGTCCGCCACGTGCCGGATTTGCCTTTGAGACCGGAGGCGATTGCGGCAATCTGCGTCCCGCCCGATGCCCCCGATCGCCGGGGGTTCCCGATCTTGGACCTGACGTGTGAGCCGCTATTCCGCCTGGTCGATCCTTGCCCAAGGCCTGCGAGGCAACAGGGGCTGGCGCCGCGCCTGGCGTGAACCGGACCCGAAGCCGGCCTACGACGTGGTCATCGTCGGCGGCGGCGGACACGGTCTTGCGACCGCCTACTATCTGGCCAAGGAACACGGGCTTCGGAACGTGGCCGTGGTCGAGAAGGGCTGGCTGGGCGGTGGCAACACCGGCCGCAACACGACCATCGTGCGCTCCAACTACATGATCGAGGGCAATACGCGGTTCTACGAACGCTCGCTGAAACTGTGGGAGGGATTGAGCCGCGATCTCAACTTCAACGTCATGTTTTCCCAGCGCGGCCAATACACCCTCAGCCATTCGCCGGCGCAGACGGACGCGGCACGCCGTCGCGCCAACATCATGCGCGCCAACGGCATCGACGCCAAACTGCTGGATCGCGACACTGTGGCGCGGCATCTGCCCTATGTCGACACGTCGCCTTCGGCCCGCTTTCCGGTGCATGGCGCTGTCTTGCAGCGGCGGGCCGGCACCGCCCGGCATGACGCCGTCGCCTGGGGTTTCGCCCGTGGCGCCGACCGTCAGGGTGTCGACATTATCCAGCAGTGTGAGGTCGTTGGTTTCCTGCGCGACGGCGACAGGGTCGTTGGCGTTGACACGACAAAGGGGCCGATCCGCGCCGGCAAGGTCGGCATCGCGGTCGCCGGCCATACCGGCCATCTGGCGGCGAAGGCCGGATTGCGCCTGCCGATCGAGACTCATCTGCTTCAGGCCTTCGTTTCCGAGCCGTTGAAGCCGATGGTCGACACGGTGATCGCCTTCGGCGGTGCCCATTTCTACATCAGCCAGTCGGACAAGGGCGGCCTCGTCTTCGGCGGCGACTTGGACGGCTACAACTCCTACGCCCAGCGCGGCGGGCTGCCGGTGGTCGCGCACACGATGGCCAGCGCCAAGGCGCTGATCCCGTCGATCTCACGCCTGAAGGTGCTGCGCCATTGGGCCGGGGCCATGGACATGACCATGGATGGCTCGCCGATCATCGGCAAAACGCCGATCGACGGGCTCTATCTGAACGGTGGCTGGTGCTATGGCGGCTTCAAGGCGACGCCGGCCAGCGGCTGGTGCTTTGCCTGGACCATCGCCAAGGACGCGCCGCACGCGGACAATGCCGCCTTCACGCTCGACCGGTTCGAACGCGGACTGCAGATCGATGAAAAGGGCGCGGGACCGTACCCGCAGGCTCACTAAGGGACCCCGTCCGAGAGATGCTGAGAATTCCCTGCCCGGTTTGCGGTTTGCGAGACGAGACGGAGTTCAGCTATGGCGGCCACGCTTCAGTCAAGCGCCCGGCGATGGCGGAGACCGATCCGAAGGCCTGGATGAACTATGTCTTCTATCGCGACAACCCGCGCGGCAGGCATCTTGAGTTTTGGCACCATGTCCAAGGTTGCCGCCAATGGCTGGTGGTCGAGCGGGACACGGTCAGCCATGTGATCAGCGACTGCCGATTGGCGCGGGAGGACGCGCGATGACGGCCAGTCGTTTGCCGATCGGCGGCAGGATCGACCGTTCCAAGCCCCTGTATGTCACCTTTGACAGCAGGCCGCTCGACGCCTTTGCCGGCGACACATTGGCATCGGCGCTTCTAGCCAACGACGAGATGCTGGTCGGGCGCAGCTTCAAGTATCATCGACCGCGCGGCGTCTTCTCCGCCGGTGTCGAGGAACCGAACGCGCTGGTCCATCTGCGCACCGGCGGGCGGCACGAGCCCAATGCCCGGGCCACCATGGTTGAGGCCTTTGATGGCCTGGTCGCCAATGCGCAGAACGCATGGCCAAGCGTTGGCTTGGACGTCGGGGCCGCCAATCAACTGCTGGCGCCGTTCATCGGCGCCGGTTTCTACTACAAGACCTTCATTGGCCCGTTTCGCGGCACGCGCTTTTGGATGTTCTGCGAACGCTTCATCCGTCGTGCTGCCGGGATGGGCTCGCCGGGCACGCTTGACGACCCCGATCGATACGAGACGGTCAACCTGTTCTGCGACGTTCTGGTCGTGGGCGGCGGCCCAGCCGGCTTGTCGGCCGCCTTGGCGGCGGGGCGTACGGGAGCCCAAGTCGTGCTGGTCGAGCAGGATGCGCAGCTGGGCGGCGCCCTCTTGTCGACGCCGGTCGACGGCCCCTCGGACGCGTGGCTTGAAGCCATCCGGTCCGAACTATCGGCAATGCCCAATGTCCGTGTGTTGACGCGATCAACGGTCTTCGGTGCTTATGACCACGATGTATACGGCGTGGTGGAACGGGTCTGGGACCATGTGGCCGTGGCGCCTGAAGACCAGCCTCGCCAGCGCTACGCCGTGGTGCGGACGAAGCGGACGGTCCTGGCGACCGGTGCCATTGAACGACCCATGGTCTTTGGCGGCAACGACAGGCCCGGCGTCATGCTGGCCGGTTCGGTCCGGGCTTACGTCAATCGCTACGCCGTGCTGCCCGGCCAGCGCGTGGTCTTGGCGACCAACAATGACAGCGCCTACGCAACTGCGCGCGACCTTGCGGCGGCAGGCGCCGATGTCACCCTCGTTGACGCAAGGCATACGATCCCCGACGAACTGCTCTCGCAATCGCGGGCCGAAGGGGTCGAACTCCGGCCAGGCAGTGCTGTCTTGTCCGCAAAGGGCAGGGGACGCGTCACCGGCGCGATTATCGTCCCGGTTTCCGAGAATGGGCGCGCGAGCGCGCCTGGCGAGACGATCGCCTGCGATCTGATCGCGGTTTCGGGTG
The DNA here is from genome assembly GCA_039177555.1 of Pseudomonadota bacterium. Classification (GTDB taxonomy): domain Bacteria; phylum Pseudomonadota; class Alphaproteobacteria; order DSM-16000; family Inquilinaceae; genus JANQGH01. The sequence continues at coordinate 17,305 of JBCDFV010000018.1, read as the reverse complement.
GTTGGTCACCGACGCTTCATCTATGGAGCCAACGACAGCAGAAACCCGTCTTCGATGCGAAGAAGGCCTGCTTCGTTCCCGCCGGCGACACGGTGCCGACCATGACTTGCGCCGGCGATGCACAGGCTGCCGGCGGGGTCTCCGCCGCGATTGAAGATGGCTTTTCGGCCGGCAAAGAAGCGGCCATCGCAACAGGCGCCACCAACGCTACAGGCTACGCGCCCGAGGCCCCGGAACCATGGCCGGGCGATGACTGGACGCGCGGCATTGCGCCGCTTTGGACGGTGACCAAGCCTGACGGCAAACCCGCGGGCAAGGCCTTCGTCGATCTGCAACATGACGTCACCACGTCCGACATCGATTTGGCGCATCGCGAGGGCTATCAAGCCGTCGAGCATCTGAAGCGCTACACCACGACCGGGATGGCGACCGATCAGGGCAAGCTGTCGAACGTGAACGCCTTGGCCAGGATGGCCCAGCTCCGCGACGCAGAGATCGCCGACGTCGGCACGACGACCTTTCGGCCGCCCTACACGCCGATCACCATCGGTGCCCTTGCTGGTAACGAGACCGGTCATCATTTCCGGGCCACGCGGCTGACCACCATCGATGGGTGGCATCGCGCGCACGGTGCCGTCATGACCGAGGCCGGCGCCTGGCTGCGCCCCTGGTACTATCGCCAAGCCGGCGAGGATGTGCGCGCGGCCTATATTCGCGAGGCCGCCCATGTGCGCCAGCATGTCGGCATCGTCGACGTCTCGACCCTCGGCAAGGTCGCGGTCCAGGGGCCGGATGCGGCGGAGTTCCTGAACCGGATCTACGTCAATGGCTGGAAGACGCTGCCGGTCGGGCGGTTGCGCTACGGCGTGATGCTGCGCGAGGACGGCTTCGTCCTCGACGACGGCGCCACCGCGCGGCTGGGCGAGCACGACTATTTCATGTCGACCACCACCGCCAACGCGGCACCGGTCCTGGCCTTCGCCGAACGGTTGCTGCAAACCGCCTGGACCGATCTTGAGGTCCATGTCACCAGCGTCACCGACCAATGGGCGGCAATCGCGGTGGCGGGGCCGAAGGCGCGCGATTTGCTGACAGCAGTGGTCGGGGACGCCGATCTCAGCCGCGACGCCCTGCCGAACAACCACTTCACCCATGGCCGGATCGACGGGACCGAGGTGCGCGTGCACCGCATGAGCTATTCGGGTGAACTGGCCTACGAGCTCTATGTGCCCGCTCTTTTCGGACGTGCTGTCTGGGAGGCGCTGATCGCTGCCGGGGATCCGTTCAACCTGAAGCCCTATGGAACCGAGGCGATGGGGGCCTTGCGAGTCGAGAAGGGGCATGTTGCCGGGCCCGAGCTTGAGGGCAGGACCACCTTGAAGGATCTTGGCCTGGAGGGATTTGCGTCGGCAAAGAAGCCCTTCGTCGGCTCTGTCCTGCGCAACCGGCCGGCACTGACCGACGCCGATCGGCCGACCCTGGTCGGCCTTGAAATCGACGGCGAGCTCGGCGCCCTACCGGGATCGCTGCTGTTTGCCGCCGACGGGCCGACAGAGGGCCATGGCGAAGGCTGGGTATCGTCGACCACCTACTCACCGGCACTCGGCAAGAACATCGCCATGGGGTTGTTGAAAAACGGTCCGTCCCGCATGGGTGAGACCGTCCGTGTCGTCGACTTTGTCGGCGACCGGACGCTAAAGGCGACGGTGGTCTCGCACCATTTCTTCGACCCTAAAGGCGAGCGCCAAAATGCTTGAGCGCCGGTCGCCTCTCGCCGACCTGATCGGGACAAGCGCAGCTGACATGTCCGATCAGCACGCGCCCCTGATCCTCAGCGAGCAGGCCCTGGGCACGCTCTGGCAGGTCGCGGGATGGCAAGATTTCGAAACGGCGGTGGAGCCGATCTTGGCGGCACTGGGGTTCGCCGGCCTGGGCGATCATCGCTCGGTACGCACGTCGGCCGGCATCGAGTGCTATCGCATCGCGCCGGACCGGCTCTTGCTGCGCTGTCCGGATGCCAGTGTCCTGTCGGCGGCTCTGGACAAAGCGCTGCCCGGCCGGATCGCCGCGCTCGACCTGTCGCACGCACGCATCGTGATCCGCGTGTCGGGTGCCGCCACCGTCGACCTGATGGCGCGGCTGGCGCCGTTGGATTTTGCCGACGCGGCCTGCCCGATCGACAGCTTCGCGCAAACCGGCATTCACGGCGTACCGGTGCTGATTCGCAGAGGATCGGAAGAGGCGTTCGACCTCGTCGTCCCCGTCACCTGGGCAGTCAGTATTTGGGAGTTTGTGTGCGAGAACGCGCGGCCCTTCGGCTATGTCGTGGAGGCGTCACGGCCTACCAGCCCCGCGTCCCAGCTGCCCCCTTGAAGGGCCCCACGACCCGAGACGTGATCCAGCCGCCGTAGAAGTCGCCCTCCTGGGCGTGGACGCGTTCGTCGCCGACCCAGCAGGCATCGACTCGCGATGCGTAAAACGCCAGATGATCTTTGATGGCCGCGAAGCCGCGCGTGGGCGAGGGGTAGCTCCAGGCCGCCCGTTCCGATCGCCGCCCGTTCACGTCCAGCGTCCAATAGCGGGCAACGCCCTTAAACTCGCAAAAGGACTGGCCGTCGACCCGGCGCAGATACGCTTCGTGAACGTCGTCAAAGGGAAAGTAGTAGACCGGCGGGTGGCTGGTCTCCAGCACCCGGTGGCCGCGCGTGGTGGCCGCAACCGTCTCACCGGCGAACGCGACCCGCAGCGGAACGCCCACGGTTTCAAGGCGCGGCGGCCTCGGATAGTCCCATACGGATTCCTGTCCTGGCCCGGGTTCGATGCGTCTGGGTCTGGAAAACATGTCGCGCTGGCTCCCATCAGAGGCGGCTCTGTGGAAAATTGATCGGTTGGGTCCGACGGCAAGCCCCGATTTCAGAGGCCGTACGCCGCGCTGCCGGCAAAGATGACTGGAGCGACCTGTCCAGCGGCAACGAGCTGCCTTGCTCGGATGATCTCCGGGATTGACTCAAATTGGTTGCCGCACCGGTTCCGATCACAGTAGGTCAGGCGGCGGGAAGACCGACGCAGGGGGGGGCGGCTGATATGAAAGGGGTCCTGGCACCAGGGCGTCCGCTTGGACCGCAAGAGCTTTTGTTCGCGGATCTGATCCGGCGCTGCAATGGTGGCATCCAGCTCAGCACCATGGTTGAGTTCGAGCGTCCAGCGGACGAGGCCGCGGTGCGCGACGCGCTCGCGGCCGTCCACCGGCGGCATCCGATGCTGCGAGCGCGGATTGAAGATGGCGAGACGCCATGGTGGCGCTGCGATGTCCCGTTCGGCCGCATCGAGGTGCGCTGCCTGCCGATCGGCCCGGACTTCGATCCGGAAGCCTTCTACGCGCGCGAGGCCGCGACCGTGCTGGATCTTGAACGGGTGTCCTGGCGTGCCGTGCTGCTGACCAAAGAGGGTGGGGCGGTCGCCTGGCTGTGCCTGACGACCAACCACGGCGCCATCGATGGCCGGTCGGCCCTGGTCGTGCTGAACGACATCGACCGGTATCTGGCCGATCCCGGGGCGCTCGGGTCGAATAGCCTGCCAATGACACTGGCCGCCGAACAAGGGCTGGCGGCGGCTGGTCATGACGGCGACATCGGCATCTTCTCTGACTGGCCGGACCAGGCAAGCTGGGCCGTCGAATGCCCGGCGGCGGCCGCGGAGCGAACGCCTCACGTCCTGTTTCGATTGCTGCCCAGGGATAAGCTGGGCGCTTTGCACCGGCGGCTGCACGCCCAGGGAATCCATCTTGCCGCCGGCTTCGCCGCCGCTGCAGTGAGGGCGGCAGAGGGCCTGCCGGGCGCCGGCGAATGGGTCGGTATCATCGCCCCGACCGATGTCCGCGCCGACTGCCAACCGGCAATCCCCGCCGATGCGGTCGGTGAGTATGTGGCGGCCATGCGCCTGTTGGTCGAGCCGACGCAGCGTACCTTGAACCTGCTGGAATTGGCCCGCCTATTGGGTCGGCAGTTTCACGACAATCGCCCGCCGGCACTGCGCATGGCCCCCGACGTTCCAGCGTCGGAAACACGGCGTCAAGTCGACGCCATGGCGGCTGCCTCGGACCGGTTCGCGTCGGGCATCTGCGTGACGGATGTGGGGGATCTCGACGCGCTGTCCGGCCGCGCCGTCGGTTTTGGCCGCGTGCTGACGATGCCGTCGCAGAACCATGGCGTGCATCCGGTCTTGATCGCAATCGTCACGACCCGCGCCGGTGTCTGCCTCAGCATCGGCTACGACCAACCTTTGCGCAGTGAAGTGGCGGCTCGAGCCTTCGCCGATCGCTATTGCGAAGCGCTGATCGACCTGGCCGGCTAAGCGACGCCGTCGTTTGCCATAGTCCTGCCGGCAGGCTGGCTATCATGGAACGCCACATGCACTGCTGAACGCCATCAAGCCAAAAGGGATGCTGCTGAATGCTCGGATGGAACAAAATCGTGGCCTGGGTAGCCTGCTTGGCCCTGCTACCTGTCTCTTCGGCGGTCGCCCAGCAGCTCTATCCCGATGACCAACTCGTCGGCACGATCTGGCGCAGCGAGGGGCCTTACGTCTGGACATCGGTCGACCATGGCGGCGCCATCACCCAACGCATCAGCGACGGCAATTTCGTCGAGTTCCTTGGCCATCGGGACGGTGTCTATGTCTTTACGATCAACTGGTGGAACGAGGAAGCGGGCGTGAACGTGGTCGAACACGGCGTGATGGTGTCCGACGGCGAGAACAGCTACGTCATGCTCGAGGCTGAGGCCATGCATCCTGGCATAACCGGGGACGGCTTCTTTCGGATTACCGACGCCGATAGTGCCCAGGTGACCCAGATCGGCCGGATGGACGACGGCTCAGCCGCTGCCTTCGTGACGCCCTTAATGCGGGTCGAAGCGCCGCCGAGCGTGCCGCTGCCGCAGAGCCATCCGACTCGGTAGCGCGTTATGCCGGTTCGCCGTCAGTGTCCAAAAAGACATAGATGCCGACGCCCAGAATAGTGACATAGAACTGGAAAGCCTTGGTTTGCCCATTCCAAACGGATGATTGCCACATGGCGAACCATTCGCCGCCGATGGCCATGAAACCGATGAACCAGAGGCCGAAGCCCAGCAGCACGCCGACCGCGGTGAGGGACTTGGCGCGTTGGAATTCGGCCTTGCTGGCCCGGAACTTGGCCGCCATCGCCCATGTGGCCGCCGCGAACGCAAAACACGTCAAGGCCTCGGCCAGAATAATGGCGACGTAGGCCGCAAGCTGCACGGTCGGGTCGGTGATCGCCCGCCAGGTCAGGGTCGAGTCCGGAAACACCGTGTCCATCGCCAGCACGTGTTGGACGAAGGCCCAGTTGCTGCCGGGATCGGTAATGTTGCCCAAGGTGACGAGAAACGCGAACAGTGCCAGCCCGCCGGTCATTACGATCTTCGATAGCCGAACCGCCGCGATACCGATGGTCATGTGTTCCCCAACTTTCCGTTAATCGCGACGCTTCGAACCTACGGCGAAGACCCGTAGAGCCTCAATGCCGGGTTTTGATTGCTGCCCATGCCGCCAGCTTTGTCGTCCGGTCCGAGGCCGCCCTCAGCGGCACCCGCTCAATAGGTGATCGACGGCAGGAACGCCCCGTCCGGCTCGGCATAGTCTCCCCTGGCCATCAGGGTCAGCGGGTGGCTGATCTTCAGCCCGTGTTCCAGGCACCAGCGGAACAGGTCGTCGTTGCGCATGGGCATGAGGAAACCGGGCTGACCGAAGCCGTCGGCCGCGCCGATCAGCGCCTTCATGTCGCTGTTGGCCATGGCCACCGCGTGGCCGCTATAGGCGACACCGGTCGTGTAGCCGGTGACGTGGCCCTCGCGCTCGACCAGTCGCGCGCTGCCGAAGGTGATGGCGTCGCGCAGTTCGCCGTCCCGGTTGAAGCCGTGCACCCGCTGGCAGACCAGGTTGCAGGCCGCCACGTCGGTGACGCGCGCGGGCCGCACATGGTGGCCCGGCACGCTTGCCTTCGGCGGCGGGCCGTTCAGGCAGGCCAGCGGTTCGCGCACTTTGAAGCCGAGCAGGGCGTAGAGCGCCAGCGAGCGGCCCTGGGCCGCCGCCTGGACAAGGCGCACGCCGGGCGCCTCCATCTGCGCGGCCTTGCGCATCACCTCTTCCATCAGCCGCCGGCCGATGCCCCGGTTCTGCACCGAAAGCTCGACGGTCAGCGGTCCGACGCCGACGATCTCGCCGCGCAGATCGAGGAAGTTGGAGCCGACGATGCGGCCGTCCCGCTCCGCCACCATGCCATAGAACCCAGGATGGCCGATCATCCAGGCCAGCACGGCGACCGCCTGGTCGGCCGAGGCGAATTCTGGCGGAAATCGGCAGACCTTGGCCACGGCCGAAAACGCCTCAAAGCAGATCGCGCCGCAGGGCTTGGCGTCTTCTTGCGAGGCGGGGCGCAGGGTCAGGGCCATCGAGGCATCCCGGCGGTCAGGGCGGATAGCGCCAGCTTGTGCCGGATCGTGGTCCGGGACAAGGGGCTTGGGGCGTGACGGCATATCAGACCGGATGATAGGGACTTGCTATTGCTTTCATAGCAATTCGGTATTGGAGCTTGGGCGGCGATGCTGCCACCTTCTTGTCAGAAGCCAATCGTCCCAACGAAAGGGGGCATGCAGATGAGTTTGGAACGACGTTACCTCTATGGCGACGGTGATGGCTCGGCCGCCAAGCCGTCGGCCGGTATCGCCCGGCACCGGATCAGCAATCCGACCCTGATGCGCCGCGGGCCGTCCTTCGAGACGCGAAAGGCGCTGGGTGCCCCGCACAGGCTGAGCGCGGTCGCGCGGGAAGGGGCCGGCCACCGCTGACCGACCCGATCGCTGGTCGCAGACAGAGGTTTTCGATCACGCTTTTTGGGCAAGCCTTTTACGCAAGTTTTTCAGGCAAGGGAGCATTTGAGATGAGCAAGGATTTCTTCACCACCAACTTCTCCGGCCTCGACTGGTACATGCTGATGGGGCCGGACGGGCAGGATCTGTCCCGTCAGCGCGAGATGGAGCGTGAAAGCCGCTCGCGAAAGCGCCGGGTCGCGCGCTGGTTCGCCGCGCGCTAGAGCAGTTTCGGCCGACCAGAACCCGACGTTTAAGCCGGGCACCGGCGCGGCCTCGGCCGATGGCGAGCAAACCGGCTGTCGCCGGAACGGCCGAAGCCTGTTCTCCGAGGCCGCGCCGATCAGCGCCGCCTGGCGACATTCGGTGCCATCAGGACGATCGCAATTGTGGTGCCGACGATGAGGAATAGCGCCAGGCGCAGGCTTGTCTCTTGGGCGATCCAGCCGAGAATGGGTGGGCCGAAGACAAACCCGGAATAGCCCAGTGTCACGACGCTGGCGATCGCACGACCGCGCGGTATCTCCGGATGGTTCGTGACCGCCGAATAGGCGATCGGGATCATCACGGACAGGCCCAAGCCAACCAAGCCGAAACCGATGATCACGGAGATCGAGCTGTTGACGATCAGCCCGACGGTAAGGCCGATGGCAGCCACCAGGCCCGCGGACCGCACCAGCGTTTCCGGCGCGACATGTTGGAGGATTTGGGCTGAGCTGAACCGCCCCACCAGCATGCCCAGGCTGAAGGCGGCATATCCGAACGTGCTGGTGGCGTCGGTGATATGAAGCTGCTGCTCATGATAAAGCCTGCTCCAATCCGCCATCGCGCCTTCGCCGACGGATGAACAGAGCGCAATGATCCCCAACCCCAAGATCGCCTTGGGCGGCAAGGCCATGATCGGACGCGGCTCCGCCGCCGACCGATCGTCCCGCACATCCGGCATGGCGAGCCTATAGATCAGCACGAAGGGAATAGGCGCGCACAGGGCCGTCACGACAAATTGGGTCTGAAACGGGATTTCGAGCCAGATGATCAGGCTGCCGCAAATGGCCCCGACAAGGCCGCCGAGCGAGTAGCACCCCTGGAATACCCCCATCCAGTAGCGCTCAAAACCCGCATCGACCTCGATCGCCTGGGCGTTCATTGCGACATTGAGGCCGCCATGGCCAAAGCCAAAGACCATCAGCAGCACGAACAGCGAGGCAAAGTTCCAAGACAGCGCGAGCAGCGCCAAGCCAGCCGCGTTGATCAGGCCGAAGATCAAGGCGACGACACGGCTGTCGCGCCACTCCAAGATGCGGCTGGCGGTTGCGAAGGCGGCGAACGCGCCCAAGGCCAGGCCAAAGATGGCCGTTCCGACCGCGCCGTCGTCCAGCGCGAGACTGATGGCAACATCCGGGATGCGGACGATCCACGTCGCCAGCAGGAAGGCGCAGACAAACATGGCCCCGCAGGACGCCCACCAGGCTTGGTTCAGGGCCTTCTGTTTGCTGCCAGCCATCCCCCGTTCCCAGTCAGCGCCTGTTCGAAAGTGCCGATACTACCCGAACACAATGAGAAGCAGAAAATGGATCGTGTCGACTGTGTCGCCTGCGGCCAGGCGCATAAGTCCGCGCGGTCGTTCAATCCGACCGGCAGCGCGGCCGGCTGCGAGGCTGGATCGCTGGCCTGGACAGAGTAAGATGTCTGCTTGCCTACCCAACTGGACGCTTAGCAAACCAAGCTTTGAGAAGGAGCGACCTAGCAATGCGGTTCATGGTCCATGTCTCCATCGCCCCTGAAAACCGGAACGAGAATTTCGAGCGGCTGAAGGCGAAACAAAAGGCGGGCGACCTGGCGATCCCCGGCATCGAAATCCACGATATGTGGTTTGCGGTCAATCAGCTTGAGGGCTGGACGATCGTCGAGGCTGAGAGCGCATTCGCGCTCGGCAAACTCCTGCACGATTGGACAGATCTCAACGTCAATACCGTGGTCCCGGTCCTGACCATCGATGAGTTCGCCAAGGAGTTTGAGGGCTAGGCACGCTGGGCCAAGGCCAACGCGCGTAAGCCGAGTGCCTGAGCTTTCGCGCCGCGCAGCTTCATTCGGTGCCACGCAGAAGCGCCGATGAACGACGGCCAGCGCTACTCCCCAAACACCTCCCCCATCCGGTGCCGGCCGACCCAGCGCGCGGTGCGATCGTCGGAGGCTTGCAGGCGGCGCGCCGCACGCTCCGCATGGGCGGCGAGCGCAGGGTTGCTCTTGCCGATACCGCGCAGGGCCCAGTTCACGGCCTTCTTCACATGGTAGCGTTCGTCCGTCGCGGCCGCCTCGATCAGCGGCAGAAAGCCGATCAACACCGCGTCGTCGATCGCGTGCTGGGCCCGGGCGCCCCGCACCGCCAGGTGCGCCATGGTGGCAAAGCCCGCCCGCCGCTCAAACTCCGCCGACCGCCCCGCCCATTCGCGCGCCTTGTCGACCGCCAGCGCCGTGTGGCGGACCGTGTGCGCGGCAAAGGCGTCGGTCAGATCCCAATCCTCCAAGCCCCTTACCCAGTGCTCCAACAAGGCCGCGTCGACCCGGCCCGGATCGGTGATCCGCACCGCCAACTGCCGTGCGGCCGCGTCCCCCGTGTCCCACAGCATCACCGCCAGGTCATGATCGGGGCCATACTCCCGCACCAGCCGGTCCAATGCGGTGATCGAGACCTTGCCGTCCGCCTTGCGCGGCAGACGGGCGAGGGCGGTTAGGGCGGGGTGAGGGGGCATGGGTACGTGTTCGTCATCTCAGATTTCTGTGAACCAGTGTAGTGTCGAACCGGCAAGCCGAGGAACCTTTGAGGCTGCGGCCCAGCCTGCATCACCCTTGTGGTCACAGGCGCAGGGCTGGGTTTCCACCGGGCAATCCCGTCACAGTTGGAGCCATGGATGAATGACGAACCGCTGGCCACCGTGGGCGACAATTGCATCGATCGGTACCTGCATCTGAACAAGAGCGCGGTCGGTGGCAATGCGGTTAACGTCGCGGTCCATCTGTCACAGCTCAATTGGAACTGTGCCTATTTCGGCGCGGTGGGCGACGACAGCGACGGGCGCCGCACGCGCGACGTTCTGCGCGCCAACAAGGTCGATCTCGGTCCTTTGAGGACGCTGCCGGGCATCACCTCCTTCACCAATCTCGACATCGACGAAACCGGCGACCGGATCATCACTCAGGAAGATTTCGGCGTTTGCGCGGACTATTGGCCGAGCGACGAGGACATCGCCCGGCTGGCGGCCAAACGGCATATCCATATCGGCTGGTTCCAGCACAGCAGCAGGCTGCGCGCCCGGCTCGCGGGTGCCGCGGTGACGGTCTCGCAGGATGTGGCGGTCAATCCGGATGATGGCGGCTTGGACATCGCGTTCGGCTCCGTCGGGCCGTCCATGACCGCGGCGCGCGACAGGATCGACGCCCTTCTGCGCGCCGGAAACAAGATCGCGGTCGTCACCTGCGGGCCCTTGGGCAGCGTGGCGTCCGACGGCGGCGGCCTGCTCAACACGGGGATCAAGCCCGTCGATGTCGTCGACACCACGGGCGCGGGCGACACGTTCATCGCCGGGTTCCTGGATGCCTGGCTCCGGGCCGAGCCCCTCCAAGACTGTCTCGATGCCGGCCGGGACAATGCCGCGAAAACCTGCACCCATCTCGGCGGGTTTGCGCAGGACTACGAGAGTCTGGGGCTGGCCTAACGCGGGAACGCCGCGCCGCCGCGCTAACTCAGTAGTCGAGCTGCTTGTAGTAGCGGCGCGTCACCAGCGGATGGTCGCGCATGACCTCGAGATGCGCGCTGACGCGCTCCAAAACCGTGGCGAGGACGATCGGGGAAATCAGACCGCGAACATCGTCCGAGATGCCGGGCAGGGCAAAGTCCCTGCTGTCGAGGATGGTGAGCCTGTCGGTGACCTTCGGGGCAAATGCCTCGACCCGGTCGGCCAGCGGCCGGTAGGCATCCTCGCCCTTGAACAGGATCAGGCTGACGTCCTTCTCGATCAGTTCCAGGGCGCCATGGAAGAAGTCCGAGGCATGCACCGGCCGTGTGCGGATCCATTGCATCTCTTCCAAAATGCACATGCCGTAATAGTGGGCCTGGGGCCAGACATTTCCCGCGCCCGTGAACATGTGATAGCCGGCCCCGGCGATCTTGGCCGCAAAGGCCTCGGCCTCGGGCTCAAAGCCGCGTTTCACTTCCAACAGCAACTCCGGCAAGCGCGTCAGCTCGCTCAACAGCCGGTCGTATTCGCCCGCATCGAGCTCGCCGCGCGCCTTCATGACCGACAGGGCCAGGCACAGGGATTGGAGATAGAAGGACTCCGACGAGGTGTCGTCCTCGGCGAAGTTGACGAAGACATGATCGCCCTCCCGGCCCAGCGGCGTGTCCTCATGCCCGACCAGGGTCATGGTCGTCGCGCCGATCTCCTTCAGCGCCGACAGCATGGCCACACTTTCCTTGGTCGTGCCCGACAGGGACGGGATCACGGCCACGGAGTCCGACGTCAGGCTCGCCGCCCCGGTCAAAACCAGCTCCGCCGGGTAGTCCACGAACGTCGGAAAGGATGACCGACGCTGCAGCAGCAGGTGGGCCGGCTGCATCAGAAAAGCGACACCCCCGGTGCCGAGGAAGTAGAGGTTCTGCGCCCCGGCACCAAGAGCGGCCGAAACGGCGCCATCGATACGCGGCGCAAGCCCGACCGCCCCCGACTGGATCCTCAGGAAGCGGGCGTCATCGAAGTTCAACATGAACACATCTCACACGGTGGCTGCGCGACGCCATCGGCCGCACGGGAAAAACGTTGGTCAAATCAAGGAAACCCGCCGGCGAAAACCACCCGTCGACCGGGATAGGGGCTCGACGTCATGGCCCGCTTTCCTCGGCATTCACACGGGCTGTCTTACAAGTGCGGGGGGCGGAGTCAAGCGACGGAGCGGAGGCAGTGCGGAGGGATTTGACCGTGACCAAGGCCACACGGATCGCGGCCATGAGCGCGCACCAGCCGATCCCGGACGGTGATCGAGACTTTACCGTCCGCCTTGCGCGGGAGACAGGCGAGGGCGGTTAGGGTGGGGTGGTGATTTGTCGCCATTGGCTAGATGCCGCGTGATTGTGCTATGGAGTCGAAATTCAAGATACCTAACTTCCAGTGGGTTGTGTCGAATGACATGATCCACGAGGTAAGAGTGAGGCGACCATGGCCGAGAGAACTGGCTACCCACAGATTCCGAGTACCGTATGGTGGGGCATTCGCGCCATCCTGCAAAAGACGCCCAGCGTAACGGTTGATGAGCGCTTCTTGCAGGTGCAACTGGCGGTTCAGGCTGCAGCGGCGCGTCAATACTTGGCCGAGCTTCGGCGAGTGGGGATTCTAACTGAAGAAGGTAAGGCCACTGATTTGGCCCAAAGGTGGCGCCTCGACGACAAATATGCAGAGGCGGTCGAGGAACTCGTATCTTCTGTGTATCCAAAGGGCCTTCTAGAAGTCGCGCCCATCGGTGAAGCTGATCGACAGAAGGTCGTGTCTTGGTTTATGCACGACGGTCTGGGGCAGGGGTCTGCAAATAACAAGGCCGCGACCTATTTGCTTGTTAGCAGTCTGACTCCAAGTGAGGCGCCAGATCGAAGCCAGGAAGCTGAAAAGGACACCTCAAGAAGAGTTCCTCGGGCGCCCAGGTCGAGGAAGAATACTTCGGTCGAGCGACAGCCGGCCAAGGCAGAGATGATCTCTGAGCGAGCTGCTGACGTACCAATCAACAGACCCTCAAGACCTCCTGATACACTGCCTCTGAACGTAAACGTTCAAATCCATATCAGTGCTGACGCTGGCTCGGATCAAATCGAAGCGATCTTCTCTGCGATGAGGCGGTACCTATATGACGATCCGGGTACTTGATGGGATTCGGAAGTTTCAAGAGCACTTGCTTGAACTAGGGCTGGCTCAAGCGGTTTTGGCGCTGCCAGCACCTAGAATGCTTGCTCTTCCCGCTCCGTCGTCCGAAGGAGCTGGATATGTAAACGTGTTTTCACAGCTGATAACTGAGCCAGAAATCGAAGAAGTCTCGCGAGATCTTTTCGTTTCCGGACACTATTCCCTTTCGGTCCAAGAGGCCTACAAGTCGGTCGATAAGTATGTGGAGAGGAGAGCTAAACCTCTGGGCATTTCGGGTACACAGTTGATGGAATTGGTGTTTAGTCCCGATTCGCCCATTCTGCATTGGACAGGTAGACAAACTCAGTCAGAGATTGACGAGCAGAAGGGATATCAGCGCCTCTATTCTGGGGCTATGTTGGGAATAAGGAACCCACTAACTCATGAATTTGACTGGGTAGATGATCCCTACATTGCTTTGGAGTTAGTGGCATTTGCTCAACATCTACTAAGAAAGGCAAAACAGGCAAATCTCGATCAGTCGGAACTAGCGTCTAGAATCGCAAGATCTAGAAAAAAATCTCGTTAGAGGAATGTCCTTTTTTGTATTACGCTAGTCCAATATCATGCAGAGTCTATAGACCATTGTTATTGAGGTGTTCTCCTATATTTTCATCAACTGTTGAGGTGGAGGAAAACTGTATTGACAATAGTATTGTCGAGTCCAACACCTTGCAACCACCCCCCCAAAACGTCAGATAATCCCCATCATCACAACGCCTCGGGCGGCTCCGTCCTGAGGCCCATAAACCAAACCGGGGGAACGGATCATGCCAGCGAAAGAGATCAGGTTTGCCGACGATGCGCGGGCGCGCATGTTGCGAGGGCTGGATGTCTTGGCCGACGCGGTGAAGGTCACGCTGGGGCCCAAGGGGCGCAACGTGGTCCTGGACAAGTCGTTCGGCGCGCCGCGCACCACCAAGGACGGGGTCGCGGTGGCCAAGGAGATCGAGCTTTCCGACAAGTTCGAGAATATGGGCGCCCAGATGATGCGCGAGGTGGCGTCGAAGACCAACGACATCGCCGGCGACGGCACCACCACGGCCACGGGCCTGGCCCAGTCGATCGTGCGCGAGGGCTATAAGGCCGACGCCGCCGGCATGAACCCGATGGATCTGAAGCGCGGCATCGATATGGGTGTCGACGCGGTGGTCGCGGCCTTGGAGAAGGCCTCGCGGCCGATCACCTCGAACGAGGAGATCGCCCAGGTCGGCACCATCTCCGCCAACGGCGCCGCCGACATCGGCGCCATGATCGCCCAGGCCATGGAAAAGGTCGGCAATGAGGGCGTGATCACGGTGGAGGAGGCCAAGTCGCTCGACACCGAGCTGGAGGTGGTCGAGGGCATGCAGTTCGACCGCGGCTATCTCTCGCCGTACTTTATGACCGACGCGGAAAAGCAGAAGGCTGAGCTGGAGGACGCCGTCATCCTGCTGCACGAGAAGAAGCTGTCGAGCCTGAAGGATCTGGTGCCGCTCTTGGAAAGCGTCGTCCAGTCCGGCAAGCCGCTGTTGATCGTGGCGGAGGATATCGAGGGCGAGGCGCTGGCCACCCTGGTGGTCAACAAGCTGCGCGGCGGCTTGAAGATCGCGGCGGTGAAGGCGCCCGGCTTCGGCGACCGGCGCAAGGCGATGCTGGAGGACATGGCGATCCTGACCGGCGGCACGGTGGTGTCGGAGGATGTCGGCATCAAGCTGGAAAACGTCACGCTCGACATGTTGGGCACGGCCAAGCGGGTGCTGATCACCAAGGAGGACACCACCCTGATCGAGGGCGGCGGGGAGAAGGCGGACATCGACGCCCGCTGTGCCCAGATCCGCGCCCAGGTCGAGGAGACGACGTCCGACTATGACCGGGAAAAGCTGCAGGAACGGCTGGCCAAGCTGGCGGGCGGCGTGGCGGTCATCCGGGTCGGCGGCGCCACCGAGGTTGAGGTGAAGGAAAAGAAGGACCGGGTCGAGGACGCCATGAACGCCACCCGCGCGGCGGTGGAGGAAGGCGTGCTGCCCGGCGGCGGCGTGGCCCTGCTCTATGCCACCAAGGCCTTGGACGGCGTCGCGCTGGACGATGACGACCAGCGGGTCGGCCTCGGCATCGTGCGCAAGGCGCTGGAATGGCCGGTGCGCCAGATCGCGGCCAATGCCGGCGTCGACAGCTCCGTCGTCGTCGGCAAGCTGCTGGAACAGTCGGACCCCAATTTCGGCTATGACGCCCAGACGGGGCAGTATGTCGACATGGTCAAGGCCGGCATCATCGACCCCACCAAGGTGGTGCGCGTGGCCCTGCAGGACGCCGCCTCCATCGCCGGCTTGCTGATCACCACCGAGGCCATGGTGGTCGACGCGCCGGAGAAGAAGGAGGGCGAGGACGCCGGCGCCGGCGACATGGGCTATTAGGCCGGCCTAGCAAGCGCGCCGGAGCGTCTTTCCAGCGCAGCGTGCTTCCGTGCCGGCGAAGCTGATCCACCTGACCGATCCCCATCTGGTTGCCCCGGGCGGCCGGGTTCACGGGCTCGACCCTCGGGCACGGCTGGCGGCCTGCCTCGACCATATCGCCGCCAACCACGCCGATGCCGATCTTTGCGTGATCAGCGGCGACCTCAGCGACACCGGCCAGCCCGAAAGCTACGCCGTGTTGCGCGAACTGCTGGACGGCTTCCCGCTGCCCGTGCGTTTGATGTTGGGCAACCATGACGCGCGCGCCGCCTTCCGCGCGGCCTTTCCGGACCAGCCGGTGGACCCGGACGGTTTCGTGCAATCGGTCGCCGACCTGGGCCCCGATCCGGATGCTGAGCGTCTCATATTCCTCGACACGCTGGACGAAGGGCATCTGCACGGCCGCCTGTGCGAACGGCGGCTGGCCTGGCTGTCGGCCCGGCTGGACGAGGCGGCGGATCAATCTGTCAGCCTGTTCTTGCATCACCCGCCATTGGCCGCCCGCCTGCCGCACCTCGCGCCCATGATGCTGGTCGATACCGCACCTCTGACGGATCTTCTGCGTCGCCATGGCTGGGTCCGGCACCTGTTCTTGGGCCATCTGCACATGGCGGTGTCCGGCACCATGGGCGGCATACCCTTTACCGTTGGCCGGGGCACCTGCCATCAGATGCGGCCGGCGCTGGACGACCCGCGAGCCACGTTCGTGGACGGTACGCCGTCCTACACCATCGCCCTTTACGACGGTGCCGACCTGATCGTGCATGAGGTCGAGGTCCCTGGCCGCGGTCCGGTGCTACGGCGGACTCCTACCAGTCAGGATCGTATCCGCAGGCGCTGAAGTAGTTGGCGCATTCGAGCGGCGCGGTTTTGCTGGCTGGCGTGGCTAGTCTTTTTTTCCGCGTCATGTCGTGGCGATGGAGGAACCGCTCGATCGTGCCATGGCCGAAGCGGTGGCCATGAGCGGCCAGAGCGCGGCGCAACTCCTCAATGGTGATGTCCGGCGTCTCATTGAGCAGCCGAAGGATGAGACTGGCCTGTGCCTCGACCCGACCAGAGCGACGGTCCCCGCCCAACGGACCGGGCCGCGTGTTGCCCTGCCGGCGCGCCAGCGCACGCCTTCGGCTGACACTGGCCGCGCTGACACCGAACCGCGCCGCCGCCGCTCGGTGGCTGGCACCCTCAGTCACGGCAGCAATAACTCGCGTGCGTAGATCCACTGAAAGAGCTTTCGACATACCTGTCGGCCTCCTTTCCGGCCGACAGGTTGAATTAGATCAAGGCCCGTCTGTGAATCCCTTCGATTCACTCAGATCGGGTCACGCTCTAGAGGAAGGCCATATAGATGGTCCTGACGGCAGTTCTTACGAGTAAGACTTCACCCGCTTCATTATTTGCCAACCGTTTCTGCCCACGAAGAACTCGAACTTGACGCCACCATTGTTCCAGATGTCTTTCAGGCAGCCCTCACTCGGCAAACCGTCATTATCAAGGCCGACAACCGCGTAGAAATTGTATCTGTCGGTTCCGACCTTGTATTCATAGCTGACATAGTCCGGAAGCTCATGAAGCCGCTTCAGCGAAGCGATATCGGCCTTTGTGATGCTGTCTTGGTAATAGATCCGATATTTGAACGGCATCAATTGTTGATAGAGCCATAGTTTAAACGGTTTGTACGAAACAAGTTCGGCATCGCCGACATAGGTTGCCGACCGTTCCCACGGACCGCCGCCTCCGGCAAGCTTTCCCATCGCCCGAAGCAGGCCCCAGTCGGTCAGTACTTCCTGTTCATAGGTGACCGCTGCCGTGAGGGCCCCCCTGAATTGCGTTTCGATCCAGGAATCCAGCTCGGACGCCTTTTGATAGGTGGTGGTTCCGTAGTGCGGGTCACTCGACATGGCCGCCTCCATCACCGACCCGAACTACGGAACCACCACCTATCAAAAGGCGTCCGAGCTGGATTCCTGGATCGAAACGCAATTCAGGGGGGCCCTCACGGCAGCGGTCACCTATGAACAGGAAGTACTGACCGACT
>JBCDFV010000017.1:0-82900 GCA_039177555.1 Pseudomonadota bacterium | reverse complement strand
TCCAGCTTTCGTTCGAAGGCCGCTTCACCGTCTTCGTCGGCGGCTTTCCCATCGTGGTGGATGGCGAGGTGATCGGCGGTGTCGGCCTGTCGGGCGGCAATGGCGAGCAGGACACCGCCGCCGGCCTCGCCGCGCTGCAGGCCCTGTCGGACTTTCTGGCGCCGAAGGGGCACGACGTGCTCGTCGAGGCCGACATCAAGAAATGAGGCGGCCGGCCCCATGAACTACGACGACGAAGAGCCGCAACCGCTCGTCACGATCGTGTTCCTGGCCAATGACGGCAAGACCATCGAGGTGCCTGCCGGGTCGAACCTGTTGCGCATGTCGCTGCGCAAGCAGGGCGGCATTCCGTTCAAATGCGGCGGCGGCATCTGCGGCACATGCCGCTGCCTGCTTGAGCAGGGCGCGGAGAACACGGCCGCGCCCACCAAGAAGGAACGCAACCACATCAGCGACGAGCATCTGGCGCTGGGCTATCGACTGGCCTGCCAGACGACGCTTACCGGGCCGTTGAAGGTAAGCTGGGTGCCGTTGGAGCAACGGAAGAAACTGCCGTCCGGTCAACCGGACCATTCGACGATGGGACCCCGGCTGTTGGCCAAAGAGGGGTCTTCCTAGCCATCCAAACCGGGCGCGAGCGCGCGCACCAACAGCAGCACGGCAGCGCCGGCGCACAAGGTCAGCATCGCCGGGCGCATCCAGCCCCTGTCGGTGAAATGGGTCAGCGAACCCGACAGCCAGATGCCGATCAGAAGGGCCGGCAACAGCTTGGCGCCGAGCAGAAGATCGGACCAGTTGAAGGCGCCGAACGCGGCCAGCGACAGGATCGAGACGATGCCGCCGGCCATCAAGAAGGCGGATATGTTCGCCCGCACCACAGCACCGGGCGAATGCTGGTAGACGATCGCCATGGGCGGCGCGCCGACGGAGGTGATCGTGCCCATATAGCCCGAGGCGGCGCCGGCGATGAACAGGCTGCGCCGATTGAGCGCGAAGCGCAGTCCGCTCAGGCTCAGCGCCACGGCGATGAGGATCAGCGCGGCAAAGACGATCAGGAACAGGCGCGGCGACAGCACGCTTGCGGTCAAGGCGCCGAGTATCGAGGCCAGCACCCGCCCGCCAAGCGCATAACCCAGATTGCCCAGCCTCAAATCGTGCCGGTCCCGTATCGTCACGATCAGCGACGTCAGCACGGCGAGCACCAACAGCGGGCCCGGCACCAGGACCGGGTCCAGCACCGCCAGGATCGGTGCGGAAACGATGCCGAAACCAACGCCGATGGAGGCCTGGGCGACCGCGGCCACGACGATGGTGGCAAAGGCCAGCAGATAGATCAGCCAGTCCACGGTCAGATACGTGGCCAGATCATCCATCACGGCGATCGTTCAATAACACGGGTTTTTGGGCATCAGGATGGGTTGGTCCCGCCTTGCGAAATGCGACGCGACAGGATGGCACTCCGTCGCGAAGAACGGCTTTGCAGACCCGTATAACCAGCCCTCGGTCCAGCGTCCAGAATTTGTATACCAACGCCGATGGAGGGCGCTGGACCATCGGTTCGTCGCGAGCAACACGCTAAAGATGATATCGCTTCCGTGTCTCGCCTGTCGCAGTTGGAGCGGCTCTAAGGGTTCGGCTAATGAAGTGATTTCCAATGGTTAGCCGCGATGCCAGGGTCTTAGCACACGAACAGACCCCAGACGCTTGACAGCCTCCCGTTCGGTACACCAGAGTCAGCAATCCTGGTGCGGTATACAAAACCAAAATCACCCTATGCGTCAGGTCCGGCCTATCATGACCGGGCAAGGTCTTTGGGATTCAACAGGAGGGCGACACAAGATGCATGCACGATGGAGCTTCAGGGCACTGGCACTCGCAGCCGCGCTGACCGCCACGGGGCCGGTCTGGGCGCAGGAAATCGCGATCGCGATCGGATCGGAACCCACCACGCTCGACCCGCAGTTGCGCGACGATGGCGGCGAGCGCGCCATCACCGACAACATCTTCGAGACGCTGCTGTTCCGCGACGCCGATGGCACCTTGCGGCCCAGCCTGGCGGCGTCCATGCCGGTCCAGGTCGATGAGACGACTTGGGAGATCGACCTGCGCGACGGCGTCAGCTTCCACAATGGCGAACCGTTCAACGCCGACGCGGCCGCCTTCAGCGTGAACCGCATCATCGATCCGGAGTTCAACTCCGAACAGTCGTCGTTCTTCGCCTCGATCACCGGGGCCACGGCCGTCGATGACGACACGATCCGCATCACCACGGATGGGCCGGACCCGATCCTGCCGGCGCGGCTTTACTGGATGAAGATGGTGCCGCCGGGCGCTGCTGACTCCGAGGATTTCGCCTCCAACCCCGTCGGCACCGGGCCCTATCAGTTCGTCGATTGGAACCGGGGCTCGTCCATCGAACTGGCCGCCAACCCGGATTATTGGGGCGAGGCGCCCAGCATCCAGGACGTGGAGTTCCGTTTCATCAGCGAATTCGGCACCAGGCTGTCCAGCCTACTGTCCGGCGAGACCGACCTGATCACGAACCTGCTGCCGGAGTTTGTCGGCCAGGTGCCGCGCGCGGTGTCGGTCAGCGGGCTTGAGCTGCCCATCGTGATCCTGAACGCCGATGACGGGCCGACCGCCGACGCCCGTGTGCGTCAGGCGCTGAACATGGCGATCGATCACGAGGCCCTGGCGGAGTCGCTGTTCGCCGGCTACGCCGAGGTCGCCCAGGGCCAGCTGATGGCGCCGTCCTTCTTCGGCTTCAACCCCGACATTCCCGGTTACAGCTTTGATCCGGACCGGGCGCGCGAGCTGATTTCCGAGGCGGGTGCGGAGGGTGCCGAGATCGAGCTGGTCGGCACCGCCGGTCGCTGGCTGAAAGACCGGGAGATGATCGAGGTCATCGCCTCGTACTGGGAGGACATCGGCGTCCAGCCCAATGTGCGCATCTTTGAGTTCGGCGAGTATCTCAACCGGTTGTTCGACCGCGAAACCCGTGCCGATGCGATCTTCGTCGTCTCGTCCAACGAGTTGCTCGACGCGGACCGTCCGCTCAGCGCCTACTACCATCTCGATGGCATCGGCGCCTCGAACACGGATGAGGAGATGGCGAACTGGATCGTCGAGGCGCGCAGCGAGACCGATGTCGACGCCCGCGAGGCGCTGTATCATCAGGCGCTGGAACGGGCCTACGACGAGGCCTATTTCGCCTTCCTGTTGAACATCAACGACATCTACGGCACGTCGGAACGGTTGCAGTGGGAACCGCGCGTGGACGCCAAGCTGCTGGTGTCGACGATGTCGGTCGAGTAGCCTTTGCGGAGGTTGTCGGGACGGGGGCGCGGAGGCCCCGTCCCGATCCCGCCGGCGGGCCGGCGTTAACCTGATAGAGCGCGGCGTAGCAGGAAAGCCATCGCCATGGGGCGCATGCTCCTTAAACGATGTTGGGACGGACTGATCGTCATCCTCGGGGTGACGGTTGTCGTTTTCGTCATCACGCGCATGATCGGCGATCCGGTCGACATCATGCTGCCGTTGGAGGCGACCGAGGAACAGCGCGCCGCCTTCGAGGCGCAGCTTGGGCTCGACCGGCCGATCGTCGTGCAATTCGTGAACTATGTCTGGGATCTGACCCGCTTCGATTTCGGCAATTCGCTCTGGCTCGACCGGCCGGCGCTCGACATCGTGTTCGAACGGCTGCCGATCACGCTGTTGCTGGTCATCAGCTCGATCGTGCTGGCGACCGTGATCGCCATACCGCTGGGCATCATCGCGGCCCTGAACCCCGGCAGCTTTATCGACCGGATCACCGTGATCTTGAGCCTGGTCGCCCTGTCGTTGCCCCAGTTCTGGCTGGGGCTGCTGCTGATCGTGCTGTTCTCGGTGACGTTGAGTTGGCTGCCCACCGGCGGCATCGGCGGCCTGTCCCATCTGGTGCTGCCGGCGGTCACCTTGGCACTGCCGGCCATGACGCGGTTGGTGATGGTCGTGCGATCGCAAATGATCGACGAATTGAACGCGCAATACATCAAGACCACGGAGGCCAAGGGCCTGTCGCAGTTCCGCATCGTCGGCGTGCATGCCATGCGCAACGCCGCCGTGCCGGTGCTGACCCTGGTGGCGTGGGAGTTCATTCGCATCCTGTCCGGCTACACGGTGGTGGTTGAGACCGTTTTCGCCTGGCCCGGTCTCGGACTGTTGGCCTTGCAGGCCATCCAAAGGCAGGATCTGGTGCTGTTGCAGGCCATCGTCTTCGTCATCGCGGTGATCGTGGTCGTGTTCAATTTCGGCGTCGACGTGATCTACAAGGCGATCGATCCCCGGATTAAGCTGGACTGATCGCATGGCGGATCAAAGCGCCGAAACCACCGCCGCATCGGAAAGCCCGTCCCACGAGGTCGACGCGTCCAATGCGATCGCGGCCGCCGCACCCGGCGGATCGGCCGGTTTCCTGCGCGAGCTGTGGGCCGACAAGCCGGCCTTCTTCGGCATGGTGGTCCTGCTGCTGCTGGTGTTCATGGCCGTCTTCGCGCCCTTGTTGGCGCCCTACGACCCGGCGGACCAATCGCTGCGGGACCGGCTGGTCCCGCCCGTCTGGCAAGAGGGCGGCAGTTGGGCCCATGTACTGGGCACGGACCATCTCGGGCGCGACATGCTCAGCCGCATCATCTACGGCGCCCGCATCTCCCTGGTCGTCGGCGTGGCGGTGGTCGCGCTGGCCGGCGCCTTCGGCGTCGCGATCGGGCTGGTCGCCGGCTATTTCGGCGGCCGGATCGATGCCGCCCTGATGCGCTTCGTCGACACGCTGATCGCCTTTCCGGGCCTTCTCTTGGCGCTGGTGATCCTGGCGGTGATCGGCCCGTCGATCACCACTGTCATCATCGTGCTGGCGCTGAACGGCTGGATGGTCTACGCGCGCATGACGCGCGGCATCGTACTGTCCGTGCGCCAACTGCCCTACGTCGATGCCGCCGAAATGGTCGGCAGCCGGTTCGGCCGGGTCATCGGCCTGCATATCCTGCCGAACCTGATCTCGCCGCTGCTCACGCTCGGCATCCTGGAATTTGCCCGCATCGTCCTGGCCGAGGCGGCCTTGTCCTTCCTCGGCCTCGGCATCCAGCCGCCGGCGACCTCCTGGGGCCTCGATGTCGCCAGCGGCAAGGACTATCTGTTCATCGCCTGGTGGCTGGTCACCTTGCCGGGTCTGGCCATCGCGATCACCGTCTTGGCGATCAACCTGGTGGCAAGCTGGGCGCGCGTGACCTCCGACCCGCAGGAGCGCGAGAAGCGCTTCGCCCGCTCGGTCGCCGCGCGGCTGAGGCGGCGCCAGCATCGACGGACCGCCGTCCGCTCGCCGGAACCGGCCGAATGAGCGGACCGCCGCTGCTCGAAATCGACGGTCTGCGGGTCCATTTCACGACCCGTCGGGGTGTCGTGCAAGCCGTGCGCGGGGTCTCCCTGTCGATCGGACGGGGCGAGACCCTGGCCCTGGTTGGCGAAAGCGGGTCCGGTAAAAGCGTGACCTCCCAGGCCGCCATGGGCCTCGTCCACGTGCCGGGCGAAATCGTCGGCGGCGACATTCGCTGGAAGGGCCGGTCCCTGCTGGGCGCCAGCGGCGCCTCGTTCGCCCGCTCCGTCAGGGGGCGCGAGATGGCGATGATCTTCCAAGACGCCATGACCTCGCTGAACCCGCTGTTCCCCTGCGGCACCCAGATCACGGAGGTGCTGCGCCGCCATCTGGGCATGTCGAAACGCGCCGCACGGACCCGCGCGAAAGACTTGCTGGACCTGGTCGGCATCAACGCGCCGGACAAGCGGCTGGACCAGTATCCGTTCCAGATGTCCGGCGGCATGCGCCAGCGCATCATGATCGCCATGGCGCTGGCCTGCGAACCCGAACTGCTGATCGCCGACGAGCCGACGACGGCGCTGGATGTCACGATCCAGGCTCAGATCCTCGATCTGCTCGAAGATCTGCAGTCCCGCCTCGGCCTGTCTGTCATCTTGATCACCCACGATCTGGGCGTGGTGGCCGGGCTGTGCCGGCGCGTGTCAGTGATGTATGGCGGTCGGATCGTCGAGGAAGCCTCGGCCGACGCCCTGTTCGCCAACCCGGCGCATCCCTATACGATGGGCCTGCTGCGCTCGACGCCAAGGCTGGACGGACGGGCGGACCGGATGATCGCGATCGACGGAAGGCCGCCGGATATGGGCAAGCCGCCCAAGGGCTGCGCCTTTGAACCGCGCTGTCCTGCCGCGCGCGATGACTGTGGCGTCGATCCGACGATGACGGCCGTGGCGCCTGGGCGGCGCGCGGCCTGCCACCATCCCTTCACCGGGCCGTGGGCAAATCCGGAACCAAGCGGGGTCGCCCTTGGCGCAGACTGAGGCCAGCACGTCTGGCGCACCCCTGGTCGAGGTCGACAACCTGTCGGTGCGGTTTCCCGGCGGACGCGCCGGGTTTTGGGGCCAGCAGCATCTTCACGTCCACGCCGTCGACGACGTCAGTTTCACCATTCGGCAGGGCGAAACCTTGGGGCTGGTCGGCGAAAGCGGCTCCGGCAAGACTACGCTTGGCCGGGCGGTGCTGCGCCGGGTGCCCGTGCATGAGGGCCATATCCGGTTCGACGGCGCTGATATCACCCAGACGCAAGGCCAGGCCCTGCGCCAGCTGCGCCGCCATATGCAGCTGATCTTTCAAGACCCGTACGCCAGCCTCAATCCGCGCATGCGCGTGCTCGATTTGGTGGCCGAACCGCTGGTCGTGCATGGGCTGGTCAGAAACCGCGACGAGGCGGCGGACCAGGTGGCCGAACTGCTGGACCTGGTCGGCCTGCCGACCGACACGCTGGACCGGTATCCGCATGCCTTTTCCGGCGGTCAGCGCCAGCGCATCGTCATCGCCCGCGCGCTGGCCCTGCACCCAAGGTTCATCGTGGCCGACGAGCCGGTATCCGCGCTAGACGTGTCGGTCCGCGCCCAGGTGGTGAACCTGCTGCAGGACCTTCAGCGGGACCTGGGCCTGACTTATCTGTTCATCGCCCACGATCTCAGCGTGGTCCAGCATATCTCGAGCCGGATCGCGATCATGTATGCCGGTTGTTTGGTGGAGATCGGGCCGGCGGACACGATCTATGACGACCCCAAGCACCCCTATACCGAGGCGCTGTTGTCCGCCGTTCCGGTGCCGGATCCGGTGCAGGAACGACAGCGCAAACGCATCGTCTATCAGGGCGAGGTACCGAACCCGATGATGCCCCCCGACGGTTGCCGGTTCCAGGGCCGCTGCCCCCTGGTTACCGACATCTGCCGACGCCAGACCCCCCCGCTGGAAGAAAAATCGACCGGCCATTTCGCGGCCTGTTGGAACCGCCATTGACCCACAAGGGAAACCCGTCATGACCGCCTTCACGCCCATCGTCACAGGATCTTTCGTCGCGCTGATCACGCCCATGAACGGGGATTTCAGCATCGACTATCCGGGCTTTGCCACGCTGTTGGACTTCCAGCGCGAGGCCGGCACGTCGGCGGTCCTGATCATGGGCTCGTCCGGCGAGGTCAGCATGCTGTCGCCCGACGAACGGCACACCATCGTGCGCGAGACGATGAAGCACAAAAATGGCGGCATGCAGCACTGGTACGGCTGCACCGGGTCGACCACCGAGGCCACGATCGACTATGTCCGCCAAGCGGCCGACGAGGGGGCCGACGGCGCGGTGATCGCCGCCCCCAACTATATCTGCGCGCCCAACGCCGACATTACCCGGTTCTTCCTGGACGTGGCCGATGCCTCGCCCATTCCGCTGGGCGTCTACAACAATCCACCCCGGGTGAAGACCGATCTGGGTGTGGAGGACATCCTGACCCTGGCCCGCCATCCCAACATCGCGGTGTTGAAGGAAAGCACGGCCCGCGTCGGCCAGGTCGGCCAGGTTTGTGCGGCGGAGCCGGACGTCGCGGTCATGTGCTGCTGCTCGCCCAATCTGGGGCTGGTGGTGCCGACCATGTCGCTTGGCGGCCATGGCACGGCCAACATGACCGGCAACATCATCCCGCGCGAAATGGTCGAGATTTCGACGCCGTGGGGCGATGATGGCGACCGGGCCCTGCGCTTCCGCGCCGCGTATTTGCGCAACCTGCCGATGCTGCATTTCGTCTATTCGGCGATCAACCCGGTGCCGGTGAAGAGCCTGATGCGGGCCGTGGGCATGCCCGCCGGGCCGTTGCGCCGGCCGCTTTCGGGGCTCGACGGGCAGGCGTTGGCGCGCGGTCTTGAGATCGTGCGCAGCCTTGGGCTCGATACCGCTTACGGCTACCGCACCGATCCTGTTCTGGCGGCGGAGTAATCCGCGTGGCTGCGACGCACGAACGGGCGGTGCTGATCACCGGTGCCGCCAGCGGCATCGGCGCGGCAACGGCCTTGCGGTTAGCGGCGCCGGACACCGCCCTGTTTCTGACCACCCGCGCCAATGCAGACGGGCTTGCGGCGACGGTTGACGCGGCAGCCGCCAAGGGTGCGACGGTGGCCCATGGGCTGGCGGACCTGGCCGAAGCGGGCTCGGTCGACCAACTGGTGGCTTCCGCGCGCGAGGCCTTGGGCCCCATCGACCAGATCGTCTGCAACGCCGGCCGCGCCCAGAAATCCCAGTTCGGCGATTTCGGTCGCGACGATCTGGGCACGGCGTTCGGTGTCAACACCGTTCCCTTCGTCGAGCTGGTCTCCGCTTGCCGGGCCGATCTGGAGGCCTCGGCCTGGGGCCGGGTGGTCGCGCTCAGTTCGTTCGTGGCCAATGATTTTGGCGTCAACGGTACGATCTTCCCCGTCACCGCCGCCTCCAAGGCGGCCTTGGAGGCCTTGGCCCAATCGTTGGCGTTCCAGCTTGCACCCAGCGGCACCACCGTGAACTGCGTGGCGCCGGGCTATACCAGCAAGGTCGGCGGCCACGCCGCCCTGCCGCCCAAAGCCTGGGAGGACGCGGCGCGCGCCACCCCGTCGGGTCGCATTGCCGAGCCGGCCGATGTTGCCGCCGCCATCGATTTCCTGCTGTCCCGCGATGCCGCCCACGTTACGGGCCAAATCCTGCGGGTGGATGGCGGCCTGTCGCTGCTTTGAGAAATCTCGCGCCGCAGGCTGGCAGGCGCGATGCAAATCTGCCCCGAGCGCCCGGCACTGTTCGCTGGACGACAAATCGCCGGGGCGATCTGCCTTAGCGTTTCTCCGCTAACGACGATGCTGCGGAGGCACTCATGGCGATGCCCACGGGCGAGGCCGTCCTCGACAAAATGAAGGAAAACAACGTCACCCATGCGGTGACGGTGCCGGACTGGATCCAGATCGGTTTGCACCAAGCGCTTGTTGCGGATGGTGAGATCGAGATGGTCCCGTTCTGCACAGAGGACGAGGCGATCACGGCGGGGGTCGGGCTGCATATCGGCGGCAAGCGCGCCGTGGTCGTCGTCCAGAACCAGGGGCTTTATGCCGGGCTGAACGCGCTGCGCGCCATCGGGCTTGATGCGGGGATGCCGCTGGTTCTGTTTATCGGCCAGTTTGGGCGTGAGATCGCGGAGTTCACGCCCGACCCGGCGAAGTCCGAGCGTCGCGTCGTACGTATTCTGGAACCCGTGCTCGACGCAGTCGAGGTCCCGCATTGGCGGGTCGAGAGTGCCGATGACCTTGGCGCCATCGATGCCGCCTTCGATCGGGCCTACCGCGATTCCTGGCCCGCCGCCGTCATCTTCGGCCAAAACCTGCCACTGCAGCATTGAGAGAACGCCCCATGGCCGATTTCCTTTGCAAGGATGCCATCGCCGCCTTGGCCGAGCATCGTGGTTCCGGCGCGGATGAGGCCATTGTGGTCGCCACCATGACCTCGATCCTTTGGATCAACCAGGCGTCGCCCAGCCCGCTGAACATCTCCTGCGTGCCGCTGATGGGCGGCGCGTCGGCGCTGGGCCTTGGCCTTGCGCTGGCGCAGCCGGACCGTAAGGTCGTGGTCCTGGATGGCGACGGCTCGCTGTTGATGCAACTCGGCAGCCTGGTCTCGATCGCGGGGGCGGGGCCGAAGAACCTTATGCATGTGGTCTTCAACAACGGCGTCTGGTTCGAGAACATGGTTAACTTGCCGGTGCCGGGTACTGGCCGGACGGACTACGCCGCAATTGCCTCGGCGGCCGGGTTTCCCGTGACGCATCGGTTCGAGAGCCTTCAGGATTGGCAGGCGGCTTTGCCGGACTTGTTGACCACCGACGGGCCGATCTTCGTCGAGCTGGTCGTAACGCCGGAAAGTCATAACGTCTGGAACCACAACGCGCCCCAGCCCGACCTGCCTGAGGCCCAGTTCACCCGCATGGGCAATGAAGGCCGCCGGATGCGCGAGGCCTTGCTCTCCTAGCCTGGTCGTCTCGGTTACGGCGACGCCAACAGGAACTCCGCGGCTTTCAATCCGACCACCATGGCCGGCGCATTGGTGTTTGCCGAGCACATGGTCGGGAATACCGACGCATCTGCAATCCGAAGGTTTTCGATGCCCCGAACCTTCAAATCTGGGCCCACGACGGCACCGGGATCGTTGCCCATGCGGCATGTGCCGACCGGATGATACGAGGTCTGCGCGCTTTGTCGGACGAAGTCCATCAGCGCGTCGTCCTCCAGAATGTCAGGCCCCGGACGCACCTCCTCGACCCCGAACTGTTCCAAGGCGGGCTGTGCCGCCACCTTCCGGGCAATGCGGATGCCGGCCAGCGTGGCCGCGACATCGTCCGGATGGTCGAGGTAGTTGGCCGACATCGCGGGGCTTTCCGTCGGATCGGCCGATCGGATATGCACCGCGCCGCGCGACTTTGGCCGCAGCGGAAAGGTCCCGATCGAAATGCCCGGATGATCGTCAAGGACCAGTTGCTTTGGATCGCGCGCATCGGGGCTGGACAGCCAATGCAGTTGAATCTTGATGTCGGGCTGGTCGAGGTCGGGGGTGCTTTTCAACAGCGCGTGGCTGATCTGGCCCGAGCATGACATCAGCCCGTTGCCGCGCAGCGCGAACCGCGCCGCCATCAGCCCCTTGCGGACCGGGTTGCGCATGATCTGGTTCAGGGTCACCGCGTTTCGGCAGCGGTAGCTCAAGCGCGTATGAAGGTGGTCATGGGCGTTTTCGCCGACGCCTGGCAGGTCATGCACCACGTCGATGCCGTGGGATTGCAGCAACGCCGCCTGGCCGATGCCGGACAGTTCCAGGATCTGCGGTGTCTCGACCGCGCCGGCGCACAGGATGACCTCGCGCCGCGCCTCGGCGGTGCGGTCTTCGCCGTGATGGGCATAGACGACCCCCGTCGCGCGCCGCCCGTCGAAGGTCACACGGGCCACATGCGCGCCGGTCAGCAGTCGCAGCTTTGGCGATAGCCGGGCACGCTTCACGAAGGTCTCGCGCGTGCCCTGGCGCCAGCCCCGTTTGGTATTGAATTGAAGGTATCCAACCCCTTCGTAGCCGCCGGCGTTGTAGTCCGGCACCCGAGGTATGCCGGCACCGACGCAAGCGTCGATGAACGCATCCATCAGTGGCGCATGCGGGGCAAATTCGGTCACGGTGACGGGGCCGTCCTTGCCCCTTCGGGCCGGATCGCCCGGCGCGTAGGTTTCGAGGCGGCGGAACAGGGGGGCGAGATCGTCATAGCCCCAGCCGGGCAGTTGATAGGCGTCCCGCCAATGATCGAATTCGGCCGGATCGCCGTGAACCCAGATCATGCCGTTCACGGTCGACGAGCCGCCCACCACGTGTCCACGCGGCCAGAAAATACTCCGCCCGTTCATGTGCGGTTCCGGCTCCGTAAAGAACCGCGAGACCGCCCGATTGCCGCGCAGGAGGTAGAAGACCCCGGCCGGAATGCGGGTCCAGATCCAGCGGTCGTCGGCCCCGGATTCCAAGAGAAGAACACTGTAGCGGCCGTCTTGCACCAGCGCGTCCGCGAGCGCTGCGCCGCCCGAGCCGGACCCGACGACGATGTAGTCATAACTCTCGGTACTCATCGTCTGCTGCCCCGACCCGATCTTTGTCACTCGGGCCAGCGTACCAGCGCCGGAACCGCCCGAATGTTCAGCTTCAGACAGTTCGGGCAGCTAACCCATCAGGGCTTCAGGGACTCGTCCTCGGGCTCGAAATCGTACGGCACCGGATCGACCACAGGGAACCGCTGCAACGCCTTGCGATGGAAGGCGGCCTGCCGGCCCCGCACATAGCGATCCTTGTCGCCGCTGCGCACCTCCAGGGCCCAGGTGTCGTAGCGCGGCACGGTCTCCGTCAGGTTGCGCAGCAACAGGCGACGGCGCTGGCTGTCGATGCAGGCTTCCTTCACCGCCTCCGGATCCCAATCGCGCATCAGGCGCGCATGCAGCCGCGCCTCGGCTTCCGCATGGTCGGGGTGGCCGGCGAGGTTGTTCAGCTCATCCGGGTCCGCAACCACGTCATAGAGCACAGGGTCTGTCCCCCAAGTCAGCCAGTATTTGTACCGTCCCTGTCGCACCATGCGCGACGGTGCCGGGTAACCGCTGCCCGCGAACTCCACGATCGCTTCGTCGCGCCAGCCGTCGGTATCGCCATGCAGCAACGGCACCAGGCTTTCACCGTCCTGGCCCGTGGCGACCGGCAGCTCGACGCCCGCGAGGTCCAGCATCGTCGGCATCAGATCGACCAGCGACACCACCGCGTCGCAGCGCCCGGGCTTGATGCCCGGCCCGGCGATCAGCAGCGGCACGCGCGCGGACCATTCATAGAAACAGTCCTTCATCCACATACCGCGCTCGCCGAGCATCTCGCCATGGTCGGAGGTGAAGATGATGACCGTGTTCTCGTCGAGCCCCGTTGCCTTTAGGGCTTCCAACAGCTCACCAACCCGGTCGTCGATGTAGGACATCATGGCGTAGTAGGCCCGGCGCGACGCCCGTGTGCGGTCTTCGTTCAAATCGAACAGGTGCGAGCCCTGGGCGATGTGCCTGGCCTGGTCGAACGGGTTCAGTTCGTCGTAGGGGATCGGCGGCACCCTCGGCATGTCGATCTCGACGCCCTCATAGAGATCCCAGTGCTGCTTGTCGGCCACGAAGGGCGGGTGCGGCTGGGTGAAGCTGACGGTCAGCAGGAACGGCCGGTCGTCGGGGTCGCGGGCGAGGTCATAGACCTTGCGCACGGCCTGGAACCCAACCTCCTCGTCGAAATCCTGCTGCAGGTTGCGGATCGCCATGCCGGCATCCGTGACGTTGCGCACCCGCACGCCGCCACCCTTGCGGATCGGCTTCGACCAGTCCGTGGTCCAGGAGAAATCGGAGGGGTAGATGTCGGTGGTCAGCCGGTCTTCATAGCCGTGAAACTGGTCGGCGCCGATGAAGTGCATCTTGCCGCACAGCGTCGTGGAATAGCCGGCCTGTTTCAGGTGATGGGCGAAGGTCGGGTATTCGGAATGGAACTCCGCCCCATTGTCCCATTGGCGCATCGCATAGGGCAGCCGGCCGGCATGCATCGACGCGCGCGACGGAGAGCAGAGCGGATAGTTGCAATAGGCGGCATCGAAGACGACGCTGCGCGCGCCCAGCGCATCGAGGACGGGGGTGATGGCGACCTGGTTGCCATAGCTCCGCATCGCCTGCGGCGCCAGCTCATCGACCTGGATGATCAGGATGTTCGGTTGCATGGGCGATCCTCTGGTCAGATGTCGAGCGTGCGCGACAGTTCGAACATGTAAAACGCCCGCTCCAGCGTGGTGTCGAGCGTGATGTGCAAGGGCTGAACGTCGAGACTGTCGAACTGCCCGACCCTCAGCCAGCGGCCGTCGTCGGCCTGGATGTCGCAATGCCAGGCCCATACGTCCTGCGCGGCCTTGGCGAAGGCCGGGTCGCGCGTCGCCAGGTGCATCCAGCCGAGGCCCCAGGCGACCTTGCCGTTGCTGATGATCCGATAGATGTCGTCGGCGCAATGCTGAAACAGGGCGTAGGCCTTATGGCCCGCGTCCAGCCAGCGCTGTTCGCCGGTGGCCAGATAGAGGCTGGCGCAGGCGTTCATCGCCATACCGATATACCAGTAGACCTGGCCCGGCGTGCCGATATCGATGCTGGAGACCATGGCCAGCCCCTGCTTGCGGTCCTCGCGGATGATCTCGCCATCCGCGTTGCGCAGCAGGTAGAACTTGCCCTTCGTCACCGGCTGTTCGTCCAGCAGCCCGGCGATGAACGCACCGCCGCGGCGGGCGGCCTCAACCTTGCCCATGGCCAGGAACGCCAACACGGCGGAACCGGTGCTGCCGAGGCAATAGACCCGGTCGGCCGGCGGCTGGTTGGCCAGCGTGGCGAGCCCGCCGGTGACGGGGTGCATCTGGCTTTCGACCAGCCGGCCGATGTTGGCGGCCATGTCATAGCGCCCTAACACCTGAAGCCCGCGCCCGATCCAGGCGCAGCGATAGTTGGCCAGGCCTTGCGCCGTCGGATCGTCCGGCAGCGTGTTGACGTCGCCGTCCTTGTAGAAGGTCCGTTCGACGAATTGCGCCAAGACCCGCGCCTCGCGGATGCGCGCGCCTGTGGTCATGGCCACGATCGACTTGTAATAGGCGTTGATCACATTGCCCGCGCCCTGAAAGCCGATATCGGGGTCGACCAGGGATGCCGCCCAGCCGAGCGCCAACTGGCCGCGTTTCAGATAGAAGTCCGACGTTGTCATAGCTTTGCTCTCCGTGAACCGAAAGCGATGCGCTTGATACGGCGCAACCGTATCGGGACTCTACCGGCGGCCGTGCCCGGCAACTGTCGACCCGGGCACAATTGCGCTAACGGACGAAGACGTCGTCGGGCAGGAAGAAGGTGTTTTTCGCCATCGAGCCGCGTTCGATGATGCCGCGCGTCGGTCTGATCGGGCGGATGGCGAGAAAGGGCCTGACATAGCGCGCCATCATGCGCTCGATCTCTTCTTCCGCACCGCCGGAGAGCACGAGGTTGCGGTCCTCCAGCGGGTCGGCCTCCAGGTCGAAGAACTGCATCGGCTCGCCCGTGTCCTCATAGACGACCAGCTTGTGGGTCGCGGTGCGGAACATGGCGACGCCGTAGGCCTCGCTGATCGCAACCTCCTTGGCGACGCTCTCGCCCTCGAACGCGGGCAACAGCGACTGAAACTGCGATGACGGTAGATCGGCCCCGGCAATGGCGCGAAAGGTGGCGGAAACGTCCGACAGTTCGACGATGTCCTCGACCTTGCGCGGCTTGGTGCCGCCCGGCGGGCGGATGATCAAGGGCACGCGCACCGAGGGGTCGTAGAAGACCATTTTCTTCACCATGCGGTGCTCGCCCATCATCTCGCCGTGATCGGAAACGTAGACGATCCAGGTATTGTCCAACGCGCCCGTCTCGCGCAGGGCGTCGATGATCTTGGCGATGCTTTGATCGATCATCATGCTGTTGGCCTGATAGGCACGGCGTGCCTTGCGGATCGCCTCGGGCGTCATCGTGTCGGTGTCGCAATAGTCCGTCAGGACATTGAGGAAGGTCGACAGCGGCCCGCTTTCAGGGATCTCCGGCGGCTCAAGGGAGCCGGGCATGGTGATCTCCGGATCGCCGTATTCGGCCAGCGCCTCCTCCGGCGCGTCCCACGGGTCATGGGGGCCGGCGAAGCAGACTTGCAGGAAGAACGGCGCGTCCCGGTCGTACCGGCGGACCCAGTCAGCGACATAGTCGCCGAGCCAGACATCCTGATGCGCATGCGGCGGCAGGGGCAGCGGGTCGGCATTCCAGGCCTTCGCGGCCTCCATCCCAGGGTTGTCTTCCAGCACGTGCTTGTTCCGGCTGGCCAGATAGGTCCGAAAAGTGTCGAGCATGCCGTGCTTGGACAGATAATCCGTGTACAGCGAGTCGACCCTCAGGCTCGCCTCCTTGCCGGCCGTCTCATGGGTCTCGGTAAAGCCATAGCGACGCACGATATCCGCGTGGTCGTTCATATGCCCGCCGGGCCAGGGCAGGTGGGTGTAAAAATGCGTCTTGCCGATCTGGGCCGTGTGATAGCCCGAGCGTTGCAGGGCCTGGGCAAATGTCGGCACCGTGTCATGGACTTGGGCGACGTTCTGGAACACGCCATGGTCGCGCACATAGCGCTCCGACAGCATGGAGGCGCGCGACGGCATGCACAGCGGCGCCTGGCAAAAGCAGTTCTCGAATTGAAGACCCTCTGAGGCCAGCCAGTCGGTCGCCGCGGTCCGGGCGCTTGGATCGCCGTAGGAACCGAGCATGTCGGCCCGCTGCTGATCGGGCATGAGGAATAGGATGTTCGGCTTGCGGGCCATAGTCAGTGCCTTTGTTGCGGGAAAGTGTCAGAACCAGCCATTGGCGATCATCCAGCGCTGCAGGACGCTGGACGGGAAGACGATGTGCAGCGTCTGCGACAGGACGAGATAGGTGAACGCCCAGATCGCCGCGGCCAAAAGAACGCCGACGATCCATCGCCCGGTGGCCATGCCGATGAACGTCACCAGGAAGATCGGCAGGGCGATGTGAAAGCCGACCAGCCAGACGCCGAAGCCGACGACCAGTGCCAGGCCGACATACATCCAGCGGCGCCGGTTGTAGGATTTGCGCGCGTCCTCGTCGTGCCAGTCTTCATCGTTGGCCACCACGCCGGCGATCAGGCCGTGGGCGGTGTGGATCAGGGCAAGGCCCATGATGGCGATCGATGTGGCGCCGGGCATCATGCCGCCGCGACCATAGTCGCGGGACACCAAATAGGTGATCGCGGCGAAGACGAAGACCCCGATACCGATCCACCAGGTCTTCGACTGGAAGGCCTTTTGCCGAACGAGCGCCATGCCGCGAGTCCCTATACCAAGGCTCGATGATAATGACTTATGCGACCGCGTTGTCTTGTCCGCTGGTCAGGCGCGTGTCGCGCCGTGGTGTGGGCACACCACAAGCGGCGCGCAACGCAGCCGGCGGACAAGACAACGCGGCCTTCGGTGGGGCCAAATCGTTTCACGGCTGCGTTGCGCCGCTTGCCCGATGCACCGCATCGCGCTGCGCGACGCGCCTGTCCGTGAACCGATTTGGCTGCCATCACATAGGTCATTATCATCGAGCCTTGGTATTAGTCCTCGAAGCTTTCGGCCGGCTTCACCGTCGTCTTCTGCCGGCGCAGCCGCGAGATCACGATGCTGGCGATGATCGCGATGATCAGCACCTCCATGACGATCACGATCGGGCGTTCCCACATGAACGCCAGGTCGTAGCGCCGGATCGTGATCCAGAAATTGTTTTCCAGAAGGCCGCCCAGCACGAAGCCGATGATCAGCGGGACGCGCGGCCAGTCGGCATGTTTGAAGATGTAGCCGACCACGCCGAAGACGCCGAACAGGATGATGTCGCCCATGCTGTTGGACGCCATCGAGGCGCCGACGATCATGAAGCAGAAGATGGCCGGCGCGATGATCTCCGCCCGGACGAAGCAGATCTTGATCAGATAGCGCTGCAGCCAGAGGCAGAGGAAGGCGACGATCAGATTGGCGATCACCACGGTCCAAGTCATCTGGAAGGTGATGTGCAGGTCTTCGAACAGCATCGGCGGTCCCGGCCGCAGGCCGACGATCAAGAGCGCGCCCATCATCACCGCCATCGAGGCGTTGCCGGGGATGCCGAGCGCCACGGTCGGCACGATGGCGCCCGGCTTCTGGGCCGCCGTTCCGGCCTCCGGTGCGATCACGCCGCGCACGTCGCCGCGCCCGAACTGAGAGCTGTCCTTGGCCGACTGAACTGCGTGACCGTAGCTGAGCCATTCGGCCACCGTGCCGCCCAGGCCGGGGATCATGCCGGCGACGCAGCCGATGATGCCTGACCTGAAGGTCAGCCACCGGCTGCGGACCGTGTCCTTGAAGCCCTCAAGCGCACCGGCGGTCGGGCCCAGCTTGCCGGCCTTGTCGGAGATCGATCGGCGCGACAGCAGCATGTCGATCACCTCGGGCAGGGCGAACAGGCCCAAGGCGATGGGGACGATGGGGATGCCGGCCTCAAGATAGGGCACGTTCATGGTGAACCGGTCCTCGCTGGCGAACTCGGCATAGCCGATCGTCGACAGCAGCAGGCCGAGGAACGCCACGATCAGCCCGCGCGTGACCGACGTGCCGACCAAAGAGGCGGCCAGCATCAGGCCGAACAGCGAGGTCATGAAGAACTCCGGCGAGGCGAAATTGTCGATCACGCCGCGCAAGACAGGCAGGAACAGGATGATGACGAAGACCGATACCAGCGTGCCCCAGACGCTTGCGAAGTACGACGCGCTCAACGCCCGTCCGGCTTCGCCGCGTTTGGCCATGGGGTAGCCGTCGAGATAGGTCGCCTGCGCGGCCGATGTGCCGGGCACGCCGATCAAGACGGCCGGGATCGCGTCGGTCTGGGTGGTGACCGCATACATGCCCAAAAGAAACGCGATGGCGATCTCGGGCGGCTGTGTGATGGCGATGGGTAACAGCAGGCTCATGCCCGAGAGCCCGCTGAGCCCGGGGATGAGACCGAAGATCATGCCGAGCGAGATGCCCAGCATCATGAACAGAAACGTCCGCCAGTGGAACAGCAGCAGGAACCCGTCGGCGCTTGCACTCAAGACATCCAGCATGCGGTGCGTTTCTCCCCCAGCCCCTTTTGGCCTGTCGTTGGCGGCACGCCCGGCGCATCGGTCGATGCCAGGACGGCGCCTGCTTTTGGCCCAATCGATCTCGCCCTATCCTATCGGCTAGCGCGATGTCCGATCCCCGTTTTATAGGTCTTGGCAGGCTACGCGCGCTGTGGCCGCCAGATTGTTCTTTCCCCAACAGTTCACGTGCCTCACCGTGTCTAGCCTTCGCCGCTGCCGAAAAGGACCCCAAGAATGACCCTATCCAAAGCCGACGCCGCCAGGCATGACCCCCTTGGCGTCGGCGGCGAAAACACGTCCGGCACGTTGCGCGATGCCGTGGCGGCGGACCGGCTTGGCCACGCCACGCTGCACCCGACAGGCGACGTCGAAGCCGGCAGTTGGCAGAGCTTCGATCTGGTTTACACCGCCGGCCCCTACGGCATCGATGACAGCGGCTCGCTGCGCATCTGTTTCCGGTTCGCGTCCGATCAGTCGCCGCCGCAGTTCTCCGATCCGGCCGGTGCCAATTTCACCGAAATCTCCGCGTCGAACGGCGCGGTCCTGGAATACCGATTCGATCCCAAGGGCAATGTCCGGCCGTGGGACCGGACCCTCTATATCAAGGTCGTGAAGGGCTATCTGTTGCCCGGCGATACGATCACGGTGCGGTTCGGCGTGCGCGACCATGGCGGGCCGGGCATGCGGATGCAGACCTTCTGCGAGGACCCGTTTGAGTTCCGCGTGCTGGTCGACCCGATCGCCACCTTCAACTATCAGCCCGTCCCGGACCAGCCCAAGATCGCGATCGTGCCCGGCCCGCCAGCGCGGTACGTCGCCACGCTGCCCACGGGCGCGAGGCCGGGCCAACCCTTTGCCCTGCATGTGAAGGGCGAGGATGTCTGGGGCAATCCCTCCGACACGTGCGACGCCACCTTCACGCTGCGTGCCACCGTGCCGGTCCAAGGGCTTCCCGAGACCGTCAGCTTCACCCCGGGCAGCCGCTTTTTGAGACTAGACGGCTTGATCGTCGAAGCCCCCGGCGTGGTCGAGATCGCGCTTGTTGCCGAGGACGGTGTGGAGGCGGCCCGGTCCAACCCGCTTGAGGTCGCGGCGGACAGGGACCTGATGCCGTTTTGGGCCGATCTGCATGGGCAATCGGCCGAAACCATCGGCACGGGGTCCGCCCGCGCCTATTTCGCCTTCGCCCGCGACCTGGCGCCAGTCGACGCGATTTCGCACCAGGGCAACGACTTCCAGATCACCAACGAGTTTTGGGCCCATCTCGATCGATTGACGGACGAATTCGAAGTGCCCGGTACGTTCCTCGCCATCCCCGGCTATGAATGGTCGGGAAACACCGGGCTTGGCGGCGACCGCAATGTCTATTTCCCGGAAACCGGGCGACAGATTCGCCGCTCGTCCCACGCGCTTGTCCCCGATCTCTCCGACGTGGACACCGACGCCACCACCGCCGGCGACCTGTTCGAGACCTTTGCCGAGGCCGGCGAGTGGGACGTGGTGTGCTATGCCCACTGCGGCGGCCGCTACGCCGATATCGCGGTCGCCCATGACGGGCGGTTCGAGAAATCGGTGGAGGTGCATTCCAGCTGGGGCACGTTCGAGTGGCTGCTGCATGACGCCTTCGACCTCGGCTATCGCGTCGGCGTGGTGGCCAATTCGGACGGCCATAAGGGTCGACCCGGCGCCTCCTATCCGGGTGCGGGCAAGTTCGGCGCGATCGGCGGGCTGACCTGTCTGCTGATGCCCGAACTGACCCGTTCCGCGCTGTTCGACTGTCTGCGCAAGCGGCGCCATTACGGCTCGACCGGTGGCCCGACGGGGCGGCCGATCATTGCGCTGGAGGCCCGGTTTTCCGAACCGGCCGACATCTATGACGACGACCCCGCGCTCGGCCCATCCGATCCCGTTCACGGCCAGCGCGCCCTGATGGGCCACATCGTGCATCTCAGGTCTGGCACGGCGGAACTGCACGCGCGCTTGCGCACAGCAAGCCCGATCGAGCGCGTTGACGTTTTCAACGGCAAGGCCCTGATCGCCACCCACCGGCCCCATGCGGTCAAGGCTTCCTCGCGCAGAATCCGCATCGAATGGGAAGGGGCGGAATATCGTGGCCGCTTTCGGCAGGTCGTCTGGGACGGTTCAGCGACCGTGACGGATAACAGCATCGCCGACCTGCGCCCGGTCAACTTCTTCAACCCGGACAAGCGGCTGGATCGTGTCGGCGACAGCAAGGCGCAATGGCGGTCGCTGACCACGGGCAATGTCGCCGGCGCCGATGTGTGGCTGTCCGACGCCGACCGGGGGAAACTGACGATCGACACGCCGTTGGTGAAGGCGGACCTCGACATCGCCGCGATCGGTGAGGAAGCGACCTGTTTCGGCCAATCCGGCGACCTGCCGCGATGGTTGCGGGTCTGTCGACTGCCCGAGGTGATGGACGTTCGCGAGACGACGTTTGCCATGCCCGTGCAGGTGAGCGATGCCGGCGACAACCCGATCTATCTGCGCCTCGTCCAAGAGGACGGGACACGCGCCTGGACCAGCCCGATCTATCTGTA
This sequence comes from Pseudomonadota bacterium, assembly GCA_039177555.1. Classification (GTDB taxonomy): domain Bacteria; phylum Pseudomonadota; class Alphaproteobacteria; order DSM-16000; family Inquilinaceae; genus JANQGH01. Next base: position 61,701 of record JBCDFV010000017.1, on the reverse strand, counting down.
TCGATAGGCTTGCCCGTCTTCGGGGTGTTGCGGCGGGTGCGCAGTATCGATAGATTCCCGTCTGGATCTGCCGGCGCGGCGTTTTGACGGCACGGCGTTGGCCGATCCGCTGGGGGACACGTGCAAAAATCCAAACACACCGTCGCGCAGCTTGCGAACCAGTTGCGCATAAACCCGCTGCTGGCCGAGCTGCCGGCGTCGACGCTTGACGCGATCGCGGAACATTCGCGGCTCAACCAATTCGACGCCAACGAGCGCCTGTTCAGCCGCGGTGACGAAGTCCTTTGGGCCGGCGTGATCATTCGCGGCGGCATCCGCAACTCGCTGATCGGCTATGACGGCCACGAGATGTCCATGTCGATTCTGCGCCGGGGCGCGTTCTACGGCTGGATCGGCCTGGTCAGCCCGACGCCCAGCCCGTGGGATATCTACGCCCACGGCCCCACCCAGGTCGCGAGCTTCCAGATCAGTGACTTCCGGGTCCTGATGAAACAGTACCCGGAACTGAGCACCATGATCGCGCAGGCGCTCACCGACCGGCTGCGCAAGGCCTATGACCATATGTACAATCTGGTACTGGACGGTCTGGATGCCCGTCTGCGCCGCACGCTGGTCATGCTGGCGGGGGACCGAACCATGTTTTCGGCAAACGAAACGCCCAGCATCAAGATCACGCAGGAAACCTTGAGCAGCTTCATCCAGTGCTCACGCCCGACGGTCAACAAGCTTCTGAAAGACCTGGAACATGAGGGCCTGATCCGATTGGGGTACGGCGAAATCGTCATTCCCGACCTTGAGGCCCTCTATCCGGGCCGGGAAGTCGAACGGTTCCATTTCCTTTAGGAATACCGAAGGTTTCCGCCGCCTCGATGCGCGATCGAGCAGACACGTGCGGTTGGCCGATCTCAGCGGCTTCTAACGGCAATTGTCGCCGGGTGAACAATGGCTCGGGCGCATTCGCCTTAGTCTTTCGGTCATGAGGCGGACCATCGTCCGCTCCGGGTTCACAGACCCTCGACACCAACGTCCGGGGCTGACAAGTGGGAGGACAGAGACATGAAGGGCCCAAAGACCGTCACGCGCCGCGCGACCTTGGCGTGCGGGGCGTTTGCCCTGGCGCTGGGGGTTGCCGGCATGGCAAGCGCGCAAGAGGTCAGCTTCGAAGGCGAGACCGTCGACATCATGGTCAATTTCGCGGCCGGCGGCGGCACCGACACTGCCGCCCGACTGGTCGCGCCGTTCGTGGCACGCCATCTGCCCGGTTCGCCCAACGTGATCGTCACCAATCGTGCCGGCGCCGGTGGCACGGCGGCCGTGGACTATTTGATCGACTCCGTGCCGCCCGACGGACGGCATATCGGCTATTTCGCGGGCACGCCCATCCGCTGGGCGCTGGGGCTTCAGCAGGTGCCCGAGGGTACCGGCGACCTGCCCTTCGTCGCCGCGCGCAGCGTCAACCAGATCTTCCAGGTTCGCACCGATGTCGGCCTGACGGCGGACACGTTCCACAATTACGACGGGCCGCTGTTCCTGGCCGTCAACAGTGCGGACAACCATGTTTCGATCCGCGCGCGGTTGCTGGCGGATGCGCTGGGTGCCGATGAATTCGAGTTGATCACCGGCTATCCCGGACAGGGCAACATGGTTGCCGCCGCCCGCGCCAGAGAGACCGAACTGGCGCAGACCAACGATTCCTTCTTCGGCGCCAACCGGGAGGCGATCACCGGCGACGGCGTGCTGGAGGCCTTCGGACAGATGGGCGAATATGTCGATGGTGAAATCATCGCGCAGACCGGGCTGGAGGACATCCCCGTCTTCGATCAGATGTGGCGCAGCCATTCGCCGGATACGCTCGACAGCTCCGCCTATCAGGCCTGGGAGGCGATCCATATCGCCATGTCGATCCATAACGTGTTCGTGCTGCCGCCGAATACGCCTGAGGAGTATGTCCCGGTCTGGGAAGCGGCAGTCCTCGCTGCCTATAACGATCCGGACTACCTGGCCCAGCTTGCGGCCGCTGGCGTGCCGGCCCCGGCCGCCGTCGGGACCGAAGCCGTATTGGAACACATGAACGTGCTGCAGCAGGCGTTCCAGGACGACGGGGTGCGTGGGGTCATCGAAGCCGCGATTGCCCGCAACAACGAATGAGATATGGCGGACCCCGCCGGCTGATCCCGTGTTTCGATCGAACAGGCAGTCGGGGCACTCGATCCTACGGCCAAGATAACGGTATCCGTCGCGTATGACCTGCTGCCCTTCGCGCTCCGGCCTGTCCGCGCCAGCCCCACCAGCCCCATCCGTCGGGGCCGGGGCGGGGCGGGATGCAACCGGCACGGTGCCGGACGATGCGGTCCGCCTTCCCGGGGGGCGCACGACAGTCGGCACGAATGACTCGATCCTGCCACGGGATGGCGAGAAGCCGGCGCGCGTCGTTCGGGTTCGTCCCTTCGCCATCGACCGCGCTGCGGTTACCGTGGCGCGGTTCCGGAGTTTCGTGGAGGCGACGGGCTACCAGACCGAGGCCGAACGCTATGGCTGGTCCTTTGTCTTTCAGGGTTTTCTGCGAGATCCCGACCGGCACGCCCCCTTGCCCAGGGCTGACTGGTGGCGCGCCGTCGACGGTGCGACATGGACCTGCCCCGAGGGTCCGCAGAGCACCATCGACGGGCGCGAAGACCATCCGGTCACCCACGTCTCGCACACCGATGCCTTGGCCTTCGCGGCCTGGGCCGGCGGGCGGCTGCCGACGGAGGCCGAATGGGAACACGCCGCACAGGGCGGCCTGAACGGCGCGAAGTTCCCTTGGGGCGATGCGGAGCCGGATGATACCGACCATCTGCCCTGCAACATTTGGCAAGGCCGCTTCCCGGCAAGCAACACGGGTGCGGATGGGTATCTCGGCACGGCGCCGGCGCGAAGCTATGCGCCGAACGGCTATGGGCTGTTCAACATGGTTGGAAACGCCTGGGAATGGACGTCCGACCCCTTTCGCATCCGCTCGCTTTCCAAGGCGGCCAAGGCGGTCCGTGCGGCCGTCGCCGGCGAGACCCGATATGTGGTCAAGGGCGGATCGTATCTCTGCCACCGATCCTACTGCTATCGCTACCGGATCGCCGCCCGCAGCAGCAATACGCCCGACAGCACGACGGGCCATGCCGGCTTCCGGTTGGCTTACTCCGTCGCCGGTTGATCGGCGGTGATCAACAGCACGGTGCGCGCACCGGTTTCGCCTGGCGCCTTGATCTCAGACATCGTGCCGTCCCCCTGCCGCCGTTGCTGCGCCGTGGTGTTCGACGGCGAAGTTGAAGAAGTCGTTGATCGGGCTAAGCGCGAAGCGCCGTTTCAGACATGCGACGCCTTCCATGACCGTCTTGTGAACGCGGGAGAGCTTCACCGGCTTGATCCGTGGATCGCCGGTCATGTCTTCCGACAGGATGAAGCCGACGCCGATGCCATTGGCCACGGCCTCGATGGCGGCCTCGCGACTTTGCAACCGCAAGGCCGGGTTCACGGCGATGCGCTGTTCGTGCAAGGCCTCCTCGGTAAGGGTCTGGGTGAACGACGTCGAGGTCCGAAGGATCACGGGGTGCGAGACCAGTTTCGGCAGGCTGACGCTCGCCCGCGACGCCAGCGCATGGCCGCTCGGCACCAAGGCCATCAGCCGTTGCCGTACCACGGGACGGGATAGCAGACGCGGATCGTTGCCGGTGAGTGGGAACAGCCCGATATCCGCCTCGCGGTCGATCAGCTTGTTCAGCGCGTCTTGGGTGCCGCCGACAAACACGTCGAGATCGACATCGGGGTAGCGGGCGGTGAAGCGCGCCAGCAGCGGCATGAAGACCTGCGGCGACGCGGTGGCGATACGCAGCCTGCCGCTTGTGGTCGCCCGCTGGCGCCGCAAGACGCCAAGGGCCATGGCATTGATGTCGTCCAGCGCCTGGGTGATGCGGAACAGCCGCTGGCCGATCTCGGTAAGGTCGACGCCGCCACTGCCGCGCCGTTCGAACAGGACCACCTCGAACGCCTGCTCCAGCTTGCGCACCTGCTGGGTCACCGCCGGCTGGCTGATGCCCAGCAGGCGCGCGCCCTTTGAGAAGCTGCGCTCGCGCGCGATGGCGTTGAAGGCGCGCATCTGCGCTTCGGTCAGTTGGGACGGATCGGTTCGGGACATGGTCGTCTCCCCGCCCGCCATAATTCGCGACCTAAGCTCGTCAACCAAACTTATAACGTAACAAAAAATCATAACTCAAACTTCAACGAACCTTCTTTTGCCTCCGACCCGCCTTTGTTGGATCCTCACCCTATCTCGCCCGTGGGCGCGGGTGGTTTCGAGGTCATGGTGAAAAACTGCTGCCACCCCGACAGGTCGACCGCGCCGGAATCGCGCGAAAGCGCGCCCGGATACTCTGTCGCCTGCCATTTTGCCCCTGCCATTTTGCTGAGGAACTGGCGATGAACCCGCGACCCGCGCACGCCCCCGATAGCACCAGTGAGGCACGCCCTTGACAGAACGATATGATTTGGCGGTCGTTGGCGCCGGCATCCTTGGCCTTGCCCATGCTTTGGCGGCGGCCAAGGCGGGATTGCGCGTCATCGTGCTGGAGCGCGACCAGCGTGCCGTCGGCGCCTCGATCCGGAATTTCGGCTTCGTCACGGTGACCGGCCAACAGCGTGGCGAGTGCTATCGGCGCGCGATGCGCAGCCGGGACATTTGGGACACGGTCGCCGCTGACGCCGGCATCCCGGTCATTCATCGGGGACTGGCCCTTGCCGCACATGGCGACGACAGCCTGGCCGTTCTGGAGGCGTTTGTCGCGGACGCGGAGATGGGGCCGGGGTGCGACCTGCTCGATCCCGATGCCGCGCTTCAGCGGTTTCCGATGCTGAAACCCGATCGGCTGCGCGGCGTGCTGTGGAGCCCTCACGAACGGCGCGTCGATCCTCGCCAGGCGATCACGATCCTGACCCGCTATCTCGAAGAGTCCCATGGGGTCGAGTTTCGCTTCGGCGTCAACGTGTCCAGCGTCAGCCCGCCGATCTTGGAAACCCAGTCCGGCAGCGTTCACGCCGGTCGGATCGCCGTTTGCACCGGCGCGGATTTCGGCGGGCCGCTGGCCGACCGCATCCCCGCGCTGGGCCTGACGAAGTGCAAGCTGCATATGCTGCGACTGGCCTCGCCCGGCTGGCGGCTGCCCGCGGGCATCATGTCGGAGACCAGCCTGCCGCGCTATCTGGGCTACGCGGAGCTGTCCGCCTCCCAACCGGTGAAGGAACGCATTGCGCGAGACCGGCCGGACCTGATGAAGCACGGCATTCACCTGATCGTCACCCAGGACGCGGACGGCAGCCTGGTTGTCGGCGACTCTCACCATTATGGCTATCCGCCCGACCCGTTCGTCAGCGAGGCGGTCGACGATCTGATCATCGATCTGGCCCGAGAGATCATCGACCTGCCCGAGATCAAGGTGGTCCAACGCTGGACAGGGGTCTATGCAAGCGCGGAAAATGCCCTGGCCATCATCGACCGGCCGTCGGACCACGTGCGCCTGGCGCTGGTGACCAGCGGGACGGGGATGAGCACGGCCTTTGCGATCGGCGAGGAAGTCGTCGACGAGCTTTTCGACACCGGCATGGCGACATCCGCCAGTACCGCCTGACACAGAAGGAAATCTGTATGACCACGCGCTATGATCAGATCAGGGCGGTGATCTTCGACTGGGCCGGCACCGTCGTCGATTTCGGCAGCCGGGCGCCGATGGGCGCCTTCGTCGAGGCCTTCAAGTCGTTCGATGTGGACATCACCGTGGCCGAGGCCCGCGCCCCTATGGGCCTGCCCAAGCGCGACCATATCGCGGCGATCATGGCGGACGAACGGGTCGCGGCGGCCTGGCGCGATCGGCACGGCAACCCACCGTCGGACGCCGCCATCGATGCGGTCTACGACGTCTTCGTGCCGCTGAACGTGAAGGTCGTCACCGACTATGCGGACCTGATCCCGGGTGCTGCCGACATGGCGGCAATCCTGCGCGCGCAAGGCATCAAGATCGGCTCCACCACCGGCTATACCCGCGAGATCATGGAGCGGCTGATGCCGGTCGCGGCCGAGCAAGGCTTTGCGCCCGACACGCTGGTCTGCACCGGCGACCTGCCGCAGGGCCGCCCGACGCCGTTCAACATCTACAAGACCCTGCTTGACCTCCAGGTCCACCCGGCCTGGAGATGCGTGAAGGTGGACGACACCGTACCAGGCATTGCCGAAGGTGTCGCGGCCGGCTGTTGGGTCGTGGGCGTCTCGCTGTCAGGCAACGGCGTCGGGCTGTCCCTCGACGAGTTGTTGGACGCCGATGAAGACGAGGTCGAGGAGTTGAGCAGCCGCGCCGCCGACGAGTTGCTGGCGGCCGGTGCGCATCTGATCATCGACACGGTGGCCGACCTGCCGTCGGCCCTGGCCGAAATCCAGGGCTGTCTGCTGCGCGGCGAGCGGCCGTGATCGCGACGATCCCGCCCTATCGCCGGGACGATGCCGCCAAGGTGCCCGGCGCGTTGCCGATCACCGTCGAGCAATTTCTGGAGCTGATCTGACAATCGCGAAACCGCCCTCATCACCTTATCGGCGATGCCGGACGGCCTGCCGCAGTCGCCTCAGTCGCCTCAGTCGGCGTCCCGAATCGCGGCCAGATAGGCAACCACATCGGCCTCGCCGACCACGTCGCCGTATTTGGCGTTCATGTCGAACAGGTTGGCCTCGTGCGGCCCCTCATGCCGGTCGCCACAGGCCTCGCGCACGATGATCGGGATAAAGCCGCTGGAACAGGCATCGGTGCAGGTGGCGCGCACGCAGCCGCTGGTGGTGACGCCCGTGATGATCAGCGTGTCGATGCCGTTCGCGGTCAGGGTCGCGGCCAGGGAGGTGCCGAAGAAGGCGCTGGGATATTGCTTGGAGATGACCAGTTCGTCGTCGTTCGGCACCAGCCCGGCGGGCCAGGCGCCCATCGGGCTGCCGGCGGTCAACTGGCTCAACGGCAGCACCTTTTCAAAGAACCGGCCGCCATTCATGCCCGACCTGTGATAGACGACGTTGGTGTAAATCACGGGGATTTCCGCCCGTCTGGCCGCGTCGCGCACGCGGAGGGCGGACGCCAACGTGTCGTCGACATCGGCGTAAAGCGGACATTCGGGGTCGAAATAGGCCTCAACGAAATCGACCAGGATCAGCGCCGGGCTTCGGCCAAAGCCGAGCGCATTGGCGTAGGCCCGCTTATAGTTTTCCTGCAGATCTTCAGCCATGCCGTCTCCAAGCCGGGTGCGCGCCCGTGGACGCGGTGGGTAAAACGAATATGATTGGTCAACTGGGACCAGCATTGCATACAATTCGCCGTCGGTGAAGCACGGCATGGGCAACGCCAGACGAGGGAGAAGACCATGGCCAAGGCGGTAGAGCGGGCCTATCAGATCGTTCGCCGGGGCATTCTGGACGGCCGCCTGGCGCCGGGCGAGCGGCTGAAGGAAGAGGATTTGGCGCAGGAGATCGGGGTCAGCCGCACGCCGATCCGCGAGGCCCTGCGCCGCTTGGATCTTGAAGGCCTGCTCAGCTTCGTGCCGAACCAGGGTGCGCGCGTGGCCGATTGGGCGGACCAGGATATCGAGGAGATCTTCTCCCTGCGCGCGCTGTTGGAAAGCCACGCCGCCGGGCTTGCGGCGCAAAGAATGACGCCCGACGCCTTGGACCGGCTGCGCGAGCTGGCCACGCGCATGGAACAGCTGGTCGCGAGCGGTGACGGCTCGCCAAGCGACGCGCTGACCGAGGCCAACAGCGATTTTCACCATCTGATCCAAGAGGTTGCCGGCAATCGTCGGTTGGCGGCGATGATCAACAACCTCATGGAAATGCCCGTGATCGTCAGCACGTTTCGGCGCTATCGGCCGGCCGATCTGCGCCGTTCGGCAAGCCACCACATCGAAATGGTCGCGGCGTTTGAAAATCGCGACGCCGATTGGGCGGCGTCGGTGATGCGCAGCCATGTCCGCGCCGCCTACGCGACCTACGCGGCGCGCGATCCCGGGGCGATCAAGGCGGCGGAATAGCCTGGCTGCGGATAGGTCTGCCGCCGTTCTGAGTGGTCGGCGCGCCCGCTATCGGCTTTTTTGTCGCGTGGCCGCCGACGTGCTTGATTGTCGCGGCGATCTCGGTAACTCTGTATACAATGCGGTGGTGGCCTGACGATCAGGCAGGGCCGGCGCAAAAGCAAAAAAGGCCGCCTACCGGCCGTCAACGAAACGGCCGAGGTGGTTGACCGACAATCGGAATGAACAGCGGGGCAAGACAATGGCATTCACACCCAAGAACACGGATGGTCACGGCGTAACGAACAAGTGTCGACATAACGGGATAACGCTTGGCGGTCTCGGCGCGGTGGTTTCGACGGTCGCAATTCTGGCCGCCTCGCCGGCGTTGGCCCAGGACGGTATGGCGGCGGCGCAGGCGCTGGTGACGGAGGCCAGCCAGACGCCGGTCTTCGTCGACCCCGGTCCCGCCTTTGACGCGCGCGCCTGCATGGCCGACCGCAGCATCTTCGTCATCCCGCTGACCAGCCAGAACCCCTTCAATGTCGAGATTGCGCGCGGCCAGACGGAGGCTGCGGAGGCGATCGGGTTCGAGCTGACGGTGTGGGACAACCAACTGAACGTCGATCAATGGGTCCAGGGCATCGCGACGGCGATCAACGGCGGCTACGACGTGATCGACCTGCAGGGCGGCGTGCCGCCGGCGGCGTTGGGGCCGCAGATCGCCGAGGCGCGCGACGCCGGGCTGAAGGTGGTCACCACGCACCTGAACGATGTGACGCAAGAGCCGGACAGCCAGCTCGACGGCGCCTTTGCCATGAACTACACCCGCGCCGGCCAGATCATGGCCGCCTGGGCGATGCTGCAGACCGACGGCGCGGTGAACGCGGTCATCATCGGCTCCGACGAGATCATGCCGACCTCCGCCTTCGTCAGCGCCATCGAGACCTATCTCGACGAGAACTGCCCGAACTGCGAGCACAGATATGTGAATGTGCCGGTGGTCGAATGGGGCTCCGGCATCCAGACCGAGGTGCAGTCGGCCCTGGTCGCCGACCCGTCGATCAATTACATCCTGCCGATCTATGACTCCATGTCGCAATTCATCGTGCCGGCGCTGGAACTGACCGGGCGCGACGATGTGCGCATCGCCACCTATAACGGCACGCCCTTCGTGCTCGACCTCTTGCGCGAGGGCGATCTGGTCGAGATGAATGTCGGCGAAAGCCTGGGCTGGGTCGGCTGGTCCGGGGTCGACGCCACCATGCGCCTGTTGTGCGATGAAGGCACGGTGACGGAGCTGAACACGCCGCTCTACATCTTCACCGACGAGAATGTCGAAACCGCCGGCGTGCCCGCCTCCTACACCCAGGGCTATGGCGACGGCTATATCGACGGTTTCCGCGCGCTGTGGGGTCTCGACTAAGGGTGCAGCCGGTTGGCTCGTCGCCGGACCCGGCGGCGCGATGACCGTAGCCATGGATCATACCCCGGCGCTTAGCATCAGCGGGCTGTCGAAGGCCTTTGGCGGCGCGGTCGCGCTCGATGACGTCGCCCTCGACGTCCGCGTCGGCGAGGTGCACGGTCTGTTGGGCCAGAACGGATCGGGCAAATCGACCCTGATCAAGATCCTGTCGGGCTTTCACGCGCCGGAGCCGGGCGGCCGGCTGAGCCTGTTCGGCAAGGACGTTCCCCTGCCCTTGGCGGCGGGTCAGTTCCGCGAGCTGGGCATGGCCTTCGTGCACCAGCATCTCGGGCTGATCCCGTCGTTGAGCGTGGTCGAGAACATGCGGCTGAGCGACTTCGCCACCGACGATCTCTGGCGCATCCGCTGGCGGCGGGAATGCGAGGCGGTGGCGGAGATCTTCGACCACTACCAGCTCGACATCGACCCACGGGTGCAGGTTGCCAACCTGCCGCAGGTCGAACGCTGCCTGGTGGCGATCGTGCGGGCGATGGAACAGATCGCCGCCAGCCAGTCGACCCATGGCGGCCGGGGCATTCTGGTGCTGGACGAGCCGACGCCGTTCCTGCCGCGCACCGGCATCGATCAACTGTTCGATCTGGTCCGCCAGGTGGTGGCCAAGGGCGCCTCTGTGATCTTCGTCAGCCACGATGTCGAAGAGGTCATGGAGATCACCGACCGGGCCACGATTCTGCGCGACGGCAGGGTGGCGGGCACCGTGGTCACGGCGGAGGCCAGCCACGACGATTTCGTCGAACTGATCGTCGGGCGCCGGGTGGAGCCGTTCCATATCAGCCACGCCCACGGTCTGGACGAGGCGGTCGAGGTGCGTGTCAGCCATCTGCGCGGCCGGGTGGTCGAGGATTTGAACCTGTCGGTGCGAAAGGGCGAGGTGGTCGGCCTGACCGGCCTGATCGGCGCCGGGTTCGAGGAGGTGCCGGCGATCCTGTCCGGCGCCCAGCAGGGGCAGTCCGGCACTATGACCCTGACGGACCAGATGTTCGACCTGCATCATCTCAAGCCCGCCCAGGCGATCGCCGCCGGTATCGCGTACCTGCCGGCCGATCGGCTGGCGGCTTCCGGCGCCGGGTCGTTGAGCGTGGTGGAGAACGTGGCCCTGCCGTCGATCCGCCGCTTCGCCGGCGCGCTGGGCCTCAATCGCGGCGCCATGGCGCGCTGGGCCAAGGACGTGACCACCCGGCACGACGTCCGCCCCAACCGGCCGGAGATGGCGCTGGAGCAACTGTCCGGCGGCAATCAGCAAAAGGTGTTGCTGGCCAAGTGGCTGGAGGTTACCCCCGTCTTGCTGCTGCTGGACGAACCGACCCAGGGCATCGATGTCGGCGCGCGCCAGCAGGTCTATGAGGCGCTGGATCAGGCCGTGAACAGCGACACGACGGTGATCTGCGCCAGCGCCGACTACGAGCAGCTAGCCCAGATTTGCGACCGCGTGCTGATCTTCGCCTTCGGGCGCGTGATCAGGGAACTGACAGGCGGGGATGTGACGAAGGAGCGGATTGCCGAACAGTGCTACAAAAGCATGACGACGGCCATCTCCCGCATCGCCGGATAGGAATGGCGTCGAAGCAGTGAGGCAGGGGTTGGCATGAGCGAGGGGCGCATCCCTGACGATCGGACCATGGCCGCCTACGAGGCGCGCTTAAGCGAGCTTGAGCAGGCCGTCCAGCGGCTGCAGGCCAGCCGGGACCGGCCGCCGCAGCCGACCTCGCGGCCACCGCGCACCGGCTTTAAGGACTTTCTGGAACGCTACGCCATCATCGGGATCTGGGTCGTCTTGATCGCGGCCTTCGCGGCGATCGAAAGCGGGATCGGCGACCGGACGTCCTTCCTGACCTGGTTCAATTTCCGCACCATGTTCGGCACCCAGAGCGTGCTGGTGATCCTGACCTTCGCGCTGTTGATCCCGTTGACGGCAGGCGACTTCGACCTTTCCGTGGCTGCGACGCTGACGCTGTCGTCCCTGGTCGCTGCCCTGCTGCTGGTCGATCACGGCGCGCCGACCGGTCTTGCGGTGCTGGCCGCGCTGGCGGTCGGCGCCATCATCGGGGCCGCCAACGCGTTCTTCATCCTTTACTATCGCATCCATTCGCTGGTCGTGACATTGGCCATGGCGACCTTCGTGACCGGCATCGCCAAATGGGTCAGCGCCAGCCAGACCGTGACGCTGTATGGCGGGGACGCCAGCCGCACGCTGGTGGAACTGGTCAACCAGCTGCGCTTGCTCGGCATCTCCATGGGCTTTTGGTACGCGCTGATCCTGTGCATCTTGCTCTGGTACTTCCTGGAATACACGACACCGGGGCGCCGGCTGCTGTTCGTCGGCCGGGCGCGCGAGGTGGCGCGGCTGGCGGGCATCCAGGTCGATCGCGTGCGGGCCGGCGCGCTGATCGCGTCCGGTGTTCTGGCCGCGCTGGCCGGCGTCATCGCCGTCGGTATGAACGGTTCGGCCGACCCCAGTTCGCGCTTGGCGATGATCCTGCCGGCCTTTGCCGGCGCCTTTCTCGGCGCCACCAGCATCGTGCCCGGCCGGTTCAACCCCTGGGGCTCGTTGATCGGCGTCTACCTGCTGGCGACGGGGATCTCCGGCTTGCAGGTATTCGGCATCCCGAACTTCGTCCAGGATCTGTTCTGGGGCGGCGGTCTGATCATCGCCGTCGTCGCGTCCCAGATCGTGCGCCGTCGGCGGCCGATGGAGATTGGCTAAGCATGGCTGTGACGAATGTACACAAATCGACCGAACGCTTGCCGATTCGCTTGCGAAATCCAGTGTTCGTCGTCAGTATTGTATACATGAACTGTTGCTAAACACGAAAATCGCTGTCGGCCCACGGGACGGTATTCGCGATGTTTTGGCGCCGTAGGCAGGTGGCAGGAGGCAGATCGAACTGATGAATGACGGCAATGATGTCGCGGTGGAATATGAAAGCCGCATCGCAGCGCTGGAAGCCCGGCTGCATCGTATGGAGGCCTTGCTTGGCGGCGCCCGACCGGCGGCAGTACCCACCACCGCCCGCGCCACGCGGGTGGGCGAGGGCTATCGCCTGGGCGTCGATGTCGGCGGCACCTTCACCGACCTGCTGCTGATCGAGGAGAAGACCGGCAAGACCAACACCGCCAAGGTGCCGTCGACGCCCAGGGACAGCTCCATAGGCGTGTTGAACGGGGTCGACAAGATCTGCCGCGAGGCCGGTGTCGACCCGACGCAGATCAACACCGTCATGCATGGCACTACGGTCGCGACTAACACCGTGCTGACCTCGTCCGGTGCCAAGGTCGGGCTGATCACCACCAAGGGCTATCAGCAGACCTTGCAGATCGCTCGGTCTTTCGTGCCGGGCGGCCTGGGCGGCTGGGTCATCTACAACAAGCGCGACCCGTTGGCGCCGCTGGAACTGACCATCGAGGCGCATGAGCGCATGGGCGCCGACGGCGCCGTAGTCACGGCGCTGGACGAAAACCGCCTGCGTCAGGACCTGCAGGTGCTCGCCAGCGGCGGCATCGAGGCGCTGACGGTCTGCCTGGTCAACGCCTACGCCAATGGCGCCCATGAACAGCGCATCCGGACCATTGCCGAACAGATGCTGCCGGGCGTACCGGTCTCGATCTCGTCGGAGGTGATGCCGGAGATGTACGAGTATGAGCGCACCGAGACGACGGTCGTGAACTCCTACATCCGCCCGGTCGTGTCCTCCTATGTGGAAAACCTGCAGCGCGAGTTGAACGCCAAGACGAACGGCACCAGCTTGTCGATCCTGCGGTCGGATGGCGGGCTGGCCTCGGCGGAGGCCGCGAAGGCCGCGCCGGTCAACCTGTTGATGTCGGGGCCGGCCGGCGGTGTGTCCGGCGCCATCTGGATCGCCAAGCAGTCCGGTTTCGACAATCTGTTGACCTTCGACATGGGCGGCACGTCGACCGACGTGGCGCTGATCCAGGACGGTGCCGCGCGCAAGCGGCGGGAAACGCGGGTTGCCGACGTGACCGTACGCGCGCCCTCGATCGACGTACGTACGGTCGGTGCCGGCGGCGGTTCGATCGCCTACGTGCCGGAACTGACCAAGGCGCTGCGCGTCGGGCCGCAATCGGCCGGCGCCGATCCGGGGCCGGCAGCCTATGCCTCCGGCGGTGAGGAGCCGACGGTGACCGACGCCAATGTCGTGCTCGGCTACCTGCCCGCGTCGTCGAAGCTGGGCGGCGATATGGTCATCGAGAAAGGGCCGGCCGAACAGGCGCTGAAGAAGATCGCCGATCCGCTGGGCTTGCCGATCGGGCCGGCGGCGGAAGGCGTCTACAACATCGTCAACGAGAACATGGTTGGCGCCCTGCGCCTGGTCTCGGTCGAGCAAGGCTTCGACCCGCGCGATTTCGCGCTGGTCGCCTTCGGCGGTGCCGGCCCCCTGCATGCCAATGCGCTGGCCCGGCTCGTCGGGTCATGGCCGGTGATCGTGCCGCCGGGGCCGGGCGTGCTCTGTGCCTCCGGCGACGCCACGACGCGGCTGCGCAACGAGGTCTCGCGCACCTACATCGTCCGCGTCGACGACACCGACGACACCACCATCGGCGGCATCCTGACGGAGCTTGCCGAGGAGGCTGCACGGGTGCTGGACGATGAGGGCATCCCGCGCGACGAGCAGACGGTCGCCTACGAGATCGATCTGCGCTATCACGGCCAGGGCATGCAACTGACGGTGCCGGTGACGCCGGCGCAGTTCCGGTCCGGCGGGCTGGCTGAAATCGTCAAGCGGTTCGACGACAGTCACGAGCAGATGTTCACCTTCGCGCTCGACACGGCGCGCGAGCTGGTCAATCTGCGCGCCGAGGTCCAGGGCAGCGAAACCATGGTCGCCGCCCGGCAGTTGGAGCGCGGCTCCGGCGATCCGTCAGGCGCCGTGGTCGAGCGCACGGAAGTCTTCGTCGACGGCCAGGCGCGTCCCGCCAACATCTACGATCGCGCCAAACTGAAGGCGGGGGACCGCGTCGAGGGGCCGGCCATCGTCGTGGAGATGGACTCGACCACCCTGATCCTGCCCGGCCATGTCGGTGAAATCGACGCGGTCGGCAGCATTCTCATCCGGCCTTCGGCCTAGGCACGCAGCGGGAAAGACAGCAGACATGCCAGCCAAGATCATCCAGACCAATCCCACCCCGTTCGCGCGGGTCACGGTCGACAGCATCACGCTCGACATCATCGAAAACGCGCTGCGCAACGCGCGGGCGGAAATGGACGCGGTGCTGTTCCGCACCGCCATGTCGCCGGGCATTCGCGAGCAGCACGACGCCTTTCCGATGATCGCCAATTCCGAGGGCAAGATGGTCGTCGGGCAGTTCGGCTCGTTCATCTACGGCTTCATGAACGGCTATGACGGCACGATCGAGGACGGCGACGTCTTCCTGACCAACGACCCCTATTCCTGCAACGGCGCGGTCAGCCATCTGAACGACTGGCTGGTGATGAAGCCGTTCTTCCGCGGCGGGCGGATCATCGGCTGGGGCGCGATGTTCGGCCATTTGACCGATGTCGGCGGGCGGGTGCCCGGTTCGCTGCCGACCGATGCCCACATGATCTATGAGGAAGGCATCCAGATCCCGCCGATCAAGATCTACAAGAAGGACGAGCTGAACAGCGAGGTCCTGGAACTGGCCCTGCGCAACACGCGCACGGCGGAATGGAACCGGTCGGACTTCAACGCCATCATGGCCGCCTTGCGCCTGGCGGAACGGCGCACGAACGAAATCTGCGAGCGGTTCGGCGACGACGTCATGTATTCCGCCATGGAGGACATGCTGGACCGCAACTATGCGGCCATGAAGACGATCATCCACACGGTGATCCCGGAGTCCGCAAACAAGTACTATTTCGAAGACTATATCGACGATGACGGCATCGGCATGGGGCCGTACAAGGTCGCCTGCTCGCTCTGGCGCGAGGGCGATGTCGCCATCTTCGACTTCACCGGCACTGACCCGCAATCGATCTCCTCGGTCAACTTCCTGTTGAACGAAGAGATGTTCAAGATGTTCCTGGGCGCCTTCACCATCAACCTGTTCGACCCGCAGATCCTGTTCAATGACGGGTTCTATCCGCTGGTCGATGTCCGCATCCCGCAAGGCACCATCCTGAAGCCCATTCGGCCGGCGGCGCTGTCCTGTCGGACCCACATGCTGGGACGCATCTTCGACATTATGGGCGGCCTGCTGGGCCAGGGCGCGCCGGATGCGCTGAACGCCGCCGGCTTTTCCGACAGCCCGCACTTCATGTATGCCGGTTACGACAAGAAGGGCGAGTGGTACCAGCTTTACCAGATCGGCTTCGGCGGCATTCCCGGCCGACCAGTGGGCGACGGGCCGGACGGGCATTCCCTGTGGCCGGCCTTCATGAACGTGCCGAACGAATTTCTGGAGGCGTACTTCCCGCTGCGCATCGTCACCTACGAGACGATCCCCGACACGGGCGGGCCTGGCCTGCATCGCGGCGGCAATGGCGTCTCCCTCGGTTATCAGTTCCTGGAACCGGGCGAGATTTCGATCCATGACGATCGCTGGCTGACCCATCCTTGGGGCGTCAATGGCGGGCTGCCGGGCGGCCGGTCGGAAAAGATCATGGTGCGCGCCAACGGTGAACGGGAGTTCCTGCCGTCCAAATGCGACAAGGTGAAGGTGGAGCCGGGCGACACGCTCTACTTCAACACCTGGGGCGGCGGCGGTTGGGGCGACCCGTGCGAGCGCGACCCGCACAAGGTGGCGCTGGACGTGCGCCGCAACCTGGTCACCCGGGCCGGCGCGCGACGCTACGGCGTCGTCCTGCGCGACGATCTGACGGTCGACGAGAACGCCACACGGTCCCTGCGCGACGAGCTGAAGCGTGAGCGCGGCGAGGCGAAACTGTTCAATTTCGGCGGCACGGTCGACGAGTTGAAGGCGCGCTGCGTCCAGGATACCCATCTGCAACCGCCGAAATCGCCCGAGTTCCAGAAATGGATGCGGACGACCGCGATGCAGGCAGCGCAGTAAGGGACGATCCGACCGACCAGCGCCAAGGACCGCACCATGACGACCGGCGTGGTCGAAACGGCCGGCGATCGGCTGACAAGCGATCCGGTGCCGACGCAGACGCTGAGGCAAGACGTGTCGCGCGTGCTCGACACGCTGGAAACAGGCGGCGTGGCGGTGGTCGGCCTCGATGTGGCCTACGCGGTCATTGCCATGCGCGAGGCCGGCATTAAGCGGATCTTCACTGCCAAGAACCGGTCGTATGAAAAACCCTCGGGCATGTTCGCCGATTGGCGGCTCAGCCGGCAGATCCACAGGATGGATGAAGATCGCCACGCCATGGTGCGCGAGATGATCGAACAGGAGGGCCTGCCCTTTTCCGTCGTCGCACCCTTCGACGCGGGCCACCCGGTGTTCGCCGGGCTGGAGCCCTTCGTGCTCGCCTCCTCGTCCAAGGCCGGCACGCTGGACATGCTGTTGAACGCCGGCCAAGTGCATGACGAGATCGCCGCGCAGGCGACCGAGCGGGGCATCGCCGTGTTCGGTTCCTCCGCCAACACCTCACTGTCGGGCAGCAAGTACACCCTGCAATCGGTCGATGCGCCGGTGTTCGAAGCGGCCGACCTGACGCTCGATTATGGCCGGTCGCGCTATGCCAACGCCGAGGGGCGGTCGAGCACGATCATCGATTTCGAAGACTTCACCATCATTCGCGTCGGCGTCTGCTTCGACCGACTTGTCGCCGCCTTCAAGACACGCTTCGATGTCGACCTGACGATCACCGAGGCGACCGCCATGAAACCCGCCAATTGGAGAGCTTGATGCCCGATATCTATCAGCAAGTAGGTTATCAGCCGGACGAACGGATCGGTTTTGGCGAGCGGCCGGGGATTATCGTGGTCGACTTCCAGACTGCCTTCACCGACCCGCAGTTCCCGCTGGGCGGGCGACCGATGGTGCTGGATGCCGTCAGGGATACTGCGACCCTGCTGAAGGCGGCCCGGGCCGCGAAGGCGCCGGTGGCGAGCTGCTATACCGCCTATACCAGCGGTCGCGACGCGCCGTTTTGGAAGATCCCGACCGTGCTGAACGACTTTCACCATGGCAAGCCCGGAACCGAACTCGACCCGCGCATCTACGATCCCGACTATGACGCCGTGTTTTGCAAGACCGGCCCGTCGATCTTCTTTCAGACCCCCGTCGGGTCCTATTTCACCAAGGAGCGGGTCGATACCGTGATCGTCACCGGCTGCAACACCTCTGGCTGTGTGCGCGCCAGCGTGATCGATGCCTTCTCGCTCGGCTATCGCGTGATCGTGCCGGAGGCCTGCGTCGGCGACGTCGATCAGCGGCCGCATGACGACAATCTGCGCGATGTCGGGCGCCGCTACGCGGATGTCGTGCCGCTGGACGAGGTGCTGGACTATCTGGACCAGGTGCGCGGCCGCAACCACTGACGCCGTTTACGGGCGGCTGCCCACCAGCCTGCGCAGGCCGGAAAAGAGGCCACGCTTCTGGCCCGGCCCGTCCGGTGTCGCTGCGCCCCCCTTGCCGCCGACCATGCTGTCCACCAGGTCCAGGGCCCGGTTGAGTTGGTTTTCAAGCTGTTCAGCCTTGGGTTGGCCCGAGGCGTTTTCCAGCAGGTCGAGCGACCGTTCGAAGCCCGACGCGGCCTGGCCCGCAGCGCCGACGATCCTCTCTTGTCCGCTCACGGACTGTTCCAGCAGCCCGACGGCCCGGTCCAGCTTGCCCTGCAGCGCGGCTTGTTGCTCGCTCAGAGACTCGCCCCGCTCGATCGCGCGGGTCAGCAGGTCGAGACTGTGGCGAAGGTTTGCATCCAGCGCATCGGCCTGCTGTTGGACATGGTCCCGCTCTGCCAGCGCCGACTGCGCAACGGTTTCGAACCGTTCGACCAGGGCGTCCTGACGCCCCAGCAAGGCTTTCAGCGACGTCACGAGCGTCGTCTGATCCCTCAACAGCGCGGTTAGCTCGGCGATCTCCTCCGACAAAACGGTGGGCGAGGGCGTCCGTTCGGCCGCAGGGGCCTTGGCGATCGCCTCCGTCACCGATGCATCGATGCGCACGCGCCAACGGTTCTGATTGTCCCGAAACGCCGGTACGCGTTTGGCGTGGACCAGGGCACGCAGCACCACTGGCTCCAGGCCCAGCCGCTGGGCGGCATCGTGGATCGACAGGGGCGAAGCAGGATCGGAAGCCATCACGTCTCGGTCTTAAGCCCGGTTCGGGTGGAACTCAACGCCCATGGGGTCAGCCGCGCCCCACGGTCAGATAATGCCGGCTTCGCTCAAGGCCGTCAGGCGTTCGCGCGACAGGCCCAGAAGGTCGCGATAGACGGCTTCGTTGTGTTCGCCCAGATGCGGCGCGCTGGCATGGACGGCGCCGGGCGTTTCGGTCAGGCGCGGCACGACATTCTGCATCTTCAGCGTGCCGTAGTCGTGATTGGGCGCGTCGATGATCGCCTGGCGGGCCCGGAAATGCGGGTCGGCCAGCATCTCCGGTGCGCGGTAAATCAGGCCGGCCGGCACGCCGTTGCTTTCCATCAAGGCCAGCACGTCGTCGCTGGTCAGGGTCCGCGACCAGGTGGCGATCAGGTCATCCAGCTCCGCCTGGTGGGCGCCGCGGGCGGAATGGGTCTTGTATCTTTCGTCCTCTGCCAGATCCGGCCGGCCCATGGCGGTGGCCAGGCGCGCGAACACGGTGTCCTGGTTCGCCGCGATCAAAACCTCGCCGTCGCTGGTCGGATAGACGTTCGACGGCGCGACATTGGGCAGGATCGCGCCCGTGCGCGGACGGATGAAGTCCGCCTGGTCGTATTCGGTGACCAGCGATTCCATCATCGCCAGAACGGCCTCGTAGATCGCGCTGTCGACGATCTGCCCCCGTCCCGTGCGCGCCCGATGGTGAATGGCCATCATCGCACCCAGCGCGGCGTAGGTCGCCGCCAACTCGTCGCCGATCGAAATGCCGGCGCGCGACGGCGGCCGGTCCGCATCGCCCATGACATAGCGCAGGCCGCCCATGGCCTCGCCGATGGCGCCGAAGCCGGCGCGCTTGGCATAGGGCCCGGATTGGCCGAAGCCGGACACGCGCACCATCACCAGGCCCGGATTGAGCGCGGACAGGGCTTCGTAGCCGAGGCCCCAGCGCTCCAACGTGCCGGGGCGGAAATTCTCCACCAGAATGTCGGACTTGGCGATCAGGTCGCGAGCAAGCTGCTGGCCATCGGCCTCGCGCAGGTTCAGGGTGATCGACTTCTTGTTGCGGCCGACGACAGGAAACCACAGCGATTTGCCGTGCGGCTTCTCGCGACCCCATTGCCGCATCGGGTCGCCCGCGCCCGGCGGTTCGATCTTGATCACCTCGGCGCCGAAATCAGCCAGCAATTGCCCGCAAAACGGCCCGGCGAGAAGCTGGCCCATCTCGACCACGCGCAGGTCGGTTAGTGGGCCGGCGCGGCCATGCGTCGTGGCCTTGGTGTCGCCGTCGGCGGCTGGGCTGTCGCTTGTTGTCATGGTAGTGTTTTGGGCCTGCTTTTGCTGAGTTCGATGTCGGTGCGGGATGCGGTAAGATCCATTCTATGTATACAAAAACCCGGTATCCTGAAAGCCGTATCGGCGCTTTTTGCTGGCGGATCGAGGTTCATGTATACATCTTGTGAATTGAGGCGCCAGAGAGCAGGAGAGTCGCAGCCCATGACACGCCGCGTCGAAATCATCGAAGTGTCCCCCCGTGACGGCATTCAGAACGAGAAGACCCTGCTGTCGACGGCGCAAAAGGTTGATCTGATCAGCCGGGCGATCGACGCCGGGATCGGGCGCCTGGAGGTGGCCAGCTTCGTCAATCCCAAACGCGTGCCCCAGATGGCCGACGCCGAGGCCGTCATGGCGGCACTGCCGCGCGACGGGTGCGCCCGCTATATCGGCCTGGCCTTGAACAGGCGCGGCTATGATCGGGCGGTTGCCGCCGGCGTGGATGAGGTCAATTTCGTCGTCGTCGCCTCGGAAACCTTCAATCAGCGCAATCAGGGCGCGGCGATCGACGCGACCGTGGGCCAGTTCGCCGAAATCGCCGAAGGTGCGGCGGCGGACGGCGTGTCGCTGGGCCTGACCATCGGCGCCAGTTTCGGCTGCCCGTTCGAAGGCGAGGTGCCGGTGGATCGGATCGTAGACCTGGCGGCACGAGCCGCCGCACTGGGCGCGTCGGAAATCGCGCTGGCCGACACCATCGGGGTGGCCGCGCCGACCGATATCACCGAACGGGTGGCGGCGGTGAAGTCGGCGATCGGCGATCGGCCCTTGCGCATCCATCTGCACAACACCCGCAACACCGGCATCGCCAACGCCTATGCGGCGGTCGAGGCCGGGGTCGAACGGATCGACAGTTCCATCGGCGGCGTGGGCGGCTGCCCGTTTGCCCCGGCGGCGACCGGCAACATCCCGACCGAGGATCTAGTCTATATGCTGGACCGTATGGGCGTGGCCACGGGCGTCGACGCCGCCAAGCTGATCGACACGGCCACATGGCTGGAACAGCAACTGGGCATCACCGCACCCGGCATGCTGCACAAGGCCGGCCTGTTTCCGCCTGACGCCAAGGCCGCGTGACGTCCGCCGCGATGCTCTCCGGGGGACAGTCGGTCGTGGCGGTCGCCGACGGCCGGCAAACCGTGGTCGACATCGTCGAAGCGCAACTGGCGCGGTTTGCGCAGCGCGATCACGCGGTCAGGGCCTGGGCCCATCTCGACCCGAACCTGGCCCTGCGGCAGGCCGGAACGGCAAGGGGCCCGCTGGCGGGTCTGACGGTCGGCGTGAAGGACGTGCTGGCCACGGTCGATATGCCGACACAATGCAACTCGCCCATCTTCGAAGGCCATTGGACCAACGAAGATGCCGCATGCGTCGCGGCGCTGAGAGCCGCTGGCGCGGTGATCCTCGGCAAGACGGTGACGACCGAGTTCGCCTTCCAAGCACCGGGTCCGACCCGCAACCCGCATGATCCGGCGCGCACCCCCGGCGGTTCGTCGCAAGGTTCTGCCGCCGCCGTGGCGGATGGGCAGGCCCATGTCGCGCTGACGACCCAGACCGGCGGATCGACCGTGCGCCCGGCGTCCTATTGCGGGGTCTATGGCTACAAGCCGCCCTTCGGGACGATCGGCGTTGAGGGGCTGCGTCCTCTGGCACCGGCTCTGGACACGATCGGTCTCCATGGTGCGACGCTGGACGATATCGCGACGGTGGCCAGCCTGTTGGAGAACCGCGCGCGGCTGACCGAGCCGCCGGCATCCGTCCGCTTTGTCAAGCTGGTGCCGCCGAACATGGACCAGGTCGACGAAGCCATGATCGATGTGGTTACGGACAGCGTGGACCGGCTGGCGACGGCTGGCGCCACCGTGCGCGATCTGGTCTTGCCGGAGATCTTTCATGCGGCCGATGATCGTCACCGCCTGATCATGGCGGCCGGCATGGCCCGCTCGTTCCGCGATCTCTGGCGCACCGACCGAGCGCGCCTGAGCCCGTCGATCAGCACATACATCGAGCTCGGCATGACCGCCGACGACCAGGCCTTGGCCGAGGCCTGGCAGATCCGCGCCCGTGCCCTGGCGACGCTGCAGGCGCTGACCGGGCCCGGCGAAATCCTGGTCACACCGGCCGCCCTGGGCGAGGCCACCGTCGGTCTGGACAGCACTGGCAACGCCGCCATGCACCGGCTGTGGACCTTGCTGCATGTCGGCACGATCAGCCTGCCGGTCGGCACGGGGCCGTCCGGCCTGCCGCTCGGAGTGCAGCTGATCGACCCGACCGGCTGGGGCGACCATCTGTTTCCGGTCGCCGCGTTTGCCGTGAGGGCGCTCGATCTGCCGGCGCGCGCCGTGGTGGCCGGTGCCTAGGTCAGCCCCACAGGTTCGGCAGCGTGCTGTTCGAGTAGGCCGAAACGAACGGCCGTGCTTCGCCGGTCTCCCGATCGCACACGTGGCGCTGAATGCGGCCGATGTTGCCGCCATAGACATGAATGCTGATCGACGCCCGGTCGGCCAGGGCGTTGGCGACCTGGTGGATGTCGATCCCGTCGGGCGAAACGCGCTATCCCCCGCTGGGTCGGCTTTATCACTTAGCTGAACACAAGCAGGCCCGACAGGTCCGTCTGGCGTTCGATGTGCTGACACCAGTCGAAGACGCGCCGCGCGTCGCTTTCGGGCAAGCCGGCGTCAGCGGCGCAGGATCGAAACTTGTGCCAGATCCCGTCCACGTTGAGCGGGTTGTCGGCATGGCCGCTGGCCCGCCGGACCTTCGGTGTCTCCAGCGTGCGGCCGTCATCCAGGTCGATGCGCACCACATCCCAGGGCGTGGCAACCGGGTAGTCGGGATCGTAATCCTCAACGGCGTCGACCGCGACCTTGGCCATCAGCGCGCGCAACTGCGGATCGTCAAGCCGGTCCTGGCGCAGTTCCGCCAGAGAGACTTGGCCAAAGCGCAGGGCGGCGGCGCAGGCAAAGCTGAGCGAGAACTTCGCCTCGGCCGGGCGTTTGGGGTCGTCGAACGGCATCACCTTGGCGTGCTTGACCGAGACGCGAGGGCGCACGGAAACGATCCGCTCAAGCGGGATGTCCGTCGTTTGCCGCAGCTCCAGGATCGCATCGATGCAGCGTTGCGAGGCGCCCACGGTCGGGTACTTTTTGATGTTGAGGCCGGCGTTCGTGATCAGCCAGCGCCGGCCGAATTCGGGGTCCGAGGTGCGGTCGACCTGGCCCGAGGGTGACAGGGCGGCCATCAGGCCGGTGTCGGCCTCCAACGCATCGTCGCGGGCCGTCATGCCGGCGGCGACAAGACGGCAGGCGCGCAGGCCCGCCTCGGCGGCCCGGCCGGCATGGTAGGGCTTGGTCATCGACCCAAAGTTCGACATGACGCCGCCGGCATGGGACGCCGCCAGCGCGATCGCCATGGTCGCGTCACCGGCATCCAGCCCGAGGATGTGGGCGGCGGCGGCCGCCGCACCGACCGGGCCAAACACGGCTGTCGGGTGCCAGCCCTTGGTGTGCAGGTGATCGGGCTCTCGGACCATCAGGGCGCCCCAAATCTCGTAGCCGACCGCATAGGCCGTGGCCAGCCGCCGACCGTCCGCAGGCTTCAACGCGGCGGCGGCCAGGATGGCGGGGACCAGCACCGCGCTGGGGTGGTTGGAATAGGCGTAGTCATCATAGTCGTGGGCGTGGGCGGCGACGGCATCGAGCATCGCGGCGAACTCCGCCGGCAGACGGACTTGGCCCAGTAAGGCGGGCGCCTCCGGCTTGCCGCCAAATGCTTCCGCGTAGCGCCTGACCGCCTCGGTCACCGGCTCGCCGATGCCGGCAAGCAGGACGGCAATGACGTCCGTGAAGCCCAGCCGCACGGTCTCGACCGCCGCGTCCGGCACATCGTCGAAGCTGGTCACGGCGGCAAAGGCGCCCGCAAGGCGGGTGATCGGCGCAAGTTCGGTCACGGGTTGCTCCCCCTGGCAGCGTCGAGAATCTCCGCCCCGGTCGCGCACCAGACGCCCTCGCGGTCCAAGATTTGGTCGAGCACGGCGGCAAGGCGCCCGATGCGGTGCGGCACGCCAATCACCCAGGGGTGCAAGGGCAACGCCAGCACGCGACCGCCGGCCTCGCCCGCCTCGTGATGGAGAAAGTCGAAGGCGTCGATCACCTGCTCGGCCCACGCCTCGGCGCGTTGGTTGTAGCCGGTGATCAGGCGGATGTCCGACAGCTCGTGGCCCAGCGGCATGGACCAGACCGGGCCGCTGTCGGTCGTCATCTCATAGGGCAACTCGTCATTCACCCAGTCGGCGGTGTAGCGACAGCCGGCGGCGGCGACCAGATGGGTCGTGTTGTCGGAAAGCGCGTTGGCCGGCGACAGCCAGCCCTCGACCGGCTGTCCGGAAAGGCGGCGCAACGTCTCGACCGAACGCCGTATAAGCGACCCCTCAAACCCATGATCCCACTCGGCCCGGTGGACATGATTCATGTCCCAGCCATGGGCCATAACCTCCCACCCGCGCGCCACCGTCTGGTCGACCCAATAGGGGTAGCGCTCCGCCGCCCGCGCATTGAAGGCGACGCTGGCCTTCACCCCGCGGGCATCCAGCACTCTGAAGACACGCGCGAGGCCGACACGATTGCCGTAGTCGCGCAGCGTGTAGTTCCAATAGTCCGGATAGGGCCGTCCCATGCCGCCCGGCACGGCGAACGGACCGTCCTGCATGTTCAGCGGGAAGAACTCGACGATCGGCACCAGCCAGAGGGCAACGCGCGCGCCGCCCGGCCAGACCATGCGCGGATGTTCGCCGTGGCGCCGGAAGGTGTAATGGTCGTGATCCATGCCGCGCTTGCGCAGCGGATAGTCCAGATAGCTGGGATCGACGGCCATCAGGCGTCTCCCGCCAAGCCGCGCAGACGCGACAGTTCCGCATCATGATAATGATCGAGATACCAGCCCGCGATCTCGCGCCCGGTGGCGTGCCAGACACCGTCATGGCCCATGCAGTAGTCCAGCGCCTCGGCCAATGGTCGGATGCGGTGCGGATAGCCGATCATCCAAGGATGCAGGGGCACGCACATGACGGTGCCGGATTCAGCACCCTCAGCATAAAGCTGGTCGAACTGCGCCTTGATCGTCGCCGCATATTGGCGCGGCGTGCCGCCGGTGGTGTGCAGCGCCGTCCAATCGTTGGTCTCCAGCGAATAGGGCAGGCTGACCAGCCGGCCGGAGCGGACCTTCACCGGTTGCGGCTGATCGTCATGGAACAGGTCGAGCGTGTAGCGGATGCCTTCATCCGCCAACAGGTCCATGGTGCGTGGCGTGTTGGTCAACGCCGGCGACAGCCAGCCGGCCAGGGTCTGCCCTGAATGGCGATGGATGGTTTCGGCCACGTGGCGGATGAAGCCGCGCTCCTGCTCCTCCGACATGGCGTACTGATAGCGGGTGTTGTAGACGCCGTGGGAGAACAGCTCCCACCCCCGATCGGTCATGGCCTTGCCAATTTCCGGGAAGTGATCCAGCACGGCGACGTTCAGCGAGATCGAGGCGGTGATGCCCAACTCGTCCAGCAGATCGGCCATGCGCCAGAAGCCGACGCGGTTGCCATAGTCGCGGATGCCGTAATGCAGCACGTCGGGTTCCGGCCGGAACCAGGATGAGCGGGCCGGACCGCGCGGCGGGTGTAGTTCATAAAACTCCACGTTCGGCGCCACCCAGAAGGCAACCCTGGCCCCGTCGGGCCATTCGATTTTCGGCCGATCGAGATACGGGTTGAAATAGTAGAGGTCGGGATCTTCGGCCTGCAATTCCGGTGGAATTGGCCACGGCAGATCGGCCATCGTCGTAGTTCTCCCCCTTGAAACCGGTGTCGCTTCGTATCAGCCGCGATGGGTCTGGCTGCGGCCATACAGCCGCTCGCGCGCCGCGTCGGCGCCGGCTTTATCCGATCGGCCGCACCGGTATAGGCGATCACCGCCTCGACCGTGTGCACGTAGTTCTTGATCGGGGTGTAAAGCAGGCGCATCGGGTGCCTCAGTTCCGACCGGGACAGTCGGCCGGAGCCGCCCGGCCAGACAGTTTGGAACACCCGGTCAGGTCCAACCGCATGTGGTCTGGAATGTGGTCTGGAACGGCGCGCGGACCTGCCTCAAGAACGTCGCACTCGGTCGTCTGGGGCAACGGCCCGCCATCCTGATTGTATACTTTTTGCCTGAACAGGATGAGCGTCGGCGAAGGGCTTGGCAATCCCTTAATCGCCAATTCTTGGCGGAATAAACCCTATGGATCACGCGAATGTCTCGACACTGCCGTCGCTGGCGGTCGCATTTCGTATACAATGATGCTGATGAGGGACGCCGGTCAAGCGTTCGCTCTGGTTCTGGCTGGCAACGGCCGCAAGGCCAAGGCTCTTGGTGCCGCATGCGCCGGCGCCAAACACGTCGGATGGTCGATCCGATCTCGCCGCAAGTATTTCGGCAAAAAAGAGGCTGCCGGACCCAAAGGTCCGGCAGCCATCTCACACTCCAGGAAAGCTGGCGGCGCCTATTGCACCGTCGCGTTCCACAGATAGACCTTCTCGTCGGGACGCGGGGTCCAGTCGATCCGGTTCGAGACGCCGTAGAAGTCCGGCTGGAAGTACATGTGCAGCCACGGGCCGTCATCGTAGAAGACCTGCAGCATCTCGTTGACGATCTCACGCACCTCCTCGTCGCTGTCGGCGGCCGAGATGTCCGCCCACCGGTCGAACCAGCGCGGGTCGTCCCAGTGGGTGTAGTTGGTGCCGCTGTCGACGCGCGCCAGGTCGGTCATGTCATAGAGCGGCGACCACAGGGCGCCACCCGACCCGATGAAGTAGAGCGGGCCGACATTCCGCTCACGCACCAGCGGGATGTAGACGCTCGACCACTCCATGACGTCCAGATCGACATCGAGACCGACATCCGACAGGTACTGGGCGATCGCCTGGACGACATTGACGTCGTTCAGATAGCGGCCCTGCCCGGCCTGGAAGCGGATCGGGAAGCGGATGCCGTTTTCGTCACGCGGCCAGCCGGCCTCGTCCAGCAACTGCTCGGCCAACGCCGGATCGTACGGGTAGGGCTCGATGTCCGGATGCGCGTTCTGCGGGTTCACGATGCCCGTCATCCGCTCGCATTCGAAGTTCAAGAGCTGACGACAGATGGTCGGCACGTCAACCGCATATTGCAGGGCGCGGCGGACGTCCGGGTCCTGGATCGCGTCACCGCCCGGCAGCTCCGACATCGCGTCGCTGAGGTTGAAGCCGACATACATGCGCCGCGTGCCCTGGATCGGGTTCACCTCGGCGGCGCCCGACGCGTTGATGACGTCCATCTGGTCGGGCGCGACGTTGGTGATGATGTCAACGTTGCCGGCCATCAATTCCGCCGCGCGGGTTGAGGCCTCGGGGATGATCCGGAACACGATCCGCTCAGCGCCGACATCCTCGGACACGGCCTCAAGCACGATTTCCGAACCGCGGCGCCACTCGGCCACACGGTAGGGGCCGGACCCGACCGGGTTGCCCGCCGCCTCGTCCAGCGACATGGCTTCGTAGCTGTCCATGCAGTGGATCAGCACCTCGGCGATCAGGCCGAACGCGATCCGGTTCGGACGCTCAATGTTGATCTGGACCCGTTGTTCGTCGAGCGCTTCCGCACCCTGGAAACCGATCGAGGAAAACACGAAACCGGGCGTGTTGCCGGTGAACGCGTTCTCCGGGTCGGCGGCGCGGTTGAAGGTATAGGCCACGTCCTCCGCCGTCAGCGGCTCGCCGTCGTGACAGGTCAGCCCTTCGTTCAGCGTGTAGATGTAGCCGAGGCCGTCGTCGGTGACCTCCATCGTATGGGCCAGATCGGGATTGTGCGATCCGTCGCCGCCCATGGAAAACAGCGTGCCGAAGACATGCCGTGCGATGTTGGAGTTGTCGCGCGACGAGATCGCCGACGGCTCCATGGTCGTGATATCGGCGCTCAAACCCACGACGATGGTGTCGTCGGCGGGTTGGGCGATGGCCGCCGTGCAGAGGGCGACAGTGGCGGCCCCCGCAACGAGCAGTTGGTTCAGACGTTTTGGCATTCTTGTTCCTCTCTCCTGTCCTAATGGGATGCAGTTACCGAACCCGGTGAGGTGGCGATTCGTGCGGTCTTTGTTCGGGTTTCGGCCGCGCCCCCGACGCGTCCGGGCGCAAGGCGCCATATGTCCAACGGGCGGGGGTCACAGGTCTTGCGCGATGGAGGCCGGGTCGAAGGCGGCCAGAATTCGCGTGTGTTCGGAGATCAGACGCACGGCGCGTTCGGTATCACCGTCGGCAAGCGCGTCCACGATGGGTGGATGGTTTCCCGCAACCTCTCGCAAATTATGCTCATCCCTGTTGCGCAGGGCCATGATCTGGTGGATGCGCATGTAGAGGTTCTTCCAAGACGCCAACAGCAGGTCGTGGTCGGCCAGTACGATCAGGCTGTGGTGAAACGCCTCGTCGCCGGCGACCAGCGCTTCGAAATCGTCGCGTTCGGCGGCCTCGATCATTTCGTCGCAATGCTGGCGTAGTTGGTCCAGCGGCGCGCCGCTGGCGAGAATGCGGCGCACGGCCATGACCTCGAACACCTCGCGCAGCGAGTAGGTTTCGGCGACCTCGCGCGCGGTCAGCGGCTTCACCCGCTTGCCCTTGTAGGCGATGGTTTCCACCAGACCGTCATTTTCGAGGATCTGGATCGCCTCGCGAATGGGCGCGCGCGAGACGTTCATCTGATCGGCCAACGCGGTTTCGACCAGGTCCGTGCCCGGCCGCAGCCGTCCGCTGAGGATGGCGGCGCGCAAACGGTCGGCCACCTGCACGCGCAGCGGCAGATTTTCGATCGGCGCGATGTCGGGCGCCACGGTTCGGGCCACGGCTGGTTTGGCGCTCGTCATGGCGTCGGTCCTTTCAACTGCGAATGGCAACGGGGCCGGCACCGCGAAGGAACGGATGCGGTCCGGCGTGCGTGCTTGCTAAGGAACGCCGTGTCGGCTTGACAAGCGCAATCGACACGAACGCGGTCGATTGAAAGCCGCCTGCACCAGTATTGCGTCTGTCCGCGGCAGGGCGCCGCGTTGTGTGTTGTCGACAATACATAAGTGGACAATGGACAGGGTATTTTGCCTTGTCAAGCGTCGTGGACTGTCGGGCGCGGCGCGCCGACAACCCGACGGACCTCGGCGATCGGGGCACATGTCCCACGACCATAAAGCGGCCCAACGGAGGGCCAAAGTATCGGCCAATGGCCTAGGTCGTGTGGATACACGCGCTCAAATGCCCGTCGCCCACCGGACGCAACTCCGGCACGATCTTGGCGCATTCTGCCGTTGCCATTGGGCACCGCGTACGGAAAACGCAGCCAGACGGCGGATCGATCGGGCTTGGAATATCGCCTTTCAGCACGGTGCGGCTGCGTCGCCGGCTGGGTTCGGGGATCGGCACCGCGGACAGAAGCGCCTTGGTGTAGGGATGGTTCGCCCGCGCATAGAGATCGGCGGCAGAGGCGATCTCCATGATCCGGCCCAGATACATCACCACGACCCGGTCGCAGATATGTTCGACCACGCTGAGATCGTGGGCGATGAACAACATGGTCAGGTCGAGGTCGTTCTTCAGGTCTTCCAGAAGGTTGATGACCTGCGCCTGGATCGAGACGTCCAGCGCACTGACCGGTTCGTCGGCGACGATGAAATCGGGCTGCACCGCCAGCGCGCGGGCAATCCCGATACGCTGCCGCTGGCCGCCGGAGAATTCGTGCGGATAGCGGTCCAGATGATCCCGTGACATCCCGACCTTTTCCATGAGCGAGAGCGCACGGTCCTCATGCTCGGCGGGCGTGCCGATGTTGTGCAGGCGCATCGGGTGGGTCAGCACCTCGCGCACCTTCTCGCGGGGGTTCAGGCTGGCATACGGATCCTGAAAGATGATCTGCATGCGTTTGCGGTATTGGCGCATCGTCTTTGCGTCGAGGCCCATGACGTCGACACCGTCGAACCGGACCGCGCCGCTGGTGGCGGGTGCCAGGCGCAGGATCGTGCGGCCAACCGTGGTCTTGCCCGACCCGCTTTCACCGACCAGACCGACGACTTCGCCGGCGCGGATATCGAACGAGACATCGCTGACGGCCTTAACGGTGTTGACCACGCGCTGCAGGATGCCGCCCTTGATCGGGAAGAACTTGCTCAGCCGGTCGATTTCGACGAGCGGGGACATCACGCGGTCTCCCTGGCATGGTCTGCGAGCGACAGGTCGCGCCAGCGCAGGCACCGGATCATATGGCCGCCGCGCGCGTCCTCCAGACTTGGCGCGGTCTCGCTGCAGGCCTCGGTCGCAAAGCCGCAGCGTGGGTGGAACCGACAGCCGCTCGGCAAGGCCGTCAGCGTGGGCACCACGCCCGGGATCGCCTCCAAACGCTTCTTGTGAAGGGACGCGCCGAGCCGGGGGATCGAGTTCATCAGGCCGGCCGTATAGGGCATCTTCGGATTGCGAAAGATTTCGTCCACTCCGGCCGTCTCAACCACTTGCGCGGCGTACATCACCACGACCCGGTCCGCCATCTCGGCCACGACGCCCAGATCGTGGGTGATGAAGATGATCGCCATGCCCAGCTTGTCTTGCAGGTCCTTCATCAGTTCCAGCATCTGCGCCTGGATCGTCACGTCCAGCGCCGTGGTCGGTTCGTCGGCGATCAGGATGCGCGGCTCGCAGGCCAATGCCATGGCGATCATGGCCCGCTGGCGCATGCCGCCCGACATTTCGTGCGGGTAGTTGTCGACCCGCCGCTTCGGCTCCGGAATGCCGACGAGATCCAGCATCTCGATCGCCCGTGCCCGTGCCTTGGACTTGCCGACCGACCGGTGCCGGATCACCATCTCGGCGATCTGCTGGCCGACCGTGTGAACCGGATTGAGGCTGGTCATCGGCTCTTGAAAAATCATGCCGATGTCACGGCCGCGAATGTCCCGCATCTCGGCGTCGCTGACCTGCGTGATTTCGCGCCCCATCAGCTTGATGCTTCCTGCGCTTATGCGACCCACATCCTTCGGCAGCAGGCGCATGATCGACAGGCTGGTGACCGACTTGCCCGACCCGCTCTCGCCGACGATCGCCAGCGTCTCGCCCGCATTGACATCGAAGCTGACCCCATCGACCGCGCGGACCGACTGTTTCAGGGACAGGTCGAACGTTGTCTGCAGGTCGCGGACTTGCAGAACCGGCGTTTTGGCCTCTTCCGCCGTCACAGTGCGCTTTTCGTCATTAAGTCAGGCCTTGCTTTCGCACGCGGTCCCTATTCGTCTGCTTCAGACGAGCAAGGCCGCATCCGCGCTTGACGTCTCTAGGGGTCGCATGATTGAGTTGGTCTACTGTCGACAATCTTGCACTACCTTGGAAGAATGGAGAATTGGTTGTCAAGTGATCCCCTATCAATGTGGCGGCGAATTCCGGAATCGGCTGATGACTCATGTCAATCCTCACGATGATGCGCATCGCATGTGCGCTTATGACCTGATGTCGCGGATGCAACACAGAGCAAGCCCTGACTGATGTGGACGTTTCTCGCCCGCCGCCTGATGCAAAGCGTCGTGGTTGTCATCGGCGTTACGCTGATCAGTTTCATCTCGCTGCAGATCGGCGGCGATCCGACCTATCTTTTCGTGTCGGAGAGCGCCAGCACCGAGGAAATCGAGCTTGTGCGCGCGCGGCTTGGCTTCGACCGTCCTTTGCACGTGCAGTATCTCAGCTACGTCTGGAACGTCCTGCACGGCGATTTCGGCGTCTCGCTGAGTTATGGGCAACCCGCCATGCAAATCGTGATGGAAGCGATGCCGGCGACGATCGAACTGACGATCGTCTCCCTTGTTTTCGCGATCGGCCTGTCGATACCGCTGGGCATCTATGCGGCGCTGCGCCGCGGCAAGCCCGCCGATGGCGGCATCATGACACTCGCCATGCTGGGCCAATCGATCCCCAATTTCTGGATGGGGATCATGATGATCATGTTCTTCGGGCTCTACTGGCGCTGGTTCCCCATCTCGGGACACGTCCCATTTCTCGAGCCGCTCTTCGACGGTGATTTCGCGACCGCGTTCTCGAACCTGCCCCAATCGCTCTACTACATGATCATGCCGGCGATCGCGATCGGAACCTACACGCTGGCGCGAAACGCCAGGCTTGTCCGGTCCTCGATGCTTGAGGTCTTGCAGCAGGACTATGTCCGCACCGCGCGGTCGAAGGGCATTTCCGAACGGCGGGTCATCGTCAATCACGCGCTCAGAAACGCGTGGCTGCCGGTGGTCACGATGATCGGGCTTGAGTTCGGCTTCGTCCTGGGCGGCGTGGTCGTGGTCGAGACCGTGTTCTCGTACCCCGGTATCGGGCGGCTGGCGTTCAACGCGATCAACCAGCGTGATATCCCGGTGGTTCAGGCCTCGGTCATTTTGATCGCGATGATCTTCATCTTTCTGAACCTCATCGTCGATTTGATCTATGCGCGGCTTGATCCGCGCGTGAAGTACTAGTGGAAAGTGTCGGCTCATGACCGAAACCACGACCGACGCCCCTAACGCCGCTCGCGCCCAGAGCAGCGGTGCGCTCTCTCACCGCCGGAGGGAGTTCCGCCGCGCGGTCCAGAGCATGGTCGCGAGCCGCTGGGCCCTGTTGGGAATGCTGATCCTGGTCGTCGTGACCCTCGTCGCGATCTTCGGGCCCTGGCTCTCGCCGTTCGACCCGAACCGGCAAAACCTCATCATGCGCTTGTTGCCGCCCGGATCGCCCGGCCCAGGGGACCAGACCTATTGGCTGGGCTCGGACCAGTTGGGCCGGGATGTGCTGTCACGCCTGCTTTATGGCGCACGGGTCTCGCTCCTGGTCGGCTTCGCGGCGATCGCGGTTGGCGGGACGCTTGGGGTGATTGCGGGCCTCGTCTCGGGCTATTTCGGTGGCTGGGTCGACGATGTCTTCATGCGGCTCGGCGACATCCAGTTGGCGTTCCCGTTCATCCTGCTGGCCATCATGTTCCTCGTTGTGCTTGGGCCGGGGCTTGTGAACATGATCCTCGTTTTGGGCATCGGCCAGTGGGTGACCTATGCGCGGATCGTGCGTGCGCAGACCCTGGCGCTGCGGGAAAAGGAGTATGTCGAGGCGGCCCGCGCGACAGGCGACCGCACGCCTTCGATCCTGTTCCGTACCATCCTGCCCAACATCATGGCGCCGCTGACCGTGATCGCGTCGTTCAACGTGGCCAGCGTCATCCTGGCGGAGGCGGCCCTGTCGTTCCTGGGCCTAGGCGTTCCCCCCGACGTGCCGACCTGGGGCAGCATGCTGTCGGAAAGCCGGGATCACCTGTTGTCAAACAAGTGGTGGATGGCCGTGTTCCCCGGCCTTGCTATCGTCTTCACCGTACTGGCCTTCAACATCATCGGCGACTGGCTGCGCGACTTCCTGGACCCGCGGCTGAAGGAGAACCATTAGGCGCTAGGCGGTGTCGAGGGGCGTGACGTAGCGGCCACGTCCCGGCTGTCCGACCACCGCCCCGTCGGCGAAGACCGTGCGGCCGGCCAAAAGCGTCTTGACCACTTTGCCGCGGAACCGGCGCCCTTCGTACAGATGCGCCACCTCCCGCGCATGGGTGTGCAGCGTGTCCTTCGAGACCACCGTCTCGGCGTTCAGATCGACGATGGCGACATCGGCGGCACTGCCGGGCAGCAGCGCGCCCTTCCACGGGTAGATGCCGTAGCGCTTGGCCCCGTTGGCGCAGATCAGGTCGTGCGCGCGGCGCAGGCTCACGCGGCCGGCGGCGACCGCGTCTATCATCGACGGCAGCAGGGTCTCGATGCCCGGCACGCCCGGCGGCGCTCCCGGGAAATTGCCCTCCGCCGCCTGTTTCTCGGCCTTGGCAAAGGGCGCGTGATCCGTGGTGATATAGTTGATGACGCCGTCGGCGATCGCTTGCCACAGGGCATCTTGGTCGGCCTGAAACCGGATCGGCGGGTTCACCTTGCCGTAGACGCCGGCGCGTGCCACGTCCGTCTCCGTAGCGAACAGGTACTGCGGGCAAGATTCAGCAGTGAAGTCCGAGGTCCCTTGCATGCCACGGACAACGGCGACGGTTTCCGCCGAGGTCACATGGGCGATGTGCAGCTTCGCGCCGGCGTCCACGTTCATGGTCAGCAGCTTCGCCACCGCGACCGCCTCGCAAACCGCCGGGCGCGACAGGTTATGGGTCGCGGCATCGGCGGGATCGAGCGACTTTGCCAAGGCCCCGAAATGGCGCAGCAACTCCGCGCTTTCGGCGTGGGTGACGACAGGTCGGTCGGTGTCGGCAAGCAGTTGCAGGGCGCGCAGTTGGTCCGCCTCATCGGGAAACGCCAGCCCGTCGAACTCGTCGGCCCGGCCCGGCGGCGACTCCGTGGTGAAGATCTTCCAGGCGATGCAGCCCAAATCGACCATGCGGTCGCGGCTGGCCTCGGTCAGGTCCCCCGGTGCGGCGTAGAGTGCAAAATCGACCACGGCGTGTTCGGCGAAATGATCGCGCCGGCGCTCCAGCTCTTCCGGCGTGGAGCAGCAGGGCTTCGCGATCGGCATCTCGAAGATCGTGGTGACGCCGCCGGCGGCCGCCGCGCGGGTCTCGCTCTCGACGGTGCCGCGTTCCGGGTAGGACGGTGCGCGCACATGGAAGTGAATATCGACGATGCCCTGCAGCACGAGGTGCCCGCTCGCATCCTGCGTTTCAGCGGCATCCGGCGCCGTACCGGGCTGGTAGATGCCGGCAACGCGGCCGTCCTTGATCCCGAGATCGACCCGGGCCAGCCCGTCGGGCAGCAACACCTCGCCACCCGCAATCAACGTGTCGAGGATTGTCATTTCAGCCCCAGCTCCGTCAGTGCCTGCGCCACGCCGTCAAGATTGGTCAGCTTCATGGACGCATAGTTCGGCGACAGCACGATGCCATGCCCGCCGGCGCGGTAGGTCGCCATGACCGACCGGTAGGCGATGTCCGGCGTGCACACGGCCTGATCCGCCCGCACGCGCGGCGCATCGACGCCGATGCCCATATAGACCTTCGCCTCGCCATGAACGCCCCTCAGCGCGTCGGCGCATTGGCGGTAGACGTAGGTGTCGGGGTCGAGGCCTTCCTGGATCACCCGGTCAAGCGGTGCGCCCCCGATGCCCAGCATCTGGTCCAGCACGGCCATGGCGGCCGCCGGG
This sequence comes from Pseudomonadota bacterium, assembly GCA_039177555.1. GTDB lineage: Bacteria > Pseudomonadota > Alphaproteobacteria > DSM-16000 > Inquilinaceae > JANQGH01. The sequence continues at coordinate 26,390 of JBCDFV010000017.1, read as the reverse complement.
TCGAAGTCCCGGAAGATCGTGTCCCGGAAGAAGCCGAATTCCTTGTGCCAGATCTCGCCGGCCTGGTGCTGGTAGGTGATCGGCTTCACCCAATCGGCATACATCGTCTGTTCATGCCACGGCCATTGGGCACGGCGGAAGATATTGAAATGGTTGCGGTTCCAGACGTTCAGACCGAAGGGAAGCGTCGGCTTCAGCCATTTCACCAGCCCGTAAAGCTCCCGGTCGAGGTCCTTGTTGCGTTCCAGCCAGAACCGTTCCCAGACCAGAACCTCCGGGTTGGCCATCAGGGTCCGCAGGAAGGTCAGAAAGGCGCCGTCGTCGAATTCGGTTCCGGCCCGTGCCTCCTGCATGAACTCGTACATCGCGATGCAGGCACGGCGGCAGGCCTCGACATCGATGCCGCGCGCGATCGCTTCCGCCCGCGTCGGCTCGGAGAAATCGCCGGGTGCCTGGCCCTGCATCATCTGGTCGAGCGGCGAGTTGCGCTCGTTGCACCACATCAGCCCGTCGATGTCATAGTTCTTGACCTGGTCCTCGACGATGGCGTGCATCCAGTTGCGGTAATCCGGGTTGGAGGTCGAGGGCTCGTCCTTGCGACGGCCGAAACAGTCAACCTCCATGCAGGTGGCCAGGTTCGGGACCTCCACCGCGCTGGCCGAACCGTGGCCGGCATATTTGAAGAACGGCTCCATCAGCTCGGGATAGACCTGCATCCCGCGCTTGCGCGCCTCGGGAATCACAAGGGCGAGGATGTCGACCTTCGCCATCTCCTCGTCCTTGGCCCGGAAATCCTTGATCAGCGTCTTGGTGTAGAAACGCGGGTCGGGCTCGAAATAGGCGCCGCCCTTCATCGTGAACGGTTCCGGCACGCCGTGGTCGGGCCAGCCATCCAGCTCATGCGAGATGCTGCGCCCGGTCTTCAGGCCCAGCCAGGACACGGTGCCCAGCATCAGGACATTGACGCCGACCCGGTCCTTCAGCGTGTCGAGGACGACGTCGACGCCTTCGTCGATGAAGCTGATCGGGCTGACCTGGATGCCGACGAACTTGTCGTTGGGATCGGGGGACGCGGCGCTCATGCCGCCGCTCCCGCGCGGGCCGCCATGAAGCGTTCGATCCGACCCATGGCCTCCTCGATCAGCGGCAGCGGCTGCAGATAGGAGATGCGGATGAAATCGCTGTCCGGTTCCCCGAACATGTCGCCGGGAAAGACCATGACGCCGGTTTCGCGCAGAAGGGTCTCGCAGAAGGCCTTGGCCTTCATGCCGCTGGCGGAGATGTTGGTGTAGATGTAGAAGGCGCCGCCTGGCGCGCCGTAGCTCAGGCCCGCCTTGGTCAACGCCTCCATCAGATAGGCGCGCCGCTCGGCATAGGCGTCGTACATTGCCTGCATGTCGTCCTGCGGGCCGGTCAGCGCGGCCAGCGCGGCGTGCTGCGACACGGTGCAGGAGTTGATGGAGAGCGTGTGCCGCGTCTCCGTGACCTTCTCAACGAAGTCCGCCGGTGCGGCCAGATAGCCGATCCGCCAGCCGGTCATGGCGTAGGTCTTGGAAAACCCGTTCAGCGTGATCGTGCGCTCCTTCATGCCCGGCAACGTCGCCAGCGACAGGTGCTCATGCGGCGGATAGATCAGCTTGGCGTAGATTTCGTCGGCCACGATCAGCAGGTCGTGTTTCAGCGCCAGGTCGGCGATCTGGCGGATCACGTCCGGCGGGGTGACGGCCCCGGTGGGGTTGTTGGGGGAAACCAGCACGAAAACCCGCGTACGGTCGGTGATGCGCGACTCGATCTCGGCCACGTCCAGCGCGAAATCGCCCTTCTGATACGTCGGAACCGGTACCGGCACACCACCGCACAGATGCACCGCCGTGTCGTAGGTCGTGAAGCGCGGCGACGTGATCAGCACCTCGTCCCCGGGCTCGCAGACGGCCAGCATGGTCAGCATGATGCTTTCCTGCACGCCGGCCGTCACCACGATCTCGTCGGCGGTGTAGTCAAGGCCATAGTCGGATTTCAGGTTGTCCGCGATGGCCTGACGCAACTGCGGCAGACCGGTTGGGCCAGTATAGTGGTGCTGGTTGGCGTCGATCGCCGCCTTGGCCGCCTCGACCACGTGGCCCGGCGTATGGAAGTCCGGGTCGCCGCGGCCAAGCGCGATCACGTCGTCGCGCTCAGCCGCTATTCCCAGCATTTTGGTGCGGAACGACCCGTCCTCCTCGACGATGCGGGAGGCCGTGCGTTCGGCCAGGATCGAGCCCATCAGTGCATCCTCTTGCCGTCGATATAGGTCATCTCGACCCGTTCCAGCGCGCTCAAATCCTGGTCGGGCTTGCCGTCGACCACGATCATGTCGGCGAGCTTGCCTGCCTCCAGCGTGCCCAGCTTGTCGCCGAGAAAGCTGGTGTTCGCCGCCCGAATGGTGATTGAGCGCAGCGCGTCCAGATTGTCGGTGCAGACGCCGATTTCGACCATGAAGCCCAGTTCAGGAACGATCCGGTCGTGTTCGACAGCCGGGCTGCCCGCGTCGGTGCCGAAGACGATCGGCACGCCGGCCTTGGCGGCCCGGACCAGCCCGTCGAAGCGGGACTTGTCGGCCACGGCGCGCTTGCGCTCGGCGATCTTCCATTCCGGAATGCCGAACGCGCGGGCGATTTCCTCGTTGGCCTGGATGACCAGTGCGGAGAACGTCGTCACCACCGGCAGCTTGCGGTCGAGCAGAAGTTGGATCGTCTCGTCCGTCATGGACCCGCCATGCTCGACACAGTCGATGCCGAATTCCGCCACCCGTTTGATGCAGTCATTGTAGGTCGCGTGCGCGGTGATCGGCAGGCGGTTGCGGTGGGATTCGTCGATGACGGCGTGGAGTTCTTCGTCCGTGAACTCCAGCGTGTCGTGGCAGGCCATGATCTTGATCAGATCGGCACCGCCGCGCACCTGTTCGCGCACCGCCCGACGCATTTCGTCCGCGCCCGAGGCCTCGCGGCAGACCCAATAGGTATGCCCGCCCGTTTGGATGATCCCAGCACCCGCCACCAGCAGGCGCGGGCCGGGAAAGATGCCCTGGGCGACGGCCTGTTTGGTGAACAGGTTGGCGTCATGAACGCCGAGGTCGCGGACCAGCGTAATGCCGGCGCGCAGCGACTTGATCATGTTCCCACACGCCTTGTAAGCGCGGATCTCGGGCGAATCGAACATCGACTGCTGGCTCAGCTCATGAATGCCGTCCCAGCTTAGATGGGCGTGGCTGTTCATCATGCCGGGCATCAGCGTCTTGCCGCCCGTGTCGATCACGTCGGCACCGGCCGGGGGCGCGGCCAGGTCGGCCTTCTGTCCGACCGCGGCGATCTTGCCGTCCTTCAGATGGATGTAGCCGTCCTCGATCACCTCGTCGCCGACGCAGGTCACGATGCGGCCATAGAAGACGCAGTCGACCGTGTCGGCCTGGAACATCGGCTTGGTGATCTTCTGGTAGTGCCAGGCAGGCGGTTCGGGCATCGAAAGGCTCCTTCTCGGGGTTCAAAGCGGGATGACACGGGCCTCGATGGGCGTGTCGGACTGAAAGCGGGAGGGGACGGTCACCCCCTCATCGGTCACGATCATCGTATTGATGACGCGGTATCCGTCATGGCCGGGGCGATAGACGCCGGGCTCGTTGGAAAACACCATGCCCGGGCGGATCGGCGTGCGATCACCGGGGGCGAGCCACGGCGCCTCGTGCCCTTGCAGGCCCATGCCGTGGCCGATGCGGTGGCGGATCGCCTCGCCCAGACCCGCGCCACCCAGTTCGCCAAGGGCGGCTTCATTGGCCTCTTCACAGGTGCGACCGGCCGCGCAGGCCGCCACGGCGGCATCGTTGCAGGCCGTCATCGCCTCCATCACGCGCCGCTGCTCTGCCGACATCTTGCCGACGATCAGGGTCACGCCGCTTTCGGCGTGATAGCCGCCGAGGCTGGCGCCGATGCCCGCGATCAGCGTCTCGCCGGGCTGGGGCTTGCGGTCCAGGACCGCGCCATGGGGCAGGGCCGCGCGGGGGCCGGAATGAACCGTCGCGGTGATGCCCATCGGTGTCCCGGCGAAGGCCGAGCCGTGCGCGGCGAACAGCGCCTTGCGCGCATGCGCCATGCCGTCGGCCAACAGGTCGGCCTCGGTGCCGCCCTGGGCGATGATGTCGGCGGCGGAACCGTACAGCCGCTGCAAGAAACAGTCCGCGAAGCCGGCCGCGGCCTCGGTCAGCGCGACCTCTTCGGGTTCCTTGATGATGCGCGCGGCCAGCGCGTGGTCGGTCAGGTCGAGGCGGGTGAGACGGTCGCGCGCGGCGTCCAAGAGGGCCGCGTCCAGAAAGTCGATCGCGATGGATTTGCGCCCGATCTGGTCAAGCATCCACAGCTCGGGCGGGATATCGCCGGGAAACTCCTCATAGAATCGCAGGTCGGCGATCCCGGTGCCCTCGGCATTCTCGCGCTCCAGCCCCGGCAGCAGCAAGGTCGGCTCGCCCGAAACGGGCACCCAGACACCCATGGGCCGTTCGTTTGGCGTCAGGAACAGCCCAGTCGCGTAGGCGAGGTTGGGGCCAAGCAGCAGCAGCATTCCGTCCAGTCCCGCCGCCTCGGCGCGGGCCTTCAGCCGATCCCTGGCGCGGACATGGAACGAAGGCGGCAGGGGATGGAGTTTACTCGTCATAGCGTTGCCCCGGTGTAAGGGCTGAGCGGCTCCAGCGTCGCCTTCAGCCCCAGCTCACGGCCTAGGGCTTGAAGATCGGCCAGCACCACATCGTCCAGCGGCACGCCCGAGGCCGACTTCGCGTTGGTCCGGCGGGCTTCCTGTTCACCCGGCACTAGGATCTCGTCAAATCCGGGCCTGAGGGCGCGGGATTTGCACATCTCGACGAATTCACCCATGCGCGCGGCATAGTCCGCCGGGTCCATGAACCAGGAGATGTCGATCGCCTGCAGGCAGTGCGACACGTCCAGCTTCTTCGGATCGGCATAGGGCGTGAGGCCGAAACCGCCGCCGGACAGGACCCCGGTCGTCGCCTCCGTCATGAAGGCAAGGCCGTAGCCCTTATGCCCGCCGATGCCCAGCAGCGCGCCGGCCATGGCGGCGGTCGGGTCGTCGGTCTCTTCCCCGTCGGGCGTCAGCGCCCAGTCGAGCGGCATCTTGCGGCCTTCGCGCTCGTACCACTTCATCATGCCCTTGCCGGCGGTGGTCAGCGCGATGTCGAGCACCACCGGAAAGCCCTTGTCCGACGGTGCGGCGATGGCCCAGGGGTTGGTGCCGGTCGCACCCTCGCGCCCGCCCCAGGGCGCCATTTCGGGGCCGGCATTGGTATACGCGATGCCGATGCAGCCATGATCCAGCGCCCGGCAGGCATGCACCGCGCTGGACCCGTAATGGGTCGAGTTGCGCACGATGACGGTGCCGATGCCGTTTTCCTTGGCCTTGGCGATGGCGACATCCATGGCCTTGGACGCCGCGACCGTGCCGATCCCGTTATGGGCGTCGACCAGCGCCAGGGACGGGCCTTCCTTCACGATGGACCAGTCGGCGCGCGGGTCGACCTCGCCCTTGCCGATCCGATGCTGATACCGGCGCAGCCGCGAAACGCCTTGCCCCTGTCCGGGATGAAAGCGCAGCTCGGAAAAGATCAGCGCGTCGGCAAAGATGCCCGCATCGTCCGGCGTCAGACCAAGCGCCTTGAAGCCCTCGGCGACGAACTGCCGAAGCTGGTCGCGCGCGACATTGGTCATCGCGATCTCGGTCACGGGCGCAGCCCAAGCAGATCGGCAATGTTGGTGCCCGGCGCGTCATAGCACCCAAGCTGTCCTGCGGGCGCCGTCATAACCATGGTGCAGCCTGGGCCGTAACCTGCGCGCGGCCCGTCGGTCTGGCCGACAATGCCGATGCTCATCGCGCCGCGCAGATAGCCGTGATTGTAGCGGCTGTCGGTATCCTGGAAGGCGACCACGTCACCGAGGCGCAGGGCCTCCAGCCCATTGGCCGCCAGTTCGTCGCGATCCGTGGATTGGATGTGCAGCGACCCGCCCTCGGACGTCAGGCCGGCCCCGGCGCCTACGAAATGCGGCGGCACGACGGCGACCACGCCCATCTGAAGCACGCCGTCGTTGAGGCGCTTGGGCAACTTGTCGAACAGGCCCGGCGCCAGCGACTTGAATGAGACATCCGGGCACTCGGGTACCGCCAGCCCGACGCCTTCCGACCGCACCAGGATGCGGTCGTCGACCGCGATCTTGCGCCGCGTCTCTTCGTCGAAATGTACGATCACCTGGTCGGAAAATCGGCCGGACTTGCCGGTCACCACCCCCTTGGCCCCCTGCGCCGCGCCACTGACGACCAGGGCGTCGTTACCGACACAGGCAAAGACGTTCAGGCCGCGATTCTTGTTGGCGTCGGGGTGGGCGATGCTGACGCTCGGATGGACGCAATCGCCCGACCAGCCATAGGCGCTGTCGCCGACCGAGACGTTGTAGACGATGCCGCCGAAGGTCGGCCACAGGAAGGCCTTGCCGTCGGCGTCCAGCCGGTAGGGCTCCGCCGGCAGACCCGACAGGACCGGGTTTGCGACCTGCCCGGCGACCGAGACGCTGACGATGTCGGCTGCATTGGTTTGAACGGTCATGGCTCAGGCTCCGAGATCTAGCAGGGTGGCGATGTTGCCGGCGGGGTCGATCGTGAAGTCGATCTCCCCGTCCCGCGCGGTCATCAGGGTCAGGATGCCGGGGCCGTGCCCGGTCATGATGCTGTCGCCATGGATGCAGAGGCAGATCGACACCGCCCCCTCGCGGTACGACCGGCCCCAATGATGGTCGGCATGGCGGATGGCGATCAGGTCGCCCAGGCGCATCTGGTCGATGCCAAGCTCGGCCATCAGGGCGCGGTCGCCGGACATCAGGTCCTGATCGACATATTCGGAGTTCAGCTCAGCGCCCGAGCCCATGATCCGCACGGGCAGTTCCATCGCGACGTTAACGTGCAGCCGGCCCGCCGCCTCCGTGATGCCCATGGCGTGAAACAGGCGCGGGCTCATCTTCTTCAGCGCGACGCCGGGATAATCGTCAAGCCGCAGCCCCTGGCCCTTGGTCATCACCTGCACCCGGTCACCCGGGGCGATCACATCGTGGGCGTCGTCGTCGAACTGCACCAGGATGCGGGCATGTTCGCCGACCACGATGCCCCGCGCGCCGGCGGCCAGGCCCGACGTCACCATAGCGTCGTTGCCGATGCAGTTCAGATAGTGCAGCGCGTGGTGGCGGCCTGAATGCCTGTCATCGTCGATGCTGACGCCCGGTTCCACATGGTCGCCGGCCCAGCCAAAGGCGCGGTCGCCGCAGCGGACATTGTAGGTGACGCCGTACATGCCGGGCAGCACGGCGCCCCTGCCGTCGGGATGCGGAATGTACTGCCCCGGCCGCACCGCCGGCGTCGTCACGGCGCCCGAGACGGCCATTTCGACAAGCGTGGTTTCATTGGTTCTTGGCGCAGCCATTCTGGCGCGGGCTCCTTCCCGATTCGGGGCCGACAGAGGGGGTGTCAATCCACAGAATTTGGTTTGACTTCCCCGACGGTCCTTGCCATCAGTAGATTGTCGACATTCTATCTGTCCTACTAGGACCACGAGCGAATTCGACTGTCAAGCGTCGCTCCGAAGGCTCCCAAGATGTGGGTGGCCTGGGCGATGGGCCGTACCGAAGAGAGGGATTCCGCGCCAATGAGCTACGCCAGTCTGATCGAGGTCATGGGCCGCGTGAACGACTTCTTGAACGCAAGCTCGGTCCTGTCTTGGGACGCCCGCACGATGATGCCGAAAGGCGGCGCGGAGACACGGTCGAAGCAGCTGGCCACGCTGACCGTGGCGGCGCGCAACCTGCTCTGCTCCGACGAGGCGAAACGGGCGCTCGAAGGCGCGGAGGCCGAAACCGCGGGCCGTGCGCCCGATACGCCCGAGGCGCGGATCGTGGCGCAGGTGCGCGAGGCGATCGACTATCACGAGCGCATTCCGACCGAGCTTCTGCACCGCAAGACCGAACTGGGCACGGCCGCCCACGCGGTCTGGGCAGAGGCGCGCGAAAAGGCCGACTTCGCGATCTTCTCCGACGCCTTGACCACCATGGTCGACATCAACCGCGAGATGGCCCAGGCTATCGGGTTCGAAGACCATCCCTACGATGCGCTGATGTACCGGTTCGAGCCGGGGGTTACGAAACGCGATCTCGACACCCTGTTCGCCCGTCTGCGCGACGGCATGTTGCCGCTGGTGCGCGGCATTGCCGAGGCCGAGGAGCCGCGCGCCGATTTCCTCTATCGCGACGTTCCGGTCGACTCGCAGCTGGCCTTTGGCGAGGCGATGGCGGCGCGCGTCGGCTATGATCTCGATCGCGGCCGGCTGGACACGACGGTCCACCCGTTCGAGGTCTCCTTCACCCGAAACGACGTGCGCATCACCACCCGCGTCTCGCGCACCTACATGCCGATGGCCCTGTTCGGCGCATTACACGAGGCGGGCCACGCCCTTTACGAGCAAGGCGTCGACCCGGCCTACACCCGCACGCCGCTGGCCACCGACCTGGTCAGCCTCTATGCCGTGGGCGGCGTCAGTTTCGGCGCCCATGAAAGCCAGTCGCGCCTGTGGGAGAACCATGTCGGCCGCAGCCGGTCCTTCTGGCTCAACCATATGGACGAGATCCGCGCGGCCTTCCCCGGCGTGCTCGACGATGTCGACCCGGAGGAGTTCTACCGCGCCGTCAACCGCTCGCGCCCCAGCTTCATTCGCGTCGAGGCCGACGAACTCACCTACGATTTCCACATCATGGTCCGTTGCGAGATCGAAGCGCGGCTGGTCGACGGCAGCCTCGACGTGGCCGACCTGCCCGAGGCTTGGAACGCCCTGATCAAAGAGTATCTCGGCATCGACGTGCCGGACGATGCGCAGGGCGTGCTGCAGGACGTGCACTGGTCCTCCGGCCAGATCGGCACCTTCTGCAACTACACCATCGGCAACATCATGGCGGCCCAGCTGTTCGACACGGCGACGCGGGAAACGCCGTCGGTTCAGGCCGCGCTCGACGCCGGCGACTATGCCCCCTTGCGGGAATGGATGACCGACAAGGTCGCGCGGCACGGCCGCCGCTTCTCGCGCGACGAGCTGTTGGAAAAGGCCACCGGTCGGAAGCTGGACCCCGATCCCTACATCGCCCATCTGACCCGCAAGTATTCGGAGATCTATGCACTCGGTTAAGCAGGCCGCCACCGGCCGCGACATGGGAGAACTGATATGAGCAGCGACGTCGATCCGCGGATAGCCAAGCGCGTTAAGATGGCGGACGGTGCCTTGATCACGCGCATGCTCGACATCTCGAACGGGCTTGAGGACGTGATCCGCATGGGTCGCGGCGACCCCGATCTCGATACGCCGGCGCATATCGTCAAGGCGGGGCAAGAGGCGTTGGCGAACGGCGCCACGCACTACACCCATCCCTTGGGCATCGAGCCGCTGCGCGCGGCGATCGCGGAGAACATAAGCCGCTTCGGCGGCGCGGACTATGCCACCGACGAGATTATGGTTACGCCGGGCGGACAGCACGGCATGTTCGTGATTGCGCTGTCGCTTCTGAACCCCGGCGACGAAATCATCGTGCCGTGCCCGGGCTATAATCCCTACACCCAGGCGGCCGACCTTGCCGATGCGGTGGTGCGCAAGGTCCCCATGACCATGGAGACCAACTTCACCCTGACGGCCGACCTGGTGGCGCCGCACATCACGGACCGGTCGAAGATCCTGGTCCTGATCAACCCCAACAATCCGACAGGCACGGTGACGCCGCCCGACGAGGTGCGCAAAATCGCCGAGCTCGCCAGGGAAAACGATCTGATCGTCATCTCCGACGAGATCTATGCCCGGCTCACCTTCGGCAACAACACCGTGCAGCCGGTGGCCTCCCTGCCCGGCATGCGCGAGCGCACGATCACCCTGTCGGGCTTTTCCAAGGCCTATGCGATGACCGGTTGGCGGATCGGCTATCTCGCGGGACCGCGTGCGCTGATCGAGCCGATGTCGGAGGTGAACCACGCCTTCGCCATCTCCACGACGGCGGCCAGCCAGCATGCCGCGCTTGCCGCCCTGACCGGCGGCGACGACTGCGTGGAGGAGATGCAGCGCACCTATGACGGGCGCCGCCGTGCCATCCTCGCCGGCCTCGACGCGATCGGCATGTCCTATGCCGAACCGCAAGGCGGGTTCTACGTCTATGCCGACGTCGCGAGCCTCGGCCTCGGCATGGGGGCGGGCGCCTTCTGCGAACGGCTTTTGGCCGAGGGCCGGGTGATGATGTATCCCGGCACGATCTACGGCGACCACACCGACGATTTCGTGCGCATGTCGATGACCCAGCCCGTGCCCCGCATCAAAGAGGCGATGGTGCGCATGGCCGGCGTCGTCGACACCATCCGCGCCGAAAAGGCCGCGCTGGCCAGTTGAACGGAGACCTGACCCAATGACCGTGAAATCCGACAATCCCAATATCAAGGGCATCAAGCACATGGCCTTCGCCGTGCGCGATGCCGAGGCCGCATTGGCGTCTTATGCCAAATTTCTGCACGTGCCGGCCGACACGGAAATCACCCATTTCGCCAAGTCGGGCAACAAGGTCGCGCTGTTCTATCTCGGCGGGATCGAATACCAACTTTGCCAGTCGACCGATCCCAACGGCCGCTTCGCCTCATGGATCGCGGAGCGTGGCGCGGAAGGGCTGCACCACATCTGCTATGAGGTCGACGATATCGACAAGGCGCTGGCCCACGCCAAGTCCCAGGGCGCGGATTTGCGAATCTGCAAGGCCTGTGGGGTCTACGGCAGCCATGCCCATCCGGAAGGCTTCGTCGCCTTCCTGGACAATGACGCCGGCGGCATCGAGATCGAATTCATGCAGGTCTACACCCCGGATGAGTTGAAGGCCTGGGAAGCAAGCAGCGCGGAGGCGGTATGAGCACCATCGATGGCGAAACGCTGACTGTCGGGACGGCGACGGCGGCACCGGGCGAGGTCGCGCGGGGAGGCATTCCCGCAGGCGACCTGGCGGGCGGTGTGAAGGTCGAGATCCCGGTCGTTGTCATCAACGGCGCCGGCCCGGGGCCGACCTTCTGGGTGAATGCCGCGATCCACGGCGACGAGCCCGAGGGGCCGCTGGCCTGCATGCTGGCGCAGAAGGAGATCGACCCGGCAGCGCTCAAGGGCGCGGTGGTGATGGTGCCGTGCCTGAACCCGCTGGCGTTTTCGGCGGCCGAACGGGGCAACCCGCTTGATACCTTCACCTACGACATGAACCGGGTTTATCCCGGCAAGCCCAACGGCTATTTCACCGACCGGCTGGCGGACGCCCATTGGCAGGCCATGAAGGACGTGGCCGACATCGAAATCTCGATCCATTCCGGCGGCGCGCACTCGTTTCTCGACAAGGCCATCTTCGTCGACGAACGGCCCGAGAGTGTCGAGCTGGCCAAGGCCATGGGCGAGGGCTGGGGCTGCATCATGTCGAACTTCTCCAAGACCGGCAGCCCTATGGCGGCGCTGAACGGTGCTGGCAAAACCGGCATCACCGTCGAACTTGGCGGCCGATCGGCCACCTCGCCGGAGCGTTTTCGCTGGGTGGGTGAGGAGTTGGCGAAGTCGATCGTCAACATCTGCTACCACTACGGCATGCTCGACGGGCAGGCGACCTATCCCGACCCCTGTTACAAGGGCGTGCAGGAAGCGCTGCTTGCCCCGGCCTCGGGCATCTTCCTGCCCGAACCCGGCGTCCAGTTCCTGACCATGATGAACAAGGGCGACCGGATCGCGACAATCGTCAACATCTTCGGCGACGAGATGGCGGCGCTTCACGCGCCAGCCGACGGGATGTTCTTCGGACTGCGCGCCTTGCCAAACGTCAATCTCGGCGACTGGTGCTGTTTCTTCAACAAGGTGGAGGGGTTGCGTGACTGACCTGTATTGCAGCGCCGAGGTCGTGGAATGACCCGGCCACGCGATCTGGTCGGCTACGGCGCGCATCCGCCCGACATCCGCTGGCCGGGTGGCGCCGGGCTGGCCGTGAACTTCGTGCTGAACGTCGAGGAAGGGTCGGAATACTCGATCGGCGATGGCGACGGCCGATCGGAATCGGCGCTCAGCGAGGTCCGCGCCTCCCGCGTGCCGCCGGGCGATCGCGACCTGGCCGTGGAGAGCCTGTACGAATATGGCAGCCGGGTCGGTTTCTGGCGGCTTTACCGGCTGTTCCGCGACCGGGGCCTGCCGCTCACCGTCTTCGCCAGCGCCTTGGCGCTGGAACGCACACCAGCGGTCGCCGCCGCCATCGCGGAGACCGACTGGGATGTCTGCGCCCATGGCTGGCGCTGGGTCGAACACTACCGTCTCGACCCCGAGACCGAGGCTGAGCACATTGCCCGTGCCCATGAAAGCCTGACCCAAAGCCTCGGCCGCCCGCCGCGCGGTTGGTATTGCCGGTACTCGGCCTCGCTGGAGACCCGCCGTCTGGTTGTGGCCCATGGCGGCTACGATTATGACAGCGACGCCTATAATGACGACCTGCCCTATTGGACCGACGTGGACGGGGCGCCGCATCTGGTCATCCCGTACACGATGGTCACCAACGACGCGAAGTTCCTGTCGGGCGATGTCTTCGCGGCGGCCGATTTCGCCGATTTCCTGATCGATACCTTCGATGTTCTTCACGAAGAGGGCGCCGAGATGCCTCGGATGATGTCGATCGGCCTGCATTCGCGCGTCATCGGGCATCCGGGGCGTGTCGCCGCCTTGGTCCGGTTTCTCGACCATATCGACGGGAAGCCCGGCGTCTGGGTTTGCCGGCGGGCGGAAATCGCCGACCATTGGCGGGCCCATGTCCGCCCGGAGGGCCTGGTCACACCGGACGTGCATCTGCCCTCGACGCCCAACGCACCTGCACGGGGGTGAGTGCGGGGTGAGCGACACGATCTTGCGGCTGCGCCCGCACAACAACGCAGACTTCGCCCCCTTCGGCCGGCTGGTCGAGCCGCCGGAGGTGGCCGGCGAGCGGGCGTTCTACAGCGACTGCCTGCGCGAACCGCCCGAGGGAACCGCACCCGTTCTGCACGTCAACAAGGTGGAGCCCACCTCGCTGCCGCTGCAGGTCACCGAGGTGGAACGGCACCCGCACGCCGCGCAATGCTTCTTCCCGCTTGACGTGGCGGCCTATGTCGCCCTGGTCATGCCCTCCGCCGCGGACGGAAGCCCCGTGCCCGAAGAGGCGCTGGCCTTCCTGATGCCGGGCACCAGGGGCGTCATCTACAATGCCGGCGTTTGGCATATGGGTGCGACCGTGCTGGAACGGCCGGGCAATTTCGTCGTCCTGATGTGGCGCGGCGGCCCGCAGCAGGATGACGCGGTGCAGGCCATACCGACGCTGACGCTGGTTCCCTGATGGGAGAAGACGAAGGTTCCGGATCGATGTACGCCGGATCGATGCCCGCCGGATCGATACACGACAGTGCCGACCTGCGCGGTGTCGCATGAGTGACCTGCCGATTCTGGTCACTGGCGCTGGTGGTTTCGTCTGTTCGGAAGTTGCCGCGACACTCGCGAAAGCGGGCCGGCACGTCATCGCGACCGATCGGCACTTCGATGCCCGGACGGTTGCCCGTCTTCGGGGTGTTGAGCGGATAGAGGGGCCGCTGACCGAAATGTTTGTCGGCATGTCCGGGCGGTGTCTTTCGGCCGTGATCCACGGCGCCGCCACGACCGCCAGCCCCGAGGCCCTGGGCATCAGCCGGGCGGCGCATCTGCGCGGCAATATCGATCCGCTGGCGCTGGCGCTTGACTTTGCCCGGTCTGCCGGTGCCGGGAAATTCCTGTTCATCAGCTCAATGGGTGTTTTTGTGCCCGATGACGGCCCGGCACCCGGCGGACGGTTCACCGAGGCGACGGTGCCCACGGCCAACTGCGCCTATTGCGCGGCCAAACGTGCCGGCGAGATCCTAACCGAAGCGGCGGCCGAGCCCGGCTTCGAGACACTCAGCCTGCGACTGGGCAATACCTGCGGACCGGAAGAGGCGTCCCGCCCGACCCGACAGATCCTCTCACGGTTGCGCCGCATGATCGACGGGGCGGAGGGGCGCGGCGTGATCGAACTGACCTCTCCCGAAGCCCACAGGGAATGGGCCTGGCTGCCGGACCTTGCGCGGGGCATCGCCGCGCTGCTCGAAGCGCCGTTCGGTCCCCGTCCGGTCCTTCACGCAGGCTCGCCCCCATCGATCCGCGACCTTGACCTGGCGCGCGCGGTGGCTGAGCGAAGACCGGGGACCGATATCCGCATCGCGTCACCGGAAGAGCCCACGCGGCCGCCCATGGGGACCGACGCCGATGACGGGCCCTTCGCCACCCTCGATTGGACACCCATCGCGCAAATCCTCGACCGCTTGATTCCGGCGGAGGCACTGTCATGACGCCGCTGCGCGTGATCCTTGTGGGCCTGGGCGCCCGTGCGCGCACCTGGGCGCAGGTCATCGCCGCCGATCCCGAGGTCGAGATCGTGGCCGTGTGCGACCCCGACCCCGCAGCGCGGTCCAAGGCGGAAGCCGCGCATCCCGGTTTGCCGATCGGCGCCGCGCTGGACGAGGTGGTTGGTGTTGCGGCGGACGCCGTCTTGCTCGCGACACCGCCCGGCGGGCGCGAGGCGCAGATCGCCGCGGCTTGCGCTGCCGGCCTGCCGATCCTGGCCGAAAAGCCGCTGGCCGACGATGTCGCGCTCGCCCATCGCTATGTCGAAATGGCGGAGGCGGCCGGTGTTCAACTGATCGTCGGGCTGAATTTCCGTTACCTGGCCGTGACCGAGGCGAAGAAGCGTCTTCTAACTTCCGGCGTCGTCGGCACACCTGGCTTTGCCCGCTTCACTTACGAACGTTGGCGCGACGGCACCCAAAGCCGGCTGAACAGCTATCCGCTGACCATGGATCAGCCGATGCTGTGGGAACAATCAATCCATCATTTCGATCTGATGCGCTTCGTCTACGCGACCGACCCCCTCTACATCCAGGCGCACACCTTCAACCCGCCCTGGACCATGTATCGGGACGACACCAACGTTTCCGCCCTGATCGCGTTTCAAAACGGCATGACCGTCAACTATCAGGGCACCTGGCAGGCCGGGCATGAGCCGATGCACTTCAACTGGCGCACCGATTGTACCGAGGGCATTGTCGAACAGCGTGCCATGTTCGGCGATCTGGGCTATGCGCCCCGCATGCAGCAGGAACTAACGCCGGTCGACCTGCCGCCGCACGAACCCTGGATCACGGACGCGGCGGCGCTGTTGAAAAGCTTCACCGCCATCTGCCGGGGCACGGCACCGCCCGCCTGCACCGGGCGCGACCATTTGCAATCGCTTTACATGCTGCACGCCTGCATCCTCGCCTCGGCCCGCCGCGCGGCGGTCGAGATCGACGAGGTGGAAAGCCTGGCCGCCGTAGGAAAGGAAATCTCATGCTGAAAGTCGGCATCATCGGGGCCAGTTTCGCCCGCGACGCCTATCTGCCCGCCTTCACCTATATCGATGACGCCGAGGTGGTCGCGCTTGCCTCCGGCCGGATCGACAGCGCCCGTGCCGCGGCGGAACCCTATGGCATCGCCCATGTCACCGACGATTGGCGGGCGATGCTGGCCTCGCACGACCTCGACCTGGTCTGCATCGCCACGCCGACGGTGATGCACGCGCCAATGACCTTCGCCGCCCTGGAACGCGGCGCGCATGTCCTGTGCGAGAAGCCGACCGCCATGAACGCGGGCGAGGCGGGCGAGATGTTGCGCGCGGCCGAGGCGGCGGGGCGGCTGCATATGATCGACCACGAACTGCGCTTCAACCCCAGCCGCATGCGCATTGCGGAGCTGATCCATGGCGGCGATCTGGGCGAGATCCGGCATGTGAACATCGCCAATATCGGCGCCTCCTGGAACGATCCGGCCAGCCGCCCCAAGGGCGACTGGTGGTCCGACGCGGCCATGGGCGGCGGCCGGCTGGGCGCCAACGGCTCGCACCAGGTGGACATGCTGCGCTGGTGGCTGGGCGAACCCGCCGCCGTCATCGGCCAAGCGCTGACGATCGTGCCGGACCGGATCGACAAGGCGACCGGTGAGGCCTGGACCGCAACCGCGGACGACCTTGCCTATCTGATGCTGGAAATGCAGTCGGGCGCGCTGGCGCAGGTCTTCATGAGTGGCGTCGCGGCCGCGAATATGGGCAACGAGACCCAGATCTTCGGCTCCAAGGGAACGCTGACCCTGTCGAACAGCGACGAGAAACTGTACTTCGCCAAGGCGGGGCAGAGCTTCGAGGGCATCAGCGTTGACGACCCCCATGCCGGTCTCGACCGGCTGAACAAGGGCATCTGGAACGTCTCGGTCCTGGCCGCGCTGCAAGAGCTGGTCGGCGCCATTACCGAAGGGCGCGCGCTGCGGCAGGGCGCCACGTTCGTGGACGGTCTGCGCAACCAAACGGTGCTCGACGCGGTCGTCCGCTCGACCACGGACCGGCGCTGGCAGGATCTGGACTTCGGGGCCGCCGGCTGATGCCGGACTTGTCCGAACAGACGGTCCTGATCACCGGCGCCGCGCAAGGCCTTGGCGCCGCTGTCGCGCGGGTCTTCGGCGGTTCAGGCGCGCGGCTGATCCTGCTGGATCGGGACGAGGCAGGACTGGCGGCGGTGGCGGGTGCCATCGGCGGTGCGGTCGAAACGCATGCCGTCGATCTCTCCGACGCGGCAGCGACGGAGGCGGCACTTGCCAAACTCGGTGGTCCTGTCGACACGTTGATCCACAATGCTGCGATCCTGAAGCCCAAGCCGATCGATGAGGAGAGCCTCGCGTCGTTCCGCGCCACGCTCGACGTCGGCATTCAGGCCGCGTTCCAGCTCACACAGGCAGTCTGGCCCGCCATGAAGGCGCGGGGCGGCGGCGCGATGGTCTTCGTGTCCTCGCAGTCCGGCATCAAGGGATTTGTCGACGAGACCGCCTACTGCGCCGCCAAACATGCGCTTGAGGGCTTTTCCAAGTGCCTCGCCCTGGAAGGCGCGGCGCATGGCATCCTGTCCTGTACGATCACGCCGGGCAAGGCGATGCACACGCCCATGTCCGAACGCAATTATCCGCCGGAACTGAAGGCGGAATGGATCGACCCCGAAAGGCTCGCGCCTGCTTTCATCGAGATCGCGACAAAGCGGGACATGGCGTTGAGCGGGCAGCGCCTGAACGCTTGGACCCTGTCGGAGCCCGAGGCGGCCTGACGCGGGCCACCGAAAACAACGACGCCAATTCAAGATACCCCGGCCAGCCATAGCCGCACGAAAGGACCCACCATGCCCAAGGTCGAGATCGCCTTCGACAGCTACTACACCTACGACGAGATGACGGCGCATCTTCAGGCGCTGGCAGCGGCCTATCCCAAGCTCTGCACGCTGCGGTCGATCGCTACGAGCTTTCGCGGGCGCGACGTCTGGGCGGTCGAGATCACCAACCCGGACACCGGCCCGGCGGCGGACAAGCCCGGTTACTACATCGACGCCCAGATCCACGCCGAGGAACACGCCACCAGCGCCACGGCGCTCTACGCCGTCTGGTACCTTCTGACCAACTACGGCACGGACCCGAAGGTGACGCGCCTGGTCGACAGCCAAGCCTTCTACATCATCCCCCGCATCAATCCCGACGGGGCCGAATACGCGCTGACGGCGCCCTACTACCCCTGGTGCGGCAACGGTCGCTGCCTGCCGGGCGAGGATCGGGTCGACGGGCTGATTGCCCAGGACATTGATGGCGACGGCTACATCGTGCAGATGCGGGTTCCTGACCCCAAGGGCGAGTGGAAGGCTGACCCGGACGAACCGCGCATCCTGGTCCTGCGCGAACCGGGGGAAGAGGGCGGCGAGTACTACCGGGTCTATCCGGAGGGCGTGATCGAGAACTATGACGGCGTACACGTCCAGATCGATCCGCAGCAAGACGGGAATATGAACCGCAACTTCCCGATCAACTGGTCGCCGCGGGAGTATGGGGCGGGCGAATACCCGTTCTCCGAGCCTGAGGCGATGGGCATGGGGCGGTTTATTCTCGACCATCCCAACATCGCTGGTATGTGCGCTTATCACACCCATGGCGGCATCATCCTGCGTCCGTCCATGATGAAGGTCGATGCGGAGATGAGCCCGCCCGACCTCGCGCTCTATAAGGCGCTTGGCGCGGTCGGTGAGAAGCTGACGGGCTATCCCACGATCTCGACCTATGAAGACTTCACGCCCGACAAATCCAAGGCCCGGCATGGCAGCCTGAAGGACTGGGTCTATGAAGAGATGGGCATCATCTGCTTTTCGACCGAACTGTGGGATCTGGAACGCACCGCCGGGGTGCAGAAAGAGGGCTATTACAATCTTGGGCCGCGCGATGCCGAGACCCAGCGGCTCGTCTTCGATTGGGTGGTCGAGAATGTCGGGGAGCATGGGTATCGTGATTGGCAGCCGTTCGATCACCCCCAGCTCGGCCCGGTCGAGATCGGCGGCATGGTCTATATCTGGAGCTATCGCAACCCGCCCGGCAAGCTGCTGAAGGACATCTGCCACAACAATGTGATGTTCAACCTGGAACACGCCGCCGCCGCGCCGCGCGTGCTGGTCGACGAGGTGACGGCGGAACCGCTCGGTGCCGATCTCTGGAAAGTTACCGCCGTTGTATCGAACCACGGCTATCTGCCGACGAACCTGTCGGACGTGGCGGTTCAGAACGGGGTCGCCAAACCGGTCGGCGTTACGCTCGACTGTACGGATGCAGCGCTGGTGATGAACGCGGGCAAGGTCGATCTCGGCAACCTGGCCGGCCGGAACGAGCGGCGATACACCTACTCCAACTGGGGCCAGCAATGGTCGCCGGTTTCGAAAAAGCTCGAATGGCTGGTGCGCGCCGAAGGCGCCGACGCCTCGGTCACGGTGACGTCACGATCGGAAAAGGGCGGCACGCACCGTCAGACCGTTCAGCTTGCCTGACTTAGCGGCTGGGGGGCCCTAAACCGTAGCAGGGGATCAAGGGTCGCCGATCGGCCCCCTTGCCCTTCGTGCGCCCTTGCCTGACCGGCTCTGCGCTAGGGATAGAGTGTTATCCGTGGTAGCGTGACCACGTGTCTTCAAACAACCCGTGTCGCGACCGTTACTTGGCCGGAATGACCAAACGGATTACGTCAAAACAACTTGCGGAGTTCGCCGGCGTTTCACCCGCCACGATCTCAAGGGCCTTTTCGGCCGGTTCCCGCATCAGCGAGTCGACGCGCGACCGTGTGCTGTCGATCGCGCGGGAACACAACTATCATCCCAATGCCATCGCACGGTCCTTGAACAACAGCCGGTCGGACCTGGTGGCGATCGTGGTGAACGCCGTCGCCAACCCGTGCGAGGCCGAACAGCTTCAGAAGCTGGTTCAGCATCTGCAGCGGCGCGGGCTGCTGCCGATCCTGTTGTCCTGCGCCGGACATGAAGACCGGCTGCAGTTGATGCGCAGCGCGTCCGCCTACCAGGTGGACCAGGTCGTGGTGTTTTCCGACATGGTCTCGCTCGACGACGCGGTGCAGATCTTTCGGTCCTCACGGCCGATCATCGTGACCTTGGAGCCGGTGGACGACACACGCGTGTCCCAGCTGCGCGTCGACGGGTCAAGGGCGGTCCAGGAGGTGGTCGACAAGGCGGTCGGCGATGGGCGGCGTCATTTCGCCTATATCACCGGGCGGGAGTCGAGCTGGATCGACAAGCAGCGAAAACAGTGGTTTACGACGGCGCTCGAAAAGCACGGGCTGGATTTCATCGCGGAGGGCCATGGCGACTATTCCTATGACGCCGGCTTCAAGGAGACCGTGATGCTGCTGCGCCGGTCGAAGGTCGATGCCGTCGTCTGCGGCAACGATGTCATGGCCATCGGCGCCCGCGATGCGGCGGTGGGCGTGCTGGGCCGGCACGTGCCCGACGATCTGGCGATCATCGGCCAGGACGGCATCGACATGGCGGCCTGGGAATGTCACGACCTGACGACCGTCGCGATCGATCAAGAGGCGTTCATCGACACGATCGTCGACTTGATCGAGAGCGATTTGGCGGACGAACGCAAGGGCGCGTCCGTGACGCTGGAGTACCACGTTCGCTGGGGGTCGACCTGCTAAAGGGCCGCCGGACGGCTCGCTAGCGGGCGTGTAAAGGGTCCGGGCGGTGCCAATTGTCCAAACGCCGCCCGTCGGTATGCTTTTGCCGGACCCATCGGATGCCGTTGGCAATCACGCGATGCACATGCGGGTCATGATAGATCGGGAAGGTCTCGTGGCCTGGGCCGAAAAAGAAGATGCGCCCTCGTCCGCGCTGGAACGTGCAGCCGCTGCGGAACACCTCGCCGCCGGAAAACCATGAAATGAAGATCAAATCGTCCGGCTGCGGGATGTCGAAGGGTTCGCCATACATCTCCGAGCCTTCGATCTCGAAATAGGGCGGCAGGCCCTCGGCAATCGGGTGGGCGGGATTGACCACCCAGACCCGTTCCAAATCGCCTTCGGGCAGTTCGCGCCAGGCCAGATTGGCGTTGGTGCCGACCAGACGCCGAAAAAGCTTCGAATGGTGTCCGGAATGCAGGATCACCAGCCCCATGCCTTGGAGAACCCGTTGCTGAATGCGGTCGATCAGGCCGTCGCTGACCTCATCGTGGGCGACATGGCCCCACCACAACAGCACGTCCGTGTCGTTCAACAGCGTGTCGGGCAGGCCCTGATCCGGGTCATCCAAGGTCGCCCGACGGATCTCGAACTCGGGATGGCGAATGCCGGCCGCGATGGCGCCGTCGATCCGGTCGGGATAGTGCTGCCGCACCTCCGCGTCGGTTTGCTCGTGCCGGCCTTCGTTCCAGATGGTGACTTTGATGGGCATGCTTGTTTGACGTCTCTTGGGAATGAAGACTGCGGTCGGATCGGCGCTACTAACCCTTCACGCCGCCGGTGAAGGTCGCGACCAGGAACCGGCGGGCGAACACGAAGGCGGCGGCGGGCGGCAGCAGGTAGATGATGGAGATGGCGGCGAGCAGCCCGTAATCGATCTCGTTGACGCGCAGGAACGCCCGGAACAGGCCCAGTGGCAATGTCTGCAATTCCGGCGACGACAGAAAGATCAAGGGCATCAGGAAGTCGCCCCAGGCGAAGATGAACGAGAACAGCCCGGCGGCGGCCAGACCCGGCAAGGCCAAGGGGATCAGCACATATCGGATGCGCTGCACCAGGCTGGCGCCGTCGATGATTGCGGCCTCTTCATATTCGGGCGACACGCTGTCGAAGAAGGTCTTCATGATCCACAGGGCCAGCGGCAACTGCATCGCCGCCAACACCAGGATGATGCCCAGATAACCGTCGATGAAGCCGGTCCAGCGCATGATGTCGCGGGTCAGGCCGCCGAAAATCGGCCGCAGGATCGCCGATTCCCAATTGTTCAAGGTCAGCAGGATTGTGTACAGCGGCACCACCAGGGCGGTCGGCGGCAGCACGCGGATCAACAGGATTCCGTAAAGGAACGGCAGCTTCCACCAGGCGCGGCTTCGTGACAGCGCATAGCCGCCAAAGCCCGCGAGCACCACCACCAGTATGGTCGCGCAGCCGACGATGAACAGCGAATTGAACAGCCACAGCCCGCCATCCTCGACCGTGAAGACGCGGGTGTAGTTGTCGAACGTCCATTGCTGCGGCCAGTGAAGAAAGAGCTGCGCATCGCCGTCGAACGAGGACAGGAAGATCCAGAAGAACGGCACGACGCAGAAGACCGAGATCAACAGCAGCGTCGAATAGGACAGAAAGCCGTGGTTGTGCCGTTGTCGGCGCCGGGCCGAAGAGGGTGCGGAAGAGGGGGCGGCCGGCATAGCGCTAGACCCTCACCGCCATCATGCGGACATAGGCGATGCCGATCGCCATCGAGATCAGCAGGACGATCACCGAGACGGCCGCGCCATAGCCAAGTTGGAAGGCCGTGAACGACTGGTTGTAGATATAGATGCTAACCAGTTCCGTGGCCCCGCCGGGCCCGCCCCTGGTCAGCGTGTAGATCAGTCCGAACACGGCGATGGTCGAAACGGCGGAGATCAACATATAGAGCACGATGGTGGGCAGCATCAGCGGCAGCGTGATGCGCCGGAAGATCTGAAACGGCCGCGCGCCGTCGATCCGCGCCGCCTCCAGCACGTCTTGTGGGATGGTGCTGAGGCCGGCGCTGAGCAGGATCATGGCCGTGGCGATGCCGCGCCAGGTGTTGACGATGATGATCATCCATAAGGGAAACACCTGCAGCCAGTCCGGCGGCGTGATGCCGAAAAACATCACGATCCGGCTCAAGGTGGCGTTGTCGCCGCCGGCCAGCATGGAAATCCACATGAAGCCCGCGACCACCTCCGGCGCGGCGTTGGGCAGCAGGATGAAGACCGAGAACAGGGACCGGAACCGGATGCGCCTCGTCAGCGCCAATGCCGACGCGAGGCCCAGCACGAATTGCCCGATGATCGCCGAGCCGACGACGAATACGAGGGTGACGTAGAGCGCGTTCCAAAACTCCGCATCGCCGAACAGGCGCAGATAGTTGCGGAAACCGACCAGGCTGGGGTCGCGCGCCGACGGCCCCACCAACGCCTCGTTGGTGAAGCTCATATAGACCGAGTAAAGCGCCGGATAGATGATGAACAGCGCCAGGATCAGCGCCGAGGGGAACAGCAGAAGGTTCAGTTGCCAGGCGGCGGTTCGTCGTCGATGTTTCATGATGTCATGCCGGGGCGACCCTGCAGCTCACGCAAACCGTCTGAAGCCAAGAACGGCGGCCCAAGAAGAGCGGCAGGAACCAAGCTGGCTTGGTCCCTGCCGTGAGTTTGCCCACAGGGGAGGTCAGTTGACCGCGTCGTCGCCCAGGAAGTTGACGACATATTCGACCAGGATTTCGTGGGCGCCGTCGGCATCCGTCTCCTGGCGCAGAAGGGCATCGGTTGCCCGCGCGACGCCCTCGGCCAGCACGGAAAAGCCCGGCGCGGTGCGCAGGAAGGTGCCGTTTTCGACATTGGCATGGACCGGGACGAGCGCCGTCAATGCCTGGAAGTCGGGATTGTCCGCGGCGTCGCGGCGGGCCGGGATGTTGCCCAGCCTCTCGGCATAGGCGACGGCGGCCTCGACGGACCCGATCTCGAACAGGACCTGGGTGGCGAGTTCAAGTTCGGCGGAGTCCGCGTTGACCGCCCACGGGCTGTCGATGTCCACCATGACATGCACGCCGCCATCCTGCCCCGGCATGGCCCAGGTTCCGACCGCGTGCGTGACATCCGGGATCGGGTTGCGGCTTTCCGGCCCCCAATCGTAGATGTAGCACCATGAGCCGCAGGTGGTCGCCACCAGCTCGCCCGCCGGGAACATCTCGTATTTCGGGATGACCCACGGTTCCGGCCCCAGCAGCGGCTGGACCGGCATCAGGTCGTCGTTGATCAGCTCGGCATAGAAGTTCAGGGCATCGCGCACGCCGTCGGTCCGGAGGTTCAGCGTGCCGTCCTCGCTGGCAAGCTGCGGCGTGGGCGTGCCGGCCATCAGATACTGGAAGCCCTCGCCGAAGGCGCCGCCGCCCCAGGTGACGCCGGACGGAAACAGCAGGGCGTAGGCGCCGGTTACTTCCCGGATCTCCCGCGCGCGGTCCAGCAGGTCCGCCCAGGTTGCCGGCTGTTCCGTCGAGATGCCGTGTTCTTCGAGAATGTCGCGGCGGAAATAAATCTGCTGCACGTTAAGCATCTGCGGCAGCACATAGATCTCGCCGTCATAGCTGGTGACCAGTTCGACCGCGACGTCGAACAGCTGGTCATAGTCCGCCCAGGCCTGGATGTCGGATGTGATGGGCGCGAGATAGCCGGAGGCCACCATGTCGGCCACGTCCTGCCCGCGAGGTGCCGTGAACAGATCAGGCGCGTTGCCGGCCCGCAGTTCGGTCAGAAGCCTGGTGAGATAGTCCCGTTCCGGCGCCGGATACTCGATCACCTCGATCTCGATGCCGAGACTGTCGGCGATCGCAGGAACAACCGTGTTGAGCGCGTCGATACGCGCCTGCCGGTGTTCCGCGATGCGGATGGTCTGCGCGCTGGCGATGCTTGTCGTTGCCAGCAAGGTCAGGGCGCAGGCGCCCAGCGCCAAAATCCTTGATTGCCTTGATTGCATTGGTCCTCCCCCGTTTCTTGCGGTGCGATATTGATTAGTCCGCCCGCGCATTGTACACGTTTCCCATCCTGGTTCAATAATGCTGACAGATTAGGCTCAAGAGAGTTTCAATATTCTGTTTTAACGGGATAAAGTACGCATAGGCGGGAGTTCTCAGATGTGGAAACGTGTGCACAATGAGGTGTTGAATGGGTGAGGTGCTTCGTCTTGCCGTCGTCGGGGCCGGGTCGAAGACGATCGAGTATGCGGGCGGATGGAGCCGCATGCCGGACGTGGAATTCGTCGCCTGCGCCGACGTTGATGCCCGGGCCCGGACCCGGCTTGCCGAGATTTGCCTGGCGGCGGGCGGCAAGGCCCCGGCGGCGTTCGACGACTACCGAACGATGCTGGCGCAGTGTCGGGACGGCATCGACGCCGTCTATGTCTCGACACCGCATGCACTGCACGCCGAACAGGCCCTCGCCATCACCGAACACGCCCTCGATCTGCTGCTCGAAAAGCCCATGGTGACGACGACGGCGGAGGCCGAAGCGTTGATCGAAGCCAGGAACCGCACGGGCAACCAGATCGTGATCGCCTATCAGGGCGCGCTGTCGCCCTTGATCCTCGATACCCAACGGCGCGCCACCGCCGGAGAGTTCGGCCGGCTGCTGAGCGTGTCGGCGACCATCTGGGAAAATTGGGCCGGCCGCTATGACGGCCATTGGAAGCAGGACCCGGCCCTATCCGGTGGGGGCTTCATGTTCGACACCGGCGCGCACATGATGAACACGGTGTGCCTGCTAGTCGATGCCGATTTCGAGAGCGTTTCGGCCCATGTGAACACCCACGGCAAGGCCGTAGACATCGTCACGGCCGTCTCCGGCCGTCTGGAAAACGGCGTCTTGGTCACCTTTCACGCCGTGGGCGACGGCCCTGTCGGCTGTGCGTCCCACATCACGCTGTTCTACAAACAGGCGATCGTGCGGATCGACGCCTGGGGGGCGTGGCGCGAAATCACCCTGGGCGAACGGCCGCTTGCCCGCGAAGAGGCCGAAATCATCGACAATCCGCTGATGGCCTTTCGGAGAATCCGGGCCGGCGAGCAGGAAAACCCATCGGCGGTCGAAAACGGCCTTCGCGTGGCGCAGCTTTGGGATGCGATCAAGGCGTCGGCGGCGCGGGACGGCGCGCCGCTTAAGATCTCCGATCTGTCGCGCGCGGCCTGAGGACACCCGTCTCGGTCCAGCGCCAGAAGGTCCAACCATCGATCTTCCAAACATTCGTTGGCGCTGGCACGGGGCGTTTGGCTCGGAAGTCTGGTGGATTGCTTAAGCCCGCTTGCGTTTCCGCGATACATCGCGCCGCCCGGTGTTGGGCGAGGGAACGGGACTACTCCGCCGCCAGGCGCTGGTCGATCAGGCGGCTCTCGACGGAGCGGAGATGACCGTGCATCAGCCGTCCGGCCGCCTCCAGGTCGCGCTCGGCAATGGCCTGGACGATGCGTTCATGTTCGGCGAAGGAATGGTGGTCGGCCGGCGGTCGCCCTTCATGCGCCCGCAGCCGGCCCCAGACGACGGCGCGCCGTACCGAGTTCAAGACATCGAACAGGCCCAGCAGCAATCGGTTCTGGCTGGCTTTGGCGATGCAGCGGTGCAGTTCGTTGTCGGCGGCCTCGTACTGGCGCCAGGTCGCCGCCTCCCGCGTTCGCGTCAGGCAGCGATGGAACGCCTCGACATCCGTCGAAGTGGCGTTGAGCGCCGCCTCGCGCGCCAGCATCGGCTCGATCAAAAGACGCGCGCGCATGACCTCGGCCGGGTTGGTCTGTCGTTCCAACTCCTTCAGGCTGGGCCCTTCGACCTCGCGGACACCGGTGAACGTGCCCTTGCCGACATGCCGCCACAGCTGGCCTTCCTGCTCCAACTCGGCCAGCGCCTTGCGCAGTTCGCCGCGGCTGACGCCGAGCTCCTCCGACAAGACCCGCTCTGCCGGCAGGCGCGTGTTGGCCGGCAGGTCGCGCCGGACTAGCCAGGCCCGAAGCTGGACCAGGGCGGCATTGCTATCGGCGCCATCCGACCGATCATCCGCCTCAAGCGGCTGATCGGCCATGCTGGCCCCAGGGACCGTTTCTTGGTT
>JBCDFV010000016.1:0-87794 GCA_039177555.1 Pseudomonadota bacterium | reverse complement strand
GAGCCGTTGTTGATGATCCGCCCGCCCTGGGGCGATTGGCGCCGCATCAGGTTGAAGGCGGCGCGCGCGCACAGGAACGAGCCGGTCAGGTTGACGTCGATGATGGCGCGCCACTGATCGGGCGTGACGTCGCCCACCGGCGTCATGGGCAGGTTGATGCCGGCATTGTTGAACAGCACGTCCAGCCGCCCAAACGTCTTCTCGATGTCGGAAAAGAGCTGGTCAACCGCCGCCTCGTCGGTCACGTCGCAGGGAAAGTCCGCGATCACAGCGTTGTCGTCCGCCAGCGCCTTGGTTTCGGTCAAGGCGACCTGTCTGCGGCCGCACAGCGCAACCTGATAGCCGGCCTTTGCCAAAGCCAACGCCGTATGCCGACCAATGCCGGACCCCGCGCCGGTTACGAGTGCTATGTCGGCCATGGTACAGCTCCTCAAGGCGGTGTGTGATCAGCGCATCTTGGGTCGGTTGCGGCGAAAGCCAAAGCGCTTTGCGCGCGAATGCGACTCTCTCCGCCCGCACACCAAGCGCTCAGTGGCTTCGGGAAGTGAGCCTCGGCGGCTGCGCCTCTACGGGCCACAGTCTCCCGAGTAGCTGACCCCACAACGCCATTCACCCCCGTGGCAGTCAAGCCACGGGGGCAAGGGCGTAAGCGATTTTCCGTCGTCTGGCGGCGATCAATCTCAATCGCCGCGCGACCAACCGCCGCTCTCCGGCAACGTCAAATCACGTCATTCGCATCGCTCGAAAAAGTTGTTCTGGTCCAACGGGGTACCGCCCAGAACAAGCTCGAACCCTGGGTCTTGCGTAATCAGGCTTTCGGTTGGCGGCACAAACGTCTGAACGGTGCAGTCCTGCGCGACCTCGGTCAGTGTTACCTCCCCGGCGAGATTGCGTACCGGCCCGCCAAAGCCGAGGCCGCCTTCAGCAGGCCGCGTTATCGAGACATTGTCGAATGTCACATTCTCCACCGGTCCAAGGAAGTCGCTGCCGAACAACGCCACGCCGACGGTGCCGGCATCCAGGATTTCGATGTTGCGCAGGGTGACGCCGCTGATCGGGTTCAGAAAGAGGCCCGCGCGCGAGGTGCCGCTGATCGTCGCGCCGTCGATTTCGATGTTCGTCGTCTCGCCTGGCAGGAAGCCGAACGGCACGGTGTTCATCAGGATCCCGTTCACACCGCCGGACACTGAGAGGTTGTGAATTGTCACGTCGGCGGTGTTCAGCAGGACAACCGAATCAAGCGAGGCATTCTCAATCGCGATGCCATCCGCCTCGATGTCGTTGGCGCTGACAAACAGAAAGCCCTCGTTGGCGACATCCCGCACGGCGACGTTGTCGAACCGGAGGTTGCTGGTTTCGCCGTCCGGCGTGATTTCCCCGGTGTTCGGATCGATTTCACTGGCGGCGAAAATGCCGAAATTGGTGTCTTCGACGACGGTATTGGCGATCGAGACGTCTTGTGCGCCGATCAGGCTGATGCCGGCGCCGGGGGCGGTGTTGGGGTTGAAGAACGAAAACCTGCACGACGCCGTGGCATCGTCGCACGGCACGAAGTCGCCAATCCAGGCATCGGCGATATTGACGTTCTCGACGTTACGCAGATCGATGCCGTTGAGGGTCGAGCCGAGGATCGCCACGTTTCGGATATCCAGATCGCTGGCGTCGCTTGCCACGATGCCGCTGCGGCCGCCCTGGAAGCCGACATGCGAAATCGTCGAACCCGAGGCCATGGCAATGATGTCCTGGGAACTGTCGGTCCCGGTGAACGTCGCCGCCGCACCGCGATTGTAGAAGTTCGCTTCGCCGCCGCTGCGCGCACCGGTAACCCGCAAACCGCCACCGCCGCCGAGCAGGTACTGGCCATCCTCCAAGACAATCGTCTGGCTGACCGAAATATCGCCGTTGGCAAGGACCAGGGCGTCGTCGCCCGCCTCGCCCAGCCTATCGTTGATTTCCGTTGCGCCGCCGATCTCGTCCCAGACGCGAACCACCTCGCCAACGGCCCGTCCGTTCTCGTAGAGGGCGGCTTCGACATCGCCGAACGCGCCCGCCCGGGTTCGGATTCGGTCGGCGCGGTAGACTTCGCGCACGAAGCGGTTCGGCACGCCGGTCTGGCCCAGCGCACCATTGCCGAGTTGCACGCGCAGCCGGGCCGACACGCCGGCCATGAAGTCGTCTGTCGTGTCCGACGAAACCGTGCCGCCGAACGTTATCGAGGCGTCGTTGCCGCCGAGATCGAAGTCCGCGAGCACGAGTTCGGCCCGCCCGCGAATGCCGTAGGTATCGTCCTCGTTCCGGCCGTCATACCAATACCCGCCGCCGAAGGCACGCAGTTGGTTGGGCGATGTGCTGTCAAACACCGGCAGGTGGAAGCCGGCCTCGATGTCGGCGCCGGTCTCCGCCTGCTCGATGCCCTGGCGGAAGACGAGCGACCGGTTCGCGACATAGGCCC
The DNA here is from genome assembly GCA_039177555.1 of Pseudomonadota bacterium. Classification (GTDB taxonomy): domain Bacteria; phylum Pseudomonadota; class Alphaproteobacteria; order DSM-16000; family Inquilinaceae; genus JANQGH01. The sequence goes on along the minus strand of JBCDFV010000016.1, from coordinate 85,342 downwards.
GATTGAAGTCCTCCGTCACGCGTTCGCTGTTCAATGGGAAATAGGCGTTGGCGCGAAATTCCTGACGCGCGCCCAGGGCCTCGACGCCGACCGATAGCTGGGAGAAGTCGTTATCATACTCGCTGTTGAGGTAGTCGAAGTAGCCGTTGATACCCAGAACCCAGTCCCCGACGGCCTGGCGGTAGCCGACACCGGCGGAAATCTGTTCTGCGTCACCGTCGAACAACCGGCCGCTGAGATCGATGAAATAGGCGTCATCGGTGTTCACGAATGGGATGAAGACGCCGATACCACCGCCGGAGGTATCGCCGAAGCTGCTGTTCCCGCCGACATAGCTGCCTTCAAGCGAGATGATGGGTTGGATATCCTGTGCAAACGCGCCCGTCGTGAGCGATGTTGCGGCCAGCATTGCAACGATGAGTGAATTGGGTCTGGTCATGATTTCCCTCGTTTCGATGCCGGCCGAATAGAAAACCCGATTCAGGGAGTCAAGTTTGTAGTCAGAGAGTCTGCTGCAATGCAGCAATGCAATAGAGAATTGTTCTATATAGAGGTTTCGGCTTCGCGCTCAGGTGGTCGGCGCACTCACGTTCTGTGATGGTGCGACATTTCTGACCCAGCCGTGTGGATGAAGCCGGTCAACGTGAAAGTGCAGACCTTCTGTCGAGTCCCGTCTTCAGGCGGCTTGGCGCCGGATCTGGTCGAGACACCGCAGGGGCCACACCGTTTTGATCTTCGCCCGACACACGCGATCGACCACAGTGCGCGGCGATGTCAGGGCTGGTGTACCAGGTCGCGGCGTCGCCTGGCTGGCGGGCGATTCGTGATACGTTCTAAACGCTTATGCCTGACGCTACGCCTGACCGTCCGTCTGCCGATCTGTTGCCGCTGCCGTATGTCCGGACGCCACCCTCAATGCGATCGCTTGCGCGCCTGTTGCGCGTTAATCGCCCGTTCGAACCGCTCATGCGGCCAGTCTTCGGTCAGCGCCTGACGCATCACGTCCTGCTGGCTGGGCGGCGCCATGCCGCTGAGCGGTGAGTCGATGTCGAGATTGGCGGGGAAGGGATAGCCTTCGGCACAGGCCTGGACGACGTTTTCCACCTCCCGCGCGTCCAGCTTGCCCGATGCCTTGAACGCGAGCAGCGTCGGATAGAGCGCCAGGCTCATGCGCGTCCGGTCGACGATCTCAATCGACCGGCCGTAGCCTGAGCCGATTTGCAACAGGTTCGCCAGCCGGTCCACGTCCGTCGACCGGTTCTCGCCGGCCGCGTGAAAGACGGCGGGATTGAAGAAGATCATGTCGCCCTTGTTCAGCGACAGCTGGACGCAATGCGCCTCGAAATAGGCGCGGAACGCCGGCAGCGTGCTGGCGATATAGCCGGGCAGATAGGTCTGAGAGTAGGGCAGCAGCTTCGTCGGCCCGGTCTCGACCGCCATGTCGCAATGCGCGATCGCCCCTTGCAGGGTCAGGGCAGGGGACAGGGCGTGGACGGATGCGGGATACTGCGCAAGGTCTTCGACGGGTTGAAAGCCCATGTGATAGTCGCGATGGCTGACCTGGGCCTGGCCGCCCGGGCGCACGAGGTTGACCTGGGCGGTGACCTGATAGCGCGGGCCCAGCCATGACCGGCTGGCCAGCGGCACGATGTCGTTGGCGTTGTAGCGCGCGAACAGCTCCGGCGAGGCCATGCATAGCTTTTCGTGCGCGTTCCAGATCCTGGCGTTCGCACCGGCGGCGGCGAAGTGGTCGCCGCTGCCCGCCTGGGTCGCCGCTTCTTCCTCGATGATGCGGTTCAGGACATTCGTCACGTCATCGATCAAGGCCGTATCGTCGATGGCGTTGCGGATGGCGATGACACCTGGTCCGCTCGCGAACACTTGGTTCCATTCGGCCATATAGGCCTTCGAAGGTTCCGGCCGATCGATCGACCGGCGGATGCGGCCGCCGTCATAGACCGGGATGTTGGCGGCCAGCTCGTCCGCCAGCGGCACCATCTCCCCCGTCGTCGTCCGCTCAACGGCCGCACGAAGCGCGGCGATCGTGCAGCTTTGCTCGCTGATCCAAACGGCGTCGTTCATTGATCGATCCCTTGCCATTCGCGTCCGCGTTTCTGGGCCATTCGCGTCCGCGTTTCGGGCCCTCGCGCCGTGCCGATCCATCAAGTCTGCGCTTGGCTGAAAGCGCGTGCAAGCGCCCGGTGCCGAGATGCCGCCATCGCCGCGCCGGTGGAACCGATCTTGTCCGACAAGGTCGACATCATCGGCGCCGCCTCTACCCCGGACACGACCAACGCTACCGCCCCGAAAGCTCCGGCCTGTGGCGACCTCAGACTGCTGTTGCGTTGGCGGTCGCTGGTTCGGCCGCGCTTGATCGGAGTGCTGTCGGCGGCTGACGCGTTTCGGTCGTGGAGGGCAGGTTCGCCAGCCCTTCGCCGTCGACGCACAGCCGGAACCATGACTCCAGGCCGCTGCAAAGGAACGTCAGATGGGCGCAAGAGGAGTCCGTGGCCGCCCTGCGAAGGCACTGATCGAGCGCTCGCTGGTCAAAGACGCCGCGCTGGTGTACCCGTGCCGAGGTCAGCAGCGGCCGGATGTCACTGTCCATCCGTTCGCGAACCCAGCGGCCGGTGGGCGTTTCGTAGCCGATCTTGTCGCGCCGCTGCACGATCTCACGAGGCAACTCCGCCGCCACGGCTTGGCGCAGGATATGTTTGGTTTCCGTGCCACGAACGAGCTGATCGAAGGGCAGGCCGAAGGCGAACTCGACCAGGCGGTGATCCAGAAACGGCATGCGGGATTCCACCGAATGGGCCATGCTGATGGCGTCGCCGTAATGCAGCAGATGCGGCAGCCAGTCGAAAGCGTGATCGCGCCAGAGCCTCTCGTGCAGCTTGCTTGGCAGACCAGGCGCTGATCGTGCTGGTCCCAGATCGCATAGGCCCACATGCCGTTGAAACGGTTGGCGCAGTCCGGCCCCCATTGCTCGTAGGCGTGAACGATGACCTCCGTGTCCGTGTGCGATCGAAAGACGTGCCCGAACCCCTCCAGCTCTTGCCGCAGTTCCAGGTAATTGTGGATGGCGCCGTTGAAGACGACGAAGATATCATCGGTCTCGTTCGCGATCGGCTGGCGCCCGGTGACGGACAGATCCAATATGGACAGGCGCCGGCTGGCCAGCAGCAGGTGCGGCACGAAATCACTGTCGAGGTTCTGCCCGGCCCATGTCTCGCTATCAACCGTGTCGGCGAGCAGGAAGCCGAAATCGTCGGGCCCACGAGGGATCAGCGTGAGAGCCCTGCGCTGGATCCGTTCGCGATCCAACGGATCAGGCCCGGGCAGGCGCCACAGGCCGGCAATACCACATATCTAGAAACCCCGATTCGCCATGCAGCACGCGAATAAAACAATCGCCCAGCTAGAATTTGACAGTATAGTGATTAGAGTACTGACCGACGACTCGCACTGAGCTGATAGGCGATCGTGCAGTGGCGGTCGCGTCAAGTCCAGCGGCAGAACAGGTCATGACTAAAACAACGCTTTTTCTCCATTACTATCCGAGGGTGGCCCCGAGGTCGGATTTTGAGGAGATCGCGGCGCGTATTCACGGGCGGACGTCCGACATTTCGGTGAAAGTCCTGGCGACCGACCGGCCCCACCCCTCATCTGTCCTGCAGGCTGCAATGCGGCCGGCGATTTCCGTGGAGTTCAATCGAGCAAAGATGTTCCCGTTGCTGCGCGGTTGGGCCTTCCGTCAGTGGCGCAAAAGCGCCAAGAGCATCCAGTATCGTGACTTGGATCGGTCGGGAGTGCCGGTGCCGAAATGGGCGATGATCGCGCCGGACACCGATTACGATCCCGCGGAGTGGGGCGAGCATGTGATCGAGAAACCCGATCGCGGCGGTAAAGGGGCCTATGTTCGCATAAAGCGTACCAAGCGTATCCGCTACCGCGATGCCGACGCGTTGGAAGAAGATAACCCTGGTCGCAACGGCGGCATGCTGATCCAAAGACTGGTTTGCACAGGCGATTGGCCCGTTTCGTACCGCGTCACGACCCTGTTCGGCACACCCCTGATAGCGCTACGCTATGAGGGCGTTCGCGGGCGATTGTACCAGGATGCGATCAGCGACAAACGAAAGCTGGTAGGGCCAGCCGCCGTCGCCACCGGCAAGGGGGCGAAGATCACCACCGATCAAGATGCAGAGATACTCGATCTCGCTCGGCGGACACATCAGGCGCTGCCGGGTGTTCCGGTTTTGGGGACTGACATCGTTCGCGACGTCACCGACGGCAGCCTCTGGGTACTGGAGGTCAACCCCGATGGAAACTGCTGGCCGTTCGGATCGCCGCCCGGGATCGAGTTGATGGCGAGCACCGGCATCGATCTGTACGCACAGCTTAACGGCCTTGACCGGGCGGCGGACGCGCTGATCGATGTGTGCCGCAAGACGGCGCTCAAACGGCAGCCGGATCGCGAGGCGGCGCGACAGGTGCAAGCACAAAGGCAATAGAGCCAAACACGATTGCGGCCCAGACAACAGACACCGAGATCACTTGGTTTCCGCCGACTTGCCGCCAATACGGCGGAACGGTGTCGCCTCCGACAGGGAGGCGATTTCCCAGTCGACCATCTGGCCCTCGCGCTCAAGGAAGTTGGCGATGGCGGCGCGGAAGTTGGGGTCGGCAATCCAGTGGGCGGAGTAGGTGCGCGTCGGCAGATAGCCGCGCTGGACCTTGTGTTCGCCTTGCGCGCCGGCCTCGACGGTCTTCAGACCGTGGGCGATGGCATAGTCGATGGCCTGGTAATAGCAGGCCTCGAAATGCAGAAAGCGGAAATGGCTGTTGCAGCCCCAATTGCGGCCATAAATGGCGTCGCTGCCAACCAGGTTCAGCGCACCCGCGATCCAATCGCCATCATGTCGGGCCATGATCAGCACGACCCGGTCCGCCAGCTTCTCGCCGAGCAGAGAGAAGAACGCGCGGGTCAGGTAGGGCTGGCCCCATTTGCGGCTGCCGGTATCCATATAGAAGTGGAAGAAGGCGTCCCAATGATCCTCGTTGAGATCGTCGCCCTGCAGCGCGACCAGCTCCACCCCGGCATCGCGGACGCGCTGGCGTTCCTTACGGATGTTCTTTCGCTTGCGAGAACTAAGCGCGTTTAGGAAATCGTCGAAGGTGCCGTAGCCGTCGTTCACCCAGTGATATTGCTGGCCGTACCGTTGCAGCCAGCCAGCCGAACCGAAGGCCTTCCATTCTTCTTCGGTCGGAAAGTTGACATGCAGGGTGCTGACGCCGGTTTGCTCGACCACCTGCTGCAGTGCCTGGATCAAGGCCCGCCTGTGGAACGAGGCGTCGGCCGTGTCGGCGACGAGCAGGCGCGGGCCGGTCGCCGGTGTGAACGGGATGGCCGACAGCAGCTTTGGGTAATAGCGGCCGCCGGCACGCTCGAACGCGTCGGCCCAGCCATGGTCGAAGATGTACTCGCCGTAGGAATGCCCCTTCAGATAAAGCGGCACGCAGCCGACGACCTGTCCAGCCGGGTCGCGCAGCACCAGATGCTGGGGCAGCCAGCCGGTTTCGGCCTTCACCGATCCCGACTCCTCCAAGACAGACAGGAACGCGTGGCTGACAAACGGGTTGTCGTCGCCGGCACACCGGTCCCAGTCCGCCGCGGGAACGGCGTCGATGGTCTTTTCCAGCGTCAGTGTCAGCGGCGCGTCGCCGTCAGCCATGCGAAACGTTCCGGCATCTCAGTGGGCAAAGACAACAAGCAGAGACAACAAGATGGGCGCCGTCGGCGATCCGGCAAGGCGCCCACCGACGGGTCAGACCAGTTCGAAGATCGCCTCGACCTCGACCGCGCAGTTCATCGGCAGAGCGGCCACGCCCACGGCAGCCCTGGCGTGACGGCCGTTGTCGCCGAACGCCTCGGCCATCAGGTCGGACGCGCCGTTGATCACCTTTGGCTGGTCGCCGAAATCCGGGGTGGAGGCGACAAAGCCGGTCAGCTTCACGACCCGGCTGACCCGGTCCAGGTCGCCGTTCAAGGCTTCGTTCACCTGGGCCAGGATGTTCAGTGCGCAGACCCGCGCGCAGTCGTACCCTTCGTCGACGCTGACGTTGCCGCCGAGATGGCCGGTATGGCTAAGGCTGCCATCCTTGAACGGCACCTGGCCGGAGATGAACAGCAGGTTGCCGGTGATCACCCATGGCACGTAGGCTGCGACGGGCGTTACGGCCTCGGGCAGAGTGATGCCCTTCTCGGCAAGGCGGGCGGCGACGGTTCCGGTCATGAAGTACTCCTGTATGGGATGCGAAGGTAAGACTGAGGCTCAAGCCACGTAAGGCAGCTTGACCCCTTCGGTTTGATAGGCCCGATCGACCGCCGGCCTGGCGAGCACCGTGTCGATTAGCCGGTTCAGCGCCGGATGGGTGCGCGGTGGTTTCGCGAGGCGCCCTCCCCAGCGGCACAGCATGATCAGATAGGCGTCGGCGATGCTGTAGTCCTCGCCGGCCAGATAGGCGCCGGTTTGCTCCAGCGCGTTGGCGACGAGGGCAAACTGAGAATCAAGGCGCTCGTTCGCCTTGTCCCGAACCGAATCGATCGCGGTCTCGCCGACCACGTGGCGCATCGGATAGTGATAGACCAGCAGTTCCGCCTGCAGTGTGTTGGTCAGCCAGACCAGCCATTGCAGGGCCCGGGCGCGTTCCGGCGTGCCAACAGGCGGCAACAGGCCGGCGTCGGGATGCCGGTCGTTGATGTGCAGGCAAATCGCGGCGGCTTCATAGATCACCAGATCGCCCAGCGTATGGTCGATCAGGGTGGGCACGCGGGCATTGGGGTTCAGCGCCAGATAGCTGGCGTCACGCAGGCCGCCGCTTTTCCGGTCGACGAAGCTGAGTTCGTAGGAGGCACCGGCCTCTTCCAGCGCGATATGGGGGGCGATGTTGGCGTTGCCGGGGAAATAGAACAGGGTGTAGTCGCTCATGTCGTCGGGGCCTCAATCAGGATGGCGCGGAAATCGTTGACGTTCGTGCGGGTCGGGCCGGTGACGATCAGATCGTTCAAGGCCGCGAAGAAACCGTAGGCATCGTTGTTCGCCTGCAAGCTCTGGGCGTCGAGACCGCTTTCCGCCGCACGGCGTAGCGTATCGGGATCGCAGATCGCGCCGGCATTGTCCTCCGACCCGTCAATGCCGTCGGTATCGCAGGCAAGCGCGGTGATGCCGGCTGCTCCCTTCAACGCCAGGGTTAGGCCCAACAGAAACTCGGCGTTTCGGCCGCCCCGACCGTCGCCCTTAACCGTCACGGTGGTTTCGCCGCCGGACAGGATCACGGCCGGTGCCGACAGGGGCTGGCCATGCTGGCTTACGCTGAGTGCGATGCCCGCGTGAACGGTGCCGGCCTCGCGCGCCTCGCCCTCGATGGCGTCGCCCAGGATGATCGGTTTGACACCGGCACGGCGGGCGGCGTCGGCGGCCGCGTGTAGGGCCATCATGGGCGTTGCGATCATTCGGTAGTCGGCCCGGGCAAATGCCGGATGGTCGGCCGGCGGCGTTTCGCTGGCGGGATCGGCGAGATGGCGCGTCACCGCCGGGGGTACCTCGATGCCATAGCGTTCCAGAATGACGCGTGCCTCGGCCGAGCTGGTCGGATCCGGCACTGTCGGTCCGGACGCGATGACCGACGGGTCGTCGCCTGGCACGTCGGAGATCGCGAGCGTCACCACGCGCGCCGGATAGGCTGCCGCGGCCAATCGGCCGCCCTTCACCGCCGAGAGATGCTTGCGCACGGTGTTCATCTCGTCGATCGAGGCGCCGGACCGCAGCAAGGCCCGGTTGACGACACGCTTGTCGTCCAGGCTCAGGCCGGGCGCCGGCACGGCGAGCAGGGACGAGCCGCCGCCTGAGATCAGGCACAGCAACAGGTCATCTTCACCCAGCCCCCTTGCTAGGTCGAGGATGCGGCCGGCGGCCGCCTGGCCGCGCTCATCCGGGACGGGGTGCGAGGCTTCGACGACCTCGATGCGCTCGCACGGCACGCCGTGATCGTCGCGGGTGACGACCAGGCCCTCGAAGGGGCCGTTCCAGTGGCGCTCGACTGACTGGGCCATCGCTGCGGCCGCCTTGCCGGCGCCGACGACCACCGTGCGCCCCTTGGGCGGTGAGGGCAGGTTGGCCGGCACGCAGCCTTCGGCAGTGACGGCCGAAAGGGCGGCCTTGAACAGGTCGTCGAGCAATCCACGAGGGTCGTTGAGTGTCATATGGAGCAGTTATAGGGTCGAGGTTCCCCCGATGCCAACGCCGGACTTGGCAAGGCTTGGCGGCGAGATATTTCAAGCTTAAAATATCTCGCTCAGGAAAGGGAGAGAGTTCGGTCATGAAGATCGTGTGCATCGGCGGCGGCCCTGCGGGCCTTTACTTCGCCATCTTGATGAAAAAGGCCGACCCCAGCCACGAGATCACGGTTTACGAGCGCAACAGGCCCTACGATACGTTCGGCTGGGGCGTGGTGTTCTCCGACGAGACGCTCCAAAATCTGCGCGGCGGCGACGACGAGACCCAGGCCGAGATCATCGACAATTTCGCCGACTGGGATGACATCGACGTCCATTTCAAAGGCCGGACCATCACCTCGACCGGCCACGGCTTTTGCGGCATCGAACGTAAACGGCTGCTGAACATCCTGCAGGCGCGGGCCGAGGCGCTGGGTGTGAAGCTCGTGTTCGATATCGAGATCGCTCCGGACGCGCTCGACCAGTTCGCCGACGCCGACCTGATCGTCGCCTCGGACGGCATCAACTCGCGCATCCGCAGCCAATTCGCCGACACCTTCAAGCCGCAGATCGAGGTGCGCAAGAACAAGTTCGTCTGGCTCGGCACCCACAAGATTTTCGAGGCCTTCACCTTCATCTTCGTGAAGACCGAATGGGGCTGGTTCCAGGCCCACGCCTATCGCTTTGACAAGGAGACCTCGACCTTCATCGTCGAGACGCGCGAAGAAACCTGGGCGGCCGCCGGGTTGGCCGAGGCGGACGCGGAAGAGAGCATCGCCTTCTGCGAAAAGCTGTTCGCCCCCTGGCTGGACGGCCACCCGCTAATGTCCAACGCCAAGCATCTGCGCGGCTCGTCCGCCTGGATCAGCTTTCCGCGCGTCATCAACGAGACCTGGGTCAAGGACAACATCGTACTGATGGGCGACGCGGCGCATTCGGCGCACTTCTCCATCGGCTCGGGCACCAAGCTGGCGCTGGAAGATGCCATCGCGCTGGCCGAGTCGTTCGGCAAGCATGGCAATAATGTGAAGGCGGCGCTGGCGGACTACGAGGACGAGCGCCGGATCGAGGTGCTGAAGATCCAGTCGGCAGCCCGCAATTCGACCGAGTGGTTCGAACATGTCGACCGCTATGCCGACGCGCTGGAGCCGGAGCAGTTCACCTACTCCCTGCTGACCCGCAGCCAGCGCATCGGGCACGACAATCTCCGCCTGCGCGACCAGGCTTATCTGGAGGCATATGAACGCTGGCTGGGCGAGCACATGACCGGCCGGCCCCAGCAGATCGCCATCCCGCCCATGTTCCAGCCCTTCCGGCTGCGCGGCATGGAGACGGTGAACCGGGTTGTGGTCAGCCCGATGGCGACGTATAGCGCCCGCGACGGCATGCCCAACGACTTCCACATGGTCCATCTCGGCAGCCGCGCGATCGGCGGCGCCGGCCTGGTGTTCACGGAGATGACCTGCGTCTCGCCGGAGGGCCGCATCACGCCCGGTTGCGCCGGCCTTTACACCGATCAGCAGGCGGCCGAATGGAAGCGCATCGTCGACTTCGTGCATGCCAGCACGCAGGCCAAGATCTGCCTGCAACTTGGCCATTCCGGCCCGAAGGGTTCCACCAAGGTTGGCTGGGAAGGCTATGACGTGCCGCTCGACAGCGGCAACTGGCCGATCCTGGCGCCGTCGCCGGTGAAATGGGCGCCGGAGAACCAGACGCCGGTTGAGATGGACCGGGCGGCGATGGACTTGGTGCGCGACCAATTCGTCGCGGCGGCCAAACGCGGGGCCGAGGCCGGGTTCGACATGGCTGAACTGCACTGCGCCCACGGCTATCTGTTAAGCGCCTTCATCACGCCGCTGACCAACAAGCGCACGGATGTCTATGGCGGCTCGCTGGAAAACCGCCTGCGCTATCCGCTGGAGGTGTTCGATGCCGTGCGGGCGGTGTGGCCGGAGGATCGGCCGCTGTCCGTGCGCATCTCAGCCACCGATTGGGTGCCAGAGGGCATCGACGGCGAGGATGCGGTCGCCATTGCCAAGGCGTTCAGCGACCACGGCGCCGACCTGATCGACGTCTCGGCCGGTCAGACCTCGATCGAGGCCAAGCCGGTCTATGGCCGCATGTTCCAGACGCCCTATTCGGACCGTATCCGCAACGAGGCGGGCTTGGCCACGATGGCGGTCGGCAACATCTTCGAATGCGACCACGCCAACTCGATCCTGGCCGCCGGCCGCGCCGATCTGGTGGCTCTGGCCCGGCCTCACCTCGCCGATCCCTACTGGACGCTGCATGCCGCGGGCGCCCAGGGCTACGAAGCTCAATGGTGGCCCAACCCCTATCTCACCGGGCGCGAGCAGTATCTGCGCTTGCTGGAGCGCGAAAAGGAGATGCTGGGCGCGGTCTAAACCACCGCCGTCGCCTCGACCTCCACCCGCGCCTTCGGTTCGGCCAGCCGGACCACCTGGATCAGTGCCATCGCGGGATAGTGCGGGCCGATGACGTCGCGGTAGGCGCGGCCGAGGTCGCGCTGGCAGGCGTTGTACTCGTCCATATCGACGACATACCAGGTCAGCCGCACGATATGCTCCGGCCCGGCGTCGGCCTCTGCCAACACGGCGACGATGTTTGCCAGCGCCTGGCGCGCCTGGCCGACAAAGTCGTCGGCGACAAAGCGTTGCTCGGCGTCCCAGCCGATCTGGCCGCCGACGAAGATCTGCCGCCCGGTCGCCTCGATGCCGTTGGCATAGCCCTTGGGCTTGGTCCAGTCGGCGGGCTGCAGCACGCGGTGAGCCATTACGCATCCTCCTGCTGGCGCAGCTTGAACCGCTGGACCTTACCGGTCTCGGTCCGCGGCAGCGCGCTGACGAACTCGATCGCGCGGGGGTATTTGTACGGCGCGATCTCGCCCTTAACAAAATCCTGCAAGGCCTTGATCTTGTCTTCGTCGGCGGTCACGCCGGCCGCCAGAATGACATAGGCTTTGACGATCTGGCCCCTTGCCTGGTCGGGCGCGCCGACCACGGCACAGTCCGCCACATCGGGGTGTGCGAGCAGGGCGTCCTCGACCTCGGGTCCGCCGATATTGTAGCCCGAGGACACGATCATGTCGTCGGCGCGGGCCTGGAACCAGAAGTACCCATCCTCATCCATAACATAAGCATCGCCGGTTAAGTTCCATCCACTCCAAACATAATTTCTCTGTCGATCATCTGCCAGATAGCGGCAGCCGGTCGGCCCACGCACGGCCAGACTGCCCACAGTTCCCGCACGTAGCTCGTTCATGGCGTCATCGACCACCCTTGCCTCGTAGCCGGGTACCGGCTTGCCGGTGGAGCCGGGCCGGATGTCTTCTCCGGCGGCGGAGATGAAGATGTGCAGCATCTCGGTGGCGCCGATGCCATCGATGATCGACAGGCCGGTGGCCTGTTTGAAGGCTTCGAATGTGGCGGCGGGCAGAGTCTCGCCGGCCGAGACACATTTGCGCAGGCTGGTGAGATCGACCTCGCCGTCCTGCACCATCTGGGCCAGCACGCGATAGCCGGTCGGCGCCGTGAAGCAGACCGTCGGCTTGAACCGCCCGATGGCCTCGCCAAGCAGCGGCGGCGACGGCTTTTCCATCAGGAAGGTCGAGGCGCCGACCCGGAAGGGGAACAGCACCAGCCCGCCAAGCCCGAAGGTGAAGGCCAAAGGTGGGCTGCCGCAGAAGATGTCGTCCGGCTCCGGCTTCAGGATGTGCTTGGAAAACGTGTCGCAAACCGCCAGCAGGTCGCGATGAAAATGCATCGTTGCTTTAGGCTTGCCGGTCGAGCCGGAGGTGAACGCGATCAGGGCGACATCGTCGGCGGCGGTGTCGGCGGCCTCGAAGCTGTCCGATGCCTCGGTCATCGCGCACTCGAGTTCCTGGTCCTCCGCACCGTCCCCGGAGAATGCCACGATCCGCTCCAGCGCCGTGCCGCGCTCCATGGCGTCTTGTAGCTCGGTCGTCAGGTCCGCATCGCACAATGCCAGCCGGATCTGCGCCTTTGACGCAATGGTCTCCAACTCGCGCGACCGCAACAGCGGCATGGTACCGACCGGGATGCCGCCGGCCTTCAAGACCGCGAAGTAGCAAGCCACCATCATCGGATTGTTGGCGGCCCGCAGCAGCACGCGGTTGCCGGGGATCAGGTCCAGCTTCGCGGTCAGAACGTTGGCGATGCGATTGATCTTCTTGGCTAAGTCTCCGTATTTCCAAAGGCCATCGGGCCAGCGAACGGCCGGACGGCCGGGGTCCTGCGCGGCCCATTTGTCGACGAACTCGACGGCCGCGTTCAGCCGGTCCGGATATGTCGTATCCGGACCCAAGATCAGGTCTGGCCATTGATCGCGCGGCGGCAGGTGGTCGCGGGCAAAGCTGTCGAAGGAAGCCTCCGTCACGGCGTCTCTCCCGCGCCGGCCTGAAAGTCCGCTAGGGTCTGGCGCGCGATCACCAGCTTTTGGATCTCCGTGGCACCCTCGTAGATGCGAAGGGCGCGGATCTCGCGGTACAGCCGCTCGACCATCTGGCCGCTGGTCACGCCCAGGCCGCCATGAAGCTGCACGGCGCTGTCGATCACCTGTTGGGCCGCCTCGGTGGCGTGCATCTTGGCCATCGCAGCCTCGCGGGTGACCCGGGCGGCGCCCTGGTCCTTGGTCCAGGCGGCGCGGTAGACCAAGAGCGCGCTGGCGTCGACCTGGGTGGCCATGTCGGCCAGCCGCGCCTGGCTCATCTGCAGGTCGGCCAAGGGCGCGCCGAACAGGTGGCGCGTGCTGGTATGGGCCAGGGTCTCGTCGAGCGCGCGCCGGGCAAAGCCGAGTGCGGCCGCGCCGACCGTGGAGCGGAACACGTCCAGCGTCGCCATGGCGATCTTGAAGCCGTCGCCGCCTTGGCCGATCAGCGCATCCGCCGGCAGCCGGCAGTCGCGCAACGCCAAGGTCGCCAACGGGTGAGGCGCGATAACCTCGATGCGGTCGGCGATCTCCAGGCCCGGCGCATCGGCCGGGACCACGAAGGCCGACAGGCCGCGCGCGCCCGGCGCCTCACCGGTGCGGGCGAACAGGATGTAGAAATCGGCGATGCCGCCATTGGAAATCCAGGTCTTGGTGCCGTTCAGCACGAAATGATTGCCGTCGCGCTCAGCCGTCGTCGCCAAGGCGGCGACATCCGACCCTGCCTCCGGCTCCGACAAGGCAAAGGCCGCAATGGCCTGGCCCGCAGCCACCTTGGGCAGCCAGGTCTCGCGCTGTTCGGCGCTGCCGAACAGGCTGATGGGGCCGGCGCCCAACCCCTGCATGGCGAACGCGAAGTCGGACAGGCCGTCATATCGGGCCAAGGTTTCCCGCGTGAGGCACAGGGTGCGCACGTCCAGCCGGTCACTCGGTGTCGGTGCCACGCAGGCATTGAGCAGACCGTCATGGCCAAGCCGTCTGACGAGATCCCGGCAGGCGGCGTCGACGTCGCCATGATCGATGTCGGTCAGTGACTGGCTGGCCCAAGCGTCGAGACGATCGGCGATATCCCGATGCCGGTCGTCGAAGAAGGGCCAGTCGAGGAAGCTGAGATCGGTCATCAGTTGCCCTCGAACACGGGTTTAGATTTCTCCGAGAAGGCTTTGTAAGCGCGAAGAAAATCCTGGGTCTGCATACAGATCGCTTGAGCCTGCGCTTCGGCCTCGATCGCCTCGTCCAGGCCCATGGACCATTCCTGATGCAGCATGGTCTTGGTCATGCCGTGGGCGAAGGTCGGGCCGTTGGCCAGCCTTGCCGCTTGCTCGGTCGCGGCCCCGAGCGTTTCTCCGGCGGCAACCAGGCGGTTGAAGAAACCCCAGCGCTCGCCTTCCTCGCCGCTCATGCTGCGGCCGGTGTAGAGCAGTTCCGCCGCGCGACCTTGGCCAATGATGCGCGGCAGCATGGCGCAGGCACCCATGTCGCAGCCGGCAAGGCCGACGCGGGTGAACAGGAAAGCGGTCTTGGTCTCGGCCGTGCCGATGCGCAAATCCGACGCCATCGCCAGAATCGCGCCGGCGCCGGCGCAGACACCCTCGACCGCCGCGACAATGGGTTGGGGACAGGCGCGCATGGCCTTGACCAGATCGCCGGTCATGCGGGTGAAGGCCAGCAGGTCCGGCATCTCCATCCGGGTCAGCGGCCCAATGATCTCGTGCACGTCGCCGCCGGAGCAGAAATTGCCGCCGGCGCCGGTGATGACGATTGCCTTCAGCGTTTCATCGGTGCGCAGCGCCTTGAACAGGTCGCGCAGTTCGGCATAGCTCTCGAATGTCAGCGGGTTCTTCCGCTCTGGCCGGTTCAGGGTGATCGTGCCGATCCTGTCATTCACGGCCCAGTCAAAATGCTTGGCGACGTAAGTCGATGGGGTCATGCCGGCCGATCCTCCGTGTGTTTGGCGACCGATGCTTTCAGCCGCGCCAGCAGGTCGGCGAGCTGATCGCGCTCTTGCTCGTTCAGCCCGTCGAACAGGTCTGCGACCCAGTCGTGGTGAACGGCGGCGATCTCGGCAAAGGCGCGCCGGCCGGCCTCGGTCAAGGTGACGCGCACCGTGCGCTTGTCGCCCGGGCTGCTGCGCCGTTCGATCAGGCCTTCCGCCGCCAGCCGTTCGGCAATGCCCGTGACGTTGCCGTTCGTCACCATCATGCTGCGGCTGATCTGGCCCATGGTCAGGCCGTCGGGCGCGCGGTCGAGCTGGGCCATGAAGTCGAAGCGGGGCAGGGTGACGTCGAAGCTCTGGCGCAGGCGGCGGCGCAGCTCGCCCTCGATCTCGTTGGTGCAGGCCAGCAGGCGCAGCCAGAGGCGAACCTCGGCAGCACCGGAGACGGCCGGTTGCGGCTTCAGGTCCGCGGTCACGACGTCACCTCGCCGCCCGCGATTGCCAGCGCCTGACCGGTCATGCCGGCAGCCTCGTCACTGCACAGATAGGCGACCGCAGCCGCAACCTCTGCGGGGTCGATCAGGCGGCCTTGCGGGTTGAAGCGGGTCAGTTCCTTCAGCGCCTGTTCCTTGGTTCGCCCGGTCTGGCGTTCGATCTTGGCGACGCTGTCGGCGACCAGATCGGTATCGGTAAAGCCGGGGCAGATCGCATTGACCGTCACGCCCGCGCGCGCCGTTTCCAGCGCCAAGGCACGGGTCAGGCCGACGGCGGCATGCTTGGCCGCGCAATAGGCCGTCGTATAGGCGTAACCTTTCAGGCCGGCGGTTGACGCGACGGTAACGATACGGCCCCAGCCTCGAGCCAGCATGCTGGGCAGCACGGCACCGATGCAGGCGCGGGGCCCTAAGAGATTCACCGCCAGCATGCGCTGCCACAGCGCGTTGTCGCTGTCGATGAACCGCGCGCTTTCGGCGGCGCCGGCATTGTTGACCAGGACATCGACCGGCCCATGGCGTTCCACAATGGCCGTGAAGCCCTCTTCAACAGAGGTGCGGTCGGTAACATCCATCGGCACTGCAATGGCGCCTGGCAGCGCTGCCGCCCGCCGTTCGATCGCTTCACGACCACGACCCGTTAGCGACAGCGTGGCGCCGCCGGCCGCCAGCCTGTCCGCGATCGCGGCGCCGATGCCTCTTCCGGCGCCGGTGACGACGGCGTGACGCCCTTCAAATAGCTGGTTGCAAGCGCGATCGGTGCTGTTTGATGCCAAGATCTATCTCGATCCTCCCGCAGATATTTTAAGCTTAAAATATCTTCGTAAATCAAGAGTTGGATTGGGCCTAAGGCCGTCGTGCCGGGCGACGGCCGCAGATCGGTCACCAACAATTGGCGCGAATCTGATAAGCACGCGTCATCAGATCAGCGCAATTTGCGCGTACAGGCTTTGGTCTCGGTTGGCCAGAAGGAGATGGAACGATGCTTCGGTGGTTGCTGTGGATTATAGGCGGTCTCGTCGTGCTGCTGATCATCGCGCTTTTTGCCGTGCCGCCGCTGACCGGGGGCATGGTTGCCGGCCGCATCGTCGAGTCGATCGAGCGGGAAACCGGCCGAGACGCGACCATCGAATCGGTATCCTGGCGCCTGCTGCCCTCACCATCGGCCCAAATTGAGGGCCTGGCGATCGCCAATGTGCCGGACGGCCAGGCGAGCGCGTTCCTCACTTTGGGCACGGCGGAGGCCGATGTCGCCCTGTGGCCCCTCATCTCCGGCAATGTGGTGGTCGAAAGCGTGGTCGTCAGCGACCTGACGGTTGCGCTTGAAGAGGCCGAAGACGGTTCGGTGAACTGGGCGTTTCAGGGCGCGCCGGCACAGCCGGGCGACGACCGCGATGTGGCGCCGAACGACGACGAAGCCGTCGGCGGCGGCGGTTTCGGCGCGGCGGTCGATGCGATCAACGTGTCGGGTGTCAGCGTCACGTTCACACGCCTGCCGGCTGAAGGCCCGGACATCACCGTCGCGGATGGCCGCCTGACCGGCAGCCTGACGCAAGAGGGTGCGGTCGATCTGGACGGAGGCGCCACGGTCAATGGCCAGCCGGTCGATCTTACCGTCCATGCCGATCAGATCGCCAACCTGATGGCCGGGCAGGGCAGCCTGGCGGTGGATTTCCAGTCGCCGGTTGCCACCGCCCAGATCGACGGCAGCCAGTCCGGCGGCGGTTTTGCCGGGACGGTCGACGTGCAGGTCCCGTCGATCACGGCCGTGGCTGACTTTCTGTCGATGCCGGCGGACGAGCGGCCGCCCTTCGAAACCTTGAGCCTGACGGCTGACCTGGCGGGCGATGCCAGCGGCCTCCAAGTCGACAACATCAATCTCGCGATCGACGACGCCGCCGTCACCGGCTCGGCCAGCTTCGCCCCCGGCCCGCCGCAGCGGGTGACGGCCCAATTGCAGGCCAGCGGATTTGACTTGGCCGTGCTGCCGACGACGGGGACAGATGCGGTGCAGCGGATCGGCGGCCTGGTCGATGCGGAAATCGATATCACCGCGGAGGGCGACGATGCCCAGGCCATGCAGCAGACCGTGGACGGGACGATCAGCGTCAGGGTGCGCGACGGGCTGGTCCATGCCAGCCGGCCCGACGGCGGCACGGCGGAACTGGAGCAGCTCAACGCCACATTCTCGATGGCGGGGCGTGATGCCGGCACCGATCTCTCGCTCAACGCCATGCTGGACGGCCGTGCGATCAGCATCGATGGCTCGGTCGGCAGCGTCGAGGCGGCGACCGAAGGTGCGGTTCCGGCACGCTTCACGGTCACGGCCGACCAGGCGACCTTCTCGTTCGACGGCCATGCGGATGCCGTGGGGCAGGCCGTGTCGGGCACCGTCGATGTCAACGTCCCGTCTCTGTCCGGGCTGATGGCCTGGCTGGGCATGCAGGTGGGCGACATGCCGATCGATCGGGTGAGTGCCAATGGCGCGATCAACGCGCAGGGCCAGACGTTGGCGATGTCCGACCTGTCCTTCTCCGCCGACGATTTGACTGGGACCGCGAACCTGACGATGGCCGGCGAGCCGATACCCACTGTGAATGGCTCCATCGCCCTGGGCCGCGTCGACGTCGATGCGCTTAGTGCCGGCGGGGGTGGCGGCGGCGCCTCGTCCGCTGGCGGCTCTGGCGCAGCCTCGGGCGGCGATGCGGGGGGGGCGCCGGCTTCCCGCTACGACATGCTGAACGAGGTCGCGATCGATCTGGATGTCTCCGCCGAGGCGCTGGCCTATTCCGGCGTGGTCACGGGGCCGACCTCGATCGACGTCACGATCGACAATGGCGCGCTGGCCCTCGTCATTGCCGACACGGCCGTCAACGACGGCAGCATCGGCGGCAGCTTCTCCGCCAACGCCGCCGACCGCAGCATCGGCTTGAACGTCGCCGTCGCCGGTGTCGCCGCGCGGCCGTTCCTGAGCACCTTCGCCGATACGGACTGGCTGTCGGGCACGGCCAGCATCGATCTGTCCTTGACCGGTGCGGGGGAGACCAGGTCGGCGATCCTGTCCAGCCTGGGCGGCAATGGCAGCTTCATGTTCCGCGACGGCTCGATCGACGGCATCAACATCGCCGGCATTTTGCGCGACCCGGTTCAGGCGTTGAGCAATCCGGGGATGTTGGAAACGTTGTCGACCGACTTCGCCGAACTCAGCGCCACGACGACGATCGCCAACGGTCTGGCCTCGACCAACGATTTGGTGATGCTGGCGCCGATCTTCCGGATGACGGGTGAGGGCACCGCCAGCTTGCCGGCCAGCCAGCTCGATTTCCTGTTCGTGCCGACCCTGGTCGCGACCCTGGAAGGGCAGGGCGGGCAGATCCAGGACGGCCTTGCGATCCCGATCCGCGTCACCGGCAGCTTCGACAACCCGCAATATCGGCTTGAGATCAACCCCGCAACGATCGAGAGCCTGATCGAAAACCCGCAAGGGGCGATCGATGCCTTACGCGGCCTTTCGGGCGAGGGCGGCGTGCCGTCGCTGGATCAGCTCTTGCCGGGTGCGGGCGGCGAGGATGGCGGGGGCGGCAGCCCGCAGCAACTGTTGGAAGGGCTCGGGCGGGGCTTGCTGGGCAACTGAACCACCCCTCGGATTGCCGTCGGGCAGTCCGCGAATCTGAGTGGTCGACAGACGGATCTAGGCCGCCCGAAGCCGGCACAGCGCCGCGGCGACCCGGGCAGCCAGCACGGCGTTGTTCTTCACCAAAGCGATGTTGGCGCGCAGGCTTTCGCCGGCGGTGATGTCGGCCAGCCGCGCCAGCAGGAAGGGCGTCATTTCCTTGCCCTCGATGCCGGCCGCTTGCGCCTCCGCCAAGGCGTCCTCGACGGCTTTGTCGATCCGGTGGGCGGGCAGGGCGTCCGCCTTTGGCACCGGGTTGGCGATGACCACGCCACCGGTGTCGCCAAGCCTGCGCTGGCTGTGGAAGATCTCGGCCAGTTCGGCCGGCGTATCCGCCCGGTGATGAAGGGCAAGGCCGCTGGTCGTGGCGTAGAAGGCCGGCAGCGTGTCGGTGCCGTGACCGACAACCGGTACGCCGAGCGTCTCCAGCACCTCCAGCGTCTTGGGCAGGTCGAGGATCGACTTCGCACCGGCGCAGACCACGGCCAGCGGCGTCCGTGCCAGCTCGTGCAGGTCGGCGGACACATCGAAGCTGCCCTCCGCACCCCGATGGACGCCGCCGATGCCGCCCGTGGCGAACACGGATATGCCGGCCCGGTGGGCAATCATCATGGTCGTGGCCACGGTGGTGGCACCGTCCAGACGGCGCGCCATGGCGACAGCCATGTCGCGACGGCTGAGCTTGGCCACATCCTTCGCGGTGGCCAGGTACTGCAACTCCGCCTCCGACAGGCCGACCGTCGGGCGGCCCTTCAGGACCGCGATCGTGGCCGGGACCGCGCCTTCGTCCCTAATCAGTGTTTCCACCTGCCGGGCCGTTTCCAAATTGTCCGGATAGGGCATGCCGTGGGCGATGATGGTGCTTTCCAAGGCCACGACCGGTTGCCCGCCGGCCAGGGCGTCGGCAACCTCCGGCGCGATCGCGAGCAGGTCGTCGCCGTTCCCGGTATGAATCTGGTGTGATGTCATTGCGGTGGCGTACATGCCTCCGGCGCGGGCCGCGGTCAATGGGCTTGGCTTGACATTTCGGTAACTCAATAGTTACGGTCACTCCAGAGTTACCAACAATCCCGTTGCCAGCCATGCTCGATCTGACGCCGATGCAGGAGGCCACGTTGGACGCGCTGGGCAGCCCAGCACGTCGGCGCATCGTCAGGCTGTTGGCGCCGGGGCCGATGTCGGTCGGCGAGATTGCGGCGAAGCTGCCGATCAGCCGACCAGCGGTTTCCAAGCATCTGCGGGTGCTGGAGCGGGCCGATCTGGTCACCCATCGCAGCGAAGGCAATCGCAATCTGTTCCGCCTGGACCCCACCGGCTTCGACGCGGCCAGGGATTGGCTGGATTCTTTTTGGGACGAGGCGCTGGCCCGACTAGCGATCGCTGCCGGTTCCAGTCATCGTTCTTCGGAACCGGTATGAGCGTGCCCCTGCGCCGTTCGGTCCGCCTGCCCTGCGGCATTGACCGGGCGTTCGAGGTCTTTACCTCGCAGGTCGACGCGTGGTGGCCGCCCGGCCATCGGCGGTTTGAGAACTCGATGCTGGTTTTCGAGACCAAGGCCGGCGGGCGCTTCTACGAACGGTCGGCCGCCGGGGAGGAGGCGGACCTTGGCGCCGTGCAGATCTGCGACCCGCCGCGCCGGCTGGTCTATTCCTGGCGGCCAGGCTCGCTGACCGAGCCGACACGGGTCGATGTCCGCTTTTCGCAAGATGGCGGCGCGACGCTTGTCGAGATCACCCACGAGGAGGCGGGCGCCGCTCTGGGCGACCTCTGGCGCGATCGCGTGCAGATTTTCGACCGGTCCTGGAGCACCGTCCTGGCGGCGCTGGCCGCCTACATCGCCGACCATCCCCCATCAGAAAGAACGATCCGATGAAGCAGTATCAAGCCGCCGCAACGATCAACGCCTCGCCCGCAGCCGTTTGGTCGATCCTGACCGACGCCAGCGCCTATCCCAGCTTCGACCCCTATTGCGACAAGATCGAAGGCGAGATCGCGCGGGGGCAGAAGATCAAGGCGTTCTCGAAGCTGTCGCCGGGCCGGGCGTTTCCGGTCAAAGTGACCGAGTTCGAACCTGGCAAGCGCATGGTCTGGGCCGGCGGCATGCCGTTGGGCCTGTTTAAGGGCGAGCGGACCTTCTCGCTAAACCCGGGTGAGAACGGCACGGTTCACTTCGACATGCGCGAGGTGTTCAGCGGCCCCATGCTGGCCCTGATCGGCAAGTCTCTGCCTGACATGACCGAACCGTTCCAGAAATTCGCCGAAGGCTTGAAGGCGAAGGCCGAGGCCTCGTAACGACAGGCGTCAGAGGTTCGGCATCCAAGCTCCGTGCAGACCCTGCGGCACGCGTCGCGGTAGCGCGACGACCGCGACGGGTTCGGCCGTGACATCGGCTGCGTCCAAGAGCGTGAAGGTGCTGGCGTCGGTCGCCGGATCGTAGATGAAGACCGCAAGATAGCCGTCCCGTTCGCCGTCGAACCCCGGCTTTGGGATGAACGCCGGTTCGCCGACCAGCCTGTTGCCGAAATCATGCAGCACGACATCGCCGGTTTCAGGGTTCATGTGGGCGATGGTGTTGAAGGTCGCCGATGTCGACCGGTCCAGCGTCCAACCGTCAGTGAGCGTCGGGATGTAGACGTGCCGCGTGGGCATGGCGTTGCGGCGGTCGTCGACCCTTGGAAACTCGACGGCGGCGTCGGAGACGCATCGATCGTGGATGCGTGCCGACGCCAGGTCGATGGCTAGACGATGCAGCCTCGGCGGGATCGACGGACCCGGGCCCGGGCCGAAATGCAGCCATTGGTGGCGCACATAGTCGACGATCAGCTTGCCCCTATCCTCAAAGCCATTGGCGAAGTGGAAGACGAAAAACGGCTCCGCCTCAAGCCAGCGCACGGCACCGCCGTCGAGCGGAACGAGGCCGATGCGCGTGCCCAGTTCCGGCCGCCATTGGATCGGCGACTGGCCGGCTTGTGCAGCCGCCAGGTCGAAGACCGCCGGGCCAGCCAGCACCACGATGTGCCGCTCGGTCAGAATAAAATCATGGATCATGGTCGCTGCGGCGAGCGGGACCTTTGTTGAGTTCACCAGCCGGCCTGACGCGTCGATCTCCTGAAAACGGACGAACGGCTCGTCGATCCCGTAGGTGACGCCGAACAGCGCACCGGTCGTGGGGTGACGCCGCGTGTGGGCGCCGATTTCGATAGGTGCGTCGGTGCCCGGCGACCATTCGCCGATCGTGTCAAGCTCCGGCGTCAGCTCGTAACCGGTCGAGACCTCCAAGAGGGCGAGGATGTGGCCGGCATGCCGAACGATGCCCACGAACGCGCCGTTCTTGAAAGGGCCGGGGTCACCGTCCGGTTCGACAAGCGCGGGATCGACGGGAACGGGCGCCAGCGTGCCGCCATAGATGGACCGCCCGGCCCTCTGCTCGGCCACCAGCCCTCGTGTTTGGACGAAGCGGTTGCGATAGCGCGCCCGCCCATTGTCGAGATAGACCGCATGGATCATGCCGTCGCCGTCGAAGGGATAGGCGTAGGACAGGGGCTTGAACATCGGGTTAGGGCCGTTGCGCATATACGCGCCGCTCAAACCCTGAGGTATCGCCCCCGCGATGACGGGCAGGTCGTCCGTGCTGAGTTCGTCGAACACCGGCGCGAAGTTGCCGCTAAGGTGCGGATTGTTCGAGGTCCAAGTCATTGCGGTCCCACCGCTCCCTTCATCGCGCCGGCTTCGATCGTGCTCGACCATTTCACGTTACCAGGACGCAAAGCACGGCAAAACGAGGGGGTGGAGCCGTGATCTGATCGGAGCCTCTGGTACATCCGGAACCAGGAGGCCGGCAGAAATCGGGGGAAGGGGAGAAGAAGCCATTAAGAAATGGGTACCGATGCTGGCCATCGCATCCAGCGTCGCGCTTTGGACGGCACCAGCCAGCAGCACCGACCCGACAACGTCCGACTATTTCATCGGCTATTGGGGGCTTGGCACGCCTGAGGAATGCGTCAGCCGCGACACCATGTCGTTTTATGCCTCCGGCGCCTGGGCCATGACCAATGGTGGGGGCAATCCGGTCGAGGTTATCGGTGTCTGGGCAGTTGAGGGCGACCGTATCCTGCTCGATTTCGCCGAACTCGACGATACGTCTGACCTCATCTCGGTCGAGGCGACGATCAGCAACGCGGGTAAAGACGCGTTCACTCTGACGGCACCGGAGTTGCCCGACGGTCAGGAGACGCTTTACCGCTGCGAGTAGCGATGCCGCTCGCTGACGGAACCCAAATCCCTAAAGCAGACCCGCGCGGCGCAGCACGACGCCTTCCCTCAGGTCCTCATTGACCGACCGGTCGCTTTCGATGGCCAAGGAAGCGCAGGCGAGGCCGAGGCGCACCGCCTCGTCCATGCGCCGGCCGGCGGCAATGCCGTAAAGGATGCCCGAGACCATGCCGTCGCCGGCGCCGGTAACGTCGCAGACTTCGGACGGCAGCGCGTCGAAATGGTTGTAGACGCTGTCGGAGGCCACAAAGATGCCGGCGTCGCCCATGGAGACGATGACGGCGCCGGCGCCCTCGGCGCGCAGCCGGTTGGCAAGCTCGCTGGTCTCGATCTGCGCGGTGGCCGGCAAGCCGCAAAGCGCCACGGCCTCGTCGCGGTTGGCGAACAGCAGATCGATCCGGTCCAAAAGGCCGTTCAGTCGCTGCGACTTCGTCACGGACACAGCGTCGATCGCGCTCAGACAGCCGGCGGGCTTGCTGTTCAGCAGATGGCCAAGGCCGGCCGCCGGCAGGTTCGCGTCCAGGAACCAGATCGGTCGGCTAAGCAGCGCGGGCGCCAGTTGAACGCCGAAAAGCTCCGGCGCGACCTCGTCATAGATCGACATGTCGGCCATCCCGACACTCAGTTCGCCGGACAGATCGATCAGCGCGGTGTAGGTCGCGGTGTGCTCCAACTCCGACCGGCACACGCCGCTGACATCGACACCCAGGGCCTCGAGATCGGCAAGCAGTTGATCGCCGGCATCATCGCGGCCGATCCGGCTGACCAGCGCCACATCGCAATGCAGGCGCGCCAGATTCTCCGCGACATTGCGCGCGACGCCGCCAAAACTGGCATCCACCCGGACCGGGTTGGAGGTGCCGAGCTTCACGTCCTGCAGGGCGTGGGCCGTTCGATCGATATGAGCAGCGCCGATGCACGCGATTGCTGAGCGCAAGAGCGATCCCCTTCGTCGGTCCGTCGTCGTTACCTCGCCGCCGCCAGGAAGGGCGGGGCAAAACCGGCGCACAATGCCTTTGGCAGCAGACTTCGGCAAGATGCTGGCCGAACGAACCTCAACATCCCAGATTAGCGGGCATGGTTAGCTCTCTCCCCAAACCGGTAAGCTGGCTGCGCGTCGAACCGGGCGGCCTTCATGTCGTGCCGGGCGACTTCTACGTCGATCCCGTGCGTCCGGCGGACCGCGCGGTGATCACCCACGGCCACGCCGACCATGCGCGCCCCGGAAACGCGTCGGTACTGGCCACAGACCAGACCCTCGCAATCATGCGCGCCCGCTACGGCGACCAGGCCGGCGCGTCCTTGCAGGCGCTGGCCTATTATGAACCCGTTGAGATCGGCGAGGTCTCCGTGCGCCTGGTGCCGGCCGGGCACGTGCTGGGCAGTGCCCAGGTGGTTCTGGAGTATCGCGGCAGCAGGGTGGTCGTTTCCGGCGATTACAAGCGTGGCGCCGATCCCACCTGCGCGCCGTTCGAGGCCGTCCCGTGCGATGTCTTCATCACCGAGGCGACCTTTGGCCTGCCGGTCTTTCGCCACCCGCCAGCCGGCGATGAGATCGCCAAGCTGCTGAATTCAGTCGCCCTCTTTCCGGAACGCAGCCACCTGGTCGGGGTCTATAGCCTGGGCAAGTGCCAGCGCGTGATCGCCCTGCTGCGCCAGGCGGGCTACGACCGCCCCATCTACTTGCATGGTGCGCTGATTGCGCTGACGGATCTTTATCAGCTGCTCGGCGTCGGACTTGGCGACCTGCGGCCAATGGCGGACGTCGCCAAGGCCGATCTGCGCGGCGAGATCGTGCTGGCGCCGCCGTCCGCCATTGCCGATCGCTGGTCGCGCCGCCTGCCGGACCCGGTCGTCTGTGCCGCCTCCGGCTGGATGCGGGTTCGCCAGCGCGCGCGCCAAAGGGGTGTCGAATTGCCGATGATCATCTCCGACCACGCCGATTGGGATGAACTGCTGGCCACGATCGACGAGGTTGACGCGCCGGAGGTCTGGGTGACCCACGGTCGGGAAGAGGCGCTGGTGCATCAGGTCACCCAGTCCGGCCGGCGGGCGCAGGCCCTGTCGCTGGTCGGCTTCGAAGACGACGCGGTGGACTGAGGCCGCGATGACGCCCTTTGCCGAACTGATCGAACGGTTGGTCTTCACGCCGTCGCGCAACGCCAAGCTGCGCCTCCTGACCGACTATTTCGCCCGCGTGCCCGATCCGGACCGCGGCTGGGCGCTGGCCGCCCTGACCGGCGGGCTGGAATTTCCGGCGGTCAAGGCCGGCGTCGTACGCGGGCTGGCGGTTGAGCGGGTGGATCCGGCGCTGTTCGGCTGGTCGTACGACTATGTCGGCGATCTGGCGGAAACCGTCTCGCTGATCTGGCCGAAGCGCCATGGCGCGAACCGGGTGCCGAGCCTGGGCGAGGTGGTCGACACCATGCGAGAGGCCAGCCGGTCGACGGCGCCCGCGCTGGTCGCCGACCTGCTCGATACGTTTGACACGAATGAACGCTTTGCCTTCTTGAAGCTGATCACCGGCGGCATGCGCATCGGCGTGTCCGCGCGCCTGGCCAAGGTGGCGCTGGCCCAATACGGCGATACCGACGTCGCCGAGATCGAAGAGCTCTGGCACGGGCTGGAGCCGCCATATGGGGACCTGTTCGCCTGGCTGGACGGCCGGGCGCCGAAGCCGTCCATCGCGGACAAGGCGGTGTTCCGGCCGTTGATGCTGTCGCACCCGTTGGAGGATGGGGACAAGGCATCGATCGACCCCGCCGCCTATCGCGCGGAGTGGAAGTGGGACGGCATCCGTGTACAGGTCGCGGCCCGTGGCGACCAGCGGCGCCTGTACAGCCGGACGGGCGACGACATCTCCGGCGCGTTCCCGGACATCGTGGAGGCCATGGACTTCGATGCCGTGCTGGATGGCGAACTTCTGGTCTACCAGGACGGCGCGGTCCAGTCGTTCAATCGGCTGCAGCAGCGCTTGAACCGCAAGACCGTGACGGCGCGCATGCTGGAGGAGCATCCAGCCTGGGTTCGGCTCTATGACATTCTGTTCGATGGCTCTGGGGATTTACGCGATCTGCCTTTTGACGACCGTCGCCAGCGGCTGGAACAATGGGTTGGGCGGATCGCACCAGGACGCATGGACCTGTCGCCCATGATCGACTTTCCGGACTGGCAGACGCTCGACGAACTGCGCAGTTCGACCGCGAACAGCGCCATCGAAGGTGTCATGCTGAAGCGCGGCGATAGCACCTATGTCGCCGGCCGACCCAAGGGGCCCTGGTACAAGTGGAAGCGTGGCCCGCTGACCCTCGATACCGTCCTGATGTATGCCCAGCGCGGTCACGGCAAACGGTCAAGCTTCTATTCCGATTTCACGTTCGGCGCCTGGCGCCCCGGAGAGGATGGCGAGCCGGAACTCGTGCCCGTCGGCAAGGCCTATTTCGGCTTTACCGACGAGGAACTGGCCCAGCTCGACAAGTGGGTCCGTGGCCATACCGTTGAGCGGTTCGGGCCGGTCCGATCTGTCGCGCCGGATCTGGTGCTGGAGGTCGCGTTCGACAGTGTCGGGCGGTCGACCCGCCACAAGTCGGGTGTGGCCATGCGGTTTCCCAGGATTTCCCGCATCCGTTGGGACAAGCCGGCGGCGGAGGCCGACCATCTGTCGACGCTGGAAGCCTTGATCGTCGATTAGTCTTCGGCGCGAGCGGCATTGCATGGCCGCAAAATTGCCTTCATTGTCGGGAATCTAGTATTTCCGATCACGTTTAGAGCGCAAACGCTCGAAATCAGACCAAACGGGGGGTCAACACCATGGCGATCGCACGTGCGAATGCTCCATCTGCTCGGGTGGTTGTCGGCCGTGCGACGCGTCGGGTGTCGCAAGACAACTCAAACGTCAGTTCGCCCGGCGATCGGCCTACACCCTGCGACGACGCGGCGGCGGATTTTGTCGGCTGGGCGAGGGACGTTGGTGTGATTTCGCTTGGCGGAAGCGCCGCTGAGGGCGCTGGCGAGGCAAAGGCGGACGGGGCCGCGATCAGGCTGCAGTTTGGCGCACGCCAGGACTTCAAGGCAGCGTTTTTCGAGTGTCTGAAAACAGGCGCCACGGTGATCGAGCATCCGCGGCATACCGATGATGGGGATCTAGCGGCGAAGCTGCGCGATCCCGACGGCTATCTCTGGGACCTCTCTTCACCGTCCTAGCTAGCTAAATCGATAAATCGCGTAGCTGAGCGGATCGCCCTTGTCGATCGACAAAGGTTGATCCGCCGCGTCGTCAGGCCCTGATCACTTCACGGTAAACGGCCTCGACCTGCGGCACGATTGCGGCCGGCGCCAAGTGTTCGACGACGGTCGCGCGGGCCCCTGCGCCGAGTTCGCGCCGCGTTTCCGCGTCGCGCGCCAGCTCGGCCGCGAAATCGGCCATGCCGCTGTTGTCGCCGACCTCGAACATCCGGCCGCCACGCCCGTCGCCCAGCAGGGCCGGCATGCAGCCGATGCGCGTCGTGATGATCGGCAGGCCGCGTGCCATGGCCTCCAACGTCGCGATGGGGCCCTCTTCGTGGATCGAGGTGCACAGATAGGCATCCAAGGCCGCAAGCAGGTCGACCACATCGAAGCGCAGCCCGAGAAGGTGCACGCGATCCTGCAATCCCTTGTCCTCGATCGCCTGCCGGATCTCGCCGACATACTCGCGGTCCGCGCCGACACCGATCAGCAGAAGGTGGGCGTCGACGTCGCGATCGCGCAGGGCGGCGAGCACGTGCACACAATCGAGCTGGTTTTTGCGCCGGCAGATATCGCCGGTCATGCCCATCACGAAAGCGTCTTGCGGCAGGCCGAGATCGGCCCGCTGCGTCGCCCGATCCTTGGCCGTGGCCACGGTCGCCGTGGCCACGTCGAAGGCGTGATGGATGATCCGCAGATTGCGGCGGCGCACCCGGTTGACCCGATGGTGATAGTCCGCCGTGATCTGACTGGGCGCGATCACCCGATTGTTGAACACCCAATGCAGTTGGAAATGGCAGGCGTGAGCTGTCGCCACGATCGGTATCTTGCCGGCGACGCGGTATATCGCGCCGTACTTGTGGGCCGTGCTGCCATGGGTGTGGATAACGTCCGCCCGCCAGCTGCGGATCGTATCGCCGACATGGTACAGTTCGCGATAGCGCGTGTGCAGCGGCGCCTCAAGGAACTCGACCGGCAAGTCGGCAAGCTGTTCGGCCAGCCAGCAGTTGGGGCGGTGCACCAGCATGAGGGTGTGGCCCTCCGCATGCTGTTCGCGCATCAGCACTTCGAGGCTCGTGCCGACACCGTTGATGGCGGTGTGGCTTAAGATGTGCGCGATTCTGAGCGGCCTGTCTGAGGTCGGCACGGCTGGCGAGTCCTTGGTGTCTTCCGGCGCGATTGCCGGACGTGCGGCCCCCGTGTCTAGCCGGATCTACTTAGCTGGTGAAGCCGTTGTATTCCCAAACCGGCTTCAGCTTGGGAAGTTCAAGCGCCGCTGTGGCAATGCCGTGAAGTTTTGGGCAGTTGGTCGCGAACCAGGATCTGCCTGGGCGCCAGTGGTTCATGACGGTGACATAGATATCGAGCGCTGAGAAGTCTTGCCCCAGCAGCCATGGGCTTGGGCTGACGCTCTTTTCGACGAGGTGCCACAGATCTTTGCACTGGTTGTTGGTCGCGCGCCGCAGCTCCCGCTGGGCCTCCTCGCTTGACACAAAGCGCGACGGGTCGTCGCCATAGGTGAAACTGGGATAGATCGCCGCGACCAAAAAGACCAGCCAGCGCAGGAACGCCTGCCGGGTGGGATCGTCGGCCGCTGGCGCCAGGCCAGCCTCTGGCGCGATGTCGGCGAGATGCAGGATGATCGCGGCACTTTCGGTCATGGCGGTGCCGTCCGGCAACAGCAGGGTCGGCACTTGGCCCAGAGGGTTGATGCCGGCGAAGCGCGCGCTGCCGGGGCCGAGATCCTCAGCGTCGACTTGCTCGACGGCGTAAGGCAGTCCTGCCCATTCCAGCGCGGCCTCAACGATTGAAGAGCCGTACCCCTTGACGCCGATCACCGTGTAGCCATTGCCGGCCATGATCCACCCTTTCGCGGTTACCAGTGCTTGATCGCCGATGACGACTCGTTATGACTCTTGGGCGACAGGATCGAAAGGGGGGCGTGGGGCATGTCTGATATCCACGAGGGCGGCTGTGCTTGTGGGGCGGTTCGCTATCGCACCAGTGCTGAGCCCCAACGTGTCAGCCTGTGCTCTTGCACCTGGTGCCAGCGGCGCACCGGTAGCGCGCTGGGCATCTCGGTCTATTTCAAGAAAGAGGACGTGAGGATCCTGCAGGGCAAGATGCGCGCCTATCGCATGCAGTCCGATGCCGGACGGTGGTTGGAAAGCGAGTTTTGCGAGACTTGCGGCACCACCGTGACTTGGACACTGGAATTTCTGCCGGATTTCCGGGGCATTGCCGGCGGTACATTCGACCAGCCGACATTCTGGTATCAGCCGCAGCGTTTCGTCTTCGCGCGATCCAAACCGGATTGGCTGGAGATACCGGATGGGGTTGATGTCTACCAAACGATGGCCCAGCCCCAGAAGACCTGTCCCGTGGGGTGATCGGTGACCGGCTTGCCATCCCGCCTCAGATGATCGACGCTGCCTCGCGCACCGAATTGATCATGGACGAGTTCATCAGGTAGGCTTTCGCCTTCACCGGGTCTTTGGCCGTTTCAGCCAACTCGGCCAGCCTTTGGCGACGCACCTCGGGGTCGCGTTCCTCGATCATCTTTTTGTTGCGGATGCTCATCGCCTGAACCGCCTTGATGTTGATCGGCCGGCGCTGGCGGTCGTAGAGGTCCAGCAGAGGCTCCGCGTCCGCGCCGTTCCAGATCTCGACAAGCTTGGCCGCCAGATTGACCGCGTCCTGGACGCTGCCGTTCAGGCCGAAGCCGCCGAGCGGATTGTTGATGTGCGCCGCATCGCCGGCGATGATCGCCCGGCCCTGAAAGAACCGTCCCGCGACACGCTGGTGCACCCGATAGGTGCTGGCGTATTTCAGCTCGAACCGATCCGGCTTGCCGGGCACATGCTCAAGGATCTTGGCCAGGCGCGGTTGAATGGCCGCTTCGTCCAGCACCTCGGCCTCCGGCACTTCCGGGTCGGTCGGGTAGGCGATGCGCCAAAGGCCGGGCGGCCCTTCGTCCGGCACCTTGAAGACCGCCGCCCAATCATCCGGGTCGGCGATATAGCCGGCACCGGCAAAGCCGTGCTGGCCGAGATCATGCGTCGTGCTGGCGACGAGAAACCGCTCCGGCCAAGTGAAGCCGTCGAAGCTGGTGCCGATGGCTTTGCGCACGACGCTGCGCGCGCCATCGCCGCCGATTATCCAGCTGCCGCGCAGGGCGGCTGCATCGCCGCGGCCGACGGAGACGGTGACGCCGTCGGCGTCGACCGCGACCGCCTCGACAGGCGCGTTGAACCGTACCTCGACGCTCGGCGCGGCTTCCTGAATCCGATCCAGCAGCATCGGCGTCAGGCGGTGCTGTTCCAGATGCAGCCGATAGGGATAGCGCGTTTCGTCGGCGATCAGGCCGAGATTGAATTCGGCCACCACGCCCTCGACCCGATCGCGCACCTGCCAAATCGGTACCTGGATGCCGGTTGCATGCATGGCATCGCCGACGCCGAGCGTCGTCAGCATCTCGATCGTCGGCGGGTGGAATGAGCCGGCCCGCAGGTCGTGCGTCAGGCCGGGCTCTGCCTCCAGGACCAAGACCGGCAGACCGGCGAGCCCCAGTGCCAAGGCCGCGCTCAGCCCGGTCGGGCCGGCGCCGATGATGATGATCGGGTCGTCGAAGGGCATGGGCCAGTGGGCTCCTGAAGGCGCTTGTTGATCCGGTGCGAGTCGGAGTTGGTAAGGCGACCTGAACTGTTGCCTGCACCAACTATTCTGCCATGATCGCAGCGAAGGGGGCATTCATGCAACATGCGCGACACTGGATCGGCGGCGAATGGCTGGACGGCGCCGGCAACCTGATCGACGACAGTCTGAACCCGGCGACGGGCGGTCTCGTCGGCCGCTACGCCGCTGGCGGTGAGGCGGAGGTCGAGGCCGCAACCGCCGCCGCACGTCAGGCCTTCGAACAAGGCGGGTGGTCGGCCAGCCCGCGTAGGCGTGCCGCCGCGTTGCTGGCCATGGCGGATGCTTTCGAGGCGCGCCGGGCCGAACTGACCGATCTGGCCGTCGCGGAGAGCGGCAAGCTGCGGTCGGAGGTTGGCCACGAGGTTTCGGCGGCGATCTCTGAATGCCGGTATTATGCGGGCCTGGCGCGGGCCATCTTCGGCCGGGTGTCGGAGATCGACGAAGGCGCCCTGTCGATCTTCGCCCGCGAACCGGCGGGTGTCGCCGGCGTCATCGTGCCTTGGAACGCGCCGATCACCTTGCTCATCCGCAGCCTGGCGCCCGCGCTTGCGGCCGGCTGCACATCGGTGATCAAACCGGCGCCCCAAACGTCGCTGACCAACGCGTTGATGATGGAGATGTTCGCCGCAATCGATGCTCTTCCGCCCGGGGTGATCAACGCCGTGAACGAAAACGGCAGCGCGGTCGGTAAGGCGCTGGTCGCGTCCGAGGCAGTCGACGTCATCAGCTTCACCGGCTCCTGCGCCACCGGCAAGCGCATCATGGCGGCGGCGTCGGGGACGCTGAAACGGCTGTCCCTCGAACTTGGCGGCAAATCGCCGTCGCTGGTCTTCTCCGATGCCGATATTGACAAGGCGGTGCCGGTGATCGCGCGCTGTGCCACCGTGATGGCCGGCCAGATGTGTACCGCGATCAGCCGTGTGCTGGTCCATGAGACGGTTTTCGAAACGGTGCAGGATGCGCTGGCGCAAGCCCTTGACCGGCTGGTTGTCGGCCCGGGCGAGGACCCGGCGAGCGCCATGGGGCCGATGGTCGACCAGGTCCATCGCGATCGCATTCTCGGCTTGGTCGACCAGGCCGGGGACGAGGGCGAACTGGTCGTGCGCGGCGTGGTCCCCGATCATTTGCCGGCCGGCGGAGCTTTCATCCGGCCGAGCCTGGCTGTGGTCGAGGACCTGAACAGTTCCCTCATCCAGGACGAGCTATTCGGGCCGCTGCTGGTGCTTGAGCGCTTTGGCGACGACAGCGAGGCCGTGATGCGTGCCAATGCGACACGCTACGGCCTGGCGGCCAGCGTCTGGACACGCGATCTGGGCCGCGCCCAGCGGGTGGCGCGCGCCTTGCGCTTCGGCACGGTCTGGCTGAACAGCCACAACCGTCTTTTTGCCGAGGCCGAAACCGGCGGCTACAAGCAAAGCGGCTTTGGCCGTCTGCACGGTTTGGAAGGGCTGAACGACTTCCTGGAAACCAAGCACATCTACAGCGAGACGAATTGGCTCGCCGCCGATGGTTCAACAACTTGAAAGTCGATGATCGAAATGTCTTTGGATTGTCAGAAGGTTAAGAATGAAACGCGTTTTGGTTTGCCGGCGACTATAGCAAAACCTTATGCCGGCGCTCTTGGATTTGAATGGGATTGCCGGGCAATTCCGACGAGTTTGACCAAGAGCGTCAAAACGGGGGCAATGAATGCCCACTGAGTCGATGATCGGGAGGGTCAAACATGGAAAACGCAGTGGTTAGAAAGAGTCTCTTGAGCGGCGTCGCGGTTGCCTGCGCTTTAGGCGCGGCGCCTGCGGTGGCGCAGACGGAGTTGAGCCTGGGGCACTTCATGCCGCCGCGACACACCATGCATGGCGGCGTGTTCGAGCCGTGGGCGCAACAGGTCGAGGAGATCACGGATGGCGAGGTCACGGTCCGGATATTCCCGGCGGGCGAGTTGGGGGCCGGTCCCGCGCAGCAGTACAACCGCGCCGTCGACGGCATTGCCGACATCACCTTTGGCCTGCAGGGCTACACCTCGTCGACCTTCCCGCGCACGCTGATGACCGAACTGCCGGGTCTCTTCGACGACGCGTTCGACGCTACCGACGCGGTCTGGGACAACTACGATCTGATCGCACCGGACTATGAGCGCGTGCACGTCTACGGCGTCTGGTTCAACTCGCCGGCGGTGATCGCGACCACGGAGACACCCGTCACGTCGCTGGAGGATTTGGACGGCCTGACCATTCGGGCGCCATCCGCCCTTGGCGCCCAGGTGCTTGAGGCATGGGGTGCGTCGGCCGTGACCATGCCGGTGTCGGAGCTATACAACGCGCTGCAGACCGGCGTGATCGACGGCGTCATGATCGGGCCGGACGGCATCCGCTCGTTCCGCCTGAACGAGGTCGTCTCGCACGTCACGACGGGTCTGCCAACGGGCCTGACAAGCTTCTTCCTGGTCGGCAATCGGGACACTTGGGACGGTCTGTCGCCCGAACAGCAAGCCGAGATCGAGGAAATCTCCGGCCGTTCGCTCAGCATGGCGGGGACAGAGGCCTATGATGGCGCCCGCGAGGCGGCGTACGCTCTGTTCGCCGAGGACGACTCCACCGACGTGATCGAGTTGAGCGCGGAGGAAAGCGCCCGCTGGCTGGAGGCTTTGGCCCCGGTCTACGAACAGGCGGTGGATGAACGCGAGGCGGACGGCGTCAACGCGCAGGAGATCCTCGACGCCTATCGCGAGGCTTCCTAACCAAGACGGTCCGAAGGGTCTGCGTCGATGCTGGATGAAGAGGCCTCAGCGCCCCCCGGTCCGGGGGCGCGGCTGATCGCTTGGGTCGACGCGGTTCTTTCCTTACTGGCCTTGCTGGCGGGCGTCGTGCTTGTCGGCGTCGCGGTGGTCATCGTCGCCAACGTGATCATGCGCTACGTTTTCAACGATCCGATTTTCGGCGCGTTCGACGTGATCCAGATGGCCATGGTTTTGGCGATCTTCGCTGCCATGGCCTTCGCCTGCCGAACCGGTGCGCATGTCTCAGTCGACGTCCTGTCCAACGTGCTTGGCCAGGGGTTCTGGCGGGTGGCGGACGGCATCGTGCGCGTGCTGACCGGCGCCATGTTCGGCCTCTTGGCATGGCGCGCCGCAACCTCCGCCATGACGGCGGCGCGCTGGGACGAGACGACCAATCTGCTGCACATACCCCATGCGCCGTTCTGGTGGGCGATTGCGGTCGGCGGCGCGCTGTCGGCCCTGATCTACCTGGTCGAGGGCGTGCTTGTCTGGGCAGGTCTGCGCCGGCCTGGCGACGTCGAACATGTCGGCTGACAAAGCGGGCGACGGGAGGCACCACGCATGTCGCCGGAACTGATCGGCATTCTGGGCATCGTCGCCCTGTTCGTGCTGCTGGCGCTGCGCATGCCGGTGGCGGTCGCCCTGATGATCGTCGGCACTGGCGGCATCGCGCTGTTGAGCAACAGCCGCGCCGCCCTGGCGACCTTGGGCAGCGAGACCTTCGTCATCGCGACCAAGATCGAACTGACCATCATCCCGCTGTTCGTCCTGATGGGCAATCTGGCCAGCCAGTCCGGGCTTAGCCGGAACCTCTACGACGCCGCCTATGCCTGGGTCGGGCATTGGCGGGGTGGTCTGGCTTCGGCGACGGTGGTCGGCTGCTCAGGCTTCGCGGCGCTCAGCGGCTCGTCGGTAGCCTCGGCGATCACCATGGGCCGCGTCGCGCTGCCGGAAATGAAGCGCTACGAATATGACAACCGACTGGCCACCGGCTCCGTCGCCGCCGGCGGCACCTTGGGTATCCTGATCCCGCCCTCGACCGGCTTTGTCATCTACGCGATCCTGACCGAGGAATCGATCGGCCGGCTGTTCATGGCCGGCATCCTGCCGGGCCTGCTGCTGACCGGCCTGTTCATCGTTACCATCACCCTGTTGACGATGTGGCGGCCGTCCTACGGGCCGGCGGGGCCGCAAACCCAGTTCGGCGAAAAGCTGATTGCGCTGGCCAAGGCCGGGCCGTTGCTGGCGATCATCGCGATCACCATCGGCGGCATCTATGGCGGCGTCTTCTCGCCCATGGAGGCGGCGGGCGTCGGTGCGCTGCTGACCCTTGCGGTGGCCCTCTACCGGCGCTCCCTAACCTGGGGCAGCTTCGGCAAGATTCTGCTGCAGACCGTGCGCATTTCGGCGATGAGCTATCTCATCCTGATTGGCGCCCATGTCTTCAGCCCGTTTCTGGCGCGCACCGACATTCCGGGCCTGCTGACCGAGGCGTTGATCGGCCTCGGCCTCGGCAGCTATGGCACGCTGATCATCATCCTGGTCGCCTTCATCATCCTGGGCACGTTCCTGGAGGGCTTCGCCATGTTGGTGCTGACCTTGCCGATCGTATTCCCGTTGATCCTGGCGCTGGGCTTCGACCCGATCTGGTTCGGCGTCATCATGGTCATCGTGCTGGAGATGGGCCTGATCACACCGCCGGTCGGCGTCAACGTCTTTGTCGTCAAATCGATCGCGCCCGGGGTGCCCATGGGGCGTATCTTCGCCGGCATCGCGCCATTCTGGTTCGCCATGCTGGCCTGCCTGATCATCCTGTTGATCGCGCCGCAGATCGTCCTGCTGTTGCCCGATACCATGTTCGGCTGATGGCGCTGATCACATACGTCAGCCGGGTCCAGTTCGAGGCCGGCGCGATCGCCCTGTTGCCCGACGAACTGCCGTTGCTTAGCGTCAAGAATCCGCTTTTGGTCAGCGATCCAGGCGTTGCTGCAGCCGGCCTAGTTGATCGAGCGCAGGAGGCCCTGCCTAAGGCGGCGCCGATTTATGGCGATACGCCAAGTAACCCGACCGAGGCGGCCGTGCTGGATGCGCTCGCGATCTATCGCGCGCGAGACTGCGACGGCGTGGTCGCGGTCGGCGGCGGTTCGTCGATCGATCTCGCCAAGGCCGTGGCCCTGCTGGCGACCCATCCAGGCCAGCTTGCCGATTACACCATGGCCGGCGGCGGATCGGATCGGATTGGCCAGGTCGCGCCCGTGATCGCCGTGCCGACCACGGCCGGGACGGGGGCCGAGGTCGGGCGGGCCGCTTCGCTGACCTTGCTGGACGGCGGCAAGGCCGCCTGCGTCAACCCGCGCCTGATCCCGCGCGTCGCCATCTGCGACCCCGACCTGACGCTTAGCCTGCCGCCGCGCCAAACCGCCGCAACCGGCATGGACGCGTTGAGCCATGGCATCGAGGCCTTCTGCTCGCCACGCATCAATCCGCCGGCCGACGCCATCGCGCTCGACTGCGTGGCCCGGGCCGCGACCTGGCTGCCGCGCGCGGTCGCCGACGGCGACGACCGAGAAGCGCGGTGGCAGATGGCCATGGCGGCGGTCGAAGGCGGCATGGTGTTTCAAAAGGGGTTGGGGGCCGTCCATGCGGCTTCGCATCCCTTGGGCGCGCTGGGGCACCATCACGGAGAATTGAACGCCATCCTGCTGCCGCCCGTGCTGCGGCACAATCGGGCGCTCGCCCCCGAAAAGCTCTCGCGCCTGAAGGAGGTTATCGGCGTTGGCGACGCGGACGATCTGGCAGAATGGACCGAGACACTGGTGCAAACCCTTGGCCTGCCTACGCGATTAGCCGAACTTGGCATCACGGAAAGCGATGTGGACGCGGCCGCCGAACAGGCGGTCGGTGAGCACCTCAACCAGACCAATCCGCGCCCGCTGAACGCTGTCGAGTACCGTGACATCCTGCACAAAGCCCTGATCTAGAGCCGCTTTTTCCCGTACTGAGCTTCAAAGGGTCGCGCGTCGCGCCCTTATCTGGCCGCCTTTATGACGGTACGATGACAGGCATGCGCGACGTTTGGCGAATCGCGCTTAGTGGGAAATCGGACATGCGACTGGTCACGGGGTTCCGCCCGCAATCATCCTGGCCGCAACCGGTGCAGTTGCGGCTGAACACGGCCATGATTCTGGCGTCGGCCGGCATCGCGCTGGCCGTCGTCGCGATGTTGCTGGACAAGCTGGCCGGCACGACGCTGATTGCGCCGTCATCGCTGATCCTGTTTGGCGGCATCGCGGTCGTGCTTGGGACGGCTATTGCACGCCATCACCCTTATCCGGTGTTTGGGGCCCCGAACGCCATCACGCTCTTGCGTACGGTCATGGTCTGCGCGATGGCGGGTATCCTGGCCGCCGGTTTTGTCGCGCAATGGGCCTGGGCGATGGTCGTCGTGGCGTCCGTGGCACTGATCCTTGACGGGTTTGACGGCTGGGCGGCGCGCCGGTCGGGCATCCAGTCGCGCTTTGGCGCCCGCTTCGACATGGAAATCGATGCACTGTGCCTGCTTGTGCTGTCGGCCATGGTGGCCGATTTGGGCAAGGTCGGCGGCTTCGTCCTGTTGATCGGGTTGGCGCGCTATCTGTTTATCGCCGCCGGCTGGTTATGGCCGGTTCTCGCGCGTCCGTTGCCGGACGACCGGCGGCGCAAGACCATCTGCGTGGTCCAGGGTGTCGTGCTGACGGTTTGTCTTGCCCCGATCATTCCGCCGTTGCTGGCGGTTCCCGCTGTGATCGTCGCGCTGGCTCTGCTGCTTTACTCCTTCGCTGTCGATACCATTTGGTTGATCGAGCATCGACATGAGGGAGAGGTAAGCCGGTGATGCGCAAATGGAGTGCTTGGTTCGTGGCCCTGTCCCTGGCGACCGGACTGTCGGTCTCCGCGGCGCAAGCCGAACCGCGGGAATACCGCATCGACCCGGACCATTTCAGCATCGCCTTTGCCGTCGACCATATCAGCTTCGGCGACGTGATCGGGCTGTTCCTCTCCGGCCAAGGCAGCTTCGTTTATGACGAGGAGGCGCGCCGCCTGATCAGCGCGCAGGCGACAATCGACGCCGACAGTATCTTCACCAACCATGACGCGCGCGACCGCCACCTGCGCAGCGGCGACTTTCTCAACGCCAACGCCAGCCCGGCGATCAGCTTCGTGGCCCGGACCGCCACGCCGATCGACGGCAACAGGGGACGCGTGACCGGCGACCTGACCATTCGCGGCGTAACCCAGCCAGTGACCTTGAACGTCGAACTGGTCGGCGCCGGACCCTATCCGTTTGCGACCACGGGGCCGGAGCCGAACTACGTCCTCGGCGTGACCATGACCACGACCCTTCAGCGCAGCGACTTCGGCATGACCTATGCCGTCGATAATGGTTGGGTCGGCGACGATGTCGACGTCACCATCGCGTTCGAGGCGATCCGCCAATAGGCGGCTTTGGCCCGTGACCGTGCAGGTGGCCGACGACGCCAGGGTCGACTGGCCGGGCCTGGTGGGGCTGGCCCGTTCGGTCGCGATCTACCGGCTGATACCGGGGCGCGCGCGTCGGTTGGCCGGGCTCTATGGCCCCATCATCCGGCCCGGCGATCTCTGCTTTGACGTCGGTGCCCATGTCGGCAATCGCAGCCGGGCGCTGGCCAGGCTCGGCGCCCGGGTGATTGCGATCGAGCCGCAACCCCTCTTCGCCGCCTATCTGCGACGGACGGTGTCCCGGCGTGAGAACGTCACCCTGTTGGACATGGCCGTCGGCGACCGGGTTGGAGAAACCATCCTGAACGTCAGCCGACGTACGCCCACGGTCAGCACCACCGACGCGACCTGGATAGAGGCGGTTGGGGACAGCGACGGTTTCGCCAACGTTGCCTGGGACAGGCGCGTGAGGGTGGCCCAAACTACGCTCGACGCCCTGATTGACCGTTATGGGCTTCCAAGCTTTTGTAAGATCGATGTCGAGGGCGGCGAACTGGCGGTACTAGCGGGCCTGAGCCAGCCGATCGCGCACATATCGTTCGAGTATATGCCGGCCGCCGCCGAGATGGCGCTAAACTGCGTCGATCGGCTGGCGCACTTGGGGGACTATCGTTATCGCGCCACGGTCGGGGAAAGCGCGACGTTCGTGTCCGATCAAGACTGGACGCCCGAAGAGGCACGCGCGTGGATTGCCGGACTGCCGCCGCAGGCTCGGTCCGGTGATTTGCACGCCAGGCTGGTCGGCGATGGCCGGTGACGCGGTGTGGGACGGCCTGCTTGCCCAGGCGGCAAAGCGGCGTCTAGGTGCGCCAACCGACATCCCTGATCACCTGACCGATCCGAATGGTCTCTACGCCGCGTTTGCTACCAAGCCCATGATCATCGGCCATCTCGGCCAAAGCATCGACGGACATATCGCAACGACGACCGGCGACAGCTACTACGTTACCGGGCCGGAGAATCTCGACCATCTGCACCGCATGCGGGCCTTGGCCGATGCGGTCATCGTGGGGGTGGGGACGGTGATCACGGACGATCCGAAGTTGACGGTCCGCAGAGTGGAAGGGCCGAACCCGGTACGCGTGTTGCTCGATCCAGGTGGTGTGGTGGACCCGTCGGCCACCGTCTTTTGCGATGAGGCGGCGGAGACCCTTTGGCTAACGCGGGAAACGCTACCGTGTGGTGACGCACCGGCGGATTTCGCATGCGCAGCCGTTGTGCATCTTCGCCGGCAGGGCCTTTGCAGCCTGTTTGTCGAGGGCGGCGGGCGCACCGTCAGTCTGTTTCTGGCGGCCGGGCTGCTTGACCGGCTGCAGATTACCGTCGCACCGGTGATCGTCGGCGACGGCGTGCCCGGCCTATCCTGGCCTGCCGTGCCTCGGATGGCCGACGCCCTGCGGCCGCCCTGCCGCACCGTCGCCATGGGCCAAGACGTGCTGTTCGAGTTCGACCTTTCGGGTGCGCCGCACGAGAAAGGCGCCAGGTAGGCTGCCGACCAGCACGACGACGCCGTAAAGGGTCGCCACGGCAACCCCGTCGGCCGCCGACATGCCGGCCAGCGGCCATAAGGCGGCGGCGGCCATTTCCCGAAGACCCCAGCCGGCGATCGATACCGGCAGCAGCATGGCCATCAGCACCGCCGGCACGACCGTCAGGATCACGACGACAGGGAGGTCGATGCCGAGCGCCCGTCCGGCACACCAATAGGTCAGCAGATACGTTCCGACGATCAGAACTGACACACCGAGCTGTGTCGGCAGGACGCGAAGGTTGAACAGGGCCGCGCGAGCGTCGGCCACAAACCGGCTGACTGCGGTTTCGTCGCCGGTACGGCGTAGGCGACGGACGACCTGGCCGATGGCCAGCACCAGGGCGCCACCGCCGATGAGGAAGCCGAGGGCTGGCGCCATCCAGGTCGGCGGCGCGATGCCAAGAACCGACGGCCAGAGCGCCAGGCCGATCGCCATGACGGCCAAAAGCACGATCTGGCCGGCCGCGCGCTCGAACAATACCGCGCGCGCGATGCGCCCCCAGGGCACGATCTCGGCCGGCGTGCGGCGCACATGCCGCCACGCCCGCAAGACGTCGCCCGTGACACCGCCCGGTACGACCTGATTGACGAAGGTGGAGACATAGTACTCGCCGACCGCCTCAGTCTTGTCGAGATGGGCACCCAGCCGGGCCGCCGTGAACCGCCAGCGCCAGGCCGACAAGAGGATCTGCGGTACGGACAGTGCGATCGCGATCGCCAGCCACGTGGCGTCGACGTTCGCGAACCGCACCAGGATCTCGTTGCCGCCGACGACGACCCAGGCCACGCCCAAGAGCACGGCACTGATTGCCAGCCGAACCGCCATCGATGGGCTGAAACCGCTCATCCGCCCAGCTCGGCCGGCAGGGCCAGCAAGTCGGTATGGCCGACGGTCAGATGCGAGCGTCCTTCAGCGACTGCTTCCAGCCGCCATGCTTGCCAGTCAGAGATACGTGATGATCGATCGCCTACGACAGCCCTGGCGGCGCCGGCGATGCCGTCGATCAGCGCGCGCTGAATATCGGTGTCGGAGGGTGTCAATCGCCAATCGCTGGACGCGGTGTCCACCAGCCAGTTGGCATGGCGGTACAGGTCGGCGGCCTGCTCGGCGCAGGCAGGGCCCAGCGCTGGCCCGAAGCCCTTGTCGGTCGTCTGATGGCGGTTGAAGCAGCCAGTAATCCACCCATCGTCCGTGTGCGCGGGCGCCCAGGCGATCCGTCCGTCGTAGTTGAGTGCCGCGTACAGGCCGGCATTTGTGGCCAGACAGTGTTCAAAAAGCTGGTCCAGCCAGTGCGCCGAGACCAGATCGAGCAGCGCTGACGCGGTCACAAGGTCCACCGTCTCCCACGGCAACTCGCCGAGGTCTAGGACCAGATCGACGACACGGGTCTCCGCCGTAACGGCCAAGCCGGGCGGTTCGGCCAAGGCCAGCAGGTTCGGATCGTGATCGGCCAGCAGCCAATGCTGCGGCGGCCGAATGTGGGGTGCCAGATGCCGCATCATCGATCCGGTGCCGGAGCCAAGATCCAGCACCGTAAGCGTGGAGCGGAAGGCGGTGACCGATGCCAGACGGTCGACCAGGGCGCGGCTACGGCTCTGTGTGTCATGAGGCTCGCGCATGGCAAGCCATTCTGCGGTGAAGCTCATGCCGTGACCCGCCGCAGGATTTTGCTAAAGCGCGCGGCCTGCGCCGGCCAGGTAGGGAGGGCAGCGCGCGCCCTGGCAGCGCCATCGGACAGGTCCCGGCGCACGCCCGGGTCGCCGATGACCGCACGCAGCGCGGCCGCGAGGCTTTCGCTGTCACCTGGTGGCACCAGCAGACCCGCGTCAGACGGAACCGTGTCCGGGATCGCGCCCGCGGTGGTGCTGACGATCGGCAGGCCGCTGGCCAGCGCTTCGGCCAACGCCATGCCGTAGCCTTCGTGAAAGGACGGCAGGACCATGGCGCCTGCCGCCGCGTAGGCATCGGACAGATCGCCCGGGTCGCGTTCACCGTGGAGATGGACCCGGTCCGTAAGGCCGAGCCGCTCGATTTGACGGCGCACTTCTGTCACGCAGGCGGGATCGCGATCGAGACTGCCGTAGCAGTCCAGCACCCAGTCCAGATCGTTTAGTTGGGCAAGGGCAGACATCAGTACGGCGTGGCCCTTGCGCGGGGTCAGCGTCGCGACGCACAGCAACCGGATCGGCCCGTCATCCTGGCTGCCCCGCAGGGGCGCGGGATCGGTGCCCGGTGTCACGACGTCGACCCTGTCGCTGGAAACTCCGTACCCGGCCAGGCCGGCGGCGGTGGCATCGCTGGTGACGAACACGTGCCGAACCTGGGCCAGAGCCCGCCTTTCACTGTCGGCAAAGACGCGAGCCTGGTCATCGGACAGACCGGTTTCCAGGGCCAGCGGATGATGGACCAGCCCGATCAGGCGCAGACGTGCGGCTTCGGCCGCCGCCTCGTCGGCCAAGACACCCAGTGCTAGACCGTCGATAACCGTAACCGTACTGTCGGGCAGTTCTGCCAAGCGTTCGGCGGCGTCCCGCCGCTCCGCCGGCGACGGCAAGGGGAAGCCGCCGCCCAACTCGACAAGCCGTACGTCCTGATCCATCGCCGCCATGATTCGGCGATTATAGATGAAACCGCCCGTCCGTGTGTCCAGCGGGCCGGGTTGCAGCCAGGCGATCGGCGGCATGGAAGGCGGCCCTTAGAGCGCCGCCTCGTAGGCCGCCCACGCCACATGGCTTTCGTGCAGCGTGACCTTGATCGCGGCGATTGCATCGCTTGGGGCGCCCAGGGTTCCGGCCCGTGCCCGCGTGGCCATGCGGTCGAAGATGTGACGGGCCAGATACTCGGTGGTCGTGTTATGGCCGGCCATTTCGGGCAGGTCGTCCAGGTTCGTATAGTTGATCGCCGACAGTTCCTGCTTCAGTGCATCGGTCGCCCGGCCGATATCGACCACGATGTTGGCGTCGTCGAGTTCGGCCCGGCGGAACTCCACATCGACCACGAAGGTCGCGCCGTGCAGCGCTTGGGCCGGCCCGAACACTTCGCCCCGAAAACTATGCGCCACCATGAAATGGTCGCGAACGCAAACGCTGTACATGGACGGCTACCTCTCAGATTTGCTCGGTTTTCAGGGGTTGTAGACGATCAGGTGGCAAAGCGCGCCGGCCGGGTCGTTTGACAGGGTGCGCAGCGTCTCCGGTAGATCTTGAAACGCGCTCTCGCCCGTTATCAGCGCGTCAAACACCGGGTCGCTCAGCAAGCTCAACGCCAGTTCCAAGCGGCGCCTGTGAGACCAGGTCGTCCGCCGGAGCGGCGGCACATGGCCGACTTGCGACGATTTCAGCGTCAAACGCTTGGCGTGAAAGGCCTCGCCCAGCGGCACCGGCACCGGACGGCTGCCGAACCAGCTCATCTCCAGGACGGTGGCTTCAAAGGCCGCGAGGCTCAGCGCCGTCTGCAGGCCTTCCGGGTTGCCGCTGGCATGGATCACGAGATCGGCGTCGCCGTGCGCTGTTTCGGGCAACGCAAACTGGGCGCCGAGCGTCTCGGCAACCGGTGCTTTGCCAGGATCGGTATCGATCAAAGTGACGTCGGCGCCGGGTATGCGTGAGGCTAGTGCGGCAACCAGACTGCCGACGAGGCCGGCGCCGACCACCGAGATTCGATCGCCGATGCCGGCACCGGCGTCCCAAAGGCCGTTGACCGCCGTTTCCATATTCGCCGCAAGCACGGCACGCCGGGCGGGAACGGTGCCGGGGAGGAGAATGGCGGCCCTCTCCGGAACCGCATAAAAATCCTGGTGCGGATGCAGGCAAAAGACGGTGTCTCCTGTCCGCGCCTTCGGCCCATCCACCACGGTGCCGACGGAAATATAGCCATACTTGACCGGGGCCGGGAAATCGCCGGCCTGAAACGGCGCGCGCATCGCCTGGTATTGGCTGGGCGGCACTAGGCCGTTGAAGACGAGGGCCTCCGTCCCCCGGCTGATGGCGCTGAAGCGGGTCTTGATCAGAACGTCGTCTGAGCCGAGCGCAGGCAGATCTTCGTCACGGATTTCGCCGCGACCGGGTTCCGCCAGCCAGAAGGCCTGCGCTGTATTTGGAATAGGTGACTGCATAGGTGGCCGATCTATATCGTCTTTTGGCCTTGGCCACACAGATATCCCATTCGGCCGTCAAGACAATGTGACCGCAACAAGGGTACGATTCGGCAAACAAGTGCCTCTCGGGAGGCCGCAGAGGGTATTCTAATGGCCGCCGAATCGTCGTCGAACGGAAGCAAGATGCGCATCAGAGCTCTCGCCCTCGTGGGTTTCATCGCCTCCTTCCTGCTGGTCGCCGCGCCGGCGGCGGCACAGGGCAACACCCAGTCCTTCAACCAATGGCTGGCGGGGGTGCGCCTGGAAGCCATCGCCCAAGGCATTTCCGCAGCGGCGATCGATCCGGTTCTGGCCCAGGTTCGCTACGATCCCGAAATCGTCGAGCGCGACCAGCGCCAGCCCGAATTCGTCAGCACGTTCTGGAACTACATCACTCGCGCCGTCACCGACGACCG
Organism: Pseudomonadota bacterium; assembly: GCA_039177555.1. Classification (GTDB taxonomy): domain Bacteria; phylum Pseudomonadota; class Alphaproteobacteria; order DSM-16000; family Inquilinaceae; genus JANQGH01. The sequence continues at coordinate 40,922 of JBCDFV010000016.1, read as the reverse complement.
CGTCGCGCGTGGTCGCGCCGCGCTTCAGCAATATGCCGGTGTGCTGGGACAGATCGAACAGCGCTATGGCGTGCCAAGGCACTACATCGTCGCGTTCTGGGCCGTGGAGAGCAATTTCGGCGACATTCAAGGCAGCTTTCCGGTCATTCAGTCGATCGCGACCAGGGCGTATGACCGCCGCGCAACGGGCGGCTTCCGCGCCCAGCTGATCGACGCGCTGCGCATGGTTGCCAACGGGGTGCCGTCCAGCCGCATGGTCGGCTCCTGGGCGGGCGCCATGGGGCAGCCGCAATTCATGCCGTCGGCTTTCCTCGCCTTCGCGGTCGACTACGACAATGACGGCTTTCCCAATCTTTGGGACAGCGAACCGGACGTCTTTGCCTCCATTGCCAATTACCTCGCCCGAAACGGCTGGCAGCGCGATGCGCTGTGGGGGCGGGAGGTTGTGTTGCCCTCGAACTTCGACTGGAACCTGACCGGCATGGATACCGAGCTGTCGTTGGCCCAGTGGCAACAGCTTGGCGTGCGCCGCGTCGGCGGATCCGATCTGCCCCTGGCGAACATCTCCGCGTCGATCGTTCTGCCGGCGGGTCACCAAGGTCCCGCCTTCATGGTCTATGACAATTTCGATACGATCATGAGTTACAACCGGGCGGTATTTTACGCCCTCACGATCGGTCATCTGGCCGACCGGCTGGCCGGCCGGCCGGGGCTGTCGCGCACCGCTCCGGCAGGCGAGCGTGCGTTGCGGTTCGAGGAAATCAGCGAGATCCAGCAGCGCTTGAATGCGCTGGGCTTCGACGCCGGGCCCGTCGACGGCATCCCGGGAAGCCAGACGCGGCGTGCCATACGCGCTTTTCAGCAGCAGATCGGCGTGCCGGCCGATGGCTTCATATCGTCTTCGTTGCTGGATGCCCTGCGTCGCTCGTCTCCTGGTTGAGACTCTGACGCGGACGGCGAATGACTATATCGCTGTACATGCGCCCCCCAATGCGGCCATACTAGTCCACCCGCGGGGATCGCGGTTCGGACTGGGGTAGGGGGACCATCTCCCTGGCGCACTGGAGTTGGGCTAGGTTCGGCATTCTCAACATGTCTTCTGGAGCATCGCGAGGCGCTCTAGGCAGCTCCTGATCGGCGAGCGGCCTTTCCGCGTTGGCACCGTCCGTCGTAACCATAGGATGAGTGGATCAATCACCAATGTCAGAGTACGTTTCGGCTGAAGACACCCGTCATGGGTTGGAAGCCGTGGTCAAGTGGTACAATCCAACCAAGGGCTTCGGCTTCGTTCAGTTGAACGATGGCTCGCCGGACGCCTTTCTTCACGCTTCGGTGCTGGAACGCGGCGGCCATGCCGCGCCTGATCCCGGTGCCACGCTCGTGTGCGATGTCGCCCAAGGGCGGCGCGGTCTTCAAGTCACCGAGATATCGTCCATTGCCGCGGCACCGCCGGGGGCCGGCGGAGATGCGCGGTCGTTCGCCCGGCCGGCCGTCCATGAGGAACCTGTCAGTCAGACGGTCGAGGGCACCGTCAAGTTCTTCAACAATGAAAAGGGCTTCGGCTTCATCCAACCCGACGATGGCGGGCGAGACATCTTCGTGTCCGGCCGCGTGTTGACCCAGCTGGGCATCGGCCATCTTGAGCCTGAACAGCGGGTTCGGGTCGGCATTCGCATGGGCCAAAAGGGGCCTCTGGCGGCCACCGTCGAGGTTCTATGACCGGTTGAGCCAGACCAAGCAGCGTCGACACGGCCGGCTGGGTAAAGCGCCCCAGCCGGCCGTGTTGCATTTTGGCAACATCGTTACCCTTTGAACTCGTTAACATAATTTTGACGCTGGCGCCCTTGCCACAGGGGTGTCACCGTGGCACATGAGTCACCTGGCGTGCGTGTGCAGGACCATGGGCGAAGGGCAGCCGGGGGGCGGCTGAGGAGTGGCGTCATGATCAAAGTGAGCAAGCTTAGCGGTATCTCGGTCTCTGTCTTGGCGCTTCTTGTCGGCGGCGTGGCGGTCGCGCAGGCCGAACCGGCTGCCAGTGACACGTCCGGCGCAGCGACCAGCGGCAACACCATCGTTGCGCTCAGCGACGGCCAGGTGGCCACGCCCGAAATCTCCGCCGATCCCGTGGTTATCGCGATTCAAGACGCCTTGGACATGCCGGGCCAACTGGTCATCGGTGAGGTGTCGGTCGGCGGCACGACGTTGCAGGATGTCTATCAGGCGCGGGACTACCAGCCTGTCTGGCTGCACCAGCCGGATGCCGAGGCGCGGATCGATGATCTGATCGGCCTTTTCCAGGCTGCCCATCTCGAAGGGCTGGAGCCGCACCACTATTTTGTCGATGAGTTGGCTGGCCTGCGGCCGGACCAGGCGGTAGCGGCCCAGGCCGCCTTCGACATGCTGCTGACCCACGCGGTCGCACGCTACGCGTCCGATATCGATCGCGGGCGCCTGACGCCATCGTCGCTGTCTCGCGATTTCGATTTCGACCGGCCGTCGATCGACTTCCCCGCCGTGATGGCGGATGTCGCCACGGCACCGGACGCTGGTGACCATTTGTTGTCCTTGGCGCCGAACCATCCGGAGTATCGCGGCTTGCGCGAGGCGTTGGTCCTGGCGCGCGAGACCGCCGATGCCGGCGGTTGGCCAGCGGTTCCAGACATGCCGACATTGCGGCCGGGTGAGCGCAGCCCCGTCGTGCCGGCGATCCGGGCGCGTCTTCATGCGACCGGCGAGTATGTCGAAGGTGCGGCCGCAGTTGCCGCAGCGGCCGAGACTGCCCCCGATCCTCTGTTGACCCCGGCATCAACGGCTGGCGGCACCGAAACGGTGACGACGCCTGTACCGGCGGTGCATGTCGAGACTGACAACGCGCCTGTGGACGAGACACTGTTTGACGACGACCTGGTCTTGGCCGTGGAGCGCTTCCAAGCGGCCAACGGGCTGGACGTCGATGGTGTTGTCGGCCCACGGACGCTTGCGGCGCTGAACGTGACCGCTGGCCAGCGGGTCGACCAGATCGTTGCGACCATGGAGCGCTGGCGCTGGCTGCCGAACGATTTGGGCGACGGCTACATCATGGTGAACCTGCCGGATTATCGCCTGCAGATCGTCGATCAGGGTGTTCCCGTCCGCTCGATGGACGTGATCATCGGCCGGCGCGATCGCCAGACGCCGCTGTTCAGCAGCGCACTGACCTATCTGGAGTTCAACCCGACCTGGACCGTGCCGACCAGCATCGCCTACAACGATTTTCTGCCGCGGCTGATCGACGATCCGAGCTATCTGAGATCTCAGAACATCCGGGTCTACAGCGGCTGGCACAACGGCGCGCAAGAGATCCTGTCGGAACATGTCGATTGGGAACGCGTCGGCTCAGGCATACGGCACTACATGCTGCGCCAGGCGCCGGGGCCCGGTAATTCGCTGGGCCGTGTGAAGTTCATGATGGCCAATAACTTCAGCGTCTATCTGCATGATACCCCGACGAGATCGCTGTTTGGGCGCACGCACCGCAGCTTCTCTTCGGGCTGCGTTCGGGTGCAGGACCCGATGTGGTTGGCCGACTATCTGCTGAACGATCTGGACGATTGGTCGGCGGCGCGGCGCGAATCCATTCTGGCGACAGGCCGTACGGCCCGGGTGAACATGCCGGCGCCGATGCCGCTGCATCTGGTCTACCATACGGCCTGGTTGAACGACGCCGGCCAGCCGGTCTATCGCGAAGATGTCTACGGCATTGATCGCATGGTCACCAACGCCCTGCGCGATCAACGGCCGGGACCGATCGAACTGGCGCTGGCCGGCTGACTGCCAGAAATGGGGTGATTACTCCCACTCCTTAGCCCCTTGCAGCCACCCAGAAGTTTTGCATTGGGCGGTTCGTTTGCAGGCTCATTAGAAAATGTCGAGATTGTGGCATAGGTGATAATTTTCCGACAATTCTGCGGTTGATTTTGGCTGCCTGGTCCGAAAAACTGCGACCACTCACGAATCAGACGCACCGGTGCTCGGCCGGGGCGGCGCGGCAGGCAAATACCAACCCCAGGGGACTTTCGGGTGATCGATCGCAGAGGCTTTCTGACCGCTGGCGCGGCCATGTTGGCGGGTGCCGTTCTTGTTCCACAAAGTGCTTTTGCCACCTCTAACAGACGATCCCTCTTCCTCCACGAAACGCACAGTCGGGAAACCGCACAGGTTAACTACTGGGTCGATGGTTGGTACGACCCGGATGCATTGCATCGCCTGGACATCCTGTTGCGGGACTGGCGCACCGACGAAGTGCGGTCGATGGATCCCCGATTGCTGGATGTCATGGCGCTGGTCCAAGAACGGCTGGGATCACAGGAACCGATCGAGGTGATTTGCGGCTACAGATCACCGACGACCAATGAGGTCCTGGCAAACCAGCGCGGCGGTGTCGCTCGCAACTCCTACCATGTCACGGGGCAGGCGGCGGACATCCGACTGCCGCATCGGACATTGGGCGCCCTGCGCCAGACGGCTGAAGCGCTTGGTATTGGTGGCGTCGGCTACTACCCGCGTTCAGGCTTCGTCCATGTCGATACCGGCCCGGTTCGAACCTGGTAGCCTGACGGTGCGGCGCTGGCCCTAGAGTGTCGCCTCCAGTAATTCGGTAATCGCGCGTTCGTTGCCCGCGGCTGGCGGGCTGATCAAGTCCAGCACAACCTGATTGCCGGTCGGATCCGTCAGGACCAACGCTTCGTCGTCCGTCGGGTCACCGCTGCCGAACGGGCCGATCGCCGAAAGGCCGTCCGGGCAGCGAACCTCGCCCTCGCGTTCGGGATGTCGGATCGCCGCGCAGGTCAGTGTCTCGTCGAACGGGTGGGGCAGTTCGAAGGATGCCGATACCTCCATCGGATTGCCGCGTATCATCATGGTGTAGATGTTCGCGGCACCTGTGGACATGCCCACCCCTTGCCAGTCGACCGTGATGGTCGGCGCCGGCTGCTCTGGGCCCGCCGGGCCGTGCCCGGGGATCGGTTGGGCGCCGGGCGCGAGCCAGAAGCGCACGCCGTACGGCCCCTCCGGCTCGGCCCGGTTGAACCAGACAAACTGACGGTCCATCGCATAGAGCCGGCCACAATTGCGCCGGCTGACGTTTGCTTCGCAATACTCGCCATTCTCGTCGACATACCACAGCGACGTGACGCCGTTGGTAAAGCCCAGCGTGCTGAAGTCGACATCGTCCAGGCGCAAACCCGAGGGGCGGTGATGCTGGCGCTCGATGATGCGGCCGCTGCGCCATTGGGAAATCAGGGTGTTGCCGGCCAGCGACGTGTAAATGCCCTCAGGGTCCAGCAGCGTGAAGCCCTCGGCGATAACCAGGTCCTCCGTCAGGCCGATCTCCGCGGACCCATCGCCGTCGGCGCCGTCAAGGGCGGCAATGATCAGTGGGTCGACCGTCTGCCCGCTGGTCTGAACCGGGGCCGGCGCCGTGGTGCAGGCAGCGACAGCAAACACGGAAAGAGAAAACAAAGCTATGCGCACGCTGATCGTGTCCTTATTCCAGGGCCTCTCGCCAGACCGTCCCCCGGCACCTGATTTGGTGGAAGGAGATGATAGACTTCGTTCGTATTCTTGCCTTGGCAACGCCATGCTGTCCCGATAGCAATCGGCATGCCTGAATGGCAACCTCTCAATCGGGGCACGTTGGCAGATTTCCGGAGCCGCCCATCCATGACATCGACCTTACAGGCCAGCGTTGTCGAAGACCGCAACGCGCCCGACGACGGCTATGCCATCATCCGCGTGGCGGGCGTCGCGCAAAAGCCGGAAATCCCGGTCGTGATCACGCTTGAGCGCGAGGCGCCGGAAGCCGGCTATCTGGGCACCACCGGCTGGCAGGACGCGCCAATCTCGCTGGCGCTGAGCGGCGTCGTGCATCGCGGCAACGTGCTGGATCTCTTGATCGGGCCTGAAATCACCGGCCATGTAGCGGCTGGTTCTGCTGTCCGGCTCAGCATCGACGGCCTGGGCTTCGACGGCAGGCTCACATGGCCGGGACAGGGTGCGGAGCCGCAGGCAACCGGCGACCAACCGCTCGATGTGCCGGCACCCGGCCCTTTGGCGGCCCCGTCCGACCATCGGCGCCCAGCCCGTTCCGGCGCGCGTGTCGGCCCGACCGCCACGAAGGATGGCGGGCGTCAGGAACCGCGTTTGGGCCGTCCGGACGGTCCTGGCCCCCTCTCTGCCACCAAACCGACGCGCCCACGGCCCGCTCGTGCATCTGGGCGGCCGCAAGCCCCGGCACGACAGGCCCCTCGGGCCGAGCCGACACCAGCCACCGGCTCGGTTGAGGCCACTTTGCCGTGGGCGTGGTCAGATCAAACGCAGCAGGCGGAGGCGAACGCGGTCGACAGGGGGGCACCTGCCAGCAGCGACCGGCCAAGACGAGACGGCCCCCGATCGGCCCGGTACCGGCGCGTTCCGTTGCCGTGGCGCATCGTCGGGGTCAATCTGGTCATCCTGGTTGTCCTCGGTGCCGTGGGTTATGCCATGGTCTTCAACGGCTGGGACCCGGTCCGCATGTTCGCCGGTTCGTCCGACGAGCAGGCGGTCGCCGGGCGGGATGGTCCGTCGATCCAGGCTCTGCCGCGCGAGGAAGAGGTCGACACCATGGCCGCCATGCGCCAGCGCGCCCTTGATGCGCTGGCGGTGGCAATCACCGGGCCGGTCGGCGAGACCCGTACGGCGATTGAGGAAGACGCCGCCCCCGCCCGGCTGCTTGACTTGGCGCTCAGCTTTCAGACCGAAGGCGACCCCGCAACGGCCCTGGCGCTGTTCGACTATGCCGCCTTGCAAGGCAGCGGGGCCGCCGCACGCGCGATCGGCCGCATGGCGGACCCGGTTCATTTCGAGACAGCCCCGACGGCCTTCACGCGACCAAATGCCGAACTGGCGATCGATCGCTATCGCGCGGCCCTGGCGCTAGGGACTGCGGAGGCGGCCGCCGATCTCGATGCCTTGCAGGCCTGGCTGCAGCGTGCTGCCGCCGGCGGCGATCAGGAGGCGCAGAACGCGCTGTTGCTGTTCGACACGACCGCGCTCTGACCTCTGGTTAACTCAGGCTCTTCGACGCGATCTCGTACACGGCTTTCGACAAGCCGGGCTTGGCCACGATCCGTTCCAGCGCCTGCTTCATCAAGGCTTGACGCGACGTGTCCTGGCGGCGCCACCGGCCAAGCGGTGTCAGCATGCGTGCCGCGACGTGCGGGTTGAAGCTGTCCAGCCGGAGAACCTGGTCGGCCAGGAAGTCGTAGCCACCGCCGTTCGCGGCGTGGAAGTGCCGAGGATTGGCGAAGGCAAACGCGCCGATCAACGCCCGCGCCCGGTTCGGCACCTCGATCGAGAAGGCAGGGTGATCCAGCAAGGCGCGGACGCGCCCAACGGTGCCCGGCAGGCGGGAGGTGGCCTGCAGCGCGAACCATTTGTCCACCACCAGCGGCTCGTGCTGCCAGTGATCGTAGAAGGTTTCCAGCGCCTCCTCGCGCGCCGGATGGTCGCGATCGCGCAAGATCGTTAGGGCCGACAGCGTATCGGTCATGTTGTTCGCGCTTTGAAACTGCTTGGTGGCCAGATCAATGCCCGCTGATTGGTCAGAGGCTGTGATCAGGGCCAGCGAGAGCGTGCGCAAGGCGCGCCTGCCGATCGCCGCCGCCGTCGGTTCGTAGGGTCCGTGATCCTCCAGCGCGTCATAGGCGGTGCGCAGCGGATCAGCTAACGCCGACCCGATGGCCGCCAGCGCGATCTGGCGCGCCCGATAGATAGCCTCGACATCAACAACCAGCATCTGGTCGGCCAGGAAGTCCTCACTGGGCAAGGTCAGCAGTTCGGCCTTGAACGCCGGGCTCAAGCTTTGGTCGGCGAAGTTGGTGCCAAACGCCTCGACCAATGCCGGGTTCGTTGTCGGTGTCTGGTCCGACTGCAGGGCCGAGACGATGTCCAGCAGGCAGGTCGTCGCCCATTGCTGGCCCGCATCCCAGCGGGCGAAGGGATCGGGGTCGCGGGCAAACAGCAGCGGCAGGGCCGTCGCGGCGTCCTGCCGCTTCAACTGCACCGGTGCGGAAAAGCCGCGCAGCAGCGAAACCACAGGCTCTGCGGGCAGATCCTCGAACCGTACGGTGATCTCGTCGCGATCCAGTTCCAGGATGCGCGTCTGGTCGCTTCCGTCTCCGGCGATCAGTCCCATTGCTACCGGGATTACGACCCGCTGTTTGGCCTTCTGGCCTGGCGTCGGTGGTGTCGATTGGCGCAGGACCAGCGACAGCGTCTTGGACTCTTCATCGTACGACTGCTCGACCGAAACCACCGGCGTGCCGGCCTGGGAATACCAGCGGCGGAAGGCGCCAAGATCGCGCCCGGAGGCCGCCTCCATCGCGGCGACGAAGTCCTCGCACCGCACCGCCTGGCCGTCATGCCGCTCGACATACACGTTCATGCCCCGGCGAAACGCCTCGGCGCCGATCAGGGTGTGGATCATGCGAATGACCTCCGCCCCCTTCTCATAGACCGTGGCGGTGTAGAAGTTGTTCACCTCGATATAGCTTTCCGGCTGGATCGGGTGGGCCAGCGGCCCGGCATCCTCGGGGAACTGCATCGCGCGCAGCCGGCGCACCTGGTCAATGCGCTCGATCGCAGGATCGCCCTGGTCGGCGGAGAAGAGCTGGTCGCGGAAGACCGTGAGGCCCTCTTTCAAGGTCAGTTGGAACCAGTCCCGGCAGGTGATCCGGTTGCCGGTCCAGTTATGGAAGTACTCGTGGGCGACGACGCTCTCGATCCGTCGATAATCCGCGTCGGTCGCCGTGTCGGGATGGGCCAGCAACAGGGCGGTGTTGAAGATGTTCAGGCCCTTGTTTTCCATCGCGCCGGCGTTGAAATCGCCGACGGCGACGATGTTGAATTGGTCCAGATCGTATTCCAGCCCGAAGACGTCCTCGTCCCAGCGCATCGAGGCCTTCAGCGCCGACATGGCGTAGTCGCACTTGTCCAGATCCTCGGGCCTTGTGTAGATCTTCAAGGCGACGTCGCGGCCGGACTTGGTCGTGAAGCTGTCATCCAGCGAGACCAGATCGCCGGCCACAAGCGCGAACAGATAGGCTGGCTTGGGGAAGGGGTCGTGCCACTTCGCCCAATGGCGGCCGTTCGCTGAGGCGCCCTGATCCACCAGGTTGCCGTTGCTCAACAGGACTGGGTAGCGCGTCTGATCGGCGACCAGCGTCACCGTGTAGACCGCCAGCACATCCGGCCGGTCGGGGAAGAAGGTGATGTTGCGAAAGCCTTCGGCCTCGCATTGGGTGCAGAAATTGCCGCCCGACTTGTACAGCCCCTCAAGGCTCTTATTCTTGTGCGGCTCGGTCTCCGTGACGATGTCGAGGACGCCGACGTCGGGCGGGTCGATCAGGATCAACCCTTCATCCTCGACGCGGTAGCGGTTTTCGCCCAAAGGCTCGCCATCCAGCGCGATGGAAACAAGCTTCTGGCCGCCGCCGTCAAGCTTCAGCGTTTCCAGTTTGCCGTCAGCGTCAGGATTGCGCCGAAACGTGCTACGGGCCGTGACGGTTGCACCGTCCTCGCGCAGATCGAAGATCAGATCGATCTCGTCGAAAAGGAAGTCCGGCTGCCGGTAGTCGGCGAGATGAATTTCGCGGGGCGGGGCGGGGGGGCTGGCTGGATCGTGATCCATAGGTGTCTACTTTATAGCGTACCGAGATGGTATTTCGGCCGTTGTAGAGAACCGAAGGCGCGGCGCCTAGGGCAATGAGGCCGCAGAAATGACGAGATTGCGATCTAACGATCGCCGAGTGTCCGATAGGGAGTGGAAGTATGGCATGTAGTTGCCATTCAGGGGGAAACCCAAGCGGCAAGCCGATGGCGTATCCATCGCGCCGGTCCTTTTTGAAGGGCCTGGGTGCCGGGACGTCGGCAATTGCGCTGGCCGGTTGCGTGCCCGGCAGTGTCGGCGGCATCGGCGCGGCCTTTGCGCCACCGGAATCGGAACTGATGCAGGCGGCCGATGCGAGCTGGCAGCGCATCTTGAGCGAGCGGCCGGTTTGGCGCAGCAATTCGGCCAACCAAAGCGCGCAACGCATCGCCGGCCGACTGATCCCGTTAACCGGCGAGCCCGGCTTGCCGTGGCAGGTCGTGCTGTTCGACGACGGGGCGGTGAACGCCTTCGCCTTGCCGAACGGCAAGATCGGCATCTATCGCGGCATGATGGAGGCGGTGGAGAACGACGACCAGTTGGCCGCCGTAATCGGCCATGAGTTGGGTCACGTGACGGCTGACCATGCCGCCCAGCGCATCGGCACACAGCAAATGTCCCGTTTGGGCGCCGCACTTCTCGGCTCGGCCCTTGGCGGCACGCCGCAGCAGGCCAACGAACTCGCCGGATTGCTCGGCATGGGCGCGACGTATGGTGTCATCCTGCCCTTTTCTCGCCAGCAGGAGTTGGAGGCCGACCGCATCGGCGTTCGTTACATGGCCCAGGCCGGCTATCAGCCCGTCGAGGCGTTGGAGTTTTGGCAGGATCGCATGGTGGACGCGGGGCGGGGCGGCCCGCCGGAGTTCCTGTCGACCCATCCGTCCGACCAGGCCCGTATCCAGCAGTTGCAGCAGATCCTTTACGGCTGACGACATCCTTGTAAGGCGGGCGGATGGTCTTGGCCCGCTGACCGACCCTGTTGATCCCGGTCAGCCGTCGCCCTTGCCGGTGTCCGGCCGTGTGGCGGCCTTCGGCCGAACGGTGGCTAGACTGCGCAGACGGTGCTCGCGCCAAAGGATGACCAGCCCGCTGGCGATGACGATGGTGCAGCCGACGGCGAGGTGCAGCGTCGGTTCCTCGGACCAGATCAGGAAGCCGAACAGCAGCGCCCAGATCAGGGTCGTGTAGGTGAACGGCGCCGTCGCGGAGGCCGGTGCCAGTGCGTAGGCCTGGGCGATAAAGTACTGACCGATCCCGCCGACCAGCCCGGCAATCAATAAAACCCCGAGATGAGACCAGGCTGGGACCACCCAGACCGGAATCATGGCCAACCCCGCCAGCAGCGTCATGATCGCGGTGTAGGTAAAGGCAATGGCCGCGCTCGATTCCGTGGCGCTCATCCGACGCACGGTAATCATGGCGAGCGCAAAGCAGGTCGCGCTGCCCAGCCCGGCCAAGGCGCCGGCATAGCCGAAATCGCCGCTCGGGCTCGCCGTGATCAAGACGCCGACGAAACCGGCGATCACGGCACTCCAGCGCCAGACGCCGACCTTTTCCGATAGCAATGGGACCGACAGGGCCGTGAGGATCAACGGCGCCGCGAAGCTGATCGCCGTGGCGTCGGCCAGCGGCATCAAGGTGAACGACAGGAACAACAGCGTGATATGGCCGAAGCCGAGCACACCCCTTAGAGCGTGCGATCCCCAATGGGCGTGGCGCAGCGGCCGAAAGCCGTCCTGGCGCATCAGCAGCCAGACGATGGTCGGCAGGGCGAACAGGTTGCGGAAAAAGACGATCTCGACGACCGGATAGGTCTCGCCCAGCCACTTGGCCATCACATTGATCAGGCCGAAGATCAGATTGGCCCCGACCATGAAGCCGATGCCCAGCAGAATGCGGTCGCCCGCACGCTCGCCTGTCGAACCCGGACCGGCCATTGATCTCCCTCGCCCTGGCGCGTGATCCGCGCACTTAGGTCTCAGACTAAGCGATCAATCGGCGATGGGCAGAACTTTGTTGCTCGGGCGCGCCGCCACCTAGCCCAGGAAGCCGACCCGATGGCAAATCGCCGTCGACAGGCGCCTTGCCAGACGGTAGAGCCCGCGCATCGGATCGAAGATCATCTCGTTCTCGAACCGATAGCTTTGCGTCTCGTCGGACACATAGGTCGCCGGCTCGCCGAAATCCTCATCGCCGGCTGGCCCGGCGGCGCGCGGGAAGATCTCGCTCAACAGGTCCACCACCTCGTCGACGTCGAGGTGCAGCAGGCGGTCGACCAGTTGCTTGGGCGTGATGCTGTGCCGGTCGGAAAAGCTCGGCAGCCGCATGGCCAGTCGAAACAGCTCATGCAGCACCGCGATGCGGATAGCGTGCAACAGGCACAGCCGCTCGCGTCCTTCGGTGCTGATCAGCGATGCGGTTCCGCCTGGCGCGCCCTCGGCGTGGACCGAGTTCAGGGCCTGTTCCAGCATCGTGAAGTCTTGGAAGAGGGCGCGGAAGACGCGGACTTGCCGCGCGTGCAGGCCGTTTTCCTCATAATGGTGGGCCAGGCGCAGCATGTCCTCGGCCGCTCGGGTTCGGCCCGACTGGCTGGCCCGCACGATCCAGAGGACCGGGTCCAGACTGTCGATATAGGCCTTCATGATCATCGGGTTGCTGACGGCGGCCCCGTATTCGACAAGCCGCGTCAATTGGCGCAGACGCGGCGACGCGGCGTAGAGCTTCTGAAACCGCTCGGGGTCCTTGGCGGTTGCGGCACCTAGGCCACCGACGGTGTTGGCGAGCAGGCCAAGCTGTTGCAGCACGGCGTTGTGCGGAATGGCGCGCAACTGCGCGGCGTTGGCGTGATCGATGTCGGACGGGTCGTCATACTGCCGCTTGATCGCACGGCTGCCCGACTGGAACAGCAGGTTGACGCCGAACGCCATCAACAGGACGCCGTAGTTGGTGTCCTTCATCAGGTCGACCTGGAATTCCTTCACCGTGGTGAAGAACTCGCGAATGTACGACGCCTCGTCATAGAACAAATCGTCGACCGAGTTGTCGCCGTGCCTCAGCGCGTGTTCCAGGATGCGGGTCAGCGCGGCGTAGGCCAGCGGCTGGTTCATGAAATAGAGATAGCCGTCGCCGCCTTGGAAGCTCATCTCCTGTTTGAACGACACGTTGTTTTCCGCCAGAAAGCCGCGACTGGCCGCCGTATCGATGTTGGCAAGGCGCTGTTCGAAATCCTCCGGGTGGGCGCCGCGGCCGATCGACTCGCCATGGGTGTCGAAGATCAGCAGTTGGACATCCGATAGTTTGCCTTTGGACTGGCGCTTGGCGATCGCGCGCGTCAGGCGCAGGCGCAGCCGTTCGATCGATGCGTTGGCCGGGGTCTGGCCGATGAACCGTCCGGCATCCGAATAGCCCGTCTGGACGCAGATCCGGCCGCGCTTTTCGACATAGGCAAGGTAGTGGGCGTTATCCAGCAACTGCTCGATGAACCGGCTGCCGACCTCCAGCGCCCGTTCGGTTTCGAACAGTGGCGAGATGTCGACATGATCCTCCACGCCGAACAGGCGGGCGTAATAGAGCGCGGTCAGCGCCGTGAACGGGCTTTCGGTCTCGGCGATCAGGAACCGGATCGGCGCCGTCCGCCCGGTGTATTTCAACATCTGGGCGACGACCATGAACAGGCGCTTGACCGAGGTGCGCTCTGCCATCAGCGAACCGAAATTGATCGTCACCGGCTCGACCGTTTCCAACAGCCGGTTGATCCGGTCGAGATAGGATTGTCGGTAGCGGGGGTCGTTCGGGTCGGAGACCAGGTCCACCGCCTTGCGGATGGCGTTGTGCACCTGGGTGGCGTTGATGCGCACATGGGTGTGGGCCGCGCCAAGCCCGTAGTTGGCCAGCTCCGCACGCAGGATGGCGATCTGGCGGATCAGGGCGCGCAGCGACTTCTTGCCGCCGGCATCGGCCGCCACGGCCCTTGTCAGCGCCCGGTCGAACAGTTCGACCAGGGTGCTGGCCTCTGTCAGGCGCATCGCCCTGCCATCATGCATGCGGCGCGAGATGCGTTGGACCGCCTCCATCTCGTCGTTGGCGGCCGTGCTCGGCAGGCCGAACGCCTCGATCTCGTCGCCGATCTGGGTCAGCGCCAGCACCAGGCGGCTTTCGACCAGCTCAAGCGTTTCCAGGATGCCCGCCGCAGCGCTGGCCCGGTCGGCCATCAGGGCCCGGGTCCGTGCCAGATAGCGCTGGAACTGCATCTGCTGAACCACCATGCGCTTGTTCAGCGTGTCGGTCCATCTGATGTCAGACCGTCCGTCGAGGTCGTACCCGACCCAGGACGCGATGGTGACCAGACGCGGCACCAGCTCCAGCCAGCGATCGGGGTAAAGCTCCGCTGCGACGTCCAGGAGAAGGTCGTAGGCCCGATAGAGCGCCTCGTGCAGGTTCGCGATCACCTCCAGCGACAAGGCATGCTCGCGTGCCAGCGACATGTCCGCGTCCGGCCGATGCTCGGTCGTGGCCGCTTGGCGGACCAGTTCGTCGGCCTGTGACTTGGTCAGCACCTTGCCGTCATTGCCGCGCCCGCTGACCAGGGCCGCCAGGCCGCGCATCAGTTCCGTCGGTTGGGTGAAGGTGGGGTGGGCGGTGATGACGATGCCGAATATCTCGGCTTCGACCCGGCCCTTGAAGATTTCGAACCGAACCTTGTCGGCCGCGTCGTTGCCCAGCTCGTCGGAATGGCGCGGGGCGGCCAGGCTGGCGAAGACGGTGCGCAGCCTGACATCATTGGCGGCCGGGTCGGTTTCGCCGACGTAGCGCCGCAGCCTCTCGGCCCGGGCCAGCCAGCCCTCGGCGGTCAGGTACTGGGTGAGCTGTTCCAGATCGGCGTAGCGCAGGTCGCCGCGTTCCAGCGCCCGGCCGATATCCAGCGCCAGCAACAGTACCGGATTGCTAAACGGATCGTCGGATCGGGCCTCCTCATGGCGGCGCAAATCATCGGCGAGGGAGGCGGCAAGTGCGGCGCAATCGGTGGCGCTCTCGGCTTCGAAACAGACGGTGCCGGCCGGCTGAAATGGACCGGCCACACGGCCCAAAAGACCGTCGATCGAAAGGGGCGGGGTGTCTTTCACGGGGGGACGGCCTGCCTTTCGCATCTTACGACATCGTTGATTTTGCTGCGCTGCGGCAAGATGCGGCGCAAGGTCGCCTCTGTCAATGTGCGAGCCGGAAACGGAACGGGCGGCCCGAAGGCCGCCCGCTCGTTGCCCGCCGCTGATCGACGGAACGCCAGGTGCGCGTATCAGGACGCGATCGGCCCGCCGCCGTCGCGGGTGATGACCACGACCGATGGCCGCGGCGGCATGGCGTCGTCGAAGTCCGGCCAGCGGGTCGACGGGTCCTCGTAGACGGACGTCCGGCCGAAGCCGGGCCATTCGTCGTCGCCGTCGGCCGGGTGTTGAACGGCCACGAATAGTGACGTGTCGTCCGGCGTGAACATCGGGCCGCACATCTCCGCGCCTACTGGCACGCGATAGAACAGCTTGCCCGTGCCCCGCAGGTCGCCGTCGGTCTCCATGGACCAGACCCCGTCCGTCCGGCCCGACGCCTCGTAATTGTTGCCGTCGGTGGTCACCCATAGGCGGCCCTGGCCATCGATGGCGCAGTTGTCCGGCGCGATGAACCAGCCGTTTTCGGTCGTGGCGTCGTTCCACATGGCACCAACCTCCGGCGCACCCGGGTTGCCGGCCAGAACCAGAATGCTCCAGTCCGACTGGGTCGCCGTGTAATCGCTGTCGCGCTCGACGATTTCAATGATGTGACCGCCGGCGTTCTCGGGCCGCGGGTTGGCCGCGTTCAGGTCGTTCGCATCGCGCCGGGTGTTGTTGGTCAGCATCGCGTAGATGCGGCCGTTGGTCGGATGGACGTCGATATCTTCCGGCCGATCCATCGGCGTGGCGCCAAGCAGGTCTGCGGCGATGCGGGTTTCGATCAGGACGTCCGCCTGGCTGGTGAAGCCGTTGGCCTCGGTCAGCGGGCCTTGGCCGAATACCAGGGGCAGCCAGTCGACCGTGCCGTCTTCGTTGAACCGCGCGACGTAGAGCGTGCCGTCGTCCAGCAGCGCGCCATTGTCAGTCCCGGCCGACGGGTCAAAGGTGCCGTTCGAGACGAACTTGTAGATGTAGTCGAAGCGCTGATCATCGCCCATGTACGCCACGACATGCCCGTCGCCGTTGACAACCAGGCCGGCACCTTCGTGCTTGGCGCGGCCCATCGCGGTGCGCTTGATCGGCGTGGAGGTCGGGTCGTAGGGGTTGACCTCGACCATCCAGCCGAACCGGTTCGGCTCGTTGATTTCACGGCCGACGTCGAAGCGGTCCTCATAGTCGCCCCAGGCATACCAGCCGCCGGGCACGCCATAGCGCTCATGGTTGCGAAACTCCGGACTGTCTTCGGGGAACTCACCCTTGAAATAGCCGTGGAAGTTCTCTTCCGCGGTCAGCACGGTGCCCCAGGGCGTCAGGCCGCCGGCGCAGTTGTTGATCGTGCCGATGACGGTGGTGCCGCTGGGGTCCGCCGAGGTCTGGACGCGCGGGTTGCCGGCGACCGGGCCCGAAAGCGTGATCTCCGTCGAGCGCGGAGAGATGCGACGGTTGTAGGTGCTGGCGGGGTTGTAGGTCCAGTTGCCGCTGTCGTCGCGGGTGACCTCCACCACGGACAGGCCGTGGGCGGCCATCTCGACACCGACCAGCTCCGCCGTCATGCCGGCAAACTCGGCATCGCGATCCTGACGGCCCAGGCCCGGGAACATCAGCTCTTCATTGGTGTATTCGTGGTTCACGACCAGCAGGCCGTGATCGGCGCTGCTGCCACCGGCGGGCAGGGGCAGGTAACCGAGATAGTCGTTGTTGTAGCCGAACTGCATTTCTTGCGCGTCGGCCGTCTGCGCGGCGGAGTCGAAGTCAGGCGCGCCCGGCACAACCGGGTCGCCCCAGCGGATCAGCACGTTTGCGGTGTAGCCCGAGGCGACATGGTGGTCGGCGTCGACGCCGGCCGTCAGCTCTTCGAAGTCGAACGACGCGCCGGCCTGGGCGTAGGCGTGGCGGCTGGTCGCCATCGTCGCGGCGCCGCCGATCGCGGCCATGGCGCTGACGGCAAGGGCGCCGCGCATCATGTCGCGGCGGCCGAGCCGGGCGTTGATCACATCGCCGATCGTCGGCCGCGTCGACCGGTTGGTCGGCACGTCCTCGGACAGTTCGTAGGCCTGAGCGCGGGTGAGCTGGGTGGCTTTGGAGTCGTGGGAGTCCATGGCTTCCTCGGATTGTGGGGGTGCCCGGTCCGGCAGACCGGTCAGAAGGCTTGGCGGTGGAAAATGCTGCACCATAGGGCGCCATAGTTACGGAAATGCTTCAGAAAAGTTGCAACGACGCGACGTATTCTCAACAGCCGGGTTTCGGTCCCGGCAAGCGCGGTTGCCGTCCCAGAAATCGGCGGGCTCGAGGTCTGCGGATTGAACCGCGAGACGCTCCGCCCCGTATTGGACGTCAGAGCCTTCTGCGAGGAATTCCTATGAGTGCACCGTTTCTAGTCATGGGCGCCCATGGCGGCGTCGGGGAGAGTTTGGCGCGTTTGCTGGCAGCCGACGGCAAGCCAGTTGTCGTTACGGCGCGCAATGTCGCCGACGTTGACGGGTTGGCCGACGACCTGAATGCCAAGGCGATGGCCTGCGACGCGATGGATCCGGCCTCGATCCAAAACGCCGTGGCGCAAGCGGATGAGGGGGATGGGCTGGCAGGTCTTGCCTATTGCATCGGGTCAATCGATCTCATGCCCCTTCGCGCCGCATCGCAAAGCGCGTTTGTCGAAAGCTTCAGATTGAACGCCGTAGGCGCTGCCCTGTCGGTTAAAGCAGCCCAAAAGGCCCTGGCGAAACAGCACGGCGCGGTGGTGCTGTTCTCGTCGGTGGCGGCAAGCCGCGGCTTTGCGAACCACGCGGTCATCGCGGCGGCAAAAGGGGCAGTGGAGGGCTTAACCGTCTCGCTTGCGGCTGAGTTGGCGCCCAAGGTGCGCGTGAACGCGATCGCCCCCAGCCTGACGCGCACCAAGTTGGCAGATACGCTCTTGTCCAGCGAGGCGATGGCTAAGGCGATCGCCGGCCTGCATCCGCTGCAGCGCCTGGGCGAGCCGCAGGATCTCGCAGCGCTCGCCGCCTTCCTGCTGGGCCCGCAATCGGGCTGGATCACCGGGCAGATCATAGGCGTCGATGGCGGTCGTTCGGCGCTTGCCTCGAAAGGCTGATGTGGAGAAGCTGTCGGGCTGCACACAGCGCCCCGACCTTGTCGGATTCTCGCCGCGATTGTCGCCAACTATGGACCGTCCCCTGGGGCAACAATGAAGAGACCACACCGTGAGACCTGAAACGCCGACGCCGAAGGACGGCGCCGCCTGGGTCACGGGCGCGAGTTCAGGCATCGGCAAGGCAACGGCCCTTCGGTTGGCGGGCGAAGGCTGGACCGTTTTCGTCAGCGCCCGCAGTGGCGACAAGTTGATCGATGTCGCGCGCCAGGCCGATGGCCTCGATGGCGAGATCTTGCCGATGCCGGCCGACGTGACGTCACAGGACGATGTCCAAGCCGTCGTCGACCGGATCGAAAGCGATCATGGCGGCATCGCCCTTGCCATCCTGAACGCGGGCACCTTCACGATGGACAGTGTCAATCAGTTCGACGCTGACAGCTTCAAGCAGCAGATCGATGTCAACTATCTGGGTGTCATCAACTGCCTTCAGCCCTTGCTGCCGCATCTGTTGCAACGCCGCAGGGGGCATATCGCGATCATGGCCTCGGTTGCCGGCTATTCGGGCCTGCCCCTGTCCATGGGGTACTGCGCGACGAAGGCGGCGCTGATCAACCTGTCTGAATCGCTGTTCCTGGAATGCCGCCCGTACAACGTGAAGGTACAGGTCATCAATCCGGGGTTTGTCAAAACCGAACTCACCGATCGTAATCGGTTTCCAATGCCGTTTTTGATGGACCTGGACGTTGCCGCCGATGCGCTGGTCGCTGGCCTGAAACGCCCGCGCTTCGAGATCGCTTTTCCGCGCTTCTTTGCCTTCATGCTGAAGCGGCTGCGGGCGATGCCCTATGGGCTGTACTTCGCGCTGGTCGCGCGGGCGACTGGCGTCAATAAGCGCGTGAAACGTCGTGAGCGCTGAAGCGGCGGAGCGCTATGTCGCGTTCTGGCAGGCGCTGTCGGCCGAGACCCTCGACCGGCTGCCGGAATTCATGGCGCCCGACGTGCATTTCCGCGATCCGTTTAAGGATCTTCACGGCCTGCCGCAAGTGACAGCCGCCTTCGGCCGCATTTATCGGATGATCCGTGACGTCGAGATCACGGTGCACGATCGCGCCTTCAGCGCCGATGCGCCGGCGGGCGGCGTCTGCTATCTGCGCTGGACTTTCGCCTACACGCTGCGATCGGGCAGGCGCCTGTCGATCGAGGGGATGAGCGAGGTTCGTTTTGCCGAGAACGGACTGGCGACCGAGCATATCGACCATTGGGACGCGGCCGGACAGGTTTACGAAAAGCTACCCCTGATCGGCCCGGTGTTAAGGATGATCCGGCGGCGGATCTAGCCGGCGAGTGGTACTACGCGGCTTTTTGGCTGTTGCGCAGAAAGAAGATCGAGACGGACCCGACCTCGAACCCCCACTTGGTCACCAGTGCCCGATTGATCATGACATCCCGGTTCTGCTGGAACATCCAGTCGTCGAACTTCACCTGCAACTCGCGGCCGCTGACTTTCAGGGCAAAGATGTAGGTCCATTTGATCGCATTGCCGAAGCAACGGCCCGAGGCCTTGCCGACGATATCGTCGGCCGTTCCCTCGTAGGTGTTTTCGTCGATCCGGGTAACCCGCCACACGCGACGCTCTTGCTCGCCGTCGTCATAGACGAAGTCCTCGGTAAGGGTCAGGATCTCGCCGTCCCATTCGCCTTGGATGTCGACGGTGAACTGACGCCTCAGCCGTCCGAACCGGTCCTCGAACAGGCCCCAGGCCCTGACCTGGCCATCAAAGAACGTTTCTGGCGCAAGGCGGGGGGTTCGGCCGTCAAAATCCTCAACACGCATACTTCTCGAACCGACCTTTGGCTGGAGGCTCACCGGTCGACCGGCGTTTCCGATCTTGTTGCTACTTACGAAGCCTATCGCGAACGGGATCACTGCTATCCCATCGCTTGTCAAACGGCGTTGCGATCCGGCGGCTCGGGGTGGGTTGAAAAGACGGCGATGGGCAACAATGTTTTGCCATAATTCAATTGTTGTCTGGTTTTCGATACATTTCCGGACGGGCGCGCTCGGGCCACTCTCGGCGGAAAGAATCATCTAAAATCAGTCTCGTGCGAGTTTTTGTTCGCTTGATAATAGAGATGAAAACTCGGCACGGGACGTGAACAGGGCGGAGTCAGAAATGGCGACCCACGGAAGGGCTGTTCGGTGGTATCGATCTTCGTTGCCAGGTCGTGATGCGGTAGGCGCGTCACGCGGTACCGGTGATCCGTCGAGGCGTCGACGGAAGCTTGCGGCGGGCCTGACGGCCGGGGTCTCAATCTGGGCCCTCGTGGCGACGACGGCGCTGGTCATCACGGCCGTGCAATCCAATCGGCAGATCGACGATCTTGAGGTCGGCTATGCCAACCTCGTCGTGGACTTGAACGGCCAAGTTCAAGATGCGGTCGCGATTTCGGCGCGCAACTCCCGCTACGTTGCCCAGGTCGCGGCGTTGGAGGCCGATCGCGAGGCCCTGGTCGAGCAGCTGTCCGTGCTTGGCGCGGTGGCAGCCTCGACCGACGCCGCGCGTCGAGACCTGATTGCTGAGAGATCGACCCTGCGTGACGACATCGATCAGCTGCGGGCCGGCCTGATCGAGGCCAACGCCAGTCTTGCCGCACTGGAAGAACGCTTGGCGCTGCGCGACGCGGACCTGGCTGTGGCGAGGGTCGATCGTGATGCCGCCGCCGAGGAGGCGGCCCTCCTGCACGATCAGATTGCGGACATGACCGCCAGACTGGCGGACGCGGCGGCCCGCAATGATCACCTCGCCGGCCGAATTGATGACGCGTCGTCTGCGCTGTCCGACGCGCGCCTTGCCCTTGCCGCCGCCGAGCGGGAAACGCTGGCCGTTATGGCCGAACTGGACACCCAGCGGATGATCGGGGAGGACTTGGAAGGGTTGTTGCGCGACACGATGGCTGTCGCGGTCGACCTGTCCGCCGAAAGGGATCAGCTGGACGGCCAGGCCGACGCGATGCAGGACCAGATCGCGGCGTTGGAACGAGACCTAGGTGTTGAGCGTTCGGCACGTGGTGATGCCGAGGAGGCCCTGCGCCTAGTGACGGTCGCCGCCGCCAATCATCTAACGGAAGGTGACCGGCTGCGTGATGCCAACGGCGCGCTGCAGGGGCAGGTGGGCGCGCTGGAGGCGAGGATCAGCGGCCTGGCGGCGTATCAGGAGGAGGTCTTCGCCCAACTGCGCCTGGCCATTGACGATCATGTCTGGGCGGTCGAGCAGGGGCTCGCCGTCACCGGCCTCGATATTGAGGCCCTGATCGAGGACATCTATGGGGCTGAGTTCTATGGCGTCGGCGGGCCCATGGTTCCGCTGCTGGACGATCATATCGCCGGACAGCCCGGCTGGATCGACGCTCTCCAGTCGATCGAGTTGACGGACCGTGCTGTTGAGTTGCGCGATGTTGCCAATCAGCTGCCGATCGGCTGGCCGGTCGACCAGGACGTGCCGATATCGAGCGGATTTGGGCCGCGCCAAGACCCCATCAACAGCCGAAGCGCGATGCATCAGGGGGTTGATTTCGACGGGCACTACGGCGACCCGATCCAGGCAAGCGGTCCCGGGACGGTCGTCCGGGCGGAATGGTATAGCGGCTATGGCCGCACGATCGACATCGATCACGGCTTCGGCCTGGTCAGCCGCTATGCCCATCTTCAGGAAATCCTTGTCGAGGAAGGCCAGCCGATCAGCTATAGTGACCAGATCGGGCTCATGGGCAGTTCAGGCCGAAGCACGGGGTCGCATTTGCACTACGAGGTGCTGGTGGACGGCGTCCCCTACGATCCTATGAATTTCATCAGGGCGGGCGAACATGTTTACGAAATCGCAACAACCCAAGACGACGACTAAGCAGAGCAACGCGATGTCCAATTCCAGCACGGCCGCACCGGCGGCCAGCCGATCCGATACCGTCAGCGCGCCAAGAAACACGCCGGAAACGGCCCCCTCGGTCATCAGTGCCGATATGCGGGTCTCGGGCGATCTCAGGACCGATGGCGATGTTCAGATCGACGGCATCATCGACGGCGACATCTCGTCCAACAGCCTGACCATCGGCAAGTCGGCCGTCGTCAACGGCGAGGTGGCGGCCGATATCGTGCGTGTCTGGGGCAAGGTGAATGGCCGCATTCGCTCTAAGGACGTGTCGCTGCAGGAAACGGCGGAGGTGCATGGCGACATCCTGCACCACAGCCTTGAGGTCGTGCGCGGGGCCTATATCGAGGGCATGGTCAAGCGCGACACCAGCATTGGCGAGGCTGTCCCCGAACGGGCACCGCAGCGGAGCGAGAGGCCGCGCGAAACGGCGCGGGTCACGTCCCTTGCCGGGGCCGATGCAGCGAAGGGCAAGAGCAGCAACACGGCCAGCGGCGGCCAGTCGGTCGCGGGCTGACATCCGCGCGATTGCGGGCATCCAAGCCCCGCTTGGCCGGCGCCCGGCTGGCCAGTGCCTGACAGAACCGGTTCGCCCGGCTACTCGGCCTGCGCCCAAACGTGCAGGGCCAGCCAGACCGTTGGCTGGTCCGTATCCGTCCAAGTGACGCGGTGGCGTTTGTGGGCGGGCAGAAACACCGTGTCGCCGGGTCCGAGGGCCATCTCGCCCTCGTCTTCGATCAGCAGCCGGGCGGCGCCGGCCAGCACGATCACCCACTCATCCTGGTCCTGATCGTACCACGCGCCCTCTGGCGTGACTTGGCCGTTGGAGACAATTCGCTCCAACCGGATGCCCGGCCACTCGGCCAAGGTCTCGAACACTTCTTCGGCCGAGGCATCTGGCAGGTCCGCCAACAGGTTGCTTGGCATGGCGTCGTTATCTCCTGCTTGCGCCTTGGCCGCGGCCGCGCTCAGCGCGTGGGGCGCGAAAGGCACGGTCGCCAGAAGGGCGAACAGCGGCCGGCGCGCGACCGGTCTGTCAACAAGCTGGGGCTGGCCCTTCGGGGCGGACTTCCCATTGTCGGCTCGTCGTGCCATGGCATTACGGCACGGAATACCGCAAGTCAGTCCTCAATCGGCGTCTCCTGATAGAGCCGCTGGCGCCAATCGCCGTCCTGCCTCAGCCAGATCAGGGTGATGGCGACCGGCGAGGGCAGCGGTTCGCCCCCAAAGGCGCCCGACACGTCGGCATGAAACCGCTGTAGTGCGGTGTCGTCGGCCACCGACTCGATCGTCATCTCGCCAAGCGGTTGCAGTGAAAAGGTGAACTGGCCTTGCGACACGGCGGCCAACTGGTCGTCCAAACTGCGCCCGCCGCCGTTGAACGACGCAATCCAGATGAATCCGTCGGCCGTCATCGACCGAACGGTGTCGGTATCCCGGTTGGCGTAGGCTTGTGAAATGGCATTGAACGCCTGCATGATTTCGTCGTGCAGGCTGTCGTTTTGGGCTTGGGCGGCGGTGGCAAAAACCGCCGCGAGGCAGGCGACCCCCATGATCCAAAGGCTGCGCATCAATAAACTCTCCGATTGAAGCGATTAAACCGGACGGGTCGGAAGCATAGATCACGCTTCGTCGCCTTGCCATGCGTGGAAGCAACACGGTTTCGAATGGGTGGCGAAGGCGATCGCCATGACAAAGCGCGCGGCGGCCACGGCGGGCCGACCGCCAGTTCTCACGGCGTCTTGCGCCAGGCCGGGCGCGGGCGGGCGAACGCCATGCGGTGGTGGGCCACGCCCTGATCGGTGACTTTGATCAGCGAGGATCCTTCAATCTCGGTGCCGATCGCGTGCCACCAGCTCCAGCGGACCAGGATACCGTCATGGTCGTACTCGACGCTGTCCGCGGATTCGACCCGACCCGTGCCGCCGGCTGCCTTCATCGTCTCGGTCCAGCGGTTCATCCAGACAATGATCGTCAATCGGGTAACCAGTTTGGATTCGCTGGGGTCGTC
The DNA here is from genome assembly GCA_039177555.1 of Pseudomonadota bacterium. Classification (GTDB taxonomy): domain Bacteria; phylum Pseudomonadota; class Alphaproteobacteria; order DSM-16000; family Inquilinaceae; genus JANQGH01. The sequence continues at coordinate 16,973 of JBCDFV010000016.1, read as the reverse complement.
GAGCACGTAGTCGTCGGCCAGTGCCGGCAAGATCTTCTCCGGCCGACCCCAAGATACCAGGTATTCATTCAGGTGCTTGAAGCGATCGGCCATTACCATTTCCCTCTCGCCTCCAGGCACCTTTCGGAATTTACGAGCAACCAACAACGACCTAGAAGCGAGACCGTCATCTTACGACTCTAAATTTAAGACGATACCAGCTTGGGGACGGTTCGCCAGGCCCGATGGTTCGACTTTGGCGCATAGCGGATCGGCAAAAAACGCTGCTTGGTGAACGCTGCTCGACCACGCCCGACCGCGATTCAGCGCGGCCTAGCGTTGTGGCCGTTTGCTCAGGTGGAACCCGTAATCCCGAAGATCCAGGGGTGGTCGGTCCGAACGTCCAGCGAAACGAGCGTGCGTTGCCGGCCAGAGCGCAAGACGAGCGTCACGCTTGAACGCGGCCCTCCAGCGTCTCTGCAAACAGCGCCGGGTCGGCGTTGCCGCCGCTGGCGATCACCAGGGTGGTGCGGCCCGCGGTTTCGATCTTGCCGAACAGCGCCGCCGCCAAGGCCACGGCACCACCGGGTTCGACGACGAGCTTCAGGGTTTCGAAGGCGACCGCCATGGCGCGACGCACCTCGTCATCGGTGACGACCAGCCCGCCGGCTAAGGTCTGCCGATTGACGGCGAATGTCAGGTCGCCTGGCTGTGCGGCCAGAAGAGCGTCGCAGATCGACCGCGCAGCACCGTCATTTGGGACAATGGCCCCGGCCGTCAGAGATCGCGCGGTGTCGTCGAAGCCCGCCGGCTCGACGGCATAGACCGGACAGTCGGGCCAGGCCGCCGTGACGGCTGTCGAGACGCCCGCAATCAGGCCGCCACCGCCGCAACAACACAGGACTGCGTCGGGCGCCGCGTCGATCTGCCGGGTGGCTTCCAGCCCCACCGTGCCCTGGCCCGCCATGATGCCATGATCGTCGTAGGGCCGGACCAAGGTGGCGCCTGTCTCTGCCGCCAACCTTTCGCCGATGGTCTCGCGCACCTCGCGGTATCGGTTGTAGGCGATCACCTTGGCGCCATAGGCTTCGGTGTTGGCTCGTTTGATCGCCGGCGCGTCGGCCGGCATGATGATGGTGGCCGGGATGCCGAACAGTTGTGCCGCCGCCGCAACGCCCTGGGCGTGGTTGCCGCTGGAATAAGCGACAACGCCATTGGGGCGTTCATCGTCCGGAATCTGGCTAATGCGGTTATAGGCGCCGCGAAACTTGAACGAGCCGGTCCGCTGCAGCGGCTCCGCCTTGATCAGCAGCCGCCCGCCCACCCGCGCGTTGAGCAGGTGGGCCTCAAGAACTGGCGTGCGCACCGCGACCCCCTCTAGACGGCGTGCGGCCGCTTCGATGTCGGCGAGCGAAAAGCCGCTATCTGACGTGGCTGAGGACGGCATCGATCACCTCTCGGCTGGCGGGTTCGTCTAGGTGTGGTGCGTGACCGACATCGTCGATCGTGGCCTGGATCAGGCCGGGATGCGCCTCTTGCATCCTTGCCAGACCATCCGAGGTCAATACGGGCGACTTGGCGCCGCGAATGACCCCGACCGGCAGCCGGCGAACCGCCCGGAACAGCGGCCAAAGATCCGGTATAGCCTCTTGCGGCGTCAGTTGGCGGATGATCCGGTCGTCGAAATCGAAGCGTAGCGGTCCGTCGCCGGTCTCACGCCAGGTGCCCTTCGCGACATCGAGCCAGCCTTGAGACTTCGGTTCCGGCACGCCGAGGTCGGGCAGCAGGTCCTGTAGATACCGTACGGCCTCGTCCCAGTTTGCCGGCGACGAGGCCTCAGCGAGTGCCTTACCGATAGGCGCCACCGCATCGGCGTCGAGGTCGGGCCCAACATCGTTCAGCACAACGCCCGCCACACTCGTCGGATGCATCACCGCCAGGCCCAAGGCCAGCAGACCGCCCAGCGACGTGCCGATGATGGCCGCGCGATGGACCGAGAGCGCGGTCATGAGATCGGCCAGATCTGCCACCAATTGTGGCGGGGCATAGGCACCGGCCGACCGGCAGTAGCCGCTGCGTCCGCGGCCGCGATAGTCCGGGCAGATAACTAGAAAATCGCTCGAAAGTCGGGACACAACATAATGAAAATCATGTGAATTCCTCGTCAGGCCCGGCAGGCATATGACGGACGACGTCGGCGCCAATCGGTCTCCATACATCCGGTAGAACAGCGACGTTCCATCCTGTGCGGAGACATAGCCCGTCGCAACCGACGGCGCGCCGGTCACCGTTGTATGTCCTGCTCCAGCCCTTGTTGGCGCGGCCCTTCACCCAAGAGGCGGCGGTAGACCTGCGCGGTTTCCAGAACCCGCTGCGTATAGTTGCGGGTCTCGTAGAACGGAATGGTCTCCATCCAGTCGATGGCGTCGTAGAGTTCCATCCGCCGTGGGTCCCCGAAGCGGCTGATCCATTGGTCCACGCGTGCAGCACCGGCGTTGTAGGACGGTATCGCCAGCACCCATGAGCCACCATAGCGATTGATCCGATCGGCGAGGTAGCTCGACCCCAGCCTGATGTTCAGGGACGGGTCGGTGGTCAGACGGGCGGCATCGACCGAGACGCCGATCTGGCTGCCGACCCGTCGCGCGGTCTCCGGAAGAAGCTGCATCAGCCCACGGGCGTTCGCGCCGCTGACGGCATCGAAGTCGAACTCGCTTTCCGTTCGGATGATGGCATGGACAAGCGCCGGATCGACCGCCGAGTGCGCGGTGGAGGTATCGACGACGGGATAGGTCGAGCCGACCACCTGAATGCCGTCCTGAACGGCCTGCTTGCCCGCCCGCACGGCGCGGAAATTGTTGCCGGCCTCCATCGCCAACTGGCCGACCAGGACATGATCGGCTGGCGTCTCGGCCTCCGAGATCAAAACCGCGAGGAACTCCTCGGCATGTTCGGCTTGGCCAAGCTGGGCCAGGGCGCGCACGATTTGGACCCGCTCGTCCGCCTCGAACGCTTGGGCCGCCGCGGCGGGCACGCCGGGCGCGGGCTCCAACGCGGCGACCGACGCCTGTCCCAGTTCGCCGGCGGCCAGTTGGCCGTAGAACGCCGTCGGATGCTGGGCCGCCAACTGGTACCAACGCTGGGCTTCGGCCTGGTTACCAAGGGCGGCTTGCGACCGGCCCGACCAATAGGCGCCCCGCGCGCTGCTGATCGGCGTGCTGGTGGCGTTGTACAGGTTCTGGAAATGGCCGAACGCGCGTGCCGGATCGTTGAGGTGGCGCAACGCCACCCAGCCCGACAGCCATTCGCCTTGCAAGAGCGGGAAGCCACCCGGTTGGCGATGGTCGCTGGCGAGCGCGTAGGCGGTGCTGTAGTCGCCGCGATAGAAGGCCTCGCGCGCCTGATAGTGCCGTTCGGTCCACCAGCGCCTGGCGTGGTCGGACTGGGCCGGCTGGCTGGTCAGCAGTTCGATGGCCCCGGCGTCCAGCCCGGCGCGGCGGCGCCACCGTGTCCGCTCATAGTTCAGCCCTTCATCATTCCGCAGATTGGCCGGCACGGCTTGGATCGCGCCGTCGACCCCAGGCTGGCGGGCCTGCAACAGAATGCGCGCGTTGCCGAGTGCGCGGCGACCGCTGTCGACCAGCGGCAGCATGCGGCGCGCTTCATCCAGCCGCCCGACCCAGATGAGATTGTCCAGCCGGCGCCAATGGTCGTCGGTCGTCAGCGTACTACCGAAGCGCGCCAACAACTGGTCTTGTTGACCTTGCGTAATGGGAATGGTTGGCCAGCGGCTGCGCAGATAAAGGCCGATCTCGTTCTGACGGCCCAGGGCAGCCAAGGCCTCGGCATAGGCGAATGTCGCATCGAAGGTTAGCGGTGGATAGCGCTGATGCCAGGCGACCCGGTCCGCTGGCGTCATGTTCGTCGGCATCACACGCTCGGCTTGCAGCCGAAGATCGGTGAGGCCCGGCCAGTTTGGATGCTGGTCGAGAAATTGGGTGACCTGGGCGAAGCTGGCGCCGCCGTCTCGGCGCGGCAGATCCAGCCACACAACCACATCGGCCAACAGCGGGTCCGACGCCTGCGGCACCAGCGTCCGGGCGGTCGACCAGGCGTTCAGATCGGCGGCCTCGAAGGCTGCGCGATAGATGGCAAGATCGGCCAGCGACAGCTGGGATTGCTGGGCCTGGGCGGGAGACGCGAGCGTCAGCCCAAACAGCACCAGCAGCCACGCGGCTCGCTTGGCAAGACTAGGCCTTTTGTCTATGGTCACGGCCCTTTTTTCAGGCTGCCCCAAGGCACGCATCATGGCGAACGGTTCCATTCTTTTCAGCGGGTCGATTCCCGCCCTGATCACCCCGTTTACGCAAGACGGGGTCGATGAGAAAGCGTTTCAGGAATTCATCGATTGGCAAATCGAGGAAGGGTCGAGCGGCGTGGTGCCGGTGGGCACGACCGGCGAGTCGCCGACGCTGAGCCATGCGGAGCATGAGCGCGTGGTCGAACTCGCCGTCGAAGTTGCCAACGGACGGGTTCCGGTGATCGCCGGCGCGGGGTCGAACGCGACGTCCGAGGCCATCTCGCTGGCGCGCCATGCCAAGGCCGCCGGCGCCGACGCGGCGCTTGTCGTCCTGCCGTACTACAACAAGCCGACGCAAGAGGGGTTGTACCAGCATTTCAAGGCCATCCACGACGCCGCCGATTTGCCGATCCTTATCTACAACATTCCGGGCCGCTGTGTGATCGATATGTCGGTCGAGACCATGGCCCGGCTGGCCAAGCTGCCAAACATCGTGGGCGTGAAGGATGCGACCAATGACCTCGGCCGACCCTTGCTGACACGGGTCGAGGTCGGCCCCGAATTCTGCCAGCTTTCCGGCGAGGACATCACGGCGACCGCCTTCTACGCACAGGGCGGCCATGGTTGTATATCGGTGACGGCGAACGTCGCCCCACGCCTGTGCGCCGAGCAATACACGGCTTGGGAGCGCGGGGACCTCGCCGAGATGGGCCGAATCCGAGACCGGCTGGCGATGCTGCACCGCGCCCTGTTCCTGGAGGCCAGCCCGGCCCCGGTGAAGTATGCCGCCAGCTTGCTGGGCAAGGCCCAGCCGACCGTGCGTGCGCCTTTGGTGGAGATAACTGTCGAGACCAAGAAGGCGGTTCGCGCGGCGATGGAACATGCCGGAATCCTGAACTAGCAGCCATGGCACCTAAATCGGGACAGGAGGGCGAGACAGTCGCCCGCAATCGGCGTGCGCGTCATGACTATTTCATCGACGACACGCTGGAGGCCGGCGTCATCCTGACCGGCAGCGAGGTGAAGTCGCTGCGCGCCGGTCGGGCGAGCCTGAACGAATCCTATGCTGGGCCGATGGAGGGCGAGCTCTACCTGTTCAACGCCCATATTCCGGAATACCGGCCGGCCAACCAGTTCAACCACGCCCCCAGGCGGCCGCGCAAGCTGCTGGTCAGACGCAAGCAGTTGAACGAGCTTTTGGGCGCCTCTCAGCGGCGGGGCGTGACCCTGGTGCCGTTGGCGATCTACTTCAACAAGCGCGGCCTGGCCAAGGTCGCCATCGGGCTGGCGCGCGGCAAGAAGCAGCACGACAAGCGCGAGACGGTCAAACAGCGCGACTGGCAGCGTGAAAAGCAGAGACTGCTGCGCGAAAAAGGCTGATACCAGCAGCCGAAATAACGCGCGGTTAACGGTGCCGACCTAGCGTCGTGATCACGCGGCTGATCGGCGCCGTGGCGTTCCCAAACGCAAATCCACCGGTCAGCCAGTTTGGTTTCTTCCGATACCCACATGAGGAAGGCATGACCGCTTCGGCGACCTCTCTGGACCAGACGAAAATGGGCGCGGCCGCCGTTGGCGTGGCCATCGCCCAAGCCTTGAGCGATTCCGACCCCGCCTTGCCCAGGCGTGCACATCAAAGGGCCATGGAACTACAGCGCGTCATGCGGCTGCGTGGCGAGGACCAGGCAGCGGAGATCCTGCTGTATTTTAGCAGCGCCTTACTGGACCAATCCCTGACGCCACCCGAGGCGGCCTAGCCTGCGTCAATCAGGCGGCGCACGTCTGCGAAGACGGTGCGGAACATATCGGCGGTCAGCCGGCCCGTGTTGGTGTTGTAGCGCGAGCAGTGATAGCTGTCGGCCAGCACCGGCCCGTCGGGCAACTGGTGGAGGGCGCCGTGGCCGAACGGAAACGCGGCCTGACGCAGCCCATGGCCGGCGATGACCGACCGGTGCGCAACACCGCCAAGTGCGACGATGGCCTTCAGGTCCGGTAGCGCCTCGACCTCGCCCATGAGAAACCGCCGGCAGGTGTTGACCTCCGCCGGGGTCGGTGCGTTCTTGGGCGGTACGCAGCGCACGGCGTTGGTGATCCGGCAGTTCAGCAGGCGCAGGCCGTCATAGGGGTCGGCCCGGTAGGTTCCCTCGGCGAAGCGGTATTCGACGAGCGTCGCATACAGCAGGTCGCCGGCATAGTCGCCCGTGAACGGTCGACCGGTGCGATTGGCACCGCGCAGCCCGGGCGCCAGACCCACGATCAGCAATTGGGCGCCGCCAGATGCCGGTTCGGACTCGTGGAAGCTGGGCACCGGTGCGTTGAAGAAGGCCGGATGCTGGGTTTGGTTGTCTGCCCTGAACGCCGCAAGACGTGGGCACAAGGTACAGTTCTGCCCCGGCTGTACGGCCTCGGTGGCAGGCATGCGAAACGTCAGATCTCGCAGGCTGCGTGCTCAGGCGGAGCGCAAATGCGCCATCGCCTGTTCGTACTCCTGCTCGTACTGATCGTCCTCGTCATCCTCGGGCGCGCGGTTGGCGTTCGGACCGCCTTCGCGCTCGATATGCGGGGCCAGATCCTGCAATTCGATGAAATTGTCGGCCAGCCGGCGCAGATCGTCGGAGACCATCGGCGGCTGGGCCTTGATCGTGCTGACCACGGTTACCCGGACACCGCGGCGCTGCAGCGCCTCGACCAACCGTTTGAAGTCGCCGTCGCCGGTGAACAGCAGAATGTGGTCAACCTTGTCGGCAATCTCCAGCGCATCGATGGCCAGGTCGATGTCGATCGACCCCTTCACCTTCCGGCGGCCCTGGCTGTCGGTGTATTCGCGGATCGGCTTGGTAACCATGGTGAAGCCGTTATAGTCCAGCCAGTCGACCAGCGGCCGTAACGGCGAATACTCCTGATCCTCGAACATGGTGGTGTAGTAAAAGGCCCGGATCAAACGCCCCTTCTTGGCGAACATGGACAAGAGGCGCCGATAGTCGATATCGAAATTGAGGGCCCTGGCCGTGGCATAGAGGTTGGCGCCGTCAATAAAAATCGCCAGACGTTCTTCCTTGTAGAAAATCATCCAGAAACCTTCCCAATCCGCCTTTTTCGACGGAAACTTAGCAGTTCAATTCAAAATCGCCTTCGATAGGGCGGCGTCTTCACAGCGCAACGAATTAGTTGAAGCGGCCCCGAGATATACTATCTCAACCATTGATTCCCGCCGGAATCGCAAGCGATCTTTCGTATGATCATCCATGTAATCGGTTCCGAAAGAAAGCGCCAGCCCTATTCAAAGGCTCATATCCGCTATGCCGGTGCGGCCTTGCGTCCGGCGGGCCGCATGCCTATATTCCGCGCCTTCCGGCCACATGATTGCATTTGGAGCATAATCGCCCATGGCGCGCGTTACTGTTGAAGACTGTGTTGAGAAGGTCCCTAATCGATTTGACCTCGTCATGTTTGCCGGCCAGCGGGCCCGCAACATTACCGCCGGTGAAGAGCTGACCGTCGAGCGCGACAACGACAAGAACCCGGTCGTTGCGCTGCGCGAGATTGCCGACGAGACCGTCGAACTGGACAGTCTGAAGGAAAACTTAATCCGCGGGCACCAGAAGTTCATCAGCATGGAAGACGAGCCGGAAGAAGAGATCATCGAATTCATGGCCGGCGAGGAAGAGCTGGCCGGGGTCGTTCAGGCGGAGAACGAACTTGTCGCCGGCACCGACCATGTCTCTGACGCCAGCGAGATCGCGACCGATGCCGAGCCGCCGGCCGATGACGAGCCCGCCGGCGACCAGCTGGACGCCGACCCGGACGTCAACGAAGAACAGATTTGATCTTTTCCATCTGTTTAGGCGCCTTACGTTGTAAAGTAGGTTAAGGCGCCCGTCGGCATGCCGGTTTCCTCCGGCCGCGAGGCGAGGGAAATGGATGATCCGGCAGTATGAGCTGATTGAGACGGTCAAGCGGTACGATCCATCGGCCGACGAAGATCTGATCAACCGCGCCTATGTATTCTCCATGAAGGCCCACGGCACCCAGCAGCGTGCCTCGGGCGACCCATACTTTCTGCACCCGCTTGAGGTTGCCGGCATTCTGGCCGGCATGAAGCTGGACAGCGGCTCCATCGTCACCGGTTTGCTGCACGACACGGTTGAGGACACCGTGGCAACCCGCGGCGACATCGAACAGCAATTCGGCGACGAGATCGCCGAACTGGTCGAGGGCGTGACCAAGCTGTCGCAGTTGGAACTGCAGGACTCGGCGTCCAAGCAGGCGGAGAACTTCCGCAAGCTGGTCCTGGCGATGTCCAAGGACCTTCGTGTTCTGTTGGTCAAGCTGGCGGACCGCCTGCACAACATGCGCACGCTGAACGCCATCGACAATGAGGAGAAGCGGCGCCGTATCGCCCGGGAAACCCTGGAAATCTACGCCCCGCTGGCCGAGCGCATCGGCATGGGCGAGATGCAGGACGAGCTGGAGGACCTGGCCTTCGACCAGCTTCACCCCGAGGCGCGCGAAGGCATCGACGCGCGGCTGACCTTCCTGCGCAAGGAAGGCGGCGACCTGGTCGCGCGCATTATCGGCGAGTTGAGCGACGTGCTGCGGGAAGGCGGCATCAAGGCGGAGGTGTCCGGGCGCGAAAAACGCCCATACTCGATCTGGCGCAAGATGCAGCGCAAGTCGATCGCGTTCGAGCAACTGTCGGACATCATGGCGTTCCGTATCAATGTCGATACGCTGGCGGAGTGTTATCAGGCCTTGGGCGAGATCCACGCCCACTACGCGTCGCTGCCGAACCGGTTCAAGGACTATATCTCGACGCCGAAGACCAACGGCTATCAGTCGCTGCACACGGGCGTCATCGGCCCGCATCGCCAGCGCATCGAGATCCAGATCCGCACATATGAGATGCACAGCGTCGCCGAACTGGGCGTCGCGGCGCATTGGTCCTACAAGTCCGGCGAGCCGATCACCGACGGCCCGCAGTATCGCTGGCTGCGCGAACTCCTGGACATCATGGAACATGCGTCGAAGCCGGACGAGTTCCTGGAGCATACGAAGCTGGAACTGTTTCAGGACCAGGTCTTCTGCTTCACGCCCAAGGGCACGCTGATCAACCTGCCGCAGGGCGCAACGCCGATCGATTTTGCCTACGCCGTCCATTCGGAGATCGGCGACACCTGCGTCGGGGCGAAGATCAACGGCCGGTTGGTGCCCTTGCGCGAGGCGCTGTCGAATGGCGACCAGGTGGAAATCCTGACCTCCAAGACATCCACCCCGTCGCCGGAATGGGAGCGGATTGCCGTCACCGGCAAGGCCCGCGCGCGCATCCGACGGTTCATCCGCCTGCGCCAGCGCGACCAGTATGCCGAGCTTGGCCGCGCCATGCTGCAAAAGCTGTTCCGGCAAGAGGGGTACGAGTTCACCGAGAAGGCCGTCGCCGGCGTCGTTAAGACCTTGAAAGTGAACGCTGTCGAGGACGTCTACGCCAATGTCGGTTCTGGCATCACGCCGGCGCGCGAGGTCTTCAACCTGGTCTTCCCCGGCCACCGCAGCGAACAGCAAAAGGAACAGGAGGAGCAGCGGCGCGGCCAGGTCATTCCGCTGACCCGCGGCCAAGCGCGCAAATCCGGCGATCCCTCGATCCCGATCAAGGGCCTGATCCCGGGCATGGCGGTGCATTACGCCCGCTGCTGTCACCCCATCCCCGGCGACCGCATCGTCGGCATCGTCACCACGGGCAAGGGTGTCACCATCCACACGATCGACTGCGAGACGCTGGAAAGCTTCTACGACCAGCCGGAACGCTGGCTGGATGTCAGTTGGGACGACCGGGCGGCGGACGACCATGTCGGCCGTATCCATGCCGTGATCGCCAACGAGCCCGGCAGCCTGGGCAATCTGACCACGGTGATCGGCAAGAATGGCGGCAACATCACCAACTTGAAGATCACCAACCGAAACACCGACTTTTTCGAGATGCTGATCGACATCGATGTCGCCGACGTCAAACACCTGGCCAATATCATCGCCGCACTGCGGGCGACGCGCGAGATTTCGCGGGTCGACCGGGCGCGCAGCGGCTGACCGGGGCGGCGCGGCCATGATCCTGGGCATCGGCAACGACATCATCGACATCAGGCGGGTCGAGCGCACGCTGGAGCGGTTTGGCCAGCGCTTCACCGACCGTGTCTTCACCGAGTTGGAGCGCGCCAAGTCCGATCGCCGGCGCCTACGCGCGGCCAGTTACGCCAAGCGGTTTGCCGCCAAGGAGGCCTGTTCCAAGGCCTTGGGCACGGGCCTCAGGCGTGGTGTCTTCTGGCGCGACATGGGGGTGGTGAACCTGCCCAGCGGCCAGCCGACCATGCGTTTGACCAACGGTGCCGCACGGCGCTTGAGCGAAATGGTGCCGGACGGCATGGCGGCCCAGATCCACCTCACGATCACCGACGATTTTCCGCAAGCCCAGGCCGTCGTGATCATTTCGGCGGTGCCGGCCGCCAGCGAACCCGCCACAGAAGCTTGATTTCCGACGCCGCAAGGCCGATACACCCCCCAACTGAAATTCAGCAGCACAGCCCATGACCACTTCGGCCTCCGCCAAGAGCAAATCCGGCGGCATCATCGGCACGATCAAGACGATCGTCATCGCCGTCCTGATCGCGCTGGGCGTGCGCACCTTTCTCTATGAGCCGTTCAACATTCCGACCGGCTCGATGGTGCCGACCTTGCTGGTTGGCGATTATCTGTTCGTCTCGAAGTTTTCCTACGGCTACAGCGCCCAGACGCTGCTGTTCGGCATTCCGGCGTTCGAGGGCCGGATTTTCGCCAGCGATCCGGACCGCGGCGACGTGATCGTATTTCGGCTGCCGACAAACCCGTCGGAGCACTATATCAAGCGCCTGATCGGCCTGCCGGGCGATGAAATCCAGATGATCGAGGGCCGCCTGTACATCAATGGCGAGATGGTCGAACGCGAGCGGATCGAGGATTACGTCTATAACGGCGTGCGGTACCAGCAGTATATCGAGACCCTGCCCAACGGCCGTGAGCACAACATCATCGAACGGTCCGACAGCGCCGGGCTGGACAACACGCCGGTCTATGTCGTGCCGGAAGACCACTATTTCTTCATGGGCGACAACCGTGACGGCAGCCTGGACAGCCGCGTACCCGGCCGCAACGGTCAGCCGGCCCAGGTCGGCTATGTGCCCGGCGACAATCTGGTCGGCCGGGCCGAGGTGATCTGGTTCAGCCTGGAGGATTCCAGCTTCTTTGAGGTCTGGAACTGGCCCACCTCGTTGCGGGTCAGCCGCATTTTCGACGCGGTCAACTAGGTTGAACGGCGCCGACGCGACCGAGTTTCACGCCGACGCGCTGATCGAACGGATCGGCTATTCCTTCCATGACCGCGCGCTGCTGCGCGAGGCCATGACCCATCCCAGCGTCGAACCGGCGGAGCGCAGCGGTGCAAAGTTCGGCTACGAACGGCTGGAATTCCTCGGCGATCGCGTGCTGGCCCTGGTCATCGCCCAGTGGCTGCTCGACCGCTATCCGCGTGAGCATGAAGGCCAGATCGCCAAGCGCTTTGTCGCCATGGTGCGGCGCGAGGCGTTGGCCTGGGTCGCAGAGAACCTCAGCCTGGGGCAGTTCGTGCTGATGTCCGAGGCGGAGGCGGGGGCCGGCGGTCGCAACAAGGATGCAATTCTGGCCGACGCCTGCGAGGCGCTGATCGGCGCGCTTTATCGCGACGGTGGTCTGGACGCTGCCGACCGGTTCATCCGCACCCAATGGCACGGTTTGGTCGAACAGCACCTGAAGCCGCCGCAGGACCCAAAGACCGCCCTACAGGAATGGGCGCAGGCACGCGGCCTGCCGCTGCCATCCTACGAAACAACCGGACGCAAAGGGCCGGACCACGCGCCGTCCTTCACCGTAACGGTCAGCGTGCGCGGCTGGCCGCCGGCATCCGCCGACGGGGCCAGCAAGCGCGAGGCCGCCAAGCTCGCCGCCGAGGCCTTGCTGGCCAATCTGACCCGAGCGGACGATGGCTGAAGAAGAGGACCAGACCGCACCCACGCGTTGCGGCTTCATCGCGCTTGTCGGCGCGCCGAACGCCGGCAAATCGACCTTGATCAACCGGCTTGTCGGCCAGAAGGTCGCCATCGTGTCGCCGAAGGTGCAGACGACGCGGACCCGTGTGCTGGGCATCCTGTTGGAAGGCCAGAGCCAACTGATCTTCGTCGACACACCCGGCATCTTCGCCGCCAAACGCCGGCTTGAGAGGTCCATGGTGTCCGCCGCGTGGGAGGGCGCGGACGAGGCGGACATCGTCGCCGTTCTGGTGGATGCCAGCCGACGGTCGATCGACGCGGACACGGAGATGATCATCGATCGGCTGAAAGGGGACGAGCGGCGGGGGCTGCTGATCCTGAACAAGGTCGACGCGGTCCGGCGTGAGAAGCTTCTCTCGTTGGCCGAGGCGTTGAACGCCAGCGATGTTTTCACCGACATCTTCATGATCTCGGCCTTGAACGGCGACGGCACCGACGACCTCGTCCGGCATCTGGCCGCGCGCGTGCCGGAGGGCCCGTGGCTGTTCCCGGAAGACCAGGTCTCGGACATGCCGATGCGCCTGTTGGCCGCCGAGATCACGCGGGAGAAGCTGTTCAACCGGCTGCATCAGGAACTGCCCTATTCGGTCGCGGTCGAAACCGAGGCATGGCAGCAGCGCGACGATGGCAGCGTGCGCATCGCCCAGGTGGTCTATGTCGAACGCGACGGGCAGAAGGGCATCGTGCTGGGCGCCGGTGGCCGCACGATAAAGGCGATCGGCACGGATGCACGGCTGGAACTGGCCGAGATCATGGAATGCCCGGTACACCTGTCCCTGTTCGTTAAGGTCCGCCGCAACTGGACGGAAGATCCGGCGCGCTATCGCGACCTTGGCCTGAACTATCACGGCTGACCGGGCGCGCGAGCGATGGAATGGCGTGATGACGGCATCGTCCTGTCGGCCCGGCCCTATGGCGAGACCGGCACGATCTGTGCGCTGATGACCCGTGAGCACGGACGGCATGCCGGCCTGGTCCGCGGCCAGCGCATTCGCGCGCAGCTTCAGCCCGGCACCCGCGTGACGGCCCACTGGCGCGCGCGGCTGGCGGAGCATCTCGGGACCTTCACGCTGGAACCGGCGTCCAGTGTCGCCGCCCTGGTCATCGATGATCCGTTGCGACTGGCAGCGCTCGCCTCCGCGTGCGGGTTGGTCGAACAGGCGGTGCCGGAACGGTCGGCCTATCCGAACATCTATGCCGGGTTGGCCAGCCTGCTGGACCTGCTGCCCGGCCCCCATTGGGATGCGGCCTATGTCCAGTGGGAGATCGGATTGCTGCGCGCGCTCGGCTTCGGGCTGGACCTGGAACGCTGTGCCGCGACCGGGTCGAACGACCAGTTGGCGTACGTCAGCCCGCGCACCGGACGTGCCGTCAGCCTGTCGGCGGCGGAACCGTATGCCGATCGGCTGCTGGCGCTGCCCGGCTTTCTGATCGGGCAGGGGGAGGCGGACCCGCCATCCATTGCGGTGGGCCTTGCGCTCACGGGCCACTTCATCGAACGCAACTTGTTCGGCCAGTCGCACCAGCCCGTGCCGCCCGCCCGGCCGCGCTATGTTGAACGGTATCGCCGATATGCCGCAACATCTGGTAGCCTGGACGCATGAGCGACTCGGCCACCATTCTCCCCATTGCCCTAACGGACGCGCTTGGCGAACGCTATCTCGCCTATGCGCTGTCGACGATCGTTTCCCGTTCGCTGCCGGATGTGCGCGACGGGCTGAAGCCCGTGCACCGACGGCTGCTGTACGCCATGCGCCAGCTGCGCCTGGCGCCGGACCTGGCACCGAAGAAGTCCGCACGCGTGGTCGGCGACGTGATCGGCAAGTATCACCCGCATGGCGAACAGGCGGTCTACGACGCGCTGGTGCGCCTCGCTCAGGACTTCGCCCAACGCTATCCGTTGATCGACGGGCAGGGGAATTTCGGCAATATCGACGGCGACAACGCCGCCGCCATGCGCTACACCGAGGCGCGGCTGACCGATGTGGCCGACGCCCTCTTGATCGGCATCGACGAGGACGCGGTCGACTTCCGCGACACCTATGACGGCGAGGGCAGCGAGCCGGTGGTTCTGCCCGCCGCCTTCCCGAACCTGTTGGCCAACGGCGCGCAAGGCATCGCGGTCGGCATGGCGACGTCGATCCCGCCGCACAATGCGGGCGAGCTTTGTGCTGCCCTGATGCATCTGATCGATAAGCCGGACTGCACCGATGCCTCGCTGCTGAAGCATGTCAAGGGGCCGGATTTTCCGACGGGCGGCATTCTTGTCGAAAGCAAGGAGGCTATCGCCCAGGCCTATGCCACCGGCCGCGGCAGCTTTCGGGTGCGGGCGCGCTGGGAAAAGGAGGATCTGAAGCAGGGCCAGTACCAGATCGTCGTCACCGAGATCCCGTACCAGGTGCCCAAGGCGCGCCTGATTGAGAAGATCGCCGACTTGCTGAACGCCCGCAAGCTGCCGCTGTTGGAAGACGTCCGCGATGAATCGACGGACGATGTGCGCCTCATCCTGGTGCCGCGCAGCCGCAACGTCGACCCAGAGCAGTTAATGGAGCTGTTGTTCCGGCAGACGGACCTGGAATCCCGTGCCCCGCTGAATCTGAACGTGCTGGACGCCGACCAGGTGCCCAAGGTGATGTCGCTGAAGCAGGCCTTGCGCGCCTTCCTGGACCACCGCCTGGAGGTGCTGGAACGGCGGACGCGCCATCGGCTGACCAAGATCGCCCAGCGACTGGACGTGCTTGCCGGCTATCTGGTCGCCTATCTGAACCTGGACGAGGTCATCCGCATCATCCGGTTCGAGGACGAGCCGAAGGCGGAGTTGATGGCCCGGTTCGACCTGACCGAAAGCCAGGCCGACGCGATCTTGAACATGCGCCTGCGCGCCCTGCACAAGCTACAGGAGATCGAGATCCGCAAGGAACATGACGAGCTGTCGGCCGAGCAGGCGGATCTGGAAGACCTGTTGGGTGACGAGGCGCGGCGCTGGACCGTGCTGCGTTTCGAGATCGGCAAGGTCGACGAGGCGTTCGGCCGCAAGACCGTACTGGGGCGGCGGCGCACCACGGTCGGTGAGGCGCCGACGGCGACGATCATCGCGTTGGAAACCCTGGTCGAGAAGGAGCCGATTACCGTCTACCTGTCGCAGAAGGGCTGGATCCGGGCGGTCAAGGGCCACCAGGACCACGATGCGGAGGTCAAGTACAAGGACGGTGATCGCGGCCGGTTCGTGCTCCACGCCGAAACCACCGACAAGCTGTTGGTCTTCGCCACCAACGGCCGATTCTACACGCTCGCCGGCGACAAGCTGCCGCGCGGGCGCGGCTTTGGCGAGCCGGTGCGTCTGATGATCGATCTGGGCAACGATGCCGATATCGTCGCCCTGGTGCGCCACGATGCGGAGGTCAAGCTGCTGGTCGCCTCAAGCGATGGGCGCGGCTTTATCGTGCCCCAGGCGGATGTCGCCGCCCAGACGCGGTCCGGCAAGCAGGTGTTGAACGTGAAGGGTGCCGTAGAGGCCAAGGCCTGCGTGCCGGCAGTGGGCGACAAGATCGCTGTCTTGGGCGAGAACCGCAAACTGCTGGTGTTCGATCGAGACGAGGTGCCGGACATGACGCGCGGCAAGGGCGTTATCCTGCAGCGCTATAAGGATGGCGGCCTGGCCGATGTGCGGGTCTTCGACCCTGCGCAGGGCCTTACCTGGGGGCGCCGCACCCTGACGGAGGCGGATCTGATGGCCTATGTCGGCAAGCGTTCCGGCGCCGGTCGTCTGGCCGCGAAGGGGCTGCCGAAGGCTAACCGGTTTCGTTGATTCTTGATTCGGCGTCGTCAGCCGATAGTCTGACCGCCACTTGTTCAAAGGGAGAGGGTTTGATGTCAGTTCATCAGGGCACACTGGTCGAGGCCGCCTGGCCCGAGGGCACGGCCGGGGCGAACGCGCTGCGTGCGGTCGCGCTGATCATCTTCGGCAGTTTGCTGATGACCGTGGGCGCCAAGGTGCAGGTCCCGTTCTATCCTGTGCCGACGACCATGCAGACTTTTTCGCTGATGCTGATCATCGCCACGTTCGGCGGACGCTTGGCCTTTGGTGCGGTCGGTGTGTACCTCGCGCAGGGATTTGTCGGCGTACCGGTGTTCGCCTATACCGCCGCCGGACCGGCCTATTTCGCCGGCACGACGGGCGGATATCTCATCGGCTTCCTGGTCGCGGCGGCCGTCGGTGGCTGGCTGATCGAACGCTGGGGCGGGCGCGGCGTGCTTCGCACCGGCGCCGTTCTCTTGATCTCGCTGGCGATCGTCTTTGCCTGCGGCCTGACATGGTTGTCGACACTGATCGGCGTGCCGGCCGCGTTCCAGTACGGCTTCGCCCATGTCATTCTCGGCGACATCGTCAAACTCGCCCTGGCGGCAGCGGTGGTCGCGGCAGGCTGGCAGGTTGTCAAGCCGCGCTAGGATCAATCGACATTCAGGATTCCGTTTGGGTTTGATGTGTGATTCATAGGCTTCCAGATTTGCTGGTCTGGAGGCCTATGATGCCCAAACGCTACGAACTCAGCGCCGTTCAATGGCGGAGGATTGAAGGTCTGTTG
>JBCDFV010000015.1:0-88663 GCA_039177555.1 Pseudomonadota bacterium | reverse complement strand
GCCTGAGATCCGGCGGTGTGGCGGCCTGCGCCTCGGCCAGTCTTTCAGCGTCTGGATCGATCGCGATCACCCGGCCGTTTGGCCCGACGCGGCGGGCCAGCTCTATCGCAAGCGCGCCGGTGCCACAGCCAATGTCGACAACTGTTTCGCCTTTTGCGGGGGCCGCGAGCTCAATCAATGCCAGCCCGCGCTGAAATTGCCATTGGCTGACTTCGGTATACTTTTGGGCAAAGTTGGTCTGAGCCTCAGCCATCTCAACTCTCCTTAATTGATTGCACAAGCAATACTCGCTTAAAGAGAGAGTGCCATATCCCGCCCGGTTCGGTCCAGGGCCATTGCCTTAATAAGCGCGTGGACGGGTAGACCTTCTTGCAAAGATAGAGATCGAGCCGAATAACGGGTGATCCGGGCCCTAAGCCGGACACCGACATCGATCTCCACATCGACATTGGCACCGTCAGGGTCACTGATGCCGACAACTCTACCGGCAAGGCAGTTCAACACGCTGATGCCGCGCGGCGGGTCGAGGGCAATCGCGACGTCCTTGGCCATGATGTGAACCCGCAAGCGTTGGCCAAGCGTGACGTTGACGCCGGGCACGCGCAGTTCGCCGCCCGCAAAGCGCAGATGGGTCAAGGCGTTGGCGGCGTCCTTGGCGGCGACCGTGGTTTCGATCACGGTGCCGTCCTCGCGCCGGCCCGTGGCGGTGCGGAAGTCCGGGCCATTGATGATTTCGATCAGCGGGCCGTTGGCCGTGACCCGTCCCCGGTCGATCAGGACCAGATGATCGGCCAGCCGGATGATCTCGTCGACATCGTGGCTGACCCAGATGATCGGCAGCCTTTCGACGTCGCGCAGATGCTCGACATAGGGCAGGATCTCGGCCCGACGCGCGGCATCCAGCGCCGTCAGCGGTTCGTCCATCAACAGCAGGTCCGGTCCGCTGAGCAGCGCCCGGCCGATGGCGACCCGCTGCTTTTCGCCGCCGGACAGGGTTTTGGGCCGCCGCTCCAGCAGGGGCGCGATGCCAAGCAGATCGACGACCTGATCGAACCGCGCCGCCCGCTTGTCTACCGCCAGGCGGCCCATACCATAGGTCAGGTTGGCGCGGACGGTCTTGTGAGGGAACAGACGGCCTTCCTGGAAGATGTAGCCGATTTGCCGCTTGTCTGGCGGAACGTTGACCCGTTTGGCGGCGTCGAACAGAACGCGGTCGCCCAGCGCAATGCGGCCCCGAACGGGCCGTTCCAACCCGGCCAGGATATTGGTCAGCGACGTCTTGCCGGCGCCGGAGCGGCCGAACAGGGCGGTCACGCCGGTTGCCGGCGCGTCAAACCGTGCCTCCAACTCAAAATCGCCCAGGCGGGCGGCGATGTCGACCGAGAGCATCGCGGGTCAGACGCCAAGCTGCTTGCGCATCCGCCGGGCCAACAGTTCCGACGCGGCGATCGCGACGATGGCCAGAAGGAGGGACAGGATCGCCAGCCGCATCGCCGGCGCGTCGCCGCCCGGCTGTTGCAGAACCGAATAGAGGGCCAGCGGCAAGGTCCGGGTCTCGCCGGGGATGTTGGAGACAAAGGTGATCGTGGCACCGAACTCACCCAGGCTGCGGGCGAAGGCCAGGACGGCACCGGCCAGAATGCCGGGCGCGGTCAGCGGCAAGGTGATCGATAGCCAGACGCGCCAGCGGCCGGCGCCAAGGGTTCGGGCCGCATCCTCCAGCCGGCGATCGACCGCGTCCAGCGACAGGCGAATGGCGCGCACCATCAGCGGGAAGCCCATGATGGCCGAGGCGATCGCCGCCCCCTGCCAGGTGAAGACCACGGTGATGCCGAAGGCCTCGTAAAGCCAGGCGCCGACGACACCGCGTCGCCCCAGCAGCACCAGCAGCAAATAGCCGACCACGACCGGCGGCACGACGAGGGGCGCATAGACGACCGCGCTGAGCAGCAGGTGGCCCGGAAAGCGCTTGCGGGCCAGCAGCCAGGCCGTACCGATGCCGATCGGCAGGCTGATCACAACGCACCAGAGCGCGACCCGCAGGCTGAGGATCAGCGCCTCAGCTTCCAGAGGGCTGAGCAGATCGCTCATGGGATCCGGTTGACGGTCAGAAAGCCGTGATCGCGAAAGACTTCGGCAGCGTCGTCGCCGGCAAGGTAGCGGAGATAGGTTTGAACAACCCGGTCACCGGCGGGGGTTCCCGGCTCCGCGACCTGGGCGACCGGATAGACGATCGGCTGATGGCTGTCCTCGGGAAAGGTCGCGACGATGGCGACACGGTCGGTGATTTCGGCATCCGTTGCGTAGACGATGCCCAAGGGGGCCTCCCCACGTTCCACCAAGGCCAAGGCGGCGCGCACGGAGCCGGTTCGGGCGGTGCGGTCGGCAAGCGCGTCCCAAAGGCCGAGGCTCAACAGCGCTTCGGCCGCGAATATGCCCGCCGGCACATGGTCGGGATCGCCGATGGCCAGTCGCCCGTCCGGCCCGAGGGCCTCCGGCAATTGCTCGGGCAGGTCCAGAGGTTCAGCCTGGTCGCTCGGCGCGATCAGCACCAGGGTGTTGACCAGCAGGTCCCGTCGGGTCGGCGGATCGATCAGTCCTTGATCGTCGAGATAGTCCATCCAGGCCGGGCTGGCGGAGATGAACACGTCCGCCGGCGCGCCGCTTTCGATCTGGCGCGCCAGGGTCGACGAACTGGCGAAAACCACGTCGACCGAGTGCCCCGTCTCCTCCTCGAATACCGCCGAGACTTCGGTCAGGGCGTCCGTCAGGCTGGCGGCGGCGAACACTGTCACATCGTCAGCCCGGGCGGGCAGCCAGGTGATCCCGACGCACAGTGCCAGGGCAGTCCCTCTAAGCCTTATCACCATAAAGCGCCTCCGGCGCGATCTCGACATCGGCGATGGTTTCCAGCGTGCCGTCGCGCCACGCCCGATAAAAGCAGGATCGGCGGCCGGTATGGCAGGCGACGCCCGTCTGGTCGACCAGCAGCAACAGGGTGTCGCCGTCGCAGTCGATCCTGAACTCGACCAGCCTCTGGATCTGGCCGGACGTCTCGCCTTTGCGCCACAGCGCCGAGCGCGACCGGGACCAATAGCAGACCCGGCCCGTGCGGACGGTTTCCTCGACCGCGTCTCGGTTCATCCAGGCGACCATCAGCACCTCGCCCGTATCGTGCTGCTGGGCGATTGCCGGCACCAGCCCGTCGCGATCGAAGGCGACGGCGGTCAACAGTTCCTCCATCGCGCTACTCCTTGCTCAAACGTTCAAATCCGGCGGCCAGATCCCGCTTCAGATCCTCCACATCCTCCAGCCCGATATGCAGGCGCAGCAAGGGACCTTCGGCCTGCCAAATGGTCGCCGTCCGGCTGCGTTCCGGGCTTTGCGGCATGATCAGGCTTTCATAGCCGCCCCAGCTAAAGCCGATGCCGAACAGGTCCATATCATCGACCATCCGGTTCACGGCTTTGCGGTCGTGAGGGTTCAGCACGACCGAGAACAGCCCGCTCGACCCGGTGAAGTCCCGTGACCAGAGCGCATGGCCCGGATCGTCGGGCAGGGCAGGGTGCAGAACCCGCGCGACCTCCTCACGGTCCCGCAGCCAGCGCGCGACCTCCAGCGCGGATTGCTGATGATGCCGCAGGCGGACGGCCATGGTTCTCAAGCCTCTCTGGGCCAGGTAAAGGTCGTCGGGGCCGGCGCAAATGCCCTGCAGGTGCGCCTGGCTCTTGACGGCCATGAACAGGTCGCGGGTTGCGCAGCAGACCACGCCCATCATCGCGTCGGCATGACCGACCATGTATTTCGTCGCGGCGTGGACGGAGATGTCGACGCCATGGTCGAACGGCTTGAAGAACAGGGGCGTGGCCCAGGTATTGTCGATCATCGTGACCACGCCGCGCGCCTTCGCCACCGCGGTGATCGCCGGCACGTCTTGGATCTCGAACGTCAGGGACCCGGGCGATTCCATGAAGATCACGCGCGTTTCGTCGCGGATCAGCCCGTCGATATCGCCGCCGATCAGCGGATCGTAGTACTCGACCGTCACACCGTGACGGCTCAGCACCTTGTCGCAGTAATCCCGCGTCGGGCCATAGGCGGCGTCGACGACCAGCACGTGGTCGCCGGCCTGGGTGAAAGCGTCGAGGGCGATCGCGACGGCCGACAGGCCGGACGGCGCCGACACGGCCGCGTGTGCGCCCTCCAATGCCGCGACCGCTGTTTCAAACGCGTGCGATGTCGGCGTTCCGGTCCGCCCGTAGGTGTAGTGCGCGTAGCGCTCCGCATAGCCCTTGGCCAGATCGTCCATGGTATCGAACAGTATGGTCGAGGCGTGATAGACGGGTGGATTGACCACGCCGTGATTGGCCGACGGGTCGCGGCCGGCATGGGTCAAGACGGTGTCTGGCTGATACTTCGACGTCATCGGACTTCCAAGGCGGGTTGCGGGCGGATAGCGTAGTGGTGGCAGACGGCGCAGGCATATGGGCGTGCCGGGGGATTGAGGTCAATGGGCCAGATTGCATGGGTGCTTATGGCGTGCGGCGCTTGGTGAAGGCCATCGATGTCTGACATGTCGGCGGCCGATGTGGATCAGGCTCAGCCGGACGCGGACAAGGCGCCGATCGTCCGGCTGGCTGGCGTCAACAAGTGGTTCGGCGCTTTCCATGTGTTGAAGGACATCGATCTCGACGTTACGCGTGGCGAAAGGATCGTCATTTGCGGCCCCTCCGGGTCCGGCAAGTCGACACTCATCCGCTGCATCAACCGGCTGGAGGTCCATCAGGAAGGCCGCATCATGGTCGACGGCATCGAACTGACGGACGACCTGAAGGACATCGACGCCATCCGGCGCGAGGTCGGCATGGTGTTTCAGGCCTTCAACCTGTTCCCGCACCTGACCGTGATGGAAAACCTCACCCTGGCACCGATCTGGGTGCGCAAGACGCCCAAGGCGGCGGCGGAGGAAACCGCACGCTATTTCCTGAACCGGGTCCGCATCCCAGAACAGGCCGACAAGTATCCCGGCCAGCTTTCCGGCGGCCAGCAGCAACGCGTCGCGATTGCCCGCTCGCTCTGCATGCGCCCGAAAATCATTCTGTTCGACGAGCCGACCTCGTCGCTGGACCCGGAAATGGTCTCCGAGGTTCTGGAGGTGATCGCGGAACTGGCGACCGAGGGCATGACCATGCTGTGCGTCACCCACGAAATGGGTTTCGCGCGCCAGGTGGCCAACCGGGTGATCTTCATGGATGAAGGCCGGATCATCGAACAGGCGCCGCCTCAGCAGTTCTTCTCAGACCCCAAATCCGAACGCACCCGCCAGTTCATCGGCCAGGTGTTGCGGCACTAGCGCGTGGGAGGCGTCGATGGACGAGCTTCAGACCCTACTCGAAAAGCAAAAGATCCTCGACCTGCTCTCCGCCTACACCCAGGCGATGGACGGCAAGGATCCGGACGCTTGGGCGGGCTGCTTCACCCCCGACGGCGCATTTGTCTTCAGCGGCCAAACCATCCGAGGGCGCGACCGCCTGCGTGACTACGCGGCCCTGCATGCGCCAATGGGCACGCGCCACATGACCAGTTCGCCGATCTACCGCATCGACGATGACGGGAAGCGCGCCACCGGACGGGCCACGACGGTGGCGACCGTGGCGACGCGCGGTGGCTACAAGATCCTGTTCGCCGGCCGCTACGACGACGTGCTGGCGAAAATGGATGGTCGCTGGCTGATTGCGCAGCGCACGGCGGTACCCGAACCCTTGCCCGACAGTCTGGAACTCGACGTCGCGACTGCCGATCCGTACGTCGCGGCGGTGATGCGGGCGATCTATCAGGCCGCCCAGGACATGGCGAAGAAGAACTAGGCGCGGGGCATATGGGCGCTTGCGTCCGCCGGGGCGGCGCCGATGGCGCGGGGATCGTCGATCTCTGCGTTCGCTTGCCCCACCGCCGTGAAGCCGGATCGCTGGTAGAAGGCGAGCGCGCGGGGATGGTCCAGCGTGCAGGTGTTGGTGGTGACAAGCGGCGTGCCGGGCAGGAACGCGGCATCCAGGGTCGCCGCCATCAGGTGACGGCCGACGCCCCGGCCGATCCATGCCGGGTCGAGCCCGAAATAGCTCAGCTCGACTTGATCCGGCCGGCGGTGCAGTTCGGCCAGGCCCGCCGGCGCACCGTCGCCATACATGACATAGACTTCGCGCCCCGGCTCCGCCAGCAGCGCCGCCAGCTCGGTATCGGACATCAAGGTACGTTCGTACCAGCACCAGGGCGCCCCGATACGGCGGTACAAGAACCGATAGAAACCAACGTCCGGCTGGCGCACGCGCAGGAAAGGCAGGGGTTCGGCCGGATGGGGCGGCTGCTTGCGCAAGACGGTCGCCGCCATCTCCAGATAGGTGACGGTGATTGTCAGGCGTGGCCGCTTCGACGCCCTGGCGTCCGGGTCCTGCCATTTGTTCAGCACTACGGACGGATTGTCCTCGTACCCGACAGACCGGTAAAAGGCGGCGACCGCATCATTGTCCGCGCGGACCATCAGCTGGACCTTGGGCATGCCCCGATTGAAGGCCCAGTCTTCCGCCGCCGCCATGATCTGGCGGCCAAGCCCCTGTCCCCGGCGGTCTGGATCGACGGCGACGTAGTAAGCCCAGCCGCGGTGGCCGTCATGGCCAACCATGGCGCTGGCGACAATCCTGTCGTCGATGCTGCCGACCAGAATGTCGGCGTCGCGGGCCGCCGTGGCGCGGGCGATATCCAGCCGCGGGTCGTTCCAATGGCGGATGAGATCGCAGCGCTGCCAAAGCGCGATCAGGGAAACGGTATCGGCCGTCGCGGCACTTCGGATCTTCATGGCGCCTTGTTCGCTGACGGTGGGCCCGTTTCGATCGGCAGATCCTGCCGGCCGCCCCATTCCGTCCAAGAGCCGTCATAGACGGGAATGTCGCGCCCCTGGTCGCGATAGACCGCCAGGGCCAGGATGCAGGCGGTGACCCCACTGCCGCAGCTGGCGACGATCGGCGTGTCGTTCCCGATGCCGGCCTCGGCCAGGCGCGGGGCGATGGCCTCGGGCGGCCGCACCTCACCGCTGTCGGGGTCGATCAGGTCGGCATAGGGCAGATTGCCGGCACCCGGGATATGACCGGGCCGGACGCCCGGCCGCAACTCCGGCTCCTCGCCGGCAAAGCGGCCCAGGCTGCGCGCATCCATCACCCGTTCCGTCCCGTCCATGACGATCTGTTGGATTTGTTCGACGGAACGCAGCAGCCCGGGTCGGAGCTGCGGTGTGAAATCCGCCTTCGCTGGCGCGACGGCGCCCCGATCGATCGGGCGCCCTTCCTGGCGCCACTTCTTCAAGCCGCCATCCAGCACGGCCACCGCGTCATGACCGTACAGCCGGAATAGCCACCAGGCCCGCGCGGCGCTGAACAGGCCGAACGTGTCATAAGCCACGATCCGATGGCCGCTGCCGATGCCGAGGTCGCCGACCAATTCGGCAAAATGGTCGGGCGAGGGCACCATGTGCGGCAGGTCCGTATCGTTCCGGGCGATCTTGTCGATGTCGAAGAAGATCGCGCCGGGGATGTGGCCGTTCTCGTACTCGGCTGCAGCGTCACGTTTCAGCGACGACAGCATGTAGGTGGCGTCGAGGATGCGCAGGCCAGGATCGTCCAGATGGCCCGCCAGCCACGATGTGCTGACCAGCGGCGTCGGCAGGGTCGGGGACATGGCTCAGTCCTCCAGCACGATGCTCACACGCCGGTTTTGCCGGCCCTTGTTTTCGATCTTGGAGATCCGCAAACGGCCGATCTCGCCGGTTCCGGCCACATGGGTGCCGCCGCAGGGCTGCAGATCGACCGGCGCCTCATCGCTGCCGATCAGCACCAGGCGAACCTTGCCTTGGCCCGTGGGCGGCTTCACCGACATGGTGCGAACGAGTTCCGGCCGCTTTTCGAGCTCGGCATCGTCGATCCAGCGCGCGGCGATCGGATGGTCGGCCTCGACCAGCGCGTTGAGGCGCTCCGTCAGGTCCTCTTTGTCCAGCGAGGTGGTGGGCAGGTTGAAGTCCAGCCGGCTTTTTTCCGCGCCCACCTGGCCGCCGGTGACGTCGCCCTCCACCAGACTGCACACCAGGTGCATCGCCGTATGCATGCGCATGTGGCGATGGCGACGCGGCCAGTCGATCGCCGCCTCCACGGCGGTGCCGACCGGCGGCGAGGCGGCGCCTTCCGGCAGGACGTGGCGCACCTGATCCGGTGCCTCGCCCTTCACCGCCGTCGCGACGGCAACCTCCGCCCCGTCCCAGCGCAGCGCACCGCTATCCCCCGGCTGGCCGCCGCCGGTGGGGTAGAAGACGGTCTGATCCAGCTCGACCCAGCCATCGCCGACGGCCGTCACGGTCGCCTGGCATGAGGCCAGATAGGGATCGTCGCGGAACAGCAGGGACATGGCACTTGATCTCACGCGGTTGGCGAAGGATCGCAGACCCTAGGCCTCGCCCCCAGCCCTCGCAAGGGGTGGGCGGTTATGGCAACCATGCTTGCCGAAGCCTGTTCCTGTTCAGCATCAGCCATTGCAGGGCGATGATGCTGAACGAGGTATCGATTCGGTTCGACCGGACCCATTCGAAGGCCTCGTCGGCGGTCGGATAATGTGTGCGAATGTCCTCGCCCTCGTCATCGACCCCGAAGACGCCGCTGACCTCCTGCCGGTCGATGCGGGCCGCCAGCACGCTCACCACCTCCGACGATCCGCCGGGACTGGGCATGAATTCGGTGATCGGTTCGATGTCGAACAACTCAAGCCCGGCTTCCTCTTTCGCTTCGCGCCGCGCGACCTCCTCGTCGGTTTCACCCTGGTCGATGATGCCGGCCGGAATCTCGATCAGCCATGCCGGCCGCCCGGCCGCGGCGGCGCCGATGCGAAACTGCTCAACCAGTGCGACGCGATCACGCAGCGGGTCGTACGGCAGCAGCGCCACGGCCCTGCCCCTCAGGAACACTTCGCGTCGCAGCGGAGGCGTCCAGCCACCGTCGAACCGTTGATGCCTCACGACAAAGCGGTCGAGTTGGAAGAAGCCCGCAAAGCAGGTTTCGCGGCGCTCGATTTCAAACGCGTCCGGCATGGGACCACCAATGCGAGGGTTTGTCGTCACACTATGCTCCAAAGTCGCAGGGTAAAGGGGGATTGGCGTTTGACAATGGACCGACAACGGCGAATAATTAAGGTGCTTCCCGCCTCGCGAGAATACTGTGATGTGGGACTAAGACATCATCCAAAAAACCACGTTAGAGCTGCGTGTTATCTTGAAGACAATCATCAAGATACACTGCAATGCTTTAACACATGAACAATAGATTGGTAAAAGCAGGGAATGATTTGATGGATAAGAAAGAACTAGCATCCGTTCACGTCGCGCTGCCCAACCTGGTTGAGCAGTTGGAGAAGGGCCGCACCACGCGCCGCGACTTCCTGCGCACCTCCACCTTGCTGGGCCTATCGGCGACCGCCGCCTACGGGATCGCAGGCAAGATTACGGGTGAGCATTTCGTGGCGCCCGCCCGCGCCCAGCAGGGCACGCCCGGCGGCACGGTGCGCATCTCGATGAACGTCATGGAGCTGTCCGATCCGTCGCTGGCCGACTGGTCGCAGAAATCCAATATCTACCGGGCCGTCAACGAACCGCTGGCGAAGATCGGCGCCGACAACATCACGCGCCCCTATCTGGCTGAACGGTGGGAGGCGAATGACGATCTGACCGCCTGGACCTTCCATTTGCGCCAGAACGCGACCTGGTCGAACGGCGATGCGTTCATCGCCGACGATGTTGTCGCGAACATCGAGAAGTGGCTGGACGAGGCCCATGGCTCGTCGAACTACAGCCGATTCTCGTCGCTTGAAGGCGCCGAGGCGATCGACGACCACACGGTGCGGTTCAATCTCAGCAGCCCCGACCTGGCGGTGCCGGAATCGCTGGGCGACTACCCGGCGCTGATCGTCCATCGCGATTTCTGGAACAATGGCGGCAGCTTCCTCGACAATCCCGGCACCGGCCCGTTCCAGATGTCCGATTATTCGGTTGCCGAGCGCGCGACGCTTGCCCAGCGCACCGACGCACCCTGGTGGGGTGGCGATGTGCTGCTCGGTGGCATCGATATCATCGATCATGGTGACGATCCGTCGGCGTATCTGGCGGCCCTGGCCTCGGGCCAGGTCGATCTGCTGTATGAAATCAGCGCCGATCAGGTCGCGGCCGTGCGCGGCATGGAAGATTTGGAGCTTTATGAGACGGTCACCGGCCAGACCGGCGTGGCGCGCTTCCATGTCACGTCGCCGCCGTTCGACGATCCGCGCGTGCGCCGGGCGATCCGGGCCTGTATCGATCACGACGTGCTGCTGGAATTGGCGTTCCAGAATCTCGGTACGCCGGGCGAGGACCATCACGTCGCCCCCATCCATCCGGAATATGCCGAACTGCCGCGACCGCAGCAGGATTACGACCTGGCGCGCAGCCTGCTGGCCGAGGCCGGCTATGCCGACGGGCTGGACATCGAGATCAACTGCGTCGCCCAGCCGACCTGGGAGCCGAACACCTGTCAGGTGATCGCCGAAATGCTGCGGCCCGCCGGCATCAACCTCAATGTCAACATCCTGCCCGGCGGCACCTATTGGGACCGCTGGACGGACTGGCCGTTCGGCTTCACGTCCTGGACGCACCGGCCGCTGGGCGTCCAGGTTCTCAACTTGGCTTATCGCACCGGCGTGCCCTGGAACGAAACCAACTATTCCAACCCGGAGTTCGACGCCTTGCTGGACCAGGCGAACGCGACCCTGGACCTGGAGGCGCGGCGCGCCATCACCGAACAGCTGGAACAGATCATCCAGAACGATTCGATCATCATCCAGCCGTATTGGCGTGCGATCCACACGGCCAGTAACCGCAACATCAACGGCTTTCAGCTACAGCCGGCCAGAGAGTTCGACTTCCCAGTCTGGTCGATGTCCAGTTCTTGAGCGGGAACCGGCTGCCGTCGCCAGGTGCGATGGCAGCCGGCTCCGTCTTCTTGACCCATGTTCCCCCAGGTCCCAACCAGCGCCGTGACTGACGCATGATCGTCTTTCTCGCCCGGCGGCTCGTCTTCATGCTGCTGACGATGCTGGCCGTCTCGATCATCCTGTTCGCGATGCTTGAGGTAAATGTCGAGAGCATCGCCGTCCGTGTCCTGGGCGCCTATTCGACGGACACCCAGCGAGAGATCTGGCTGGAAGCCAACGGCTATTTGCGGCCGATTTATGTGCGCTACATCGAATGGCTGGGCAACTTCCTGGTCGGCGACTTCGGCGAGTCAACTCGGTTCAATACCAGGGTTGCCGATATCCTGTGGCCCCGGCTGGGCAATACCGGCCTGTTGGCCCTGTTTACCTTCGGCATCATGATCCCGATCTCGCTGACGCTTGGCGTGTTCGCGGGCATGCGCGAAGGGTCGCGGACCGACCGGTCGATTACCTTTCTGTCGGTCATCACCACCTCGGTGCCGGAATTCGCCAGCGCCGTCCTGCTTTCCTTCATCTTCGTCTTCTGGCTGGGCCTCTTGCCGGGCACCAGCGGCTTCACCGACGGCTTCAGCCTGCGAGAGATGATCCTGCCCGTGATGGTGCTGATCATCTACGATTTCGGCTATGTCGCGCGCATGACCCGCGCCTCCATGGCCGAGGTTATGCAAAGCCCGTACATTCGAACGGCGGTTCTGAAGGGTTTGCCCTATCGGCGGGTGGTGATGCGCCACGCGCTGCGCAACGCCCTGATCGCGCCGTTCACGGTCATCGTCTTGCAGATCAACTGGCTGTTGTCGGGCGTCATCGTGGTCGAGTACTTCTTTGCCTATAAGGGCTTCGGCGCGCTGTTGTTGGAGGCGGCGCTGAACAACGATGTCGACCTGATCCAGGCCTGCGCGATGATCGCCGTCATCGTGGCCGTGGGCACGCAGACGATCGCCGATATCGGCTACACCTATCTCAACCCACGTATCCGGTTCACCTGACGGAATGGGCTCTCCAGCATGACCGATCAGACATTCGAAACCGGACCCGGCGGCGCCGAAGAGAGGCGGCCAAACGCCCTCATTCGCGGCCTCAAGATCTTGGCCCTGCTGCGCGAAAGCTGGATGGCGTCGATCGGCATCGGCATCGTCATCTTCTGGGTGCTGGTCGCCATCCTGGCGCCGGTGCTGGCGCCCTATCCTTATGAACAGCAGATCGGCCCGTTGGTGAATGCCTCGCCCGGCACCTGTGCCGAACCGGACCGTCCCTATTTCACCGATGAAGGGATGGAGCGCACGACCGGCGACGAATGCTATCTGCTTGGCGGCGACAATTTGGGCCGGGACATTCTTTCCCGGATCATCTGGGGTGCCCGGCCGATCCTGATCTGGGCGCCGTTGGCCACGCTGCTCGCTTACACCGCCGGTATCTTTCTTGGGCTGCTGGCGGGGTACAAGCGCGGCTGGCTCGACGACATCCTCAGCCGCGTCTCGGACATTATCCTGAGCTTCCCGGTCCTGGTTCTTTACGTGGTGCTGATCACGGTGGTCGGGCGATCGAACATCAACATCCTGCTCGCCGTCACCTTCGCCAGCGCGCCCGGGATCATGCGCATCGTGCGCGGGCTGGTATTGGATCTGCGCAACCGGGACTATGTCGCCGCGGCCCAGACCAGGGGCGAGAGCAGTTGGTACATCATGTTCGTGGAAATCCTGCCCAATGCGCGCGGGCCCTTGATCGTGGATGCCTGCTTGCGCCTCGGTTACACGATCATCACGCTGGGCGTCTTAGGGTTTCTCGGCCTCGGCCTGCCGCCGCCGGACCCGAACTGGGGCAATCTGATCGCGGAGAACCGAACGGTCGCGCTGACCTCGCCGCAATCGGTGGTTTTCCCCTGCATCGCCATCTCGTCGCTGGTGCTAGGCTTGAACATGCTGGCCGACGGCCTGCGCGAAATCAGCCTGAAGGACTGATCCGGCCATGAACGGCACAGCATCGACCGAGCCGGTCCTCCAGATCGACGGGCTGAACATCTCCTACTTCACCCGTGCGGCCGAGATCCCGGCCGTGATCGACTTCAACCTCACGGTGGCGCCGGGCGAGGCGGTTGGCGTGGTCGGTGAGTCCGGCTGCGGCAAGTCGACGGTCGCCATGGCGATCATGCGCTATATGGGCAGCGCCGGGCGCATCATGGACGGCTCGATCCGCTTCAAAGGCCGCGACATGATGGAGATGAGCGACGAGGAGTTGCGCGACCTGCGCGGCTCCGAAATCGCCATGGTCTATCAGGAACCGATGGCCGCCTTGAACCCCAGCATGAAGATCGGCCGCCAGTTGATGGAAGTGCCGCTGTTCCACGAGCCCGGCTGTACGGAAGACGATGCCAGACGCCGGGCGGCGGAGATGCTGGCCAATGTCAGGCTGCCGGACGCCGAGCGGGTGATGGAGGCCTATCCGCACCAGATCTCCGGCGGCCAGCAGCAGCGCGTGGTAATCGCCATGGCGCTGTTGTCGAACCCCTCGCTGCTGCTGTTGGACGAGCCGACCACGGCGCTCGACGTCACGGTCGAGGCGGGCATCGTCCAACTGATCGCCGACATAAGCCGGCAGTTCGGCACGGCGATGGTCTATATCAGCCACAATCTGGGGCTGATCCTGGAGACCTGCGACCGGGTCGCGGTGATGTATTCCGGCGAGGTGGTGGAAGAGGCGCCGGTCGCCGACATCTTCGACCGGCCGCAACACCCCTATACGCGCGGGCTTTTCGGCTGCATCCCGACGCCGGGCCGCGACAAGAATGCCCGTCCGCTGAAGCCGATTCGCGGCCGCCTGCCGTTGCCGCATCAGCGGCCGCCCGGCTGCAACTTCTGGCCGCGCTGCGATCACTTCGAGGGCGGGCGGTGCGATACACAAAGCATTCCGCTGGAGGTTTCGGACGACACGCGTGGACATTCCGTGCGCTGCCTGCGCTGGAATGAAATCGACTGGTCGCTTGCGAACACCGGTGTCGAGAGCCGGCCGCCACCTGAGGTCGGCGAGGTCGTGCTGCAAGCCGACGAGATGCAGAAGTACTATCCGGTCCACGACCGCTCGCTTGCCGCCATTCTGTCCGGCCGGTCCGTCCGCTACGTGAAGGCCAACGAGGACATCTCCTTCGTCGCGCGCAAGGGCCAGACCGTGGCTATCGTCGGCGAATCCGGCTGCGGCAAGTCGACCTTCGCCAAGGTCCTGATGGGGCTGGAGACGGCGACCGGCGGCAAGCTGTCTTTCAACGACGACGACATCACGACGAAGGTGATCGCGGACCGCAAGACCCGTCAGGTGCGCTCGCTGCAGATGGTGTTTCAGAACCCGAACGACACGCTGAACCCCAGCATGACGGTCGGCGGCCAGATCGCACGGGTGATCCGCAAATTCGGCGTCGAGACCGACCGTGCCAAGGTTCAGGAACGGGTGCTGTCGCTGCTCGATCTGGTGAAGCTTCCCCGGGATTTCGCCAAGCGACGGCCGCGGCAACTGTCCGGCGGCCAGAAACAGCGGGTCGGCATTGCCCGTGCCTTTGCCGGCAACCCCGCCGTGGTGGTCGCCGACGAGCCGGTGTCGGCGCTGGATGTCTCCGTCCAGGCCGCGGTGACCGGCCTGCTGATGGACATACAGCGCGAATTCGAAACCACGCTGCTGTTCATCAGCCATGACATGGGCGTCGTGCGCTATCTGGCCGACCGGGTGGTGGTCATGTATCTCGGCCAGATCATGGAGCAGGGCACCACGGACGAGGTGTTCGAGCCGCCCTATCACCCCTACACCGAGGCGCTGTTGTCCGCCGTGCCGATCGCCGACACGAGCGTCGAGAAGAAGAACATCGTGCTGGAAGGCCCGCTGCCCAGCGTGCTGGATCCGCCGAAAGGGTGCCCTTTCAACACAAGATGTCCGCGCAAGCTCGGCGCCATCTGCGAGACCGAGCGGCCGGCTGTTCACAAAACTGTGAACGGGCATGCCATTGCGTGTCATATACCACTTGCCGAATTAGAGAGTTACGAGCCAGTCATAAAAACTGCTGCTGAATAATCCAATTTGTGGTATCCGCCCCTCGGTTTTGGTCTAACACTTTGATATATCGGTCCGGCCGGTGGCCGGTACAGGAGGATAGGAATAATGACATCTGTTGATACTGACATGGTTTCCGGGCGCAGGCCGCCCCGGCGCAGGCGCACGATTGCCGAGGACGGCCCCGATCCGATCGACGTGCATGTGGGCAAGCGTATGCGCGAACGGCGCACCCTTTTGGGCATGAGCCAGGAAATGCTGGCGGATGCCTTCGGCATTTCGTTCCAGCAGGTCCAGAAATACGAGCGCGGCGCCAACCGCATCGGCGCCAGCCGGCTGCACATGCTGAGCAAGCTGCTCGACGTTCCGGTCAGCTATTTCTACGACGGGCTGCCGTCCACGTCCGACGAGGTCGACGCCACGCCGATCAAGGCGAGTTCACGCCGGGACCCGACCACCAGCCGCGAAACGCTGGAGTTGGTGCGCGCTTACTATCGCATTGACGAGCCGTCCCTGCGACGTCGCCTGGTCGATTTGGCTCGGGCGCTCAACACGGGTGAGAAGCAAAGCGCCTAAGTCGCCTTTGCTCACCAACAAGGGGCCGTCACGCGGTACGCTGGCGGCCTTTTTTGTGCCTGACCGGCGGCAACTCGGCCCCTTTGCTGTGCAACCGAGCGGTAACTTTATTGGTCTCATCGGTCCGATCGGATTGAAGTTGCGCGCGACAGTCGATAACCAGACGACCGTTGTGTCGACCTCACCTGTCTTGAGCCCATGCCTGATATTGTCGTTTCCGAGTTTATGGACGCCGATGCCGTCGACTGGCTCAGCGCCCGATCGGACCTCCGCTACGACCCTGCCTTGGTGGACGACCGCCCGGCCTTGGTGGAGGCTGTCTCAAGCTGTCGCGCGCTGATCGTCCGCAATCGCACCCAGGTCCGTGACGACCTCGTGGCCGCGCTCGCCTCCGCCATGGTCGTCGGGCGGTTGGGCGTGGGTCTCGACAACATCGATGTCGAGGCCTGCGAGACAAGGGGGATCGAGGTCGTACCCGCGACCGGCGCCAACGCGATCGGGGTGGCGGAGTACGTCGTCGGTGCTTTGATGGTCCTGCTTCGCGGGGCCTATGGCGCGACGGGCTCGGTGCTGGCCGGCGATTGGCCGCGCTCGGACCTGATCGGCCGAGAGCTGAACGGCAAGCTGCTGGGGCTGGTCGGCTTCGGCGGGATCGCCAGGCTCGTCGCTGTACGGGCCCGGGCCCTCGGCATGCCGATCCAGGCTTTCGACCCGAACATCGAAAAGGGCGATCCGGTCTGGCGGGAGTATGGCGTCGCGCCGGTGGATTGGGACGCACTGGTCGGGCGCAGCGATGCGATCAGTCTCCACGTGCCCCTGGTCACGGCGACACGCCACCTGTTCGACGCGCAGACCCTTGCCGCCATGAAGCAAGGCGCGGTCATCGTGAACACCGCGCGCGGCGGTGTCATCGACGATGTGGCGCTCGCCGATGCCCTGCGACGGCGTCACTTGGGCGGCGCTGCGCTTGACGTCTTCGAAACCGAACCGGTGCCGGCCGACAACGTGTTTTCCGACGTGCCGAACCTGCTCGCGACGCCACATATCGCCGGCGTGACGGAGGAGTCCAATGCTCGGGTGAGCTGGATGATCGCTCGGGAGGTTGCGAGCCGGCTGGGGCTTAGACCGTGAGCACACGCGCGGCGGTCGCCTGCGTCGGCATCGCTGTGATGGATCTCGTCTTCGAGGTCGATGTCCTGCCCGACAGTCCGACGAAACACTTCGCGTCGTCCTATCGAGAGATCGGCGGCGGGCCTGCCGCCAACGCGGCGGTGACCATCGCCCGGCTAGGCGGCGACGCTCATCTCTGGGCGCGGGTCGGCGATGAAGATTGGGGGCGCCGCATTGTCGACGGCCTGCGGGCCGAAGGCGTGCGGGTCGACTCCGTTCGGCCTATCCCAGGCGGCCAGTCCGGCGTCTCTGCTGTAATGGTCGATGGCGCGGGCGAACGTATGATCGTCAATTTCAGTGATCCGACCTTGTCACCGGATGCCGGCTGGCTGCCGGTCGAGACGCTGCCGGATTTCGCCGCCGTGCTCTGCGATCTGCGCTGGCCCGAAGCCGCGATCCGGGCACTGCGGGCGGCGCGCGACCTGAAGATCACCGGCGTATTGGACGCCGACGTAACGGACCGCGAAATCCCCCTGGCCGCGGCGGAAGCGGCAAGCCACGTCGTGTTTTCCGAACCCGCATTGGCCCAATGGTCGGGTCGCGGCGATATCGCCGACGGCCTCAAAAAGGCTGCCTGCCGGTTTGGCGGCTGGGTTGCGGTCACGGCCGGATCCCGCGGTGCCTACTGGACGGTGGAAGGCGAGACGGTCCACCATCAGCCGGCATTCGAGGTCACAGCGGTGGACACGCTGGGGGCGGGCGATGTCTTTCACGGCGCGTTTGCCGGCGCGTTGGCAGCGGGACAGACGGAGACGGACGCGCTACGCTGGGCGGCAGGTGCTGCAGCGCTAAAGTGCACGCGTCCGGGTGGCCGTGCCGGCATACCGACGGAAGATGCGTTGAGACGCTTTTTGAAGGAGCAAGGGTAATGGGCCTTTCGCCCGGTAAGCTGTGGGGATTGCGTCGCCTTGCCGACGATCAGGGCCGCTTCAAGATGACGGCGGTTGACCAGCGTCCCCCGATCAAGAACCTGATCAAGGATCGGCGCGGCACTGACGCGGCGGCCTATGACGATGTCGCCGCCGTCAAGCAGACCCTGGTTCGCGAACTGGCGCCCTCGTCATCCGCCTTACTGCTCGACCCGCATGTCGCCTTTCCGACCGCC
The DNA here is from genome assembly GCA_039177555.1 of Pseudomonadota bacterium. Taxonomy (GTDB): domain Bacteria; phylum Pseudomonadota; class Alphaproteobacteria; order DSM-16000; family Inquilinaceae; genus JANQGH01. The sequence goes on along the minus strand of JBCDFV010000015.1, from coordinate 70,725 downwards.
GTGCAGTTGATGAGCCCCGCGCAAGGCCTGATCCTGACCCTTGAGGACTCGATCTTCCAGGAAACGCCGGGCGGCCGTCTCAGCGCGGAGATCGACCATTGGAGCGTCGCCAAGATCAAGCGGGCCGGAGGCGACGCCGTGAAGGTGCTCGCCTGGTACCGGCCCGACGCCGACGCGGCCGTCTGCCGGCATCAGGAGGATTTCGTCGCCCGCATCGGCGATGCCTGCCGGCGTTACGACATCCCGTTTGTGTTCGAACTGCTGGTCTACCCGCTGCCGAGCGACGCGGCGCAGACCAAGGACTATGTCGAGGATCCGGGAAAGCGGCCCGAACTGGTGCTCGAAAGTGTTGAGCGCTTCGCCGACCCCAAGTTCGGTGTGGACCTGTTCAAGCTGGAGAGCCCGGTGAAGGCGGCCGAGGTGCCCGACCCCGACGGCGATGAAACTGAGGCGATCGCCGCGACGCAAGCCTGGTTCGATCGCTTGGACACGCTCGCCGGTCGCCCCTGGGTGATGCTGTCGGCCGGGGCGGGGATGGACGCCTTTCGGCGGGTGCTGACCTATGCCTATCGGGCCGGCGCCAGTGGCTATCTGGCCGGCCGAGCGATTTGGTGGCAGGCCTTTCAAAGCTTTCCCGATGTCCGGCAGATGGCGGCGGAGCTGCGCTCGACGGGCGTGCCCTATATGGGCCAACTCAACGCGTTGACGGACGATCTTGCCACGCCATGGTCCAAGCACCCGTGTTATGGGGACAAGATTGGCATCGAAAACACCGACGGTGATTTTCGAACCCACTATGCGGACTTTGATGGAGAGACCGGATGACACGACCGCGCATCGGCGTCGTGGCCCTGGCCCGCGCCACGTTCGATGTTCCGTTCGCGGAGGAGACCGTCACCCGCGCCGCCTTGGCGCTGAAGAAGCTGAATGCCGACATCGTCGGATCGACCGACCTGCTGTTCGACGCCGAGGCGACCCAGGCGGCGATCGACGCGTTGAAGGATCAGGAGCTGGACATGCTGCTGGTCCTGCAGGTTACCTTCACGGATGCCTCCATGACCGTGGCCCTGGCCAAGGCGATCCAGGCACCGCTCATCCTTTGGGCGTTTCCCGAGGCACGCCACGGTGGTCGGCTGCGCCTCAACTCATTCTGCGGCATCAATCTCGCCGGCCACGCGTTGGCCAAGGCGGGCGTGAAGTACGGCTATCTCTACGCCGGTCCGGATGGTCCGGATGCCGTTACGGACCTGCAACAGTTCTTGGAAACAGGGCTACCATCCAGGCCGGCCGAGAGCGCACCAACCGAGATCAAACGAGGGGCCACCGACGACAGAAAGGCGATGGATGTCTTCGACCGTCTTGGCGAGGCGCGGATCGCGGTCGTCGGGGAACATCCAGAGGGCTTCGACACGTGCGCCTATGATGCGCGGGCGCTTCAGGCCCTGACGGGCGTTACGGTCGAGACCGTGCCGCTGAAGTCCGTCTTCGACGGGGCCAGGGCCGCCTCCGACGAGGACGTCGCGGCGGTTCGCGCGCGGGTGGCCGGAGAACTGGTCGGCCTGGACGCGGTCGAGGCGGAACCTTTGGAAAAGAGCCTCCGGGTCTATACGGCCCTGCGCAAGATGGCCGACGATCGCAACCTCGACGCGGTTGCCGTGCGTTGCTGGCCGGAGTTCTTCACCGAGTATGGCTGCGCCGCCTGCGGGCCGATGGCCATGATGGGCCAGGACGGCACGCCTTGTGCGTGCGAGGCGGATGCCTATGGCACCGTCACCAACCTAATGATGAAGGCTTTCGTCGACGAGCCGGTGTTCATCGCCGACCTGGTCGATATCGACGTGACCGATGATACCGGCGTCTTCTGGCATTGCGGCCTGGCGCCCCTGTCGATGGCCGATCCGGACGAGACGCCGGTCGCCACCGTTCACTCCAACCGGCGCAAACCTTTGCTGGCGGAGTTCCCCCTTAAACCCGGGCGGATCACGATCACGCGGCTCAGCCAGTCCAAGGGTCGCCCGCGTCTGGTCATCGGTGGTGCGGAGATGATCAAGGCGCCCAAAAGCTATGGCGGAACTTCCGGTGTCGCCCGTTTTGACCGGGGCGGGCAGGCGGTGCTCGACACGGTGATGGGCGAGGGGCTGGAGCACCATTACACCATCGCCTATGGCGACCATCGCGGGCCGCTCGCCGCATTTGCCTCGCGCCTGTCTTTGCCGATCGTCCATCTCTGACGCGGCCCGGGCGCGCCATGATCGATCTGCTAAGGCCGGATTGGGGCCAAGCGCGTCGGGTCAGAGTAACCGGTCCCACAAGCCGGACTGAGGGCGGTTGGTCGCTTGCGACCAATGTCGGCCCGATGGTGCTAACGGCCTATGCCAGCGGCGTTTTCCGGCTGCGGCTCGGTGAAGCCGAGGTCCCGGATTACGGCATCCTGATCAATGGGCCGGATGTGCCGCCGCCGACGGAAATTGCCGAGGCGAGCGGCCGTTGGTCGGTGTCGGCGCATGGCAATGCGGTCGGCGTCGATCACGAGGCCCGGCTGGCCCTCGATCGCGGCGAGCGGACCATCCTGGCCTCGCAATCCGGCAGCCCTCACGCCGCCGCCCGGCGGCTACCTGCCTTGGCACGGCTGGACGACGGCTCCTGGTTCTTAGCGCTTGGTTTGGGCAGCGGCGACGCGGTGTACGGTCTTGGCGAGAAATGGGGAAGGTTGAACAAGCGCGGTCAACTCGTGACCTCTTGGATCGCGGACCCGCAGGGGGCGACCGGCGACGCCTCCTACAAGAACAACCCGTTTGCCTGGAGCCCGCGCGGCTGGGGCGTCTTCGTCCACACGGCCGGCAAGGTCGTGCATGGCGTCGGCTTTGCCCAATGGTCGAACCGGGCCTATGGCGTCTTGGTCGAGGATGCCGTTTTGGACCTGTTCCTGATCGCCGGCGCCGATGGTGCCGAAATTCTCGAACGCTACACCGTCCTGACCGGCCGTCCGGCCGCAACACCGCTTTGGAGTCTGGGCATCTGGCACGGCGTGGCGGCCGATCACGGGGTCGCCGGGACGGCGGAACGGCTGCGTCAGCATGGCATTCCCGGCGATGTTCTGGTCGCAGGCCCGGCTGCCGTGCCAAGCGAGACGGACCGACCGGAGGTGGCAAGGCACAAGGCGCAAAGTCTCGGCTTTAGAATTTGCGAACCCGAGGCCAGCCACGAAACCGTCGACCTGGCAGACCCTGCTACTTACACCGCTTTGCGAGATCGGCAGCGCGAACGGTTTGAGGCCGGCATCGACGTTCTCGCGCCCGATGCCTCGGGTCCCGACATGGCAACCAACGCTGGTCCGTCCGGCAGTCGCGACGCGGGCTTTCACAATGCCTATCACCTGCTTCACAACCGATGCCTGTTCGAGGCGGCGGACCAATACGCGCCCAATCGACCTCTGGTTTTCAGCCGCACCGGCTGGGCAGGCAGTCAGCGCAACCCGCTTCAGCGAGGCGGCGACGCCGTGCTGGACTGGGAAGGGCTGTCGGCGATGCTGAGGGGCAGCCTATCCTGGGGCCTGTCGGGCGGGGCCTGTTATGTCGGCGATTTCGGCACCGATGGGGAGAAACAGCCGGAAGAACTGCTCTACACCCGGTGGGTCCAGGTGGCTGTCTTCTTCAGCCATATCTGCCTGCGCCCGCATGGCAGGGTTCGGCCGGATGCGCTGTCCGCCCCAGCGCGTGCCGTCTTGGATCGGCACTTGGCGCTTCGCTATCGGCTCTTGCCCTACATCGAGGGTGTCTTGGCCGAAGCCATGTCTACGGGCCTGCCGGTCATGAGGGCGATGCCACTGGCCTTTCCGACCGAGGCGGAGGGTTGGGCTTTTGACACCCAGTTCATGTTTGGCCCCGATATGCTGGTCGTCCCTGTCACGACGCCGGACAATCGCGTCCGGACTTATCTGCCCCAAGGCAATTGGATCGATTTCTGGACCGACGAAGTCGTGGCTGGCGGCCGCCGGCTGGACCTGACAGCGGCTGCGGACCATATCCCCGTCTTCGTGCGCGAGGGGGCCGTGCTGCCATTCGGTCCGTTCGTTCAACACACAGGCAAACTGGACGATCAGACACAGATCGAGCGGTTGGTCGTGTATGGCGAGCCGAAACATGCGCCCTGCCTGGCGCGTCGCGGCATCACCGTGCTGGGCGATCGCCTGCACGGCGTGCCGGAAGGTGTTGTCATTGAGCTGATCAACCATTGAGAAATTGATGGAAAAACTGCTCTCAGTCGTCTGTTTTATAATATAAAATGTGAAAAGCTTCGGAGGTTGCATTGGCAGAGACCGACTTCGAGATCATCGATCCCCAGTTCCGTCACTGCGTGCGGACCAGTGCGCGTCTGGAACAGCTTTGGTCCGCTGGCCGCTGGACGGAGGGGCCGGCCTATTTTCCCGCGCTTCGCTCGCTGATCTGGAGCGACATTCCCAACGATCGGATCCTGCGCTGGGACGAGACCACCGGCGCCATTGGAACGCTCAGCGGCGGCCGTGGCCGCTATGTGAACGGGAACACCGTCGATCGCCAGGGACGGCTGGTCAGCTGCGAACATGGTGGCAGGCGGGTGGTCCGCGTCGAGCACGACGGCGCACTGACCGTGCTGGCCGACCGGTATGAGGGCAAGCGGCTGAACAGCCCGAACGATGTGGTGGTCGCGTTCGATGGCGCGATCTGGTTCACCGATCCCACCTACGGCATCGACAGCGATTATGAAGGCTTCAAGTCGCAGCCGGAGATCGATGGCTGCCACGTCTACCGCATCGACCCGGACACGGGCGCGATGCGCATTGTCGCCGACGATTTCGTGCGGCCCAACGGTCTGGCGTTTTCGCCGGACGAAAGCCGGCTCTACATCGTCGATTCTGGCGCATCGCACCAGCCGGACGGCCCCCGCCATGTTCGCGTGTTCGATGTCGGTGAGGGCGGCGCCCTGTCCGGCGGTGGCGTATTCGCCGAGTGCACAAACGGCGCCTTCGACGGGTTGCGGCTGGACGATGCCGGGCGTCTGTGGCTCAGTGCCGGCGACGGCGTTCACTGCTACACACCGGACGGCGCGCTGATCGGTAAAGTCTTGGTACCGGAACGGGTTTCCAACCTTTGTTTCGGCGGGCCAAAGCGCAATCACCTGTTCATGACGGCGACGACCTCGGTCTATGCCATGCTGCTACCGGTGAACGGGGTGAAAACCTTCTAGCGTGGCGCGCTGCAGGCGGGCTTCTCGCCGGTTGTTCGCGCTTCTTGGAATGGCACCGTTCCATGCAAAGGCGCGACCAGAAAAACCGTATCCCGCCATGTCGGCTGGCCACGCGCCGGTCGGATCGGGCATGATGGGGTACCACTGCGTCAGAGGCCCGTTTGCCCAGTTCCCACCCCACCGATGATGCCGCCGCCCATCCGGCCAAGGACCAGAACGGTGTGGCGTCGCTGGCGCGTGGGCTGCGCGTACTTGCGGCCCTGAACGATCTGGAGGCGGCGACGATCAGCCGGCTGGTCGCGGAAACCGGCCTGGCCAAAAGCACGCTGATCCGTCTCCTGCAAACGCTGATCGCGGCCGGCTACGCCAAGCGCGACCCGGATGCGGGCACCTATGAAGTGACGCCGAAAGTGGCCTCGCTCGCCCGCGCGCTGATCGGCAAGAACCAGGTCGATGACGAGATTCAGACAGTCTTGGACAGCTTGGCCGAAGAGATCAAATGGCCGACCGAGTTTTTGGTGCCCGACGGCCTGTCGATGGTGATCCGGCTCAACAACCGCGTACGGGCGCCGATTCAGCTCAGGCACTTCGACCGCCGTCGCTTCCCAATGGGCGAGAGTGCTGCGGGGCTGGCCTATCTCGCCGCGCTGCCTGCGGCGGAGCAAGGGGCGAAGGTCGAGGAACTGGCCGGCACGGCGTCGGCGCGGTCGGCGCTCTCCGCGCGCATCGCGGAGACGTCAGCGCGCGGCTATGCCGGCCGGCAAGTGCACGACCTCGCGCCCAATCTTTCCGTCGTGTCGGTGTCGGTGCCTGGTCCCGTGGGCGCGATGTCGATGGTCTACTTCGACGATGTCGTAACGGACGACAGCAACCTGCGCCGCCATCTTCCGGCCCTGCACCGCGCCGCAGAGCAGATCGCGGACATCTATAGCAGGTGAGGTCCGGCGACGGTCGCGACGTCGCCCCTTACAGGTCGAGAACAATCCGCGCGTTGGGTTCCTTGGCGCGGCCACAGCACAGTATGATCTTCTCGCGACGCTGCTCTTTGCTGAGCACGTAGTCACGGTGTTCGACATCGCCTTCGAGATACGGCGTGGCGCACACGCCGCACAGGCCGTCACTGCATTTCACGTTCACGTCGATGCCGGCGCGGGCCAGGGCCTCCGTCGCCTTTTCCTCCGCGCCGACGACGATGATCTCGGACGAGCTGGCGATCTCCAACTCGAACGAATGGTTCTCGTATTGCACCCCGTCGGGAACCGAGAAGTACTCTCGGTGCAGCGCCGCCTCCGGCCAGCCGAACGCCTGCGCCGTCTCGAAGACGGCATCCATGAAGCCCGACGGGCCGCAGGTGTAGAGATGATCGCCGGCGCGGTAGTCGTTCAAGACGTCGGCGACGTTCAACCGGTTCTCGTCGCTGAAATGCAGATGGGCGCGGTCGGCCCAGGGCGCTTGTTCCAGCGCCTCGACGAAGGCGGCCTGCCGCCGGGTTCGCGCCTTGTAGAACAGGTGGAAGTCGGCGCCATCGCGATGAAGTTGATGACCCATGGCGACGAAGGGCGTGATGCCGATGCCGCCGGCCAGCAGCAGATGGCGCTTGGCTTCCTCGATGATCGGGAAGTGGTTGCGGGGGCGGGAGATGATCACCGGCTTGCCGGCCGACAGCATCTGATGGATCCTCTTCGACCCGCCGCGACCATCTTCCTCGCGCAACACGCCGATCAGGTATCTCGACCGGTCGGCCGGATCGCCAGCCAGCGAGTATTGGCGAATAAAGCGCGGCGTGATCGTCACGTCGATATGCGCACCCGCGCCAAAGGCCGGCAGGTCGGAGCCGTCATCTGTGGCAAATTCGAACAGGTCGATGGTGCCGTCGGCCGATCCATGTCGCCGATCGGCGACCTTGGCGACAATCACCGGCGGCTCGTCGCCGATCCGTGGCAAGGGCGGCACCAGATCGTCCGTCTCGCCCTTGTCCAGCCGCGCCTTGTACGCGTCGGGCGAGATCAGGCCCCGATAGGCCTCGATGCCCGCTTCCCGGTCGACGGGATGCGGCATGGGAAAGGGCGGCGGCGACAGGTCGGCGGGATAGCAGGCCAGCGTCTGGTCTTCGTATTTCAGGTCGATATGCGTGTTCAGGTCACGGCGATTGACCTCCTTGGCTGGGGCGATCGTACCGCTGCCGTCATTGGCGACGTCCCACCACCATTTCTTCGCCGGGTTGATCCGGCCCCGCCCGATCCAGTCATCCAGCCGCGCGATCCATTTCGCGGCCTTCGGCATGTGCATCGCGGCCCAGCGGAACGGGGCCTCTTTGACCAGCCCCTCCAGGTTCCAAGGGCACATCTTCATGCATCGGCCGCACATGGACCCGCCGAGATTGGTCAAGCGGTACCGCGTGCACTTCTCGACGTCCGCCTTCCAGATCTCATAGCCGTTGAACATCACCTTCGGCCCCGACGAGATCGCGCCGGACGGGCACTCGCGCGCGCATTTGTTGCAGGACTGGCAGAAGTTCTGCAGACCAAAATCGATCGGCCTGTCCGGTTCCATCGGAAAGTCGGTGGTCAGAATGCCGGTTTTCAGGCGCGGCCCCAGGAACGGGTTCAAAATGGTCTCGCCGATCCGGCTGACCTCGCCCAGGCCGGCCAACAGCACCAGCGGCATCTGGATTACATCGCTGTCGGCGGCGGAATGGGCCGTCGCGTCATAGCCGAGCCGGCGCAGATGCAGGCCGACGACGCCACAGATGAGGCCGGCGCGGGCGTAGGTGCGCATGGATTGCGCGCTTGAAATCCAGTCGTCGCCGCTGGCGCCGTCCATGGTCTCGTAGCCCTGGTCGATCATGACCGAAACCGCGTTTGGGTGCGCCACCGGCATTTCGGAGCCGTCCTGGCGGTGCGAATACCAGACCCAGTCCGGCGCGCGCGAGACGCCGGCGATGTCGGTGCCCAGGAAGTGCATCGTCGCCTTGACGATATCGGCGTTCCGCTTCGGATCGGCGTGGTCGGCCGCGCGACGGTCCGGGGCCGGATCGCCGCGTTGCAAGAGGGAGTAGACGTTCAGCGCCGTGCGCAGGGCGGCCGCCATCGGCGCCTTGGCGACCGAATAGCCGTCGGCCGATGCCTCCATCGGCCCTTCACCCAGATCACCGAAGGCCGCACGCAGGAAGAACTCGCTGCTTTTCGGCACGCGCGGAATGCGGTCCTCGTCGATGAGATTGGTGGTCTTTTCGACGCGCTTCAGCTTCTCGGTTGGAAAGCGGCTGTCTTTGTAAGTTCGCTTCTTGAACTCGACCCGGTTCCACGGGTTTTTCGGGCTGGCCGATCCCGCCCACCAGCCGACGCCCTTGGCGCGAACACGGTCGCGAACCGTCTGCGACCGTAACGGCGCGTCGGGCGCCAGGGTCATGCCGGTGGTTACCGCCGCCAAACCGAAGCGGGGTCCGAAAAACGGGTTTGCGATCGCGCCGTCGCGTTGGGGAATGGCCAGCCCGGCCGAAACGGCAAGCCGGTTCAGGTTCACGTCGCTTGTGGTCGCCGAATGGCTGCGGGCGGAAAAGCCCAGCAGGCGCAGATAGTTGGCGAGTACTGTCGCGGTTTCGGCCGTGCGGACGGCCGCGCGCCATTCCTGCAAACCGCCGATCCATTCCGCCCCAGGCTCGTCCGGCTGCGGGTCTCTGGGGTAGTCAAGCGCGAAGACCAGGGCAAACCGGTGATCGTCGATGGGCTGTCTGGACAACTCCATCGAGCGCTTCATTTGACGCAAGACCGCGATGGGGTTGAAGCGCAGGCGCAGCTTCTCGGTCGAGGCTTCGTACGACGTCGTATGCAACGACGGATGTTCCAGGGGCGCGTCAAGACGGTGCACATCCGTCAGGGCGCAAATGCCGACCAGTGAGCTGTCGAGAAAGTAGCCGGCGGCCTTCAAATGCCTGGCCCGCTCGGTCGGGTCTTCGGGGATTTGCGCCACTTTCGGGTTCACGTCGCCGTCGCGGACCGCGTCCAGGGCGCACAGACAGTCGCTCAGCGACTGTCCCAAATGATGATCGTCAAAGTGGGGCACCAACGTGCCGTCGCCGGCAACCTGCTCCAGATCGACCGGGCCGCGCGACCGGCCGAGCCGCTCCATGGGGTAGGGGCCCAAATGCACCGGGCGGCTGGCGTGGGAAAAAAGCCGCATATCCTCCCCGTCTTTGCGGGCTGGCATGGCCTGCGCGCGCTGGTTGGTCCGTTGGGTGGACCATGGTCCATTATCTGTTGAGAGTCAATCGGAGAGCGCCATCAGCGACCGTTTGATCGCCTGACATCGGCTACCATGCCTCTGGGGATCTAGGTGGCGGGTTTTGGCTCTAGGGCCTGCTCTGCCGCTTCCGACGCGGCCGATCCGATCGCCTGCATGTCGACGTCGCTCAACTCGTCCGCATTCGCGCCGTCGATCTTCACGCGGACCTCCTTACGGGCGAACTGGATGCCGTTGTCGTCGAAGGCCTTTTGCACCCGGCCATAGATTTCCTTGCGCAGCACGAACTGTTTGCCGGGTTTGGCCATGAACTTGCCGCGCACGACGATGCCGACATCGTCGACCTCCAGCACGCCTTGCGACTTGAATGGCTGGATGAAGTCTTCGGCGTATTCGGGCACTTCCATCATTTCCCGGCCGATCTGCTTGAAGATCTTCTTGACCTTGTTCAGGTCGGTATCGAACGGCACGGTAAAGCGCAGTTTCATGATCACCCAATCGCGCGAGAAGTTCGCGACCTTGGGGATCTCGCCATAGGGAATGGTATGCACGGTCCCGCGGTGGTGGCGCAGGCGCAGGGATCGAAGCGAGATTTTTTCCACCGTGCCCAAGGTGCCGCCGACATCGATGTATTCGCCGACCCGAAAGGCATCGTCGATCAGGAAGAACATACCGGAGACGACGTCGGTCACCAGCTTTTGCGCGCCAAAGCCAATGGCCAGGCCAACAATGCCGGCACCGGCCAGCAAGGGCGTGATGTCGATGCCGATGTCGCCGAGCGCGATCAACAGGGTGATGGTGATGATCGCGGCCTGGGCCCCCCACCTGACCAGCGGCAGCACGCTGGACATGCGCGAGCCACCCGTACCGCCGCCTTCGCCGCCGCCCGGTTCCTCGGCATTGAGATCAAAGCCGGCGGCCGTCTGCTCGGCGGCCAGGCGCCGGTTGATCCAGAGGCTAACGATCTCCCAGACCAGATAGCCGATCGCGACCACGCTCAAGACCTGAATGACCCGGCCGGCCGCACGGGCACCGACACTGGCGGACGCCAGATTGCCGATGTCGAGTTGCCAGAGCCGGGCGATGATCACGACGACTAGTGCGAACACGATGACCCGGCCGATGCGGATGTAGCTGCGCTTGGTCGAATGATAGGCCCGTTCCGCAATCTCGCCTTCGCCCGTCATCGGCGGGGCTAAATGCTTCACCAGCCCGCGAATGAGCGTGTCCAGCGCCGGGGCGAACAGGATTATGACAAGGGTCACGAACTGGCGACCGTCGAGCAGGTGCCACATCTGCTGATAGGCCAGCACCTCGACGATCAGCCAGGTGAATACGATCATGAACATGGCGAACCAGGGATAGGCGCGCGCGACCCAAACCTCGGCGCGGGTCACTTCGCGGTCCCCGCCGGCCAGCATGCTGACCAGCCCGTGCCGCGTGCGGTAAACCGCGTAGACCAGCCAGACGAAAATCGTCAGGTTCAGCCAAAAGCCAAGCCGCAAGTCACCGCGCGGAACGCCGTTCCAATGCAGGAAGGTGATGATCCAGATCGAAAAGCCGAGCAGCAAGGCGAGGCCGAACATGTTCCAATGCGAGAATCTGGCCGTCCAGTCGTCGGTGTAGACGAGGCGCAATTCCGGCCGATGGGGCGCCAGCAGGAACCGCGTCAGGGTCAATGAGAACCAGGGCAGCAGCACAAAGCAGAAGGTCGTAAGCCGGATGAGGGCCGCGTCGTCCGCCGGGATGACGTAGGCGATGATTAGCCGGGTGACGATGAAGAACGCCAGCAGCCCGCCAATGTCCAGCGCCAGACGCTGTGACAGAGCCTTCAGCGTTTGCCGGAGCGAGACCGGCGCCGTGGTCTCCCGGATGTTCGCCCGCCACTTTCTGGCAAACGCGCTGACGGCCACAGCGCCGACCGCGCCGCAGGCGATAACGGCCAGCAACAGGCCGATCGTCCGCGCGACCCCGCCCCAGCCTTGGGCAATGCCGAAGTTGGTGAACCCCTCGACAACGCCGCCGAACATGGCCGGGATGCGTACGGTCGACACCGCGATGGAGTCCGCGACGCCGTAAGCCGAGGATTCCAGAAACTGGCCAAAGCTCTGACCCTGCGCCGCCGCATCGGTGCTCTCCGCAACCGCATCCAGCCGCTCGATCAGAAGCGTGCGCACATCCTCGTCGGACAGGCGCGACACCATTTCGCGGATGGTCGCGGGCGTCAGTTCATCCGGCAGGGCAGGTGTTGCGGCCTCGCTCTCCGCCGTGCCGGACGTCAGCGGCAACTGGGCGTCGGCGATGCCAACTGATAAGGATAGCCAGATGGCCAGGGAAAGGCCGAAAAAGAACCGCAGCATGGGAGCGTAGTTCGCCGTCACGAATGTGGGGATCAGCAGACTACAATAATTGCGCGAGGCTTCACAATTAGGACCTGCAGACGCGTTCGGATCTCGGCCGCCCCGGCGCCCGTCACGTTGCGCCCGTGACGTTGTGTCCGTCACCTTGCGCCCGTCACCTCGCGCTCGTTGAGCCACAATTGCGGGCGTCGCTGTGACTAGATCATAGGCAACCGATTGCACGACAAAACGGCGTTTGATCAAATTTCGTTCAAATCGCTGATTTTTCAGACAAAAAAATAAGGCAACGCCATTCAGACCTTGCCTTAGCCAGTCGCATCCACCAATTTGATCAACGATCAGGGTTCGCCCTGATTTCGCCTGGTGGCGATTCCTCCCTAAACTTGGGCCGTGCCCCTAACCGGGTGCGGTCCTTTTTTCTTGGGCGGCCAAGCTAGCCAATGCGCGCGGCCAAGTCACCAAGATTCTTGCAGAATTCGACATTATGTTTGCCGGACCGCGTGATGCGCGACGCAACGCTGCTTTTTGCCGCATCGGGGATCGCTTTCATCGTCTCTCGGTTGGACATGCTCAAACGCTTTGCCTACAGTCCGCCGGCTTCGCCGATCGCTGCTTATCGCCCTCCCGTTAGTCACTAGCCGGCCTTGGTTCCATGCGCTTGTCCCGCTTCTTACTGCCCACCTTGAAGGAAACGCCCGCCGAGGCGCAGATCGTCTCGCATCGCCTGATGCTGCGTGCCGGCATGGTCCGCCAGACCAGCGCCGGCATCTACGCCTGGCTGCCCCTGGGTTATCGCGTCTTGCGCAAGATCGAGCAGATCGTGCGCGAGGAACAGGACCGCGCCGGCTGTCAGGAACTGCTGATGCCGACGATCCAGCCGGCCGATCTGTGGATCGAGAGCGGGCGCTATGACGATTACGGCAAGGAGATGCTGCGCATCGAGGACCGGCACGAGCGCAAGCTGCTGTTCGGCCCGACCAACGAGGAAATGATCACCGATATCTTCCGCAGTGCCACCAAGAGCTACCGCGAACTGCCGCAACTGCTCTATCACATCCAGTGGAAGTTCCGCGACGAGATCCGCCCGCGCTTTGGTGTCATGCGCGGCCGCGAGTTCCTGATGAAGGACAGCTATTCCTTCGATCTCAGCTACGAGGCGGCGCGCGTCTCCTATGCCAAGATGTTCGCGTCCTATCTCAGAACCTTCGCCCGCATGGGCCTGCAGGCCATCCCGATGGAGGCCGATACCGGACCGATCGGCGGCGATCTCAGCCACGAGTTCATCGTGCTGGCCGATACGGGCGAGAGCGGCGTCTTCTGCGACCGCCAGGCGCTGGAGCTGGACGTGCTCGATGGCGGCATCGACTATGACGACCATGCCGGGCTTGAGGCGCTGATGACGCGCTTCACCAGCCATTACGCGCGGACGGACGAAAAGCACGATGCTGAGCGCTTCGCCGCCGAGGTGCCGGCGGATCGGCGCTACGAGGGGCGGGGGATCGAGGTCGGTCAGGTGTTCTATTTCGGCACCAAATACTCCGAGCCGATGAAGGCCGCGGTGGCCGACGCCGACGGACATCCGGTGGACGTCCATATGGGCTCGTACGGTATCGGCGTGTCGCGGCTCGTGGGCGCGATCATCGAAGCCAGCCATGACGAGGACGGCATCATCTGGCCGGAACCGGTGGCGCCCTATCAGGTCGGGCTGATCAATCTGAAGTCCGGCGACGAGGATTGCGACCGGGCCTGCGACGACATCTACCAGAGATTGAACGCTGCCGGTGTCGAGACGCTTTACGATGATCGGTCCGAACGGGCAGGGGCGAAATTCGCCGATATGGACCTGATCGGGCTGCCGCGTCAGTTGATCGTCGGGCCACGCGGCCTAAAGGCCGGCATGGTCGAACTGAAGCGCCGGGCAACGGGCGAACGCGACGAATTGAGCCTCGAAGCGGCGATCGGCCGGCTGACCGGCGCCCATGTGCTTTAAGGTCGCACGGTGGCAGCGCGCCGGGCAGCCATCGCCCTCTCGCCGCATTTGGCCAGCAGATCAATGCCGGCATTGATCCGACATCCGGCAGGTACATAGGCATGTTCAGCGGTTTCGAACGGTTGGTGGCGTTCCGGTATCTGCGCGCGCGCCGGCGCGAGGGCTTCATCTCGGTCATCACGACCTTTTCGCTGCTCGGCATTGCGCTGGGCGTGGCGACGTTGATCGTCGTGATGTCGGTCTTCAACGGCTTCCGCAGCGAACTGGTCGGCCAGATCCTGCGGCTGAGCGGCCACCTGTCGGTCTATTCGTGGAGCGACGAGGGCCTGACCAACTACGCCGGCCTGACCGAACAGCTGCTCGAAATCGACGGCGTCACCGCCGTCTATCCCACGATCGAGGGCCAGGCCTTCAGCCTTGGCCGCCAGCCCTTCGGCGGCCCGGTCCGTGGCGTGCGCCCGGAGGATTTCTTGAGCCGCCCGGCCTTTTCGGAGGATCTGTTGGCCGACCCTGCGGTGCCGTTCGCCGGCCCCGACACCATCGCCATCGGCTATCGCATGGCGGCGCGGCTGGGGCTGGGTTTGGGCGACACGCTGACCCTGGTGTCGCCTGCGACGGCGAACACCGCTTTTGGCACCCAGCTTAGGCAGCGCGCGTTCACCATCGCCGGGATCTTCAACGCCGGCATCTTCGAATACGACAACCTCTACATCTACATGCCGCTGGAGGCGGCGCAGATCTTCTACCAGCAGCCGGACGGGGTGACCGCGCTGGAGATTTTCCTGGACGATGCGGAAAACCTCGATGCGATGCGCGAAGAGATCCGTGCGGTGATCGGCGGCGAAGGGCGGATCTGGGACTGGCAGCAGGCCAATTCAGGCTTCATCGACGTGCTGCAGGTCGAACGCAACGTGATGTTCGCGATCCTGACCATGATCATCCTGGTTGCCGCCTTCAACATCATCTCCGGCCTGGTGATGCTGGTGAAGGACAAGGGCCGCGCCATCGCCATCCTGCGCACCATGGGCGCGACGCGCGGCATGATCATGCGCATCTTCTTGATTACCGGCTCGTTCATCGGCGTGGTCGGCACGCTCTCCGGCTTCATCCTGGGCTTGCTGATCGCCGAGAATCTGGAATCGATCCGCGCCTGGCTGCAGGAGGTGACGGGGCGGGAGCTGTTCCCGGCCGAGTTCTATTTCCTTAGCCAACTGCCGTCGGAAATCGACTACGCCCAGGTCATCGGCATCGTGGTGATGTCGATCGGCCTGTCGTTCCTGGCGACCCTTTACCCGTCCTGGCGCGCCGCGCGCCTGCACCCGGTCGAGGCGCTGCGCTATGAATGAGGTCCGGCTGAGCCTGCAAGGCGTGACCCGGTTCTTCGACCAGCCAGGCGGAGCGTTGAAGGTCCTGCAAGGCATCGATCTGACCGTTTCTGCCGGCCAGATGGTGGCCCTGGTCGGACCCAGCGGCGCCGGCAAGTCCACCCTGTTGCAAATCGCCGGTTTGTTGGAACCGCCGACGGGCGGCGAAATCACCGTCGGCGGGCGCGCCGCCGGCCAGTTGTCCGACAAGGAACGCACGCGGATGCGGCGCGACGCCATCGGCTTCGTCTATCAGTTTCACCATCTGTTGCCGGAGTTTTCGGCCGAGGAGAACATCGCCCTGCCGCAGATCATCGCCGGCAAGTCGAAGCGCGAGGCGCGGGCCAGGGCGGCGGAACTGTTGGCGGCGGTCGGCCTCAGCCAGCGCGCCGGCCATCGCCCGGCCAAGCTGTCGGGCGGCGAACAACAGCGCGTTGCGATCGCGCGGGCGCTGGCCAATCGGCCGATCCTGCTGCTCGCCGACGAGCCGACGGGCAATCTGGACCACACGACGGCCGACAGCGTGTTCGCCATGCTGGCCGAGTTGATCCACACCACCGGCACGGCCGCCCTGGTCGCGACCCATAATCTGGAGCTGGCCGAACGGATGGACCGCACGGTCGAACTGCGCGACGGCTTTCTGCACGAACAGCCGCGCGAGCCGTCAGGACAAGTCCTTAGCTCGTAATCACCTGCTTCAGTTGGGCTGCGCCGGCTTCCAAGAGCGGGATCGCCCGGTTGCGCGCCTCCTCGTCAAAGCGCGTGATCAGGCCGGACACGGCCAGCGCGCCCTTCAACTCGCCCCGGGCGGAGAAAACCGGCGTCGCGATCGAGGCGATGTTCGGGTTGTGGGCGCCGACCGAAACCGCACTTCCGTTTTCGTTCAGCGCCGACGGGTCGCCGCTAGGGTCGCCGGAAAAGAACCGGAGCACCTGACCTGACGCACCGGTTTGCAGCCGCAGCCGCATGCCTTCCTCCATGTGAAAGCGCATCAGGTTAGGCGAGTTTTCCCGGTAGAGGCACACGCGCTCGTCGCCAGCCTTCACATAGAACGACGCGGTCTCGCCGGTGGCGCGCACCAGTTCCTTCAAGACCGGGCGTATGTCCTGTCCGCTCTCGAAATCCTGGCCGAAGATCAGGCCAAGCCGCCAGATGCTGGCGCCGATCGCGTATCGACCGTCGGACTCTCTGTTGATGAAGCCGAAAAGCGCCATCGACGTGGTCAGCCGCAGGATCGTGCTCTTGTGCAGGCCCGTCTCCTTGGCCAGCTCGGCCAAGGTCAATCGCGGCTTCTGGCTGGTGAAGGCGTTCAGGATCGACATCGCCCGTTCAACGGATTCTGTTCTCAGCGCACCCATGGCCGTTCTCTCTGGCGAAACATGCGTTCTCTTTTATTGCCAAACGCGGCGCGCCTTGTCTAGCTTCCGGTTATGCCGCTCAGCCATCCAATTACCCAGACAGCTGAAATCGAGGGCACGCCCTTCCGGGCCGTCGACTATGCACACCGTCTCGGCAAGTCGGTGCGCCGGTTGCCCTATGCGTTGCGGGTGTTGGCAGAAAACGTGCTGCGGCAGGACCCCCAGGGTGACGCCGTCTTGCATGTTGCTGACCGGCAGGGCGGCGCGGTGCCGTTTCGTCCGTCCCGGTTGCTGCTTCAAGACATGCTGGGGCTGGCGCTCTTGGTCGACGTCATGGCCATGCGCTCGGCGGTTGCCGATCAGGGGGGCGACCCTGCGCGCATCGACATGGCGCTGCCCGTGGACCTGATCATCGACCATTCGATGACGATCAACCACTGGGCGGACGATGAGGCGCTGTCGAACAACCAGCGCCGCGAGTTCGAGCTCAACCGCGAGCGGTTCGCCTTCATCAAGGCTTGCGAGGCCCGCTTCCCAAACCTGCGCGTCTTCCCCCCCGGCGGCGGCATCATGCATCAGATCAATCTGGAGTATCTGGGCAGGGTGGTCAGTGAGACGGCGCCGGGTTCCGGGCTGCTGGCGCCGGACACCAATCTGGGCACCGACAGCCACACGCCCATGATCAACGGGCTGGGCGTCTTGGGCTGGGGCATCGGCGGTCTTGAGGCCGAGGCGATCATGTTTGGCGAGGCGACGGCGGTCAATGTACCGCGCGTCGTGGGTGTCGAGGTCTCGGGCAGCCTTTCGCATGAGGCGACGGCCACGGATATCGCTTTGACATTGGCTGAGAAACTCCGCGCGGTCGGCGTGGTCGATTGTTTTGTCGAGCTGTTCGGCCCCGGCTACGGCCGGCTGTCCGTCGCCGACCGGGGCACGATCGCGAACATGGCCCCGGAATATGGCGCGACCTGCGTCTTCTGTCCGTCCGACGCCAACACCGTGCGCTACCTGCGCGAAACGGGCCGCGCGGTGGAGCATGTGCGCTTGGTCGAGGCCTACAATCGCGCCCAGGGCCTTTGGGTTGAAGCGACCGATCCGTCCATCGATTACGACCAAGTCGTGCCGCTTGATCTGAACAAGGTTGGACGCTCGGTCGCCGGCCCCGGCCGTCCGGAACAGCGCATCGATCTGGCCGACGCAGCGCGAACCCTCGCGCACGAGGGGGAGCACGAAACTCGCCGCCGCGTGCCGGTCAGCGACACGGATCATGAGATCGGCGACGGCGATGTCGTGGTCGCTTCGATCACCAGCTGCACCAACACGGCCAATCCCCGAAACATGGTGCTCGCCGGCCTGCTGGCCCGGAACGCCGTGGCACGCGGGCTTCAGGTCAAGCCCCATGTGAAGACCTCGCTGGCCCCAGGCTCGCGCGTCGTGGCGCGATACCTGTCCGAAAGCGGACTGCAAGCCTCGTTGGACCGGCTGGGCTTCCACGTCACGGCCTTTGCCTGCTCGACCTGCAACGGCATGTCCGGCCCGCTGGCGCCGGAGCATGAGGCGGCGATCAATGACCATGACGTCAAAGGCGTCGCCGTGCTGTCCGGCAACCGCAACTTCGCCGGCCGGATCCACCCGCTGGCGTCGCGCAACGTGCTGACGGCGCCACCACTCGTGGTCGCCTATGCGCTTGCGGGCACGATCCTGAAGGACATCACGACCGAGCCGCTGGGCCATGACCGGTCCGGCGACCCGGTGACCCTCGCCGATCTATGGCCCGATGAAGCGGAGGTGGACGCCATCATCGACGCCCATCTGACACCCGACCGCTTTTTGTCGACCTACGGCCGGATCGGCACCGTCAACGAGGATTGGAATGCGTTGAAGGCGGAGGCCGGCGAGTATGATTGGGTGCCATCGACCTATGTCAGTTTCCCGCCCTTCGTGAAATCCATCTCATCGCGTGTCGTGCCCGTTGGGCCGCTGACGGGGTTGCGGCCGTTGGCCATTCTGGGGGACAGCATCACGACCGATCATATCTCGCCTTCCGGTGCGATCGTTCCGGACAGCGACGCCGCCAAGTTTCTGCGCGCGCAGGGCGTCGATCCGGTCGATTTCAACTCGTTCGGCACCAGGCGCGGCTGTTCGGACATCGTGATTCGGTCGACATTCGCCAATGTCCGCTTGCGGAACGAGATGACGCCGGACCATGAAGGCCCCTGGACGCGTCTCGAACCCGAAGGCAAGATCGTTTCAATGTTCGAGGCGATCGACACGTATGTGACGCGCGGCCAGAAGCTGGTCGTCATCGGCGGCAAGGAATACGGCTGCGGCTCGTCGCGCGACACCGCCGCCAAGGCGCCTTGGCTCGCTGGTGTCCGGGCGGTCATCACCGAGAGCTTTGAACGCATTCACCGGTCGAACCTGGTGAATATGGGCATCGCGCCGCTGTGCTTCGTCGACGGAACGAACCGGCACACCTTGGGCCTGGATGGCACCGAGACCTTCGATATCGGGCTCTCCGACGATCTGACGACCGCATCCCTGACGATCCATCGATCGAACGGTGCCGTGGAAACCGTTCCGCTGGACCTGCGCCTCTACAACGACGCCGAGCGCGAGACGTTCCGCCATGGCGGCCTGCTGCCGCGCGCGTTTCGCGGTTTCGTCGCGGCGGCCGCGTGATGACGGCGATGCGCATCCCGGCGGTCTTTGCGCGCGGCGGCACCTCGAAGGCGGTGCTGTTCAAAGGGTCCAACCTGCCGCCCGATATCGAGCTGCGTAACCGCATCTTTTGTCAGATTATGGGCTCCCCCGACCCCTACGGGCGCCAGCTTGACGGCATGGGTGGGGGCATCTCGTCCCTGTCGAAGGCCGTGATCGTCGAACCCTCGGCGCGCGACGATGCCGACATCGACTACACGTTCGTTCAGGTGGCGATCGATCAGGCGGTGGCGGACTACGGATCGATGTGCGGCAACATGTCCGCGTCGGTCGGCCCGTTTGCGGTCGACGAGGGCATGGTGAAGGCCACGGGCGATACCGCAGCGGTCCGGGTCTACAACACCAATACGGACGCCCTGTTCACGGCGACCTTTCCGGTCAAGGACGGAAAAAGCGTTGAGGAAGGCACGTTCGAGATCCCGGGCGTGTCGACCAAGGGGGCGAAGATCCGTCTCGACTATTTCAATTTGGGCGGCGCGGCGACCGGGTCGCTGTTGCCGACGGGCAATGTCCGGGATGTCCTGAACGTGGACGGCGTCGGTCAGATCGAGGCTTCGATGGTCGATGCCTCCAACCCGGTCGCCTTCGTCCGCGCCACCGACCTGGGCCGGACCGCGCTGGAGGCGCCGGCCGACCTGGACGCGGATCGGAACCTGATGGCGATGCTGGACAAGATCCGGCGCGCTGCCTCGGTCGCCATGGGGATGTCGGAATGGCCGGAAACCGCCATTCTCTCCAATCCGAAAATCGCCATGCTCGGGCCGCCGGGTGGCTTCACCGCGCTCGACGGTCGAACCTATAAGGCGGACAGCTATCAAATCGCCGTTCGCATTGTCTCCATGGGCAACGTGCACCGGGCCGTGACGCTGACGGGGGCCATGTGTCTGGCGACCGCAATGCGCATTCCCGGCACGATTGCGCACGAACTGGCCGCCGAGGGCCAAGCCACGCTGATCGGCAATCCGTCCGGCCTTCTGCCTGTCGAAGCCCAAGTCCGCGCGACGGAGGACG
The DNA here is from genome assembly GCA_039177555.1 of Pseudomonadota bacterium. GTDB lineage: Bacteria > Pseudomonadota > Alphaproteobacteria > DSM-16000 > Inquilinaceae > JANQGH01. Next base: position 50,453 of record JBCDFV010000015.1, on the reverse strand, counting down.
GGTTCGAGGCGGTGTCCGCGACCACCTACCGCACCCAGCGTCGGCTTATGGAAGGGTCCATCCTTGTGCCGGCGGAAGCGTTCGAGGCGGCAGCATGAAACACGCCCTGCAGCCGGCCCCGACGACCGATCTCAGTGATGCCAACCCCGGCAAGGCGCGCCCCGTTGTGTCGCCATTCCTCGATTTCGGTGGCCGCACCATGTTCGCGGGTCGCATCCGCACGGCGGTCACCATGGAAGATACCAAGCTGGTCCAGCAATTGTTTCGCGAGCCGGGCGAGGGGGCCGTCTGCGTGGTCGATGGCGGCGGCTCGCTTCACAGCGCCCTGTTGGGCGACATCAACGGCGACATTCTTCAGCGCAACGGCTGGGCCGGCATCGTCATCCATGGCGCCGTTCGGGACGCCGCGCGGCTGGCTCAGATCGACATCGGCATCAAGGCCCTGGGCGTGACGCCCGTGCGCAGCGGCAAGACGGGCATCGGCGCGATCGATGTGCCGGTCGCGTTCGGGCGCGTGCTGTTTGAGCCTGGACAGTGCGTTTACTGCGATGCCGATGGCATTATCGTCAGCGATGCGCCACTGTTCTCGACAGGAACCCAGTAAGGAGATAGCAAGGATCCCCAAGCCATGAAGTTGCGCCGAGACGGGCGGCGTATGTCGACTTCGAACAATCAAAACCAACCCGTTGAACAGATCAATTGGAGGAAACCATGATCAACATCCCCCTCATGCGCACCACCGCGGTCGCCGCGCTGGCCGTAGCCACGTCGTTCGGCATGGCCGCGTCGGCCTTCGCCCAAAGCGAACCCGTGGTCGACAGCATCCACTTCCTGATCCCCGGCGGCGCCGGCGGCGGCTGGGACGGTACCGCGCGCGGCACCGGCGAGGCGCTGACCGAATCGGGTCTCGTCGGCACGGCCAGCTACGAGAACATGTCCGGTGGCGGCGGCGGCCGGGCGCTCGGCTACATCATCGAAAACGCCGAGAGCAATCACGGCACGTTGATGGTGAGTTCCACGCCCATCATCATCCGGTCGCTGACCGGCATATTCCCGCAAAACTTCCGTGATCTGACCTTGGTCGCCGGCACGATCGGCGATTATGCGGCGCTGGTTGTCGCGGACGACAGCGACATCGAAGGCATGTCGGATCTGATTTCGGCCTTCGAAGCCGATTCGTCGGCGGTCTCGGTCGGTGGCGGTTCGGTACCCGGCGGCATGGACCATTTGGTCGCGGCCATGGTCATGCAGGCAGGCGGCATCGATCCGCTGGAGGTCAGCTACGTTCCCTATGACGCTGGCGGTGAAGCGCTTGCCGGGCTCTTGTCGGGCGAGATCGACGTGCTTTCCACCGGCTTCAGCGAGGCCGTGGAACTGGCACGGGCCGGCGAGGTTCGGATCATCGGCATAACCGCCGACGAACGGGTCGAAGGGTTTGACGATGCGCCGACCATGGTCGAACAGGGGCTCGACACCACGTTCGTGAACTGGCGCGGTTTCTTCGGACCCCCAGGTCTGCCGGAGGATACGCTGGCGGCCTATCAGGAGGCACTTGCCCAGATGTACGACACGGAGGAGTGGGAGGATGTGCGCCAGCGCAATGGCTGGGTGAACATCCACAACTCCGGCGAGGACTTCCAGACGTTCCTGGAAAACCAGGAGCAGGAAATCGGCGACCTGATGAGAACGCTCGGCTTCCTATGATCCACTAACAACCTTCCGCCCGGTCGCAAGGCCGGGCGGACCATAACAAAAACAGGGAGGGCACGATGGCACTCGACCGCTGGATCGCCCTGGTTATCTTGCTGGTCTTCCTGGCCTATGGCTATGCGGCCTGGTTCACCATGGACGCGTCGTTGCCGCCGATCTTGCAGCGCAATCCGATCTGGCCGTCAAGCTTTCCCAAAGTCCTTTCGATCGCCGGCGCGCTCGTCTCTTTGGCGGTCATCTTCAATCTCGAAAAGTCCAAGCTCGACGCGGAGACCCGCGAGATCAACTATCGTCGCCTGCACGATTACAGGGTCGGACAGGCAGCCCTGCTGCTGGGGTTCATGGTCGCCTATGCGTTGTTGCTCCGCCCGCTGGGCTTCTTGATCTCGACCTTCCTGTTCCTGACGCTCAGCTCCTACGTGCTTGGCGAGCGGCGTCTGGTCATAACGATGATTGTCGCCGCCGTCGCGGCGGGGATCGTCTGGTATCTGGTCGAACAGGTGCTCGGCATCTTCCTGCGACCGCTACCGACCTTTTTGTGAGGGGAAGAAACCATGCTTGAAGGCCTCTATATCGGCGTTTCTTCCGCCTTTTCGCTCACCAACATCATGATGGTCGTCGGCGGCTGTCTGATCGGCACGTTCATCGGTATGCTGCCCGGCCTGGGTCCGATGTCGATCATCGCCATCATGATCCCGGTCGCGATTACCATCGGCGATCCGTCATCGGCCTTGATCCTGCTGGCCGGTGTCTATTACGGCGCCATCTTCGGCGGCTCGACATCGTCGATCCTGATCAACGCGCCCGGCATCGCCTCGACCGTGGCCACCAGTTTCGACGGCTATCCGCTGGCGCGCCAGGGCAAGGCCGGTAAGGCCTTGACGATCGCCGCGATCGCCTCGTTCACCGGCGGCACGGTCGGCGCCATCCTGCTGATGATTTTCGCGCCAGCCTTGGCCTCGGTGGCGCTGATCTTCCATTCCGCGGAGTACTTCGCGCTCATGGTGCTCGGCCTATCGGCCATTGCGGCCTTTGCCGGCACCGGCAACGTCGCCAAGGCCGTGATGATGACCATTCTCGGCCTCGTCATCGCGACGGTCGGCGAGGGGGCCCTGTTCAACGCGCCGCGCTTCACCATGGGCATCATGGATCTGCAATCCGGCATCGGCTTCATCACGCTGGCCATGGCCATGTTCGCCCTGCCGGAAGCGCTCTATCTGGTCATGGACCCAAACCGCTCGAACACGGGCGATGGCGGGTCCGGCAAGATCACCAATCTGCGCATCACCCGGCAGGAGGCAAAGGAGATCACCCCGGTGATCGGCCGCCAGTCGATCCAAGGCTTCCTGATCGGCGTTCTGCCCGGTGCGGGCGCAACGATCGCCTCGTTCCTGGGCTATGCGGTGGAGCGCAACCTGGCCAAGAAGGAGGATCAGGAGAAGTTCGGCAAGGGTTCGGTCAAGGGCCTCGCGGCGCCGGAGGCGGCCAACAATGCCGCCGGTACCGGCTCGTTCGTGCCGTTGCTGACGCTGGGCATTCCGGGCTCAGGCACCACGGCGATCCTGCTAGGCGCTTTGATCGCGCTCAACGTCTCGCCCGGACCGCGGTTGATGGTCGACGAGCCGCAGATCTTCTGGGCCGTGATCATCTCGATGTATATCGGCAACGTGGTTCTGCTGATCTTGAACCTGCCGCTGATCCCGTACATCGCCAAGATCCTGGCCGTGCCGCGCAACTACCTGATCCCGTTCATTATCTTCTTCACGATGATGGGCGCCTATATCGGGCAGAACAACGCGACCGAGCTGTTGATCCTGACCGGGCTTGGCGTCATCGCGACGATCCTGCGGCTGGCGGACTATCCGCTGGCGCCGCTGCTGATCGGCTTCATCCTCGGGCCGATGCTGGAGAACAACTTCGCCCGCTCGATGCAGCTCTATGACGGCATCGGCTTCATCGTTGAGCGGCCGATGACGCTTGGCCTGCTGGCCATCGCGGCGCTGTTGATCTTCTTGCCCAGCTATCGCGCGCGGCGTGCCCGGCTGAGGGCGGAGGGCGTGGCCGACTCCGACTAACGTCGCCACCAATTGGTTTTTGTTGCGGCTGGCCGGGCGCCAGCCGCAACGGTGGACTGTTTCCAAAATTGGGACGAATGGAATGCTGTTTTCTCAGCTAAGTGCCGGCGACAAGCGTCAGCGCCTTCGCGACCACCTTCGCGGCGATACGATCGTGCGCGCGCCCGGAGCCTTTTCCCCCCTGGTCGCCATGGGGATCGAGCGCGCCGGTTTCGAAGCGGTCTACGTCTCGGGCGCGGTCTTGTCCGCCGATCTGGGCCTGCCGGATATCGGCCTGACGACGCTGACCGAGGTGGCGAACCGGGCCGAACAGATCGCGCGGGTCACCGACCTGCCGACGATCGTCGACTGCGATACCGGCTTCGGCGAGCCGATGAGCGTGGCGCGAACCGTGCGCATGATGGAGGAACGTGGGCTCGCCGGCCTGCATCTTGAGGATCAGGTGAACCCGAAACGGTGCGGCCATCTTGACGGCAAGGCCGTCGTCCCGATCGCCGACATGATCCAGCGGATCAAGGGCGCGGTGGATGCACGGCGTGACGATAACCTGCTGCTGATCGCCCGAACCGACGCGCGCGCGGTGGAGGGGCTGGACCCCATGATCGAACGTGCAGGGGCCTATCTGGAGGCCGGTGCCGACATGGTCTTTGCCGAGGCGTTGGCTGACGAGGCCGAATGGCGCCGGGCGTCGGCGGACATTCCCGGCCCCTTGCTGGCGAACATGACGGAGTTCGGCAAATCCAAACTGCTTAGCGCGCAGGAACTGCGGGATCTCGGTGCCAAACTGGTCATCTATCCGGTCACGACGCTGCGGATCGCAATGAAGGCCACGCTCGACGCGCTGGACCATATCGCTGAGACCGGCACGCAGCGGGACATTACCGACAGGATGCAGACCCGCCAGGAACTCTATGATCTGATCCGCTACGAAGACTACAACCGCTTCGACCAGGCGATTTACAACTTCAAGCTCTAGACGGCCAGCCCGCAGCCGTGGCCGTTACCGCGTCTGGTCGCCGACCAGCAGCACGATCTTGCCCTTGGCCTCGCCCGCCTCGATCAGTTCATGCGCCCGACGCGCCTCGGCGAGGGGCATCGTTCTGGCGATCAAGGGCTTGATCTTCCCTTGCGACAACAGCGTGAACATCCGGGCCAAGTCTTCCTTGAACCATTCCGGGTGATGCCGACGCATGGAGCCGATGGCGTAAAACGAGGTCGCGTGGCCGTTGGGCAGCAGGTCCCAGAGCTTCAGCTTGATGAAGTCAAGCGGGATGCTGCCGCCTTTGCCCATCACCATATTCTGAAAACCATAGGCGACCAGCATGCCGCCCGGCTTCAGGATGTGGAGCGAGCGGTTCAGGCTCTCGCCGCCCAGCGCATCGAAAACGACGTCGACGCCGCCGCCGGTCGCCGCCTTCAAGCGGGCCTCCAAATTCTCCGGATCGCTGTCGATGGCGACGCCGCCAAGTTCGCTGATCACGTCATGCTTGGTGATGGTATCCGTGCCGAAGGCCTCGACATGCGCCAGGCGGGCAAGCTGAAGCATGGCGGTGCCGACCGCCCCGCCGGCGCCGTGAACCAGAATGCGCTGGCCTTCCGTCACTTTGGCGACCCGGTGGAGCATCTGATAGGGCGTGACGAACGATAGGATGACGCTGACGGCCTCAACCGGATCGACATCTTCAGGCACCGGCACCAACTCCGCCTCGGGCAGGCAGACATACTCCGCATAGGCACCGATCGTGGTCAGGTCTGCGACCCGCTGGCCGGGGCGATAGCGCTTGGCGTCGGGGCCGGGCTTGTCGACAATTCCGACCAGATCGTAACCCAGCGCAAAGGGCGGCCGTGCCTTCACGTCCGGATAGAGGCCCTTGCGGATCATCACGTCGGTGAAGGCCGCGCTTGTGGTCAGCACCTTGACGCGCACTTGCGAACCCTGTGGCTCCGGCAGCCGATCGTCGGTGACCACGTCCAGCACGTCGGGCCCCCCAAACTCTCTGATGACGACGCGGGTGTTGGGCATGGGCGAGACCATTGAGTGGGGGCAAGGGGGCTCGATTGGATTATGCACCGGACGAAGGTGTCGCAATTGATGCCCATCAAAGCTGCCGCCGATTGGCGCAAATGAGCCGGCCGATGCTGTTTGGACGGCGATGACGACCTTGTCTGCCGGGACGTTTGCGCGAACCGCATGAAGCGGGTGGGCGGTCCTCGCCACGCATCTCTAGGGTCGCGGCACCCCAGTCCCGTCATGAGGTGCAGTCGTGGAACTAAGAGACAAGATCATCATCGTCACCGGCGCCAGCAGTGGCATCGGGGCGGCCGCGGCCCGGCTGTTTGCCGCCGAGGGCGCCAATGTGGTCCTTGCCGCCCGGCGCGAGGCCGTGTTGGCGGAAATCGTCGAACAGATACGGCAGAATGGCGGGAGTGCCGTCCACCTCGCCGGTGACGTCACGGATGCGGCCTATGCGCGGTCCCTGGTTGATCTTGCACAAGCCGAGTTTGGTGGGCTGGACGGTGCCTTCAACAATGCCGGCATCGTCGGCGATATGGGCCCCGTTTTTGAGACGAGTGAGGCCAACTGGCATGCGGTTGTCGATGCCAACTTGACCAGCGCCTTTCTGGCCGCCAAAGTCCAGATTCCCGCATTGAAATCACGCGGCGGCGGCGCTCTGGTTTTCACTTCCTCCTTTGTTGGCTACAGCAATGGCGGTTTGCCGGGTATGGCAGCCTATGCGGCGGCGAAGGCGGGTCTGATCGGCCTGACCCAGTCTCTTACGGTTGACCATGCCGCCGAAGGCATCCGTGTCAGCGCGCTTCTGCCCGGCGGTACCAAGACGGCGATGGCCGGCGACGATTCCGACGCGCATGCCTTCATCGAAAGCCTGCATCCGGTGAAGCGGATGGCGCAGCCGGAAGAAATCGCGCAGGCCGCGCTGTTCCTACTGTCGGACCGGGCCAGCTTCGTCACCGGCAGCCCCCTCATCGCGGACGGCGGGGTTTCGGTCCGCTTTGCTTGATCGGCGTCGACGCGAGGCGCTGGATTTGCCGCGCTCGGCCTATTCCGGTGTCAGCAGGCCGGAAAGATGGTCGGTCAGCATTTTTCGTAGTCGCTCGCGCGTTTGCACGTCGCGCGGACGTTTGTCCATGACCCGGAACCAAAGAATCAGGCCGGCCAGTTGCGTGGCGACAAGGGTGGCGCGGGCTTCTGCCTCGGGTCCGCCAATGGCCTCTTGAAGGGGATCGAGGGCCTGCTTCTGGATCGCGTCCACCAGCATCGGGCCCGCTTCGGCGCTTGAAAGTGAGCGCAGCAGCACGACGAACGGATCGAACTGGCCCTTAAGCGCCGTATCGACATAGAAGTCGGCGAGCCGCGACGCGCCGTCCTGCAGACCATCCTTCAAGAACCAGCCAAGGCTAAGGTGCGGCAGGACGGCCCTTTCGAATAGGCCGCGCTTCGACCCGAAATAGCGCGTTATCAGGGCCAGGTTCACGCCGGCGCGGTCGGCGATTTCGCGTGTCGTGGCGGCGTCATAGCCCTTGTCGTGAAACGTCTGTTGCGCGGCAACCAGGATGCGTTCCGTCGTGGCCTCGGCATCGCGTTTTCTCGGCTGGCTCATCGCATCTCCGCAGATGTAATCGCTTGTTGACTTACGTCGCGTCCTGCGTCAAGTAAACGATTGATTACATGTGGCTCGGCGGTGTGACGGATCCGCATTGAACGAGCACCCGGTATTGATGAGGCAGACATGGTTGCCGATCGCACGACAGACGAAGCCACCACTGTACCCCAGCCCACGCGCCGCGCGCTACTTGCCGGCGGCGCGGGTATCGGCGTGGCGGCAGCTTTGGCGGGGCAGGCCTCCGCCCAAGGCGAAGCGCGCCGCGAATTCGAAGGCAAAACCGCCTTTGTCACTGGTGCCGCACGTGGCATCGGGCGGGCCTGCGCCGAGGCGCTGGCCGCGGGCGGCGCGAACATCGTCCTTTACGACGTGGCCGCGCAGATCGCCGAAGTGCCCTATCCGCTGGCAACGGCGCAGGATCTTGCCGAAACCAAGGCGGCGGTCGAAGCGATGGGCGTCGGCTGTATCGACGTGACGGGCGACGTGCGCGACTTCGACGCCCAACAGGCAGCGATACAGCGGGGCGTCGATACGTTCGGCAGCCTCGATTTCGTGGTCGCGAACGCCGGGATCACCCAGATCGGGGCGCTGGAGCAATTCTCCGAAGACGAGTTGAGCCTGGTGATCGACATCAACCTGAAGGGCGTGATCAAGACCATCCAGGCCGCGACGCCGGTCCTGCGCGAGCAGGGCGCGGGCCGGGTGATCCTGATGTCGTCCGTCACCGGGCGGATCGGCAGCGCGAACTTCCCCGTCTACGGCGCAACCAAGTGGGCGGTGATCGGGCTTGCCAAGAGCACCGCTTTGGCGTTGGGCCCGTCGGGCATCCGATGCAATGCGGTCTGCCCGACGCTGGTGCGGACCGGGCTTTTGGACAATGACTACATCCTGTCGAACTTGCAGCCCGGCACCACGATCACCTTCGAACAGTTCAACGAAGGGGCCAAGGCGCGGCACATCTTGCCGGATGTCGGCCTCTATGAACCGTCGCGGATCGGCGACTGCGTGAGTTTCCTGTGCAGCGAAACATCCTCGCTGATCTCCGGCGACGTGTTCGACGTCGCCGCCGGCGCCAATGCCCAGTTCCCGGCATGATGCTCGACCGCCGCGATAACGCATTTGAGGGGAGGAGTTTTCCACCTCCCACCTAAGCTATCGCGGCGTGAGTCTCGGCAGCCCTGTCGCCGCAGTCCTAGGACATACGGCGGGCATCATCCACTGGTCAGAGCACGCCCGCCTCGCGGTAGTAGCGCTCCGCCCCCGGGTGAAGCTGCATATGGCCGAGTTTTTGGGCGGCGTAGTCGATGTCGATGGCCTCGACCCAGGGCGCTTCGGAGGTCACCTGGCCCAGGTTTTCCCAAAAGGCACGGGTGATGCGGTAGACCGTTTCCTCATCCAGGTCGGCGCGCACGCCGATGCCCACGGCGGTGTTCATGGACATCACCGGGCCTTCATTGACCTGGTTCCCATAGACGCCCGCCGGTACCTCCTCGCGATAGCGGAAGTTGCCGAGGAACTCGTCGACCGCCGCGCCCTGGTCGTCCTCCGGCCCCAGGAACCGCACCGGCTCGGTCTCGGTAAACTGGATGAACTGCTGGCACGGGTCGAGACAGCCATTGGTGTACATGTCGATCGTGCCGTCCAGGAAGGCCTGGAAGCCGGTCTGCCAGTTGGCGCTGATGGCCTCGTAATCCTCGCCGGCCACGAGGCCGGTGGTGGCCTCGATCCAGCGGCTGGCCGCGTTATAGGCGCCACCGCCCTGGGGCCCGAGGAAGACTGTGGCCCCCTCCAGATCATCCAGCACGGTGATGTCGCTGTCGCCGCGCACCGCGAAATGGTACTGGCCGTACGGATACCACATCAAAAGCCGGACATTCTCCGACGCCTCGGCCGCGTCCGCCTCGTTTTGGTACATGGCGGCCCCGGCGGTCATCAGATTGTAGATGGTCGGCGAGGTCATCGACATGTCGAGATTGCCGCGACCGACCTCAAGCTGGTGCAGGGTGGCCGCACCGCCGCCCGCAACCTCGATGGTGATGTCGTCCAGATTGTCGGACACGATGTTGGCGAAGGTCGCCATGGTGATCGCCTGGCCCAGGCTGGGTGCGATGGTCGCCATGCGCAGCGTCTGATCCTGCGCCAAAGCAGGCCCGCCGATCAGCGCGGCCGTCAGGACAGTACCGGCAAGAAGTCTCTTCATGTCATCTCCTCCCATTCGTTGTTGGTGATCTTAACGTTTGCGCAGCCGTCGTCGCCAGTATGCCGCGACGGTGCAACGCAATCAGGACCAGGCCGATCAAAGCGGCCGGACCGGCAATCAGCATCTGGGGCCAAAGTACCAGGACGCCGACGACGCCCCGTACCAGGCGCTCTATCGCGGTCAGCCGGCCTTTCTCAAAGCCCGCCAATGCCGAGGCCAGCAGCCAGATGGCCAGCACGAAGGCGACGACGATCCAGCCCAGGTCCAGCCAGCTTGTCGCGGCCGGGTCGAGCATGGCGCGCGACCTTACCGGCTCGCCGCCGAACCATTCGAACAGCACTTGCAGCTTGTACAGCACCGCCGGGTGATAGACGAAGATGAAGGGCACGATAAAGCCGGCGAGGCCGATCTTGGCGGCCTCGAACCCGGTGCGGATCGGGTCGGCGCCGGCGATGGGCGCTGCGGCGAAGGCGGCGAGTGCGACCGGCGGCGTCACCGTCGACATCACGGCGAAGAAGACGACGAACAGGTGCAGCGTCAGGTCCGGGATGCCGACCGCGTCGATCCCGGACGACAGGGCGATGACGATGATGAAGTAAGTGGCACCGGGGGGCAGCCCCATGCCCAGCACGATCGAACCCAGCGCCACGACGATCAGCACCAACAGTAGCGGTCCGTCCGCCAGTTGCGCCAGCAACAAGGACAGGCGCCCGGAAAAGCCGGAGACCTGGATCAGCCCGACGATCAGGCCGATAGCGGTCACGATCACGACGATCGAGGCCGCCATGCGACCGGCATTGACGAAGGCGCGATAGATTTTGCGCCACGACCGGAAGCCTGGGAACAGGACCAGCGAGGTCACGATCGCCGCGAGGAACCCGTAGAAGCCGGCCTTGGGCACCGAGGGCTGAATGAAGAGAAAGGTCGACAGCACGCCCAACGGAATGATGAAGACCAGGCACTGCCAACGCTCAGTCCGCGTCAAGCCGGGTCTGGCTTCGCGAGGCAGGGGGCCGATGCCGTGGCGGCGCGCCTCGAAATAGACCGCCAGAAAGGTGCCGAGATAATAGAAGATCGCCGGCACGATGGCCGCCACGACGATGTAGCGGTATTCCAGGCCGATCTGGCCGGCGACGAAGAACGCCACCACGCCCATCACCGGCGGCATGATCTGGCCGCCCGTGGATGCGGCCGCCTCTACCGCGCCGGCAAAGGGCGCCCGGAAGCCCGCGCGCTTGATCACCGGGATGGTCATCACGCCGGTTGAAACGACGTTCGAGATCGCCGCACCGGAGAGCGTGCCGAACAGGGCCGAACTGGCGACCGCCGAATGGGCCGCGCCGCCCGTCAGGCCGCCGGTCAGCCGGTTGGCGATCTTCATCAGCAACTCGCCGGCGCCGGAGGCCATCAGGACAGCGCCGAAAACGATGAAGATCAGCACGTTGCCGGAGACGACCTGCAAGGGCTGGCCGAACATGCCGCCGGTCTGGGCCCAGAAATTTTGGACCATGGCGCGCAGGTTCTGCGCGAACGTCGCCTCAGACCCCGCGAAGATGCCGGTCCAGTCCGGCAGCAGGCCCCGAACGAAGAAGTAGACCACCCAGAACAGGCAAAACCCGACGATGAAGCCGCCGAACAGCCGCCATGTCAGGTAGAGCGTGATCGCCGTCGCCAGCGGAAACATGACGAAGTCGAGCGGTGCGGCGGAAGGCAGCAGGCCGCTGTCGGTGACGAAGATCTCGACGATCCAACTCACGAACGCGGCCAGCGCGACGAGGGTCAGTCCCCAATTCAGCCACCGCAAGGATGGGCTGCGATGGAGGTTCAACAGCGAGATGGCGAACGAAAAGGCGATCGGCAGGCCCAGGATCAGCCCGGTCGGCTGCAGGAAGTTGCGCTCCAAGGTACGGTAGGCCGCCCCCAGCCAATGCTCGCGCAACAGGGTTCGCTGATCGCGCCGGGACAGCTCGTCAAACCCCTGGGTCGTGCTTTCGACGAACCAGCGCACGAAGTCCGACATCGGGCCGGAGGCGGCGTAGATCACGACGACAAGGGCAAAGAGCACGGCCAGGACGTTGGCGATCGATCGGTCCAACGGGTGGGGCTCAAGTGCCGCCTGTGGGTCTGCGGAACTCACGAGCGGTCGACGGTTTCTGTTGGACGCCGCACCAGCCGCGCTGCCAATCGGCCGCTGGTGACGCCCCACAATTCGGAGCTAGGTAGATCGTCCCTCACAAGCACGGTGTGCACCCGTGTCCCCCCAAGTCGACGGTCTGTCTCCACTCTTTGGCCCTGAATGCTAAGGCCCTCGGAAGCGGATGGATAGATCGGATTAGGTGAATGCGATCGTTCGATCGGACATCGGATAACCAATGGGCCCCCAGTCTGACTGGCCGCTGAATTTTGCCCGGGTAAAATTTGACAGGCGGTTTTTACCCGGGTAAAAGGCGATATGGACAACGAAATCACTTTTGCCATCTTTCTCGGCCCGTCGCTCGTCGCCACCGGTCCGATCGACGTTGCGGTACGGTCTGTCTTGGACCAGGGCGTGCCGCAGCCGGAACGCTGCGTCATGCTTGAGGAACAGACGGGCCGCAGCGTCGACATCGATTGGCGCGGCACGCCGGCCGAAATCGTCGAGCGTGCCATCGCGCAATTCGCAACCAAGCCGCCCGGGCGTCCGAAGCTTGGTGTCGAAGGCCGGGAGGTGACCTTGCTGCCTCGACACTGGCGATGGCTGTCGCAGCAATGCGGCGGCGCCTCGGCCGCCCTTCGCCGGCTGGTGGAGGCCGACATGCGCGGCGGCAAGGCTGATCCCGCCAAGATCGATGCGCTTTATCGGCAAATGTCGGTCCTGGCGGGCGACCATCCGGGCTTCGAGGAGGCGGCGCGCCAGCTCTATGCCGGGAACCGCGAAGGCGTCGACACCATCATCGCAGCGTGGCCGGGCGACCTGCCGGCCTACTTCGGTCAGCGCTTGGATGCCGTGTTCACAAAGGCGGCGGCCTAGCCGGACCGGAGATAGCGAACGGCCGCGTCCTGTTCGAACAGGTAGAGCAGCAGGCGCAGGGCCCGGCCGCGGTCGCTTTCCATCTCCGGATCCCGGTTCAGGATCAGCCGGACATCGTCGCGCGCGGCGGCCAGCAGGTCGCCATGGGCGGCGAGGTCGGCCAGCCGCCAGACCTGCAGGCCGGACTGTCGCGTGCCCAGCACCTCGCCGGCGCCGCGCAGCTCCAGATCCGCCTCGGCGATCACGAAGCCGTCCTCCGTCTCGCGCAAGGTGGCCAGGCGTTTCCGGGCCGTTTCCGACAGCGGCGGCGCGTAGACCAGAAAGCAGACCGACTGCGCAGCACCCCGCCCGACGCGCCCACGTAACTGATGAAGCTGGGCAAGGCCAAACCGCTCGGCATGTTCGACCACCATGATCGTCGCCTCGGGCACGTCGACGCCGACCTCGATCACCGTGGTCGCGACCAAAATGTCGATGTCGCCGGCAATGAAGCGCGCCATGACGGCGTCCTTCTCCGGCCCCTTCAGCCGGCCATGCACCAGGCCGACCCGGTCGCCGAACTGGCGCTTCAGATCCTCGAACCGCTCGGTTGCGGCGGCCATGTCCGATTTTTCCGATTCTTCTACCAGCGGGCAGACCCAGTAGGCGCGGGCACCCTCGGCCAGCTTGCGATGCAAGGCCTCGATCAGGTCCGGCAGTCTGTCGACGGGCAAGACGCGTGTATCGATTGGCTGGCGCCCCGGCGGTTTTTCGGTCAGGCGCGAGACCTCCATATCGCCATAGGCCGTCAGCGCCAAGGTGCGTGGGATCGGCGTGGCGGTCATCACCAGCAGGTCGACACCGGCGCCCTTGGTGGTCAACTGCAGCCGTTGGTGAACGCCGAACCGGTGCTGTTCGTCGACCACGGCCAGCGCCAGGTCGTGGAACGCGACGCTCTCTTGCACCAATGCATGGGTGCCGACGATCAGCGGCAGGCTGCCGTCACGCAGGGCGGCCAGCACGGGCTCGCGCGCCTTGCCCCGATCGCGACCGGTCAACAGCGCGATCTCAAGGCCCGCCGCTTTGGCCAGCGGTGCCAGTGTCTGATGATGCTGACGGGCCAGGATCTCGGTCGGTGCCAGCATCGCCGCCTGGCGTCCGGTCTCGACCGCGGTCAGCATCGCCATCAACGCGACCACCGTCTTGCCGCTGCCGACATCGCCTTGCAGCAGGCGCAGCATGCGGTCGGTGCCCTCCATGTCGGCGTCGATCTCGGCGAGAGCCGTGCGCTGCGAGGCCGTCAGCTCAAAGCCAAGGGCGGCCGCGGCCTTGGCGCGCAAACGCCCATCGCCCGTGGTGGACCGGCCCTTCAGGCGCCGTTGGGCTCGCCGAATCAGGGCCAGCGCCAGCTGATTCGCCAACAGCTCGTCATAGGCCAGCCGCGCGCGGGCAGGGGCCATGGGAAGCAAGTCGGCGGCGGATTGCGGCGCGTGCGCGGCCAAAAGCGCGTCCCGCCAGTCCGACCAGCCATTGCGTTCCCGCCAGGCCGGGTCCTGCCATTCGGCCAGTTCCGGTGCCTCTTTCAGCGCGGCGGCGATCGCCTTGGCCAGGGGGTTTGGCGTCAACCCCGTCGTCAGCGGATAAACCGGCTCAATCTTCGGGATCTGGTCCCGCGCCTCGGGCGGCACGATATAGTCCGGATGGGCCATCTGGGCCATGCCGCGATACCATTCGATCCGGCCGCTGACGATGCGCTTGGTGCCAATCGGCAGCTCGCGTACGAGGTAATCGCCCCTCGCGTGAAAGAAGACGAGTTCCAGCGTGCCCGACGGGTCCGTGGTAATGACGCGGTAAGGCCCGCGCCCGCCCGAGGGCTGGTGGGCCTCGACCGTCACCTCCAGCGTCGCCGTCCTGCCGTCTTCCAAGCCGGCGATCGACGGCACCGGGTTGCGGTCGATCACGCCGCTGGGCAAATGCCACAGCAGGTCGACCAAGTGCGGGCCGGCCAGCCGGGTCAACAGCGCGGCGATCTTGCTGCCGACGCCGGGCAGGGTCTGGATCTCGGCAAAAAGCGGGAACAGGATTTGCGGTCGCACCGTGGCGGCTCTATATCGTCTCGGGCCGAAGCTGGGATCGGTGAACCGCCAGGGTAGAGGAATGTCCGTCAAAGGCCAAAAACAGAAAGGCGTGTTCGCCGCCGATACGCCGGACGATATCGACGCGTTCCGGCGCCAGCTCACCTTTCGAAGCTGGCATCGCGGCACGCGCGAGGCCGACCTGCTGCTCGGCGGGTTCGCTGACCGCCACTTGGCGAGCTTCGGCTGGGACGAACTGCATAGCTACCGGCGCCTGATCGAGGAAAGCGACCCCGACCTCTACAACTGGATCACGGGCCGCGAGCCGGTGCCGGACCGGCTGAAATCGCCGGTCGCCGACTTGCTCGTCGCCCATAAGCGTGAACCGAACAAGCGCTGAAACCATGTTTGATTTGAAGCTGGATACCCGCCAGGCGGGGCCGATCGCCGTTGGCGGCGCGCCGGAGGGGCACGATGCCAGGGTGCTGGCCGCCATCGCCGGCAATCTGTCGGACACGCCCTTGCTGCACGTTGCCGTCGATGACAGCCGGGCGGCGCGTCTGGCCGAACTGATCGGCTTCTTCGCGCCCGATCTGCCCGTCGTCGTGCTGCCGGCGTGGGACTGCCTGCCCTACGACCGGGTCTCACCAAACCCGCAGATCATCGCAAGGCGGGTCAGCGCACTGGGCCAGATCGCGGCCCATCAGGCCGCTTCTCAGGGGTCGCTGCTGGTCATCACCACGATCAACGCGGCGGTTCAGCGGTTGCCGACGCGCGACAGCCTGGCCTCTTCCCATTTCACCGTTGCCGTCGCCGACCGGCTCGATCTTGACGCCCTGCAGCTATTTCTGGCCAAAAACGGCTACAGCCGGACCCAGACGGTGCGGGAATGGGGCGAGTTCGCCATGCGCGGCGATATCATCGACCTGTTTCCGCCCGGCGCCGACGAGCCCTGCCGGATCGACCTGTTCGGCGACGATGTCGAGCGCCTGCGCACCTTCGACGCGCTGAGCCAGCGGACAAGCGGCACGATCGACCGGCTGGACCTGCTGGCCATGGGCGAGCTGTTCCTCGACGAGGCGTCGATCGAGCGCTTCAGGGCAGGCTATCGCCGCCAGTTCGGTGCCGTGACAGATGACGACCCGCTCTACGAGGCGGTATCGGCCGGCCGCCGCTATGCCGGGATGGAACATTGGTTGCCCCTGTTCCATGAGGCGATGGAGACGATCTTTGACCATCTGCCATCGGCGCCGGTCAGCCTGGACCCACAGATCGACCAGGCGCGCGAGGCACGGTTGGTCCAGATCGCCGACTTCCACGAGGCCCGCCTAACCCTGCAGGCCACCGAACGCAAGGCCAAGGCGCCGGTCTACAAGCCCCTGCCGCCAGATGCGCTCTATCTGACAGCAGACGAATGGCAGCGGCATCTCGCCGAGCGGCCGGTGGCCATGCTATCGCCCTTTGCGCCACCGCCCGGTGCCAAGGGCGCGATCGACGCGCGCGGGCGGGGCGGGCGCGACTTCACCGACGCCCGCAACGCCCCGGAAGGATCGCTTTATGACGCGGTCCGGGTGCATGTAGCGTCGCTGAAGCGCGACGGACGGTCGGTCTTGATCGCCGGCTATACGCGCGGCGCGCGCGATCGCCTGGCTGGCCTCCTACGAGACCACGGCCTGTGGGAGGTCGAGGCCGTCGACGCGCTTGCCGATGTCGGCTCGCTGGATTCCCAGCGCGTCGCCAGCGTCGTCCTGCCGATCGAGCATGGCTTCGTCGCGCCAGACCTGGCGGTGATCACCGAGACCGACATACTGGGCGACCGGCTGACCCGCCAGCCCAAGCAGCGACGCAAGGCCGAAAAGTTCATCGCCGAAATCTCCGCCCTGTCGGAAGGCGACTACGTCGTCCATGTCGAACACGGTGTCGGCCGCTATGAGGGGCTGGACACGCTGGATGTCGGCGGTGCGGCGCACGATTTCGTCCGGCTGATCTATGCCGAAAACGCCAAGCTGTTCGTGCCAGTCGAGAACATCGAGGTGCTGTCGCGCTACGGTTCCGACGATACGATCGTCCAGCTTGACCGCCTGGGCGGTGCGGCCTGGCAGGCGCGGAAGTCTCGGGTCAAGAAGCGCCTGAAGGACATGGCGGACGCGCTGATGGGCGTCGCCGCCGCGCGCGAACTGCGCAAGGGCGAGGTGATCGAGCCGGGCGATGGCGCCTACGACGAGTTCGCCGCCCGCTTTCCCTATCCGGAGACCGACGATCAGCTTTCGGCCATCGCCGATGTCCTGCACGATCTGGGCTCGGGCCGGCCGATGGACCGGCTGATCTGCGGCGATGTCGGCTTCGGCAAGACGGAGGTCGCGCTGAGGGCCGCTTTCCTGGCCGCCATATCCGGCCGGCAAGTCGCCGTCGTCGTGCCGACGACCCTGCTCGCGCGCCAGCACTATCAAAATTTCGTCAACCGGTTCGCCAACCTGCCGATCCGTGTCGGCCGCCTGTCGCGCCTGACACCGGCGACCGAACAAAAGGCGGTGCGCGCGGGGCTGGCCGACGGCACGGTCGACATCGTCATCGGCACCCATGCGCTGTTGGGCAAGCAGATCCAGTTCAAACAGCTCGGCCTCGTGATCATCGACGAGGAACAGCATTTCGGCGTCAAGCAGAAGGAAAAGCTGAAACAGCTGAAGGCCAACACCCATGTGCTGACCCTGACCGCGACGCCGATCCCCCGCACCTTGCAGATGGCGCTGGCCGGCGTGCGCGAACTGTCGCTGATCAGCACGCCGCCGATCGACCGGCTGGCGGTCCGGTCCTTCGTGCTGCCTTACGACCCCGTTGTCGTGCGCGAAGCCCTGTTGCGCGAGCATTTCCGCGGCGGCCAGACCTACTATGTCTGTCCCAGGATCCAGGACCTCGAAGGCGTGCGCGAGGCGTTGACGGAGCTGGTGCCGGAAATCCGCGTCGCCATGGCCCATGGCCGCATGGCGCCGTCGCAGCTCGAAGAGGTCATGACGGCGTTTTATGACGGCCAGTTCGATGTACTGCTGTGCACCAGCATCGTCGAATCCGGCCTCGACATACCGTCGGCCAACACGATCGTCATCCACCGCGCCGACATGTTCGGCCTGGCTCAGCTTTATCAGCTTCGCGGCCGCATCGGCCGCTCCAAGGTGCGCGGCTACGCCTATCTGACCTATCGGCCGGACCGGCCGCTCAGCGCGATCGCGCAGCAACGTTTGCATGTGATCGAAACCCTGGACACGCTTGGCGCGGGCTTCACCCTGGCCAGCCACGACATGGACATTCGCGGCGCCGGCAATCTCTTGGGCGAGGAGCAGTCTGGCCATGTCCGCGAAGTCGGCATCGAGCTTTATCAGCAGCTCTTGGAAGAGGCCGTCGCGGCCGCCAGGGGCGATGTCGGTGACGCGGATGATGAATGGGCGCCGCAGATCAATCTGGGCATCCCGGTGTTGATCCCCGAGGCCTATGTCCCGGACCTGCAAGTCCGGCTGGACTTGTACCGGCGGGTCGCCAAGCTGGTCGACCGCAGCGAGATCGACGCCTTCGCCGCCGAACTGATCGACCGGTTCGGCCCGCTGCCCGACGAGGTCGAAAACCTGCTGACCCTGGTCTCGCTCAAACGCCTGTGCAAGCAGGCGGGCATCGACAAGCTGGATGCCGGCCCCAAGGGCGCGATCATCGGCTTCCGCAACGACAATTTCGCCAATCCGGCTGAGCTTATCGGTTTGATCGCCCAGCGGGTCGGCACCTTGAAGCTGCGGCCGGACCATCGGCTGGTGGTGGTGCAGGGCTGGGATAAGGTCGATCGCCGCGTGGACGGCGTTCGGCGGTTCGTCACCGAACTGGCGGATCTGGCGGCTGCGGCTTAAGCGGGCGCCTTGTCCGGGTCCATCGCCAGGTCGAAAACAGGCAGGAAGGCGCTTGGTTCCTGGGCGCCGGAAACGGCGAAGCGCCGGTCGACCACGAAACAGGGCACGCCCTGAATGCCCATCTGGCGGGCGGCGTGGTCGACCGCGAGCACGGCGTTTCGATCCTCATCGCTTTCCAGATACTGCACGATCAGCTTGCGCGTCTCGCCGCACGCCGACGCCCGATCGGCCAGCACGTCGTGGCGCCCGATATCCGCGCCTTCCTGAAAGTAGGCGCTGAAGATCCTCTCCACCAGTGCCGGCGTGTCGGCGCCGGTGCGCTGGAACAGCCGCACCAGGCGATGGCCGTCCAACGTGTTGGGCGTGCGGGCGATCCTGTCGATGTCGAGTTCGATGCCGTCCTTGGCGGCGGTTTCGCGGATCATGGAATAAACCTGCCCGGCATGTTCCGGCCCGCCGAACTTGGCGTCCAGATAGGCCTTGCGCGGCATGCCGTTTACCGGCATGTCCGGGTTCAGCTGAAATGGCTGCCAGCTAAGCTCCGCCGGCCGTTCCGGGCGCAGGGCCAGCGCCGCCTCCAGCCGGTGCTTGCCGATGAAGCACCACGGGCAGATCAGGTCAAAAAAGATATCGATACGCATCGTTGTCGGGTCGCCCAACGGTTGGGATCAACAATGGGCATGAACGGCCCGCCGGGCAAGGACGTCCGTCTGCTAACGGGTGCCGCAGGCAGCCAAGGCCGCGTTCGTGGCCAAGGTGAAGCCGAGAAGGGAGACGTCGATCTCGTCTTCCGCGCCGTTGCCGCCAAGCCGCACGACCATGACCAGACCCTCGCGCATCAGCGTGAACAGGCGCTCGTCATCGTCGGGTTGGGAATAGGCATAGCCATCCGCGGCCCGGGACAGGGCAAAGCTGGCTTCCCCGTCGATGGTCGCGCGCGCGTCGCCGCTGGACAGCAAGAGGCGCGGGTCGATCGCCAGATAGCCGAAGGGCTGGCTGTCCGCCAGTGCTGTGTTGTAGGCCCAGAAGATGTCGCCGAACCTGATTTCGGGATGCAGCGCCCGCGCCGCGCAGATCTGGCCATCGGGCGTTTGCGCCGTGCGTACGTCCCAGGATCCGAACGTGCCGACGAACTCGACACCGTCCTGCGCCCGGGCGCTGCCGACGCAAAACCAGGCGGTCACCAGTATTGCCAACGTGACACGGCGCGTCATTGGTCGCCGTTCCCCCTCCGCCACTCAAGCCGGTCTCCAAATCCAATGAAGAATCAGAGACATAGCACAAGCTAGGTTTGCCCCGCTCTTCCGTGCAGCGCAATAAAAAGTTCATCAAGGGGATGAAATCGCCGGGTTTTAGTTCTGGGCTTCAGCACAAAGCCGGTGCAGACGGGTCTTGTACTTCTCGTACGCCTCCGCGCTTGGCCAGGCCGCGACCTGACGCGGCAGCGGATCGGCGCGGATCTTCAGAACCCGCCGGATCTCGTAATACTGGTAGCCGGCAACGCTGACGGCCTCGGTCGCGGCCGCGATGCGGTCCGCCCGCTTGATCAGGCGCTTCCAACTTGCCGGCAGCTCCGCCGGCAGGCCGACGCGCAGATGTACCGCCCGCCGGGTTCGCGCCGCGATCTCTTGATAGGCCGGCCCAAGATGCGGCTTCAGCGGGCTGATCGGATCGAAGGAAACGAACCCTTCCTCGGCGTCGTGGACCAGATGGGCCAGTTGCAACCGAGCGGATAAGCCGTTCTTGGACAGCTTGCAGCCGATGTCGGTCACCATCAGCGAGTGCTGGGCGACCGAATAGAGATGCTCGCCGCTGGTCTGCCCGCCCCAGCGCGCGACCCGCGACAGGGCAAAGGCGATGTCGTCCAGCTCAAAATCGATCGGCGAGGGGTTCAGCAGGTCGATCCGCCGCCCGGACAGCAGTCGTTGCCAGACATGTGCATCTGCCGGAAACGGCAAATCGGGACCAGCCAATGGTATCGAACCGCGGGACCGTCCGTTAGCGCTGTGCCAACAGCCGCGCGACGCTGATGTCAAAGCCGCGGCCGGCCGCCTGCTCGATCATCTCTTCCAACTCGGCCTCCGTGCCGGCATTGGCCAGCGCCCAGAGTATGTAAGAACGAGACCCGCTGCGGCAAAAGGCCACCCGAGGTGCCGGCGTCTCGTTCAGCGCCGTGCGCATGTCCTCGACGTCCTGCGGCGACAGTTCCCGCATGCTGATGGGCACGAATCGGTAATCGAGACCCTGCTGCTTGGCCGCGGCCGCGATGCTGTCGGACCTTGCCTGATGCTGTTCTTCACCATCAGGCCGGTTGTTGATGATCGCGCGCACGCCGGCCTCGGCCGCGCCCGGTATCGCGTCGGGACCGATGGCACCGCAGATCGCCGTTTCGTCGTCGAGCCAAAGCAGCTGCATAGGTCCGGTTCCTCAAGCGCTAGAGCGCGTTCAGCGGGATTTTAAGATAGCGGACTCCATTATCCTCCGGCTCAGGCAAATCGCCAGCGCGAATGTTCACCTGGATCGACGGCAATATCAGGCGCGGCATCGACAACACCGCGTCACGCTGCGTGCGCATGGCGACGAAGTCCTCTTCGCTCGCGCCGTTGCCGACATGGATGTTCTTGGCGGATTGTTCAGCCACCGTGCTTTCCCAGGCCGGCTCGCGCCCGCCGGGCATGTAGTCGTGGCAGGTGAACAGGCGCGTTTCCGGCGGCAGAGAGAGAATTCGGTGGATCGAGCGATAGAGATCGCGCGGGTCGCCACCGGGAAAGTCGCAGCGGGCGGTGCCGAAATCGGGCTGAAACAGCGTGTCGCCGACAAAGGCGGCGTCGCCGATCACATATGTCACGCAGGCCGGCGTGTGGCCGGGCGTGGCCATCACGGTTGCGTCAATGTCGCCCAGCCTGAAGGTCTCGCCATCGTCGAACAGATGGTCGAACTGGCGCCCGTCCGGCACGAAGTCTGGCCCTAGCGCCAGGATCTGGCCAAACGCGTCCTGAACCGCGGTGATATGGCGCCCGATGCCGATCCGGCCGCCCAACCGCTCTCTCAAGTAGGGCGCGGCGGACAGATGGTCGGCATGGGCGTGCGTTTCCAAGATCCACTCGACGGCCAGATTGCCGCTTTCGACTGCATCGACCAGGGTGTCGGCGGACCCTGTGGCGATGCGCCCAGATGCCGGATCGTAGTCGAGCACGGGATCGATGATCGCCGCCCGTCGGGTCGTTTCATCGTAGGCAACATGGCTGACGGTGTTTGTGGCGCCGTCAAAGAAGGATCGCACCGCCAGGGTCGGCGCATCTGTCTCAATCATCTTGCTTCCCCAGTCTCCGCGTCATCGCCGGGATATCATACGATACGGGAGTGTAAAATGCGCGGCCGACTTGGTCGGCGTGGTGATTTGAGCGCCTAGAACCGATGTCCCGCGCCGACACCATCGAAGATGCCGGTTTGGCAGCACGATCATCTATCACCGCGAGTAGTTTGACCCGGCGAAGGCGAGACTGTGCGTTTTGCAACAGAATTTCAGCCGCTAGACCACAAGACTATTGGCGCCAAGACAATAAGGCCCGATATTTTCCATAGTCGGGGACGGGCATGACCATCGATTGAAAGGACATGCGCATGGTCCGGTCTGGTCTGTACACGATAGTTCTTACGGCTGCGACGTCGGCGTCGCTGATGCCACTACAAGCTGCCGAAATCGCGCTCTATGACGCGACCTATCGGGTCGTCGCTGGCGATAGCGGCAGAGAGGCCGGCGAGATCAGGCAGCGGCTCGGTCGCGAATGCCGCGACTGGGTGTACAGCCAGGATGCGGAGTTCGAACTCCCCGACAACCAGGTCATGTCTTGGCAGACCTCGACACGCGAATCGATGGACGCGACCGAATACCAGTTCGACATGACGACGCAACGCGACGGGTCCCCAGATAATGTTCAGGGCACCGCCGTCATGAATGCCTATAGCGGACGCGCGGTCTTCACCGGGTCCGAGAGCACAGTGTTGCGGATGGAGCCTGAGACCCTGTTCCCGACGCAGTTCACCTCGGCCTTGATCGACCACGCGGAATCCGGCGATCGATACTTCTCGGTTCCGGTGTTCAGCGGCGTCGACGGCCATCAGGTTGTGCAAGTGACCGCCGTGATCGGCGATCCGTTCGATGCCCCGCCGGCGGGCACGACTGCCGGCCTTCTGGGCCATCGCGGCTGGCCGGTCACGCTTGCCTATTTCAACGATGGCGGCGACGGCGATATGCGTTACCAGGTCCATGTCGACCTGTTGGAAAACGGCATCGCGCGATCGATGGAGTTTCAGGCCGGCGACCTTCGCCTGTCGATCAGCATATTGGCGATCGAGTTCGTGGCGCCCGCCGACTGCTAACGACACGGGCTGTCGACAGGCCCCGTGTCCTTCCCATCAAAAAACCTCATTCCCGGCGTTGGTTCGCGGCCGCCGGATGACTATTGTCACATAAGCCGTCACATCGGGACCATCATGCTCGGACCTTTCAGGCTCGCCGCCCTTGGCCTTCCCTTCGCGCTGATCACCAGCCCCGCTCTCGGTTGGGAGATCGTGCCGCATCATGCCGTCTACGAGCTGTCGCTTGAGAGCCGGCCTGGTGCCGGCAACATCGGCGGGCTCGACGGCAACATGACCTTCACCTGGGATCAGGGCTGTGACGGCTGGGTGATCGAGCAGAACTACCAGATCGATCTGTTGGACCAGGAAGGCGGCACGATCCGCATCGGCTCGGAGTTCACCGCGCTGGAGACCCTGGACGGTTCGGAACTGGAGTTTGAATCCCGCAATCTGCTCAATGGGTTGGTTGATGAGGAGTTCGTAGGCGAGGCCATCGTCGGAGAGGAGGGGGGCCGCGCCCGCTACCGAACTCCCAACGGGCTGGAGATGGCGCTGCCGGCCGGCACGCTGTTTCCGACCGCGCACAGCTTGGAACTGCTCGAACGCGCGCATGCCGGCGAGCGGTTTTTCGTTGCGGAAGTGTTCGACGGAACCAGCGAGGGCGGCCTTTCGGAGGTATCAAGCGTCATCGGCGCCAGCTTCGAGGCGCCGGGGCTGGAGGCGCGGGTGATCTCGCCCTTGCTGATGCGTCCGGGCTGGTCGATCAACCTGGCCTATTTCGATCTCCACTCGCAATCGCCGGAACCGAACGTCGAACTCAGCATCGAGGTGCTGGATAACGGCGTCGTCCGCCAGATGATCGTCGACTACGGTACTTTCGCGATGTCCGCCACGCCGGTGTTTTTAGAGCCCATCGACCAGTCGAGCTGCTGAGCCGCCAACGGCAGATGGGACTCAGCGCCGCGTTTCCGTCTTGAACCCGCGGCCTTTCGCGATGGCCTGCGTGCCGAGTTTGGCGCGAACGGCATCGATGGCGCGTTCCACGTCGCGCCGGCGGGTGATTGCCGGGTCAATGAGGTCCGGCGGGTCGGCCTTCTCATCGTCCGTGATCTCCGATACCCCAATGCCGACCAGCCGAAAGCTCGGGCCCGTCGTTTCCGCCTTCAGCATCGGCAGGGCGATCCGATAAAGCGTTTCCGCCAGTTGCGTCGGCGCGGGCAGCGTATGGCTGCGCGTCAGCAGCTTGAAACTACCGGTCTTCAGCTTCAGCACCACGGTCTTGCCCGCCAGATGCTTGGCTTTCAGGCGCTCCGCGACCTTCTCGCACAAGGGCCAGAGCACCTGGGCGAGCGCATCGCCGTCGCTAATGTCGACGTTGAGGGTCGTCTCCGACGAGATGCTCTTGGCGCCACGACCGGGTTCGACCCGGCGTCGATCGTCGGCACGGGCGAAGGACCAGAGTCGACTGCCGATCGAACCGTAGCGGTCGACCAACTGGCGTTCGTCAAACCGACGCAACTGTCCGATCGTGCGAATGCCGTCGGCCTTCAGCCGGGCCTGCAACGCCTTGCCCGCCCCCCACATGGCGCTGATCGGCTGATCGGCCAGGAAATCCAGCGCCTCTTGCCGGCCGACCACCGAAAACCCGCGCGGCTTGTCCAGGTCCGAGGCCATCTTGGCCAGGAACTTGTTGAAGCTGAGGCCGACGGACACCGTGATGCCGATCTGCCGTTCGACCTCGTGCGCCAGCCAAATACAGCTTTGCGCCGGGCTGCGGCCATGCACCCGCGCCGTGCCGCCCAGATCGAGAAACGCCTCGTCGATCGAGATCGGCTCGACCAGCGGCGTCAGGCTTTGCATCAATGCGCGCACCTCGCGCCCGGCAGCGCTGTACTTCTTGAAGTCCGGCGGGATGACGACGGCGTCCGGACAGGCCTTCAGCGCCTTGAACATGGGCTGGGCCGAGTGACAGCCGTATAGCCGGGCAATGTAACAGGCGGTCGACACCACGCCACGCCGTCCGCCGCCGATCAGCACCGGCTTGTCCTTAAGGCTGGGGTCGTCGCGCTTCTCGATCGCCGCGTAAAACGCGTCACAGTCGATATGGGCGATCGTCAGCGTGTTCAACTCGTCATGGCTGACCAGCTTGGTCGACCGGCAATTCGGGCAGCGGGCAGGGGCGGGGTCGGCCGATCCGGCCGCGCCGCAGTCGCGGCAGATATGGTCCGTCGCGCCCATGGCCCAATTCTACGGTGCAAGACCAGCACAACAAGGGCCGACATGACAAAGGCCGTTCCCCGGCGGGAACGGCCCGGTCATCTCAATACCTGGCAGGCGCCTATCGGCGCCCGGCACGGGCTATTTGATCTTGGCTTCCTTGAACTCGACATGCTTGCGCGCCACCGGATCGTACTTGCGCAAGCTCATCTTCTCCGTCTGGACCTTCGGGTTCTTCTTCGTGACGTAGAAGAAGCCGGTATCCGCGGTGCTGACCATGCGGATCTTGATGCTGTTGGGTTTTGCCATGGCTCAAATTCCGTGTTCGATGGGCCCAGGGCCCGTCAAAGGCAGGTGGCGAACATAGTCACGCGCGCTGACAAGTCAAGCACGAGCCGCCTGGCCAGCGGCTCAGCCCCTCAGCCCGACGTCTCGGTACCAGTCAAGGCGGCCGCCACCGCCTGGCGGTAGAGCGACGGGTCGTTGAGAACGTCGATCGCCACCATCACGTCCAGCTCCGCGGAATGCACACGCCAGGGACACTCGGCGCGCAATTGCCGCAGGCTTTCCGCGTCGTCCGCCGCGCGCTGACGAAGATCCGCCAGGGACGCCGGAATGGGCAAGCTGCCGTCGCGGAACCGGCTGACCAGCGAATCGGCGTCATAGATGCCGACGCTGGTGCACACGGTCGGCAGCACGCCCTGCTGGTCGATCGTGAAGCCGGAGGGCGCGAAAATCCGGCTCCAGGTCAAGAACAGCTCGCCGCCATTGGGCAGCGGCGTCACGGTCTGAACGCTGCCCTTGCCGAAGGACGAGGCGCCGATGACGATGGCCCGGCCACTATCCTGAAGCGCGGCCGCGACAATCTCCGCCGCGGACGCGGACCTGCCGTCGACCAGAACCGCCATCGGCAGCCCGTTGGCGATGTCGTCGGGGTCCGACAGGAACTCCTGATCGCTGCGCGGATGGCGACCGCGCGTGCGGATGATCTCGCCGCGAGAGATGAAAAGGTCCGCCACGTCGACCGATTGGCCCAACAGACCGCCGGGGTTGCCGCGCAGATCCAGGATGATGCCGCGCAAACTCGGGCCTTCGCTGGCCACCACCTCGATCACGGTGTCGCGCAATTGCTCCACCACCGCGGTATTGAACCGGCTGATGTCGACCACCGCGATGTCGTCGTCGATCCGCACATGCACGACCGTGGGGATCACCTGGTCACGGGTCAGTCGGAAGGTTTCCAGCGTGCCATCGGCGTTCCGGACGCCGACGCGAACGCGCGTGCCGATGGGCCCGCGCAACCCTTCGCCAAGTTGCTCGATGGTCCATTCTTCGGTGGACTCGCCGTCGATCGACACGATCTGGCCGCCGGCCCGCATGCCGGCCTCCGCCGCCGGACCATCTTGGAAGATCTCGCGGATGATCACCTCGCCCGACGGTTCCAGGTCGAGCAGCATGCCGACACCGCCATACCCCTCGCGCAGGGTCCGCTCCAGGGACGCCTGGTTCGGCGGCAGATAGCGTGAGTAGGAATCGAGGCCGCTGGTCACACCGGTGAACACCGCCTCGATCAGGGTATCGGGGTCGGCGTCGGCCAGTTGCTGCGAGACCGCACGTCCGTAATCGATTGCGGCAAGCGTGACTTCCGTCCAGCCGCGCGCATCGCCGGGCGCGGGCGTCCCATAGCTGAGGATAACCCTATCGTTGCTCAAGAGGACGATGGTATCGCCGCTGAGTTCGGCGGATATGGCGGGGTCGAGTTCGGACAATCCGTTGATGCCGTCCATCGCCACCTGGCTAAGGTCGACGGGGCGCACATAGAGATTGTCAATCTGCTGATAGCCGACCAGCAACGTCGCGGCCGCCAGTTGCTCGGGCGTGATGTCCGACCGATCGAAGCCAAACTCGGGTTCCGCACCGGCACACGCCGACAGCGTGCCGACGACCGCCAGCAACCAGCAAAACTTGCGGAAATTGAGCCTCACCGCTGTCTCCCAGCATAAGAATCGGCAGCAGGGGGCGACTGCCGATTTCGCGACGCTATCACGCCGGGTAAGACCGCAATAGGGCGCAATTTGACTGCCCGATCACTGTTGCGTCACCGTCGTGACCGCGATCGTCGCCGGGTTTGCCGACCCCTCGACGGCCCGGTCTTGCGCCGCGCCGGGTGTGGCGAGGCGGACGGTCGTGGCAGAAAATCCGTCGACGCGCCTTCGTCCTGATCGCCGTTGGACATGAGGGCGAGGACGGTGCTGCCGGTTACCGGGTTGGCCTCGACCAGTCGGACGGCCACCGGCGCACCCAGTTGATAGACCCGTCCCCAGCGCCGACCGACCAGCGCCTGTGATCGTTCATCGAGATCGTAATAGTCGTCCGGCAAGGTGCGGATCGGTACCAGGCCGTCGCCGCCGCTGTCGTCAAGCCGGACGAACAGGCCGAATCGGGTAACGCTGGTCACCCTGCCGGAGAGGCGCTGCCCGACTTGATGTGCAAGATAGGCGGCCGTGTAGCGATCACCGGCATCGCGCTCCGCCGTCGCTGCGCGCCGTTCGGTCATGGTCAGATGGTCGCCGATCGCGGCCAACTGGCTCAGCTCGGCATCGCCCGCGCCGTCCCTGCCCAGGCCAAGGGCCCGGATCAGCGCGCGATGAACCATCAGGTCCGCGTAGCGGCGGATCGGCGAGGTGAAGTGGACGTAGGCCGGCAGGGCCAGGCCGAAATGGCCGATATTGTCCTGCTGATAGACCGCTTGGGATTGGGCCCGCAGCACCATCTCCGACACGGTCTCGCTTTCGGGCCGGCCGGCGGCGCGCGCCAGGATTTGCGTGAACATGCGCGGCTGGGCGACCTGGCCCAGCGACAGCGCGTAGCCGAGCGGCTGCAAAAAGTCGCGCAAGGCCGTCAGACGGCTGCGCTCCGGCGCGTCATGAACCCGGAAAAGGCCACCAATGCCGTGATCCTGAAGCGCGCGTGCGGCCGCGACATTGGCCGCGATCATGAACTCCTCGATCAGCCGGTGGCTGTCCAGCCGGTCGCGCTGGCGGATGTTGGTGACCTGCCCCCGATCGTCCAGGACGAAGCGCCGCTCCGGCACGTCCAGCTCAAGCGTGCCACGGCTTTCGCGCGCCTGTGCCAGGCACCGAAAGGCGCCGTAGAGCGGCGTGATCACGCCTTCCAGCAAGGGGCCCGTTGCATCGTCCGGGTGGCCGTCCGCCGCACGCTGGACCTGTTCGTAGGTCAGGCGTGCGACCGATCGCATCAGGCCGCGCACGAAGTCGTAGCGCTTGATGTGCCCGCTGCCGTCGATGGTCAGATGGACGGCCATGCACGCGCGGTCCTCGCCCGGCACCAGAGAGCACAGCCCGTTGGACAGCGCCTCCGGCAGCATGGGCACGACCCGGTCCGGGAAATAGCAGCTGTTGCCCCGCCGTCGCGCCTCCTTGTCTAGTGCACTCTCGGGCGGGACATAGGCCGCGACGTCGGCGATCGCCACGATCAGGTGCCAGCCATCCTTGTTCGCCGGGTTGGCATCCGGTTCGGCCCAGACCGCGTCGTCGAAGTCGCGCGCATCGGCACCATCGATCGTGACGAGGTGGACGTTCCTGAGATCGGCACGGTCGCCCAGTTGCGGCGGTTTCGCAGCCTCGGCCTGGCGGATGGCGGCCTCGGGGAACTGGTCTGGAATGCCGGCCGCCGCGATCGCGATCCGGCTGATCATGGCGGGATCGTCCGCGCGGCCCAGGATCTGATCGATCGTCGCGCGCCTCGGTCCCATGCGGCCGGACGGTTCCAGCAAGACGACCACCAGATCGCCGTCGCTGGCGCCGGCACGGCCGTTTCGATCGATCGAGATCAGCCGGTCGTTGCGCTTGTCCGCCGGGCTCACCGACCCGCCGCCTTCGGCCCGCTCGGAAAAGACACCGACGATCCGGCTGGCCGACTGGCGCTCGAGCTTGCGAATGATCGCCGCCTCGTACCGATCCGCCTCCAGACGCCGCAACTTCGCCAAGACCCGATCGCCGGCACTAAGCTGACCGCCGATCTTCCGGTTCTCGACAACATGGATCCGCGGCGGCTTCGCGTCGGGATCCCGCCGCGCCGGAACGGCCAGCAGATCGCCATCGTCCGATATGCGCGTAATCGTCAGAACGGCGACGGCCGGCAGGCTGTCCGGCGGCCCAAAGCGGCGGCCGGCGCTGCGCTCCAAAACGCCGTCGTCGGCGAGCTCCCTCAACAGCGCCTTCAGCCTCGGCCGGTCATCGCCCTTGATGTGAAACGCGCGCGCGATTTCCCGCTTGCCGACGGGCTGATCTGACGACTCGATGAACTCGGCGACTTGGTTCTTGGTCGGGAAGGGCGCCCTTTTGCCGGCCAAGGCGCGTCAGTCCGCGTCCGCCGCTTGCGCTGCGCCGCCGGCCGCTGGCTTTCGCGCCTTCTTCGCCGATGCTTTCGATTTGGCCGTCTTCTTGGCCTTTTTGGGCGCCTTGCCCTTGCCGGACTTTGCCGCCTTGGCGGCCAGCAATTCAACGGCCTGTTCCAAGGTGACCTCATCAACGGACGTGCCCTTGGGCAGCGAAGCCATGATCTTCGCCTTGCCTTGGCGGACATAGGGTCCGTAACGTCCATTGAAGACCGCGACAGGCTGGCTGTCGCCGTCCGGCACGCCCAGCTCGCGGACTGGGGTGCTGCCGCCACCGCCTTTCCGCGCCGTGGCGATCAGCTCCACTGCCCGGTTCATGCCGACGGCAAGCACATCGTCACCGGCCGGCAGCGACTTATAGGCGCCGTCGTGTTGCAGATAGGGGCCGTATCGACCGATTCCGGCCAGTATCGGCTTCCCCGATTCCGGATGCGTGCCCACGGTTCTGGGCAGGCCCAATAGCTTCAGAACGGTCTCAAGATCGACCGTTGCAGGTTCATAGCCCTTGGGCAGCGAGACCCGCTTCGGCTTTTCCTTGGGCTTGTCTTCGGCATCTTCCGCCGGGCCCAACTGTCCGTAGTATCCGAACGGGCCCTTACGGACGCTGACAGGCAAGCCGCTCTCCGGGTCGGCGCCAAGCACGCGTGGAAAACTCACGGCGCCGTCGACACCGTCGGCGCCCGGCACCTCCAGCGGCCTGGTATAGCGGCAGTCCGGATAGTTCGAACAGCCAATAAAGGCGCCGGTCCGGCTCAATTTCAGGCCCAGGCGTCCGTCGGCGCAAGACGGGCATTTGCGCGAGTCCTGGCCATCAGCCGTTGGCCGGAAGAAGTGCGGGCCCAGCTCCTCATCCAGCGCGTCGATCACCTGGGTGATGGTCAGGTCCTTGGTGCCGTCGATGGCGGCGGAAAACGCTTGCCAGAAGTCCCTCAGCACGGCCTGCCAATCGGCCCGTCCCCCGGAGATGTCGTCGAGCTGGCCTTCCAGCTTGGCCGTGAAGTCGTACTCCACATAACGGCCGAAGAAGCTGGTCAGGAAAGTGGTGACCAGCCGCCCCCTGTCCTCCGGCACGAAGCGTTTGCTGTCCAGGCGGACATAGTCGCGGTCCTGCAGGACTTGCAGGATCGAGGCGTAGGTGGAGGGCCGGCCGATGCCCAGCTCTTCCATGCGCTTGACCAGGCTGGCCTCGCTATAGCGCGGCGGCGGCTGGGTGAAGTGCTGATCGGGTTTGACGTCGCGGCTTTGCAGCCTGTCGTGTTCCGCCATCGCCGGCAGCCGCGTGTCGCGCTTGTCGGCTGTGGCGTCCTGAACGTCGTCCCTGCCTTCCTCATAGACCCGAAGGAAGCCGTCGAAGCGAACGATCGAGCCGGTGGCGCGCAGCACCGCGCGGTTGTCGCCGTCGCCGATATCGACCGACACCTGGTCCAGGACGGCGCTTTCCATCTGGCAGGCCATGGTGCGCTTCCAGATCAGCTCGTACAGCCGAAGCTCGTCGCGCGACAGGGCGCCGGCAACCTGCTTGGGGTGGCGGGCCGGGTCGGTCGGGCGGATTGCCTCGTGGGCCTCTTGCGCGTTCTTGGCCGTACTTTTGTAGGCGCGCGGCCGGTCCGGCACATAGTCGGCGCCGTACGCCGCACCGATGGCGCTGCGTGTCTGGGCGATCGCTTCGCCGGCCAACTGGGTGCCGTCGGTGCGCATGTAGGTGATCAGGCCGACCGTGTCGCCGCTCAGATCGACACCTTCATAGAGGCGTTGGGCCGTGCGCATGGTCTGCGACGCGCCCATGCCCAGCTTGCGCGACGCCTCCTGCTGCAGGGTCGAGGTCGTGAAGGGTGGCGACGGGTGACGGCGGACCTGCTTTTTCTCGACCGACAGCACCGAAAGGTCGAGCTGCCGCAGAATGTCCACGGCCTGCTTTGCCGTTGCCTCGTCGGGCAAGTCGAACTTGCCCAGCTTCTTGCCGTTGAGATGGGTCAGCCGGGCGGTGAAATCCTGACCGGACGGCGTCGTCAGCGTCGCCTCGATGGTCCAGTACTCGCGCGGCTGGAAATCCTCGATCTCCGCCTCGCGCTCGCAGATTAGGCGCAGCGCGACCGACTGCACGCGCCCGGCAGAACGCGACCCGGGCAGCTTGCGCCAGAGCACCGGCGACAGCGTGAAGCCGACCAGATAGTCCAGGGCGCGTCGCGCCAGATAGGCCTGGATCAGTGCGTTGTCCAAGGCCCGGGGCCGGGCGATTGCGTCCAGCACCGCGTTCTTGGTGATCTCGTTGAACGTGACCCGCTCGAACGCCAGGTCCTTCAGTCCGCGTTTGCCCTTCAGCACCTCCTGGACGTGCCAGGAGATCGCCTCGCCCTCGCGATCCGGGTCGGTGGCGAGATACACGGTGTCGGCGTCGCGCGCCGCACTGGCCAACTGGTCGATCGTCTTTTTCGACCGCGCGCCCAGCTCCCAGTCCATGGCGAAGTTTTCGTCCGGCCGGACCGAGCCATCCTTCGGCGGCAGGTCGCGCACATGGCCGTAGCTGGCCAGGACCGTGTAGTCCTTGCCCAGATACTTGTTGATGGTCTTGGCCTTCGCCGGCGACTCTACGATCACCAAATGGTTTCCGGACACGGGCACTCCGCCGCTAAAGAGAGGAAAGAGGGACCGACCGTGAGGGTCCCTAGAGCAGGCTGATCCGATTGCCCGGTTGGCGTTCGATCCGGCCCGCCAGTTCCAGTTCCAACAGAACCGTCAGCACCACTGAAGCAGGTAATTGGCAGTCGCGGATCAGTTCGTCAACCGGCGTCGGCGTCGGCGACAGACTTTCCTCTATCAAGGCGCGCGCCTTTTGCAGATCGGCTTCGTCGGGATCGCCAAGCCCTTCATCGGCGTTGTATCTACTTCCGGGTTCGCGCAAGGAACGCACGGTAAAGCTCTGTAATTCATCAAGAATATCGCTGACCGACTGGACGAGGGCGGCGCCGTTTTGGATCAGCCGGTTGCAGCCCTGGGCGCGCGGGTCCAGGGGCGATCCGGGCACGGCAAAAACCTCCCGTCCCTGTTCGCCCGCGAGCCGTGCGGTGATCAGCGAGCCCGATCGCGCGGCCGCCTCGACCACCACGACGCCGATGGCCATGCCGGCGATCAGCCGGTTGCGGCGCGGGAAGTGGCGCGCGGTCGGCGCCGTGCCCGGCGCGCATTCCGTGGCCACGACACCTTGCTCGGCAATCGCCGCCTGCAGCTCGGCATGTTCCGGCGGGTAGATCACGTCGATCCCGCCGGCGACGCAGGCGATGGTGCCGGTGGCCAGGGCGCCACGATGGGCCGCACCGTCAATGCCGCGCGCCAGGCCCGAGACGACGACCCAGCCGGCATCACCCAACTCGCGCGCCCAACGTTCGGCAATGCGCTTACCGTTCAACGAGGCGTTGCGCGCGCCGACCATGGCGATGATCCGGCCGCCGAACAGGGCGGGATTGCCCTTGACGCACAATAGCGGCGGCGCGTCGTCGATCGCCGCCAAGGCCGCCGGATAGTCCGGCTCGCATTGGGCGATCAGCCGGGCGCCTTGGGCTTCAATCGCCTGCAGTTCCGCCTCTGCTGCATCCCGTGACAGTGGCGTCAGCGCACGGCCGCCGCGCTTCGCCAGTTCGGGCAGGGCGTCCAGCGCTCGGCCGGGTGAGCCATAGCGATCGAGCAGGGCCCGAAAGGTCATCGCCCCAACCCTGGGCGTGCGGGCCAGCCTGAGCCAGGCGATACGATCTTTGTGCGAAAGGGCCGGGGCAGATTGATCCATGGCGGTGATCCTTGCCAGGAAACGCGCCGTGGTCAATCGCGGTCCGAGACCGGGTCCAAAAAACGCCGCAGTCTTCCCCTGACATAATCTTGCGGTATTAATTAACGATTGATAGACGGTAGCGCCTATAACAGGCCCGGATCGTGAGAGAGGCCCGGCAGTCCGGCCGACCCATCCGTGATGCTCGTGATCGAACAAACCGAAAAGGGGATCGAAATGATTAAGAAAGTTGCGGCTGTTGCCCTCGCGGGCACGATCTTGGCCGGCTGTCAGGGCGGTGGACTCGGCGGGCTGGGCAATACCGGCACGGGCGCGCTGCTGGGTGCGGGCGCCGGCGCGGCCCTGGGTACGCTGGCCGGCGGCAACGACACCCGCAACGCCTTGATCGGTGCCGGCATCGGTGCCTTGGCTGGCGGCGCCGTCGGCTTCTACATGGATCAGCAGGAAGCCGCTCTGCAGGCGGACCTGGCCGCATCCGGCGCCGCGGTTACCCGCCAGGGCGATAATCTGTTGGTATCGCTGCCGGCGGGCGTCACTTTCGACGTCGATTCCTCGGTGATCAAGCCGGAGTTCTTTGGCCCGCTGGGCAATGTCGCGCAAACGCTGGTCGAGTATGAGTCGTCCATCGTCAACGTCATGGGTCACACCGACAATACGGGCTCGGCCGCCTACAATCAGACACTGTCGGAACAGCGGGCCCAATCGGTCGCCAACTTCCTGATCCAGCGCGGCGTCAACCCGGCCCGCGTCTACTCCCAGGGCTTCGGCCTGACCCGCCCGATCGCCGACAATTCGACGGCGGCCGGCCGGGCGGCCAATCGACGGGTCGAAATCGAGATCATACCGTTTACGGAGTAGGTCTCGACCTCATTGAGGTGAAACTGGGGCGTCCTGGCGGGCGCCCCGATTTCGTTCACCCGATTTTGTTCAAGGGACGCGGACCGACCTTAGCGGGCCTCGTAAGACAGGGGCACGGCGGCTTCGGCCTCCAAGACCCGGAACGTGAAACTCTCCTGCAGATAAAGGCGCACCGTCTCCCCCGTGTGGTCGAGGTAGCCGATGGACAGGTCTTGGCCGACCGTCAGTTCGAAGTCGCCGCCGCGCAGGGAAACGATGACGGCGCCGTCGACGCCGGGCGCCCAGACCACCGGCCCGTCCAGCAGCCGTTTGACATGGTCGAACACGCGATAGCCGCCCGACGTCGTCGTTTCGGTCAGCCCGGTGTAGCAGCGGGGCCCCAGCGCAATGCCATAGGGGCCGGCCACGCTGTCCTCGCGCAGCTTGCTCAACGCCTCCGCCACGACGATGGGATAGCGGGCGAAATCGTCGGTTAGGGTTAGCGTCGCGGGGTCGGCGGCGGGGCCGATGCCTTTGATGCCGCCAGCGTCGTAGCCGTGAAAGATCGCGCCGTCCTCCGCCATCGCGATCTCGCGTGCGGCGGACACCACCGGGGCCAGATCGAGATCGTTGGCGCCACGGCCAGCGGTCTCCAGCTCGCGCCTCGACAACTCGAACGGCACGCGCAGTTCGACCAGCGGCTGAACCCGGCGCAACGAGGCTTCGATGCCGTCGCGCGGCGGTGTGGCCACCGGCTCGACCCGGCCTGTATCGACCGCCGATGCCTCCCAGCCCAGCGGTCCGGAGAAATCGACCAGTTTGCGGCCGGCCAGGGTCAGCTTCAGGGTGCGACGCGCTTCTTTTTCGATCTCCGCCCAGGCAGCGGACGAGATTGGCGCCAGATCGCGCAGCAGATCATTCATTGTCAGTCACCCCTTCAGGCTGCCGATGCCCAGTGAGCCGTCCGTATCGCCGGACGGCGATTGCCCGCCTGTCTCGGCTTCCTCTGCGGCGGTGATGTCGCCCTCGACGAACAGGTAGGTGCGCATCATTTCGTCCATGACCGGGTTTTGGCGGCGCACCCACTCAAGAAGCATCATGGCATGCTCTTTCTCCTCGTCGCGATTGTGCGCCAGCAGTGCGCGCAACTCGTCGTCCTGGGCGGCGTCGACCCGTTGATCATACAAATCGACGGCCTCAAGTTCTTCCCGCAGCGACGTGATGGCCCGATGCTGATCGATCGTCTGGGGTTTCAGCACTCCCGGCGCTGCAGACGGGTTTTCGTCGGAATCCGCCATAGATAGTTCCCTCTCGATTGCCTACTTCGCACACACTATCGCCTTAAGCGAGTATGGGTGGCGACCTTGAGTCTTTGCAAGTCGCCAGCTCCATTCCCGGCCATTTCGCGCGGTTGAAATCCGCTGGTGCGGTGCGGTCTGTCATCCGGCCTTCTTCTCGCCGATCTTCGATTCCTTGCCAGTCAACAGCCGCCCGATATTTTGGTAATGGCGAAGCCAGACCAGGATCGCGATGAACAGAAACAGCTGGGCCCGCTGCGGATCCGCAAGGACGGCGTGCGGCAGCCCGAAATCCCGCAGCGGTTCGTAAAGCGCGCGCATCGACAACAGCCAGGCATAGACCGGGGCAAGCGCGATTGCGCTGAGCGAGGCGAGCGAGGAATAGCGGAAAACCAGCGCCACTAGCAGCCAGGTCAGGCAGCAAAGCGCGCCGACCAGCGGGCTGATCGCCAGCAGGATACCCAGCGCCGTGGCCATGCCCTTGCCGCCGCGAAACCCCAGCCAGACCGGAAACAGGTGCCCCAGCATGGCGCCGGCCGCGGCCATCAAGGCGGGATCGCTGCCATAGATCTGGGCGATCAGGACCGCAACGGCCCCCTTGCCGCCGTCCAGCAGCAGCGTTACCAGCGCCAGCAGCTTGTTGCCGGTGCGCAGTACGTTCGTGGCGCCAATGTTGCCGGAACCGATCTTGCGCACATCGCCATAGCCGGCGAGGCGGGTCAGCACCAGGCCGAACGGGATGGATCCCAGCAAGTAACCGCCGACCAAGGCGCCGAGCAGGAACGGCCAGGCAAACTCCCAACTGATCGGATCGGGCATCGCGTCGCCTCCTCAGCCGAAGCCTTCGGCCTGATAAACGGGCCGGCCGTCAACGATGGTCGCCAGCACCGCACCGCTGATCGGACGGCCATCGAAGGGCGAGTTCTTCGATTTCGATCGGAAACGATCGACCTCGATGCGACCCGGCCGGTCGAGATCGAACAGCGCCAGGTCGGCCGGCGCGCCCTTGGTCAACCGACCGAGCGTGTGGCCGATCAAGTCGGCGGGCCGGCAGGTCAGTGCGGCAAGGGCCTGCATCAGCGGCACCTGGCCGCGATGCACCAGCTCCAGCGTCAAGGGCAGTAAGGTCTCAAGCCCCACGATGCCCGGTTCGGCCAGTGCAAAGGGCAGGCGCTTGGATTCGACGTCCTGGGGCCAGTGATCGCTGGCGACGATGTCGATCGTGCCGTCGGCCACGCCGCCGACCACCGCCTGTCGGTCAGCGTCGCTGCGCAGGGGCGGGGACAGGCGCGCAAAGGTGCGGTAGTCGCCGACATCGACCTCGGTCAGGGCGAAATAGGGCGGTGCGGTATCACAGGTAACCGGCAGCCCCCGGCGCTTTGCCTGGCGCAGGATCTCGACACTCTCCGCCGTCGAGACATGGGCGACGTGGTAGCGCGCGCCGGTCAGTTCCACCAGGCGGAGATCGCGCTCGATCATGATGGCTTCGGCTTGGCGTGGGATGCCCGAAAGGCCAAGGCGCGTAGCAATCTCGCCGGCATTCATGACGCCTTCCGACGCGAGTCGCGGTTCCTCCGGGTGCTGGACGATCGTCTTGCCCAAGGCCCCGGCATAGGCCAGTGCCCGGCTCATCACCAGCGCATCGGCCACGGCGTGGCGTCCGTCGGAAAAGGCGACGGCGCCGGCCTCCGCCAAGAGGCCCATTTCGGCCAACTCCCGGCCCTCCGCGCCCCTGGTGACACAGGCATAGGCGAAGATCTTGGTGCTCTTGATCTCCCGCGCGCGCCTGGCGACGTATTCCAGCCCCGCCCGCCGGTCGATCGGCTCCGGCCCGTCCGGCAGGCAGGCCAGCGCCGTGACGCCGCCGGCCGCAGCCGCCGCCGAGGCGCTGGCGATCGTCTCCTTGTGGGCTTCGCCCGGTTCGCCGACGCGCACGCGGATGTCGACAAGGCCCGGCGCCAGGCAGGCGCCGCCGCAATCGGTCCGCTCGATGTCGTCGGCCAAGCCATCGGCGGTAATTGACGCTCCCAATGCCGCGATCACGCCGCCCTCGACGATCAAGCCGCCGACCGTGTCTAGGCCACTTGCCGGGTCCAGCAGTCGGGCGTTCAGATAGGCGCGGGCCATGGCTAATCCCCACCCTCGGCGTCGAGCACACGGGTCAACTGATCCAGGCACGCCATCCGCACGGCCACCCCCAGTTCGACCTGGTCCAAGATGACGCTGCGATTGATGTCGTCGGCGACATCGCTGTCGATCTCGACGCCTCGGTTCATCGGTCCCGGATGCATGATCAACGCTTCCGGGTTCGCCACGCTCAGCTTGTCTCGGTCGAGGCCGTAGAGGCGGTAATACTCGCGGGTCGACGGCACGAAGCTGCCCTGCATGCGCTCAAGCTGAAGCCGCAGCATCATGACGATGTCAGCACCCTCCAACCCCGCCCGCATGTCGTGGAACACGGCGACGCCCAGGCGTTCGATCGCCGGTGGCAGCAGGGTCGGCGGCGCAATGGCTCGAACCTGAGCGCCCATGATGTTCAGAAGGTGGATGTTCGATCGGGCGACGCGGCTGTGCATGATGTCGCCGCAAATCGCGACCTTCAAGCCGGCCAGGCGACCGACCCGGCGGCGGATGGTCAGCGCGTCGAGTAGGGCCTGGGTCGGATGTTCGTGGCTGCCGTCGCCGGCATTGATCACGGCCGCGGAGACCTTTTGCGACAACAACTCCACGGCGCCGGATTCCGGGTGGCGCACGATCAACACGTCGGGATGCATGGCGTTCAATGTCAGCGCCGTGTCGATCAGCGTTTCGCCCTTTTTGATCGAACTGCTGCCGACCGACATGTTGACCGTGTCCGCGCCCAGCCGCTTGCCCGCGACCTCGAACGAAGTCCGCGTGCGGGTCGAGTTTTCGAAGAACAGGTTGATGACGGTGCGTCCACGCAGCTGGCTCGACTTCTTGTCCGGCTGCCGGCTCTGCTCGACATAGCTGTCCGCGCAGTCCAGCAGCAACGTGATCTCCGCCTCGCTGAGATCGCTGATGGCCAGCAGATGACGTTGTCGCAAGCCTTCGGGCACGGAGGAATCGGGCATGGGCCCGATGATACGCCGCGCCGCGTCGCCTGACCACGCCCGGCTGCGCAAGATGGCCCTAGCGCGACTTTAACGCCCCTTTGTACACTACACGACGGCCAGAGGCGGCGGTGCCGCCATAAGGGGGTTGGGGTCGGAGTGAACCAAGACTGCACAGTCCATGTCCGCTGGTGACTATATCGGCTTCGCGATCAGCGCATCGCTGTTTGCCGCCCTGTTCGGCGCCACGGGCGTCTATGTGCTGCGCACCCTGACCCTGGCGCTGGAAGGGCACTATGAGTTCAAGGGCGACAGCCTGACCAAGCGCTCGCGGCTGGCCGGCTTCGCCCGGTTCATCATCTGGGCTGTTCTGGCGGCGACGGCCTGGAGCTTCTTCATCGACTGGATCGTGTTCGAGGATCTCGAATTTGCCTTCACGGCACTGGCCGTGCGGCTGCAGGTCGTGATCGAGATCCTAAGCCATCTGTCCGACAACTGAGGCGGCAGCGGACATGAGAGAGGGCGATATCGGCGCTGCGACGGAGACACCGGCCAGGTCGAAAGAGCACGGGCCCTGGGGCAGACGGATCGACGAACGGCTGCACCGCAAGGAATATCGGCGGCAGGCGGACGAAGACCAGCGCCATTCGACCCGTTTCTTCCCCTGTCCAAGCTGCGGTGCGGATCTGCGCTTCGACCCCGGCACGGCCAACATGATCTGCGCCCATTGCGGGACCGAGGCCGAGGTCCCGCATGTGGACGACGCGGCGGCCCAGCTTGAGAACTGCTATCACTTCTATCTGGACAAGGACACCGGGGCGATGGCGGAGGAGGAGGCGCCCTCCATCGACTGTAACGGCTGCGGTGCCTCGATCGAGTTTCACGCCGACGAGCATTCGCGCATCTGTCCGTTTTGCGACGGCGCCATCGTCGGCGACGTGCGCATGCAGCGGCGCATCGTCCCGCAGGCCGTGTTGCCCTTCAAGCTGATCGAACGGGAAGCGCAGGAGGCCATGCGCCACTGGCTGAAGTCGCGCTGGTTCGCCCCGAACGACATCGCGGATGAGGCGAAGGCGGACCATTTCCACGGCGTCTATGTGCCCTTCTGGACCTATGATGCCCATACCGACACCGACTACACCGGCGCGCGTGGCCGGCGCGTCGGCTCGGGCAAGAATCGGCGCACGGTGTGGACCAATGTCAGCGGCAACGTTAGGGGCGGCTTCGACGATGTCATCGTCTCCGGCTCCAAGTCGGTCTCGGCGGAGTTCAAGGACGCGCTGGCGCCCTGGCCGCTGCGTGAGCTTGAGACCTATCAGACCGAGTTCCTGGCCGGCTTTCGGGCCGAAAACCATCTGATCGGGCTGAGAGAAGGGTTCGCCAAGGCACAGGTCTACATGCGCGCCGTGATCACCGACTGGATCAAGCGGGACATCGGCGGCCAGCGCCAGCGCATCAACTCGACCTACACACGGTTCTCCAAGGAGACCTTCAAGCACATCCTGGTCCCGGTCTGGATCACCCATTACGACTTCGCCCGCAAAACCTATCGCCTCTCGGTCAACGGCCATACGGCCAAGGCCTATGGCGAGCGTCCGTTCTCGCTTTGGAAGCTGATTGCCGGAACCACGGCGATGATGCTGGGCGCCGGCGTGATCGGCTTCTTGATCTCCGCGGTGCCTTGGGTGGGGTGAGCGCGCCAACCAACCGACCGGCGCTTGGCGCCTTTTACGTCGTTGTCTCCAGCGCGTGCATCGCCGCAATGGGACTCTGCGTTCAGTTCGCGGCGGTGGACGCGCCTCAGTTGCTTGTCGCCTACGGAACGTTTGTCACTGGTTGGTTAGTGATCATTCCAATCGCGCTTTTTCGGGGCGGCATGGGTTTTTTTGTGACCCAGCATCCGCGATTGATGATGACGCGAGCGGTCGTCGGCACAGCGCAGATCACGACCCTGTTCTTGGCGCTCGGCAGCATCTCGCTGGTCGAGGCGAATCTGATGCGCGAGATAGCGCCGCTTTGGGTGCCAATACTGCTTTGGCTGTTCTGGCGTGAAGCCATGCCGCAAAAACTCTGGTTTGGCATCGTGCTTGGCTTTTCAGGCATGGCGATGGTGCTGCACCCGGCCGTGACGCACCTGGCTATCGGCTACCTATTTGCCCTCGTAAACGGGATCCTGTTCGCTTTCCAAAGCATCCTCTCGCGTCGCCTTGGTGAACTGAACGAGCCGGTGCTGCGGGTCGTCTGCTACGTTTATACCACCGCCATCGTGCTGCTATCCGTCCCAGCTTTCCTTAGCTGGCAGCCAGTGCCGCTTGAAAGCTGGCTTTACACCGGTCTGGCCGGCCTGATCATGGTGGGGTCTTCGATGCTACTGCTCATGGGCTTTCAACAGGCGCCCGCCTACGTGGTCGCGCCGTTCGGATACGCCACGATCGTCTTTTCCGCGCTGCTGGACTGGCTTGTCTTCGACCGCGTGCCAACGACCCTTGTGATCGTTGGCAGCATCCTGGTCATTGTCGCCAGTTTCTTGATTGTCCGGCTAAGCAGCCGCCATCCAGGCCACGGGCCGCGCTAGATTTCGTCCAGCCAGTCCGCTAGGACGGCCTCGCTGTCCGCGCCGCAGGTCGGCGGTGCGCGGCGGTAGGAGGCCGGCGTTTCCGATAGTTTCAGCGGGCTGCCGATCAGCTTTGTTGGCGTCGATGACAAGGGGTGCTGCATGTCGATCGCCATCGCGCGCGCCTGGACCTGCGGGTCGGCGAAGACCTGCGCCATGGTGTTGATCGGCCCGCACGGCACGCCCTTTGCCTTCAGGGCGTCGAGCCACCAGTTGCGCGGGCGGTCCGCAATCAGGTCGGCCAGGATCGGCACCAGCGCGTCGCGGCAGCGCACGCGATCGGCATTGTCGGCAAAGCGCGGGTCGTCGGCCAGTTCCGGCTGGCCGGCAACCTCGCAGAAGCGGCGGAACTGTTCGTGGTTGCCGACCGCGAGGATTAGATGGCCGTCCGATGTGGCGAACACCTGGTAAGGCACGATCATCGGGTGGGCATTGCCCAGACGTGGCGTCGGCTCGCCGGAGGTAAGGTAGTACTGGCCGGCATTGCTCAGCCAGGCGACTTGGCAGTCCAGCAGCGAGATGTCGACGTGCTGGCCCTTGCCCGTACGGTGGCGGTGGTTCAGCGCCGCCAGAATGGCCACGGCCGTGTACATGCCGGCCATCAGATCGGCGATGGCGACGCCGACCTTCATCGGCTCCCCCTCAGGCTCGCCCGTCAGGGCCATGATGCCGCCCATGCCTTGGATCAGAAAGTCGTAGCCTGCGCGCTCTGCATAAGGGCCTGTCTGGCCAAAACCGGTTATGGAACAGTAAATTAGACCGGGAAATTCATCTGATAAATCACTGTAAGACAGGCCGCGACGCTCCAGATCGCCGACCTTGAAGTTCTCCACCAGCACATCGGCCTTCGCGATCAGCCGCTTCAAGGTCTGCAGGCCGTCTTCGGTCGTGAAGTCGAGCGCCAGCGAGCGCTTGTTACGGTTGGCGCTGAGGTAGTAGGCGCTCTCCGTCGTTTCGTTGCCGTCATCGTCGCGCAGATAGGGTGGTCCCCAGCGTCTTGTGTCGTCGCCTACGCCGGGCCGTTCGACCTTGACCACGTCGGCGCCGAGATCGCCAAGGATCTGCGTCGCGCTGGGGCCGGCCAGCACGCGCGTCAGGTCAAGAACGCGCAATCCGTCAAGCGCGCCGGGCGGCAAGGGTGTCATGGCAAGTCCAATGCTGCGGGTTCGGTCATGGCGCGAGCGTCAGAACGATGGGGATGGTGACGATGGCGGCCAGCGTGGTCAGCGTGATGATGCCGGCCATCATGGTTGCGTCGCCGCCCATCTGACGGGCCAGCACGTAGGACGATGCCGACGTCGGCAATCCGTTGTAGAGCACGGCCACAGCCGCCGCCATGCCGCCCACGCCCAGCGCCAGGCAAAGGCCGGCGGTCAGTGCGGGCACGGCCAGCAGCTTGACCGCTGCGCTGGCCGCGACCCGATAGCGCGCTTGGGTCACGGCGCCGAGATCGAGCCCGGCGCCGACGGCCAACAGCCCGAGCGGCAGGGACGCGCGGCCAAGAATTTCGAGCATGGTGTCGATCACGGGTGGCAGTGGCAGTTCGGTGAGGTTCCAAAGCACCCCGGCAACAACGGCAAGGATCAGCGGATTGGTGATGATGCCGCGCACCACATCCATGCCGCTCACCTTGCCGCTGGCGCCGTGCCGGACAAGGATGGCGACGGCGAGAACGTTCACCGTCGGCACGACAAAGGCGATGCCGATCGCGACCAGGGCGACACCTTGCTGGCCGAACATGCCGAAAGCAGCAGCCAATCCAACATAGGAGTTAGGCCGGATACCGCCCTGAAAAATAGAGGAAAAGGGTGGGCCAGGTAGCCGCCAGACCTGATGGAGACCCAGCAACAGGATGGCCATCACCAGCACCGCCCCCATCATCGACAGGCCCATCGGCAAGAGGGCACCGAGATCGATGTCGGCCGTCGCCAGTTCGCTGAATAAGAGGCAGGGGAAGAACAGGTAGTAGATCGATTTTTCGGCGGCCGGCCAGAAACTGTCCGGCACGAACGCCGTGCGGCGCAGCAGGGCGCCGAGAATGATCAGCGCGAAGATGGGCGCCAGCGCCAGAAAGGCGATGGTCATGCCCGGCGCGGTCGATTGGCCAGGGCGTCGAGCGCGCCTTGCAGGATGTAGGCGGCCGCCGCCGTGTCGATCCGTTGCGCCCGCTTCGCGCGGCTGAGATCGGCCTCGCGGACCATGGCGCGCTCAACGGCTTGGGTCGACATCCGCTCGTCCCAAAACGCGACCGCGATGTCCTGCAGCTTCATGAGATTGTAGGCGAACTGCTTGGTCGCCTGGGCGCGCGGCCCGATCGAGCCGTCCATGTTGCGCGGCAGGCCGACCACCAGCGCGCCGACACCCCGCTCGTCGACCGTCGTGAACAGTGTTTCGGCATCCTGGCCAAAGCGCCGGCGGCGGATCGTGCCGATCGGCGAGGCCAGCGTCAGGGCGCTGTCGGACAGCGCCAGGCCGATGGTCTTGTCGCCCACATCCAGCCCCAAAAGCCTGGTGCCGGCGGGCAGGCGGTCCGGCAAGTCCTCGATCTTGCAGATGGTCATAGGCTGGTGTTAGGTTCGCGGCCGCTTTGGAGGGCCAAAGCCCCCATATGTAGACGTGTTTTGGCGCGGCGTTCCGGGTTCGACCGGAAGCACCGCGCCGTTTCGTTGGAGACACCTATACCATGTCGCTCGATCAGGCCACCGTCGCGCGTATTGCGCATCTGGCCCGCATTCGCGTTGCCCCGGACGAAGCCGAGGCGCTGCAAAAGGATCTGCAAGACATCCTGGCCTTTGTCGAGCAACTGGGCGAGGTGAACACCGACGACGTGCCGCCGATGACCAGCGTCACGCCCCAGGCCTTGCGCTGGCGGACCGATCAGGTCACGGACGGCAAGAAGGCCGACCAGGTGCTGGCCAACGCACCGGAGCAGGCAAGCGGGTTCTACGCGGTGCCGAGGGTCGTCGAATGACCGAACTGAACCATCTGACGATCAGCGAGGCGCTGGACGGGCTGGCCAAGGGCGATTTCACGTCCGCCGAGCTGACCCGGGCCAACCTGCTGGCCATGGAAGAGGCGCGGGCGCTGAACGCCTTCGTCACCGAGACGCCGGAACGGGCGATGTCCATGGCCATTGCGGCCGACGACAGGCGCCGGGCCGGCGAGGCACGCCCTCTCGACGGCATTCCGATCGCCGTGAAGGACCTCTATTGCACCGAAGGCATCCGGACCATGGCCGGCAGCCATATCCTGGAGGGCTTCACACCAACCTATGAAAGCACCGTCACCGCCAATCTGTGGCGCGACGGCGCGGTGCTGCTGGGCAAGACGAACCTGGACGAGTTCGCCATGGGATCGTCCAACACAACGTCCTATTTCGGCGAGGTGCATAACCCCTGGACGTTGGCCGACGAGCCCGAGGCGCGGCTGGTGCCGGGCGGCTCGTCCGGTGGCTCGGCCGCCTGCGTGGCGGCGCGGATCGCCACGGCGTCGACGGGGACGGACACGGGCGGATCGATCCGCCAGCCGGCCAGCCTCTGCGGCATCGTCGGCATGAAGCCGACCTATGGCCGCTGCTCGCGTTGGGGCATCGTCGCGTTCGCCTCGTCGCTGGACCAGGCGGGGCCGATGACACGTTCGGTGCGCGATGCGGCCCTGATGCTGACCTCCATGGCCGGCTTCGACCCCATGGACTCCACCAGCGTCGACATGGCTGTTCCGGACTACGCCGCCGCCCTGACCGGCGACATTCGCGGCCTGAAGATCGGCGTGCCGAAGGAATACCGTGTC
Source organism: Pseudomonadota bacterium (assembly GCA_039177555.1). Classification (GTDB taxonomy): domain Bacteria; phylum Pseudomonadota; class Alphaproteobacteria; order DSM-16000; family Inquilinaceae; genus JANQGH01. Next base: position 5,502 of record JBCDFV010000015.1, on the reverse strand, counting down.
GACAACATGCCGGTGGAGATCGAGATCCTTTGGCAGCAAGGGGTCGAGTGGATGAAGGCGGCAGGGGCTGAGATCGTCGATGTCAGCCTGCCGCACACGAAGTACGCCCTGCCGGCCTACTACATCGTGGCGCCGGCCGAGGCGTCGTCGAACCTGGCCCGGTATGACGGCGTGCGCTACGGCCTGCGCGTGCCGGGCAACAGCCTGATCGAGATGTACGAGAACACCCGCGCCGAAGGCTTCGGCCAGGAGGTCAAGCGAAGGGTAATGATCGGCACCTATGTGCTGTCGGCCGGCTATTACGACGCCTATTACCTGAAGGCGCAAAAGCTGCGCACCCTGATTGCCCGCGATTTCGAGGCGGCCTACCAGAAGTGCGACGTGCTGTTGACGCCGACCGCGCCGTCGACTGCGTTCAAGGTCGGCGACAAACAGGACGATCCGATCGCCATGTATCTGAACGACGTGTTCACCGTGCCGGCGAACTTGGCCGGGCTGCCAGGCATCTCGGTGCCGGCCGGGCTGGGGGCGGACGGGGCGCCGCTGGGCCTGCAGCTGGTCGGTCAGGCGTTTGATGAGGAGACCCTGTTCCGGGCCGCCGGCGTGTTGGAGGAGGCAGCCGGCTTCACCGCGACCCCGGCGCTGATGGTGGGAGAGGGGGCATGACCACGCATCCCGTCCTGAAGGGTGACACCGGCGATTGGGAGATGGTCATCGGGCTGGAAGTCCACGCTCAGGTCATCTCCGAGGCCAAGTTGTTCTCCGGCTCGGCGACCGAATTCGGCTCCGCCCCCAACAGCCAGGTCAGCCTGGTCGACGCGGCCATGCCCGGCATGCTGCCCGTGATCAACGAAAAGTGCATCGAACAGGCGGTGCGCACCGGCCTGGGCCTGAAGGCGGAGATCAACAAATACTCCGTCTTCGACCGCAAGAACTATTTCTACGCCGACCTGCCCCAAGGCTATCAGATCAGCCAGTATCTGCAGCCCATCGTCGGCAAGGGGGAGATCGTGCTGGATTTGCCGGACGGCGAAACCCGCACGGTCGGCATCACGCGGCTGCATCTGGAGCAGGATGCGGGCAAGAGCCTGCACGACCAGGACCCCACGCGCACCTTCGTGGACCTGAATCGCTCCGGCGTCGCCCTCATGGAGATCGTGTCGGAGCCGGATCTGCGCGGGCCGGAGGAGGCGGCGGCGTATCTGCGCAAGCTGCGCGCCATCCTGCGCTATCTCGGCACCTGCGACGGCAACATGGAGGAAGGCTCCATGCGCTGCGACGTGAACATCTCCGTGCGCAAGGTCGGCGACAATGAATACGGCACGCGCTGTGAGGTGAAGAACGTCAACTCCATCCGCTATGTCATGGCCGCGATAGACTATGAGGCGCGCCGCCAGATCGACCATATCGAGGATGGCGGCACGGTGGTTCAGGAAACCCGCCTGTGGGACACCGGCCGTGGCGAGACACGGCCCATGCGCGACAAGGAAGAGGCGCACGATTACCGCTACTTCCCGGACCCGGACCTGCTGCCGCTGGAGTTCGACGACGCTTTCATCGACGGCATCCGCGCTACGCTGCCGGAGCTGCCGGACGAGAAGAAGGAACGCTTCGTCACCCATTACGGCCTGTCGGTCTACGACGCCGGGGTGCTGGTGGCCGAACGGGCGCGGGCGGACTTCTACGAGGATGTGGTCAAGGGCGGGCCGAACGGCAGGCGCGACCCGAAGATCTGCGCCAACTGGGTGATCACCGAACTGTTCGGTGCCCTGAACAAGGGCGGCCACGACATTGACGAAAGCCCGATTACGGCCGATCAGCTTGGCGGTCTGGTCGACCTGATCGCCGACGACACGATCAGCGGCCGCATCGCCAAGGACGTCTTCGCCGAAATGCTGGAGACCGGCCACGACGCCGCCGCCATCGTCGACGCCAAGGGCCTGCGCCAGGTCACCGACACGGGCGCGATCGAGGGCGAGATCGAGACGGTGCTCGCCGCCAACCAGGACAAGGTGGCGGAGTACAAGGGCGGCAAGCAGAAGCTGTTCGGCTTTTTCGTCGGTCAGGTCATGAAGGCTACCCAGGGCAAGGCCAATCCAAAGCTGGTGAATGAGATCTTGAGGGCCAAATTGGACGGGTAGAATTTCGTCTGCGAGGAAAGAATGATTTCGGTGACAGTTTACTAAATCCCTTTTTCTTGAACCATCTGGTTGAACCGGCGAGGCGAAAACAGGGATTTAGTAAACTGTCACCGAAATCGTGATGGAGGATTGACGTGTTAATCGGCGCGCTGACGCCCGGCGACCGGGCCCCGGACTTCATGCTGCCGGATCAGCACCGGCAGGTGGATCCGTTCTACACGCTGGTTCAGGGCGGGCACATTCTGCTGCATTTCTTCCCCGGTTTCGGCAAGCCGGCGGACGAGCGCGAGCTGAAGCGTATCGCCGCCAAGTCCGACGCACTGAAACAGGCCGGCGTCGAGGTCTACGCCATCGCGTTGGGCGATTTCGCGGCCAACTGCAAGGCGGCGCTGGACCGCAAGCTGCCGTTCGAACTCTTCACCGACCCGCAGGGCGCAATCCATCTGCGTTATGGCCTTTCGACGCTCAGCCAGGGCGGCAAGGGCGACGTGGTCACCTATCTGCTCGATCCCAACCAGCGGGTGCTGGCCGCCTTCACCGAAGTTGCCAAGCCGCAGGTCGACCGCGCGCTGGACACGCTGGTCAAGACCAAGGCCGAGCCGCCGCGCACCATCACCCGCACCGCGCCTGTGCTGTTGATCCCCGGCGTGCTCGACCGCCCGTTCTGTGCCAGGCTGATCGACATCTGGCATTCCCATAACGAGCCGTCCGGCACCATCACCATGGGCGAGAAGGGCGCCGCCGCCAAGGCCGACCGCGCCCAGGTGAAGCGCCGCCGCGACCACCATGTGCGCGACAAGGACCTGTTCGAGGAGATCGAGGCCCGCGTCTTCGCCCGCGTGGCGCCGGAGATCTTCACCGCCTATGACCGCGAGGTCGAGGGCGTGGAGGAATTCAAGATCGTGCGCTACGACAGCGAGGAGGGCGGCTTCTTCCGTCCCCACCGCGACAATGTCGTGCCCGACATGGCCCACCGCCGCTTCGCCATGACCTTGAACCTGAACACCGAGGAGTATGAGGGCGGCGACCTCCGCTTCCCCGAATACGGCCCCGACCTCTACCGCCCTGGCACCGGCGACGCCGTGATCTTCTCCTGCTCCCTCCTGCACGAGGCCATGGACGTCACCAAGGGCGAACGCTTCACGCTCCTGTCCTTCATCCTCGATGGCCAGCCCGAACAATGGCGCGCGGAACGGCGGGACTGGTTCGACGAGGAACGCCGCTCGATCGAGGCGGGGTTGGCGCAGCGGCGCGGGGCGGTGGTGCGGTAGGGGGGAGCGACAATCGGTTCGACGGTTAAACAACTGGTCTGGTTGACAAGCGAGATCGATTTGGAATGTGTGGGCTCGAATCGAAGCACCGCTCTATCTAACCCTCGAGGTTCGTACCAAGGATTGCTGAAGTTGAAGCGAGACGACTAAAACGGCTATGCTTCAGTCGGGTCTAGCCGACATTAGATTCGCCTCAGCTTAAGAGCGTAGACGATGCTGAAGTCTTCGGCTGTGTAGGAAGTCAAAATCACCGAGGAGGTCTGGCTGAAGTGCCGTCATCACGTTCGCGCTTATCAGCGTTTCGCTAGCTGCAAACGTGTTGTGGAGATATCGCTCTGCTAGCTTACCGGTATCGATCAGCATCTTGGCCTGTCGATGATTGAATCTGGCTGGATCCCACTTCTACTGTTTTTGTTGGCTGTGGCATGGGCCATATTCAGGTTTTTGAATTTCATCCTTCCCTGGAAAAATTGGGTTCGATGGCGGAATTTCCTGTTTAGATTGTGGTACTTCTGTGAAGATGATCCCGCCGGACGAACGGTTGCGTATGTGGAACAACTGGCGACCAAACTGGTCACCTTTTTTTGGGGTAGTTTTAGGAAGCCCAAACGTCTTTTCTTGCTTGTCGCGGCCACCGTTTTCACCGTTTACTGCATTGTTATTTCGTTAGTATTTATAACTAACATTGGAGCGTATGTTCGTTTTGGTCCGTTCTATGAAGCAGAACTGCACAAGTACGAGGCAGAACGAGCTGATCAGGTTAGTCAAACAGGCTGGGACGCCTATGTCGAAGAGTCTGACAATCTACGAACGAGTTATGTAGAAAGAGCGGTCGAGGAACTAGGGCTGAGTCTTGCAGAAGCTCACGAAAGTTATGATTCGGTGATTCGCTATCTAAGAGAATCGGCCGAACAAAGAAATGAGCTATTGTACCCTGCGGATTTCGATCAATACGCCGATTCGCGAATCAGAGTGTTGAATTTTCAGCTCTTGTTGGCGGGTAGCGCCTATCTTTTTCCAATGTTTTTTGCATTGATTGTATCTGTATCTTGCACACTAATCGCCATAATAGCTGGATTGCGTATTGCTAGAATAACAAAAGTCTCGAGATTTGTTATATTCGGGTTCGCATTGTTATTTGATCTCACGCTTGCGGTTTTATTTTCAGGGATTACCATTGTCATGGCAATTCTAATAATATCGGGGATTGTAGGCATATTTCAGGAACACTATCCACAGGTTTATCTCGCTGCAAACCTAGGCGTTGACGAACGGCTGGTTTCGCAAGCGGCGGAGGGCTTCATAGTAGTAGAGCCGGGCTTCCCTCGCGAGGCGATGGGGATTTTCAATGAACTGCTTTCTGCACGACTACAACAGCATGAATTTGAATTTGAGAGGATTTTCCATCAAACGCTGATGATAGAATCTCCATTTCGCACCTATTCCTATATTGATAGAATAATAATTAGAAACATCTCTGGATTCTTTTCGGACATCACGGGAATTATAGGAAGCGGGAACATCAATATAGGATTGGATCGAACGTTTAGAAACTGGATACTTACACTATCATTGCTTCCCTTGCTTGCTCATCTATTGTCCTTTCTAGTCTTTTTGTCTGTAGCGACGTTCTTGAGGTGGACTAGGCGTCCGGTGACGGCGATGATCGCGGCAGTTGAAAGAACGAGCGCGTCGCCGACTAGAATCTTGGTTGAGGTTACGATTGTCTTGATTGCTTTGGTTTTGGCATTGAGCCGCCTTTAGCGGGTTGGTGGGCGGAGTGTACAGAGAGGGTAATCGGCTGACAGTGCCGCTCGATTGAGGGCTTAGGCTGCGGCTTTCTCGGATGTCTCCTTTCTGGTTGTTTTGGTCGGTTTGGGCAGTCCGTCGGTGAAGGCCTTTTGGGGCGTTCTGCCGTTCATGTTTCTGCCCTGGTGTGGCCGCCTGGTGTTGTAGGTGACCATATAGAGATTACGGTGACAGTTTACTAAATGCTTTTTATGCACTTAAAAGCGATTTAGTAAACTGTCATGTATGGACGGCCCCAGCTTTGCAAGGGATGATTGGTGGGTTTGGCGATCTGGTCGGGT
>JBCDFV010000014.1:0-93194 GCA_039177555.1 Pseudomonadota bacterium | reverse complement strand
TGTTTTCCAGGCCCATACCTTGGTTAAGACCTCTCTGGCGCGGGGCTGCGCACGTTGCGCAAGCCTATGCCCAGTGTCAACGCCAAAGCAGCGCCAAAGCGGCGGCAAGGCTGGGTTGCGGCCTGACCGCGCATTGCAGACGCGCAGGCGCTAACGCCCAGGTTTTGTTTGATTTTGGGGTTGCCGACCGGTATTGCTAGGCGCCCGCGCCGAAACCCCTGACACAGATGACCTCCGACGTTCGAACCGATTTGACCGCGCTCCAACAAGAGATCGATCAGATCGACACCCAGATCCACGATCTTCTGATGGACCGCAGCCGGATCGCGGCGGAAATCGCCGCGTCGGAGCGGAACCTCGCGCTGCCGATCCGTCCGGCGCGCGAGGCCGCCCTGTTGAGGCGCTTGATCGATCGCCATCGCGGCGACCTGCCGCTGATCACCGTTTTTCGCATTTGGCGCGAGATGGTCGTCGGGTGTGCCGTTCAGCGGCAGCCGATAACGGTTGCCGTGTCGATCGAGGACGCCAACGACCCGCTTTGGGACCTGGCGCGCGACCATTTCGGCGGCGCGGTGACCTATCTGGCGACGGGCCTGCCCAACCAGACGGTCCGGGCCCTGGCTGACGGCAGCGCCGGCATCGGCGTGGTACCCTGGCCGGAATCCGCGCCGTCGGAGCCGTGGTGGCTGCCGCTGCTGACCCGGGATGACGATCCTCTGCGCGTCGTTGCCGCGTTGCCCGCCCTGGCGTCTTTAGACCCGACGGAGGCCGGCGCCCTGATGGTCGCGCGCCATCGGCATTCGAAGACCGGCGACGATCGAACGCTGCTGGCCATCGAACTTGCGGCCGATGTCAGCCGGGGCCGCCTGCGCGAGCTGTTGGAAGGTGTCGGCCTTCAACCGGTCAATTTCTGGAGCTGGGATGCGGAAGGCAACCTCTCCCACACCATGCAACTGTTCGAGATAGACGACTATGTCGCCAACGATGATGAGCGCTTGCATCAGCTGTCCCTGTCGCTGGGCTCGGACCTCATTCGGGCCCAGAGCATCGGCGGCTTTGCCGTTCAGATGCGGCGGGAGCGCTGAGCGATGAGCACGCCCAAACCCCAGCCGGGGATCATGAACATCTCGCCCTATGTCGGCGGCGAGGCCGAGGCGGTAGCGAACGCCAAGCTGGGCCACGTGATCCGGCTGGCGTCCAACGAGGGGGCGCTGGGCCCAAGCGCGGCCGCCATCGCCGCCTTCCACAACCACGCCGGCGAGATTTTCCGCTATCCGGACGGTGGTTCGACGGCGCTGCGCCAAGCGCTCGGCCGCCATCACGGCATCGATCCTGAGCGGATCGTTTGCGGCGCGGGCTCTGATGAGTTGATCAGCCTGCTGGTCGGTGCCTATGCCGGGCAGGGTGACGAGGTTCTATACAGCCAGCATGGCTTTTTGATGTACGCGCTGGCGGCACAGGCGGTCGGCGCGCGGCCGATCAAGGCGCCGGAACAGGACCTGCGTGCCGATGTCGATGCGCTTCTGGCCGCCGTCACCGACCGGACGAAGCTGGTGTTCGTCGCCAACCCGAACAACCCGACCGGCAGCTACCTGACAGTCCAGGAGGTCGAGCGCCTGCAGGCCGGTCTGCCCGAGGGTGTCGTGCTGGTGATCGACGCGGCTTATGCCGAATATGTTCTGCGCAACGACTATTCCAGCGGCATCGAACTGGTCGATCGCTGCGACAATGTCGTCATGATCAGGACCTTTTCGAAGATGTTCGCGTTGGGCGGCCTTCGACTGGGGTGGGCCTACTGTCCGGCCGCTGTTGCCGACGTGCTGAACCGGATTCGCGGTCCGTTCAATGTCAACTCGGCGGCCCAGGCGGCGGCGCTCGCGGCCTTGGATGACATCGCGTTTCAGGACGCCAGCCGAACCCACAATACGATCTGGCGCGACTGGGCGGCGGAGCGGCTGATCGCCCTTGGGCTCACCGTGTATCCGACCATCACGAACTTCCTGCTGGTCGATTTTGCCGGTCTGGAGGGCAAGGATGCGGAGAGCGCGCGCCAGCATCTGAAGGCGGACGGTATCTTGGTTCGCCAGATGGGCGCCTATGGGTTGCCAACCTGCCTGCGCATTTCGGTGGGGACAGAGGACGAGATGCGGGTTCTTGTCGACTCGCTGGCCGACTATCTGACATAAGCCCGAAATGACTGAACCGCCGCATTTTAAGCGCCTGGCGCTGATCGGCCTTGGCCTGATCGGCTCGTCGATCGCCCGCGCGTGCAAATCGGCGTCGCTGGTCGGCGAGGTCGTTGGCCATGCGCGCAGTGCGGAAACCAGGGTGGCCGCTGAAAGGCTGGGTTTTGTCGATCGCACGACGGAAACGGCGGCCGAGGCCGTCGCGGGTGCGGATTGCGTCATCCTCTGTTCGCCCGTCGGCACCTATCAGGCCTTGGGCGCGGAGATCGCGCCGGCGCTGGAGGCCGGTGCGGTGTTGAGCGATGTCGGCTCGGTCAAGGGCTGCGTGTTGCGTGACTTGCAACCGCTGATCCCGGAAGGCGTCCATCTGGTGCCCGGCCACCCGCTTGCCGGCACCGAGCATTCGGGGCCGGAAGCCGGCTTTGCGGAGCTGTTCAGCGGCCGCTATGTCATCCTGACGCCGCCCGAAGGCGCGGATCTCGACGCGGTCGACCGGCTGGGCGGGTTCTGGCGGGCCATGGGTGCGATGGTCGAGATCATGGCGGCCGACCGCCACGACAAGGTCTTGGCCATCACGTCGCATCTGCCGCATCTCATCGCCTTCACCATCGTCGGCACCGCGGTTGATCTGGCGGAGGATATCAAGGGCGATGTCATTCGCTTCGCGGCGTCCGGCTTTCGCGACTTCACCCGCATTGCGGCGTCCGATCCGGTGATGTGGCGCGATGTGTTCTTGAACAACAAGGACGCGACGTTGGAGATCATCCAGCGCTTCACTGAAGACCTGACGGCGATGCAGCGCGCCATTCGGCGTGGCCAGGGCGACGTTTTGGAGCACCGGTTCGCAGAAACCCGGGCAATCCGCCGCGGCGTCATCGAGGCGAAGCAAGACGACATGCCGGCACCGCCGGCCGAAACCGACGAGCAACCGTGACCATCCAAGCGTTGCCCGACGCGGCGCCTGCCGTCGATCCCACTCCGCCGGTTAAATACTTCGTGCCGCCCGGGCGCGAGCTGTGGGTGTTCGGGTACGGTTCCCTGATGTGGAAGCCGGGTTTCGATTTTGTCGAAAAGGCCGAGGCACGGCTGTTCGGCTATCACCGTCGTTTGTGCATCTACTCGTTTCGTCATCGCGGCACGCCGGAACGGCCGGGGCTGGTGCTGGGCCTTGATCGCGGCGGCTCGTGCCACGGCATGGCTTTTCGCGTTGCGGCGGACAAGGTTGCCGAGGTGACGGAGTATCTGTGGCATCGCGAGATGATCAGCGGTGTGTACCAGCCGATCATGGCGCGGGTTCGAATCGGTGGCAGATCGGTTGCCGCCGGCACGTTCGTCGCGAACCCGGCTCATCGACAGTACTGCGCCGGGCGCGATCCGGCGTTCATGGCCAACCTGATCTTGCAGGGCGTCGGCCAATCCGGCGCCAACCCCGATTATCTCTTCAGCACCGTGGCGCATCTGGACACGCTGGGCCTGCGCGACCACACGCTGCATGATCTGGCTGAGTTGGTGCGCGCACGCATGGTGCAGCCGTAGGTATCCGAGACGGGCTGGCTGCGGCCGAAGGCCGGCGACCAGCCGGCGAGACAGTTGCGGCTGTTAGACGTTTGCCGTCAGGTCAAACAGCTGCTTGCGCGCCCAGGCCTGAAGCGGATCCTCGTCGGCGCGCTTGGTCCAGATCATTTCGACCGTCCAGTCAGGGACGTCGAATGGCAGTTCGGTCCACTGGCAGGCTCCGGATGCGGTAAGTGCCGCTCGGCTTGTCGCCGGAACCGCGGCGAGGTAGTCCGTTGCCGCCAGAATGTCGGGCACTGACAGGAAATGACCAACCGTCGCGGCGACCCGCCGCGACAGGCCGAGCCTTGAAAGGGCCCCGTCCACGGCGCCGACACTGTCTGCCTTCAGCGAAACCAGCACATGTGGATAAGCAAGAAACCGCTCAACCGTTAAGCCGTGTTCAAAAGCCGGATGGCCCTGACGGCCGATACAGATGAAGCGATCGCGCATAAGCGGTGCAGTCAAAAACTCGTCCGATCCTTCGAATGCTACCGTGAGGGCCAGGTCAACGCGGTCGGCCTCCAGGTCTCGATAGACAAGACGTTTGTCGAGGCTGAAGACCTGCAGTCCCACGTTGGGCGCGGACCGATCCAAGACGCGCATCAGGACGGGCAAGACCTGCACTTCCAGCAGATCGGAGGTCGAGATGCGGACCCGGCCGGTGGCCGATCCCAGGTCGAAGGCCGCAGGGTCGGCCATAGCGGTTCTTAGCTCAGCCAGGGACTGCCGAATTGGCGCCTCCAAGCGCATTGCCCGAGGTGTCGGCACCATGCCGGCTGGGGTACGAACGAAGAGATCGTCGGCGAAAACCGATCGCAGACGCGCCAAGGCATTGGAGACCGAAGACTGTGTGAGGTCGAGACGCTCGCCAGCGCGGGTCACGCTGCGCTCCTCCGCCAGCGCCTCGAAGACCTTAAGAAGGTTCAAGTCAAGTGTCTGTATATTCACGGCGTCAATTTAGTTTGTGCGCAATATCAATTTCAACAATTACGTGGTTTGGTCAATATGAGCGAGGCTTCTTGCGGAGGCTGAAACCGGGTGTGTCGCTCGCGGGGGGGGCGGATTTAGGCTGGGTCGAATTGGCGGCTTGGCTGAGAAAATGACTCCGATGCAATCCGGGGCCGGATCCGTGCTGTTACCGACGGTGCCGAAATGAGTGGTCTTGAGTGCCGAAACGTCGTTGTCGATGGTCGCCGAACGAGCGTTAAATTGGACAGTTTTACGTGGCGCTGTCTCAATGAAATCTGTGACCATCGCAACCTGACCGTGCATGACTTTTGCACCGAGGTTAAGCGTGCGATGGCCGATTACACGGGCTTCACCAGCGCGCTTCGTATCGCCATTCTGCGGCACTACCGCAATCTGGCCGCGGCCGCCGGCGACAGTTTCGCAGTCGCACCAAACGTCGGGGCCGTGCGTTTGAATGCCACCGGTCAGTTGATCCACCCCGCCTCGTTGCGTGCGTGATCGTGGTGCTTCCCGACACATCGTCGGGCTCCAGGCTGTCAACCAGTTCTGGCTATCCTGATTGCCGGTCCCCGGCATCCGACACTAGCTGGTCACGTGCCCAGGCCTGAAGTGGGTCCGTCTCGCTGCGGCGCGACCAAACCATCGTGAGTGGCCAGTGTGGCACGTCGAACGGAAGGGGTGTCGTCTCGCAGTTTCCCAGCGCGGTGAGGGCGGGGGCCGCCGACATCGAAATCGTCGCAAGATAGTCTGTCTCGGCCAGCATCGTCGGCACCGACTGAATATGCCCGACACGCAAGCTCACGCGGCGCTCCAGCCCGCGGTCCGCCAACGCTCGGTCAATGGCCTGTCGATTGTCCAGCTTGGCCGAGACAAGGATGTGCGGATAGGCGACATAATCCTCGATCGTCAGGCCCTGGGCGAACGCCGGATGTCCGATACGGGCGATGCACAGGAATCGGTCGCGCAGATAGTCACGCGAGAAATGGCGCCTCGGTACCTCATCGAAGAAAGCACCGATCGCGAGATCGATTTTGTCGGCATCGAGATCGCTGTACAGAGTGTCCTTGTCGAGGGGAATGAAGCGAAGATCCACCTTCGGCGCTGACTGGGTAATTGCACGCACCAGCTTCCTGGCGAGAGGTGCGACCAGGAAATCGTAAGCCGCAATACGGATTGCGCCGGTTGCCGCCGCCGGAATGAAATCGGCAGGATTTGCCAGTGCATCGCGCAGTTGGCTCAGCGCTGTGCGGATGGGTTTTTCCAGTTGCTCGGCAAGTGGCGTTGGCATCATCCCCTGCGGCGTACGGACGAACAGGTCGTCTTCGAACACCTGGCGCAGTCGATTGAGGGCGTTGCTGACCGACGATTGCGTCAGGCCGATGCGGTCGCCGGCCTTGGTCGCGCTGCGCTCTTCCGCCAGTGCCTCGAACACTTTTAGCAGGTTCAGGTCGAGTGCTTGGAGGTTCACGCGCCAATCCCTCGTCGGCTCAACGGCATAACGAACGCAAGGCGAAGCCGCCTGCCGCGCCAAGGCCACCCTTGGTCGACTGTTCGCCAACTGTGACCATCCCTCAACGCCGGGTCGGGGGCAGGCGGCGGTGCGTTGCGCACCTCAGGCCGGTCCAATCGACTGCAAGACCGAACGCGCCCAACCTTGAAGCGGGTCGGCATCGGCTCTTCGCGACCAGATCATCTCCATGGGCCATGCCGGCATGTCGAAGGGCAGCGGCATCGTTTCGCACGTGCCCGGCGCGGTTAGCAGGCGGCTCGCATAGGTCGGGATCGACGCCAGATAGTCCGACCCTGCCAGCACCGGTGGAAGGCCTAGAAAATCGCCAACCGTCACACCGACGCGGCGGGTGAGCCTCCGCTTCGCCAGTTCGGTATCCAACATGCTGGTGGCATCGGCCCTGAAGGAAACCATCACATGCGGGAAGGCGACATAGTCTGCGAGGCTTAGCCCCCTTTCGAACGCGGGGTGCCCGACCCGGCCAATGCAGACAAACTTGGCGCTGCCGAACGCAGACGCGTTGAAGCGCCTGGGCTTGTCGAAAAAGGATGAAATCGCGAGATCGACGCGATCCTCGTCCAGGTCGGCAAACACGCCCCTCTTGTCGAGCTGACTGAACTGCAGTTCGACCGCGGGCGCGGATCGGCTTACCGCACGGGCAAGCTTCGCCCCGACCACCATCACCTGCAGGTCCGATGTTGCGATCCGAACGGTGCCGGTGGCCGAGATCGGATCGAAGGCATCAGAGTCGGCCATCGCGGCTCGCAACCGGTTCAGTGCAGATTGCACTGGCGCTACCAACTGTTCCGCTCTCGGCGTCGGCATCATCCCTTCGCGGGTGCGGACGAACAACGCATCGCCAAAGACGGTGCGCAAACGGCTTAAGGCGTTGCTGACCGACGACTGGGTAAGGCCGACGCGGGCACCGGCCAGTGTCGTGCTGCGCTCCTCGGCAACCGCTTCAAACACTTTGAGGAGGTTCAAATCGACGGACTGCAAATTCATGGCGTCAATCTAGAACGTGAATTATATCAATTTCAAGAATTACAACCAAAGCCTATCCTTAACGTTTTGAACATAGGCGTTGAGGGCTGTTGTGGAATTTACAAACGATAGAGTGCTGGTGCTGGGCGGTTCATCCGGCATCGGCTTCGCTGCGGCAAAGGCATTCAAGGCCGCCGGCGCGCTCGTCACGATTGCGGCACGCTCGATGGATCGTTTGAGGATGGCGGGCGCGGAAATCGGTGCGGAGACCCGGTTGGTTGTCGCCGACGTCGGCGATCCCGCATCGCTCGCAAAGGCCCTTGCAGGGGGGTTCGACCATGTTGTGGTCAGTGCCGGTGTCGCCGCCGTGCCCGGTCCGCTCGTCGAAGTTGGCGCCGACGGTATCGCTGAGTCACTCACCGGAAAGGCCTTGGGCCAGGCACAGGCAACGCTGCTCGCCGCCCAGGCTGTGGAACCGGGCGGGTCGGTGACCGTTGTGACCGGCGTCGCCGGCCGCAAACCATTATCCGGCATGGGCGCCGTTGGCATGGCCAACGCGGCGATCGAGGCGATGGTGCCGGTCCTGGCGGCGGAGGTCGGGCCGACGCGCGTGAACGCGGTTTCGCCGGGCTTGACCAACACAGGCGCCTATGCGGCGATCCCGCAGGTCGAACGCGACAGTCTCTTTGCCAATGCCGCGAGCCGATTGCCGGCGGGCCGTGTCGGCGATCCGGCCGACCTGGCGAAGGCTATTTTGGCCATCGCCGCCAACAGCTTCATCACCGGAACGGTTCTTGAGGTCGATGGCGGTGCGGGTCTCAGTCCCAACCGGCCGGCTGTCCAACGGCCGGAGAAACCGGCTTTCGCCGCTGAGGGATCAGCCGTGGTTCACTAGGCCGCCGAGGCCTGCTGTCCGCAGTTCGCGGATTGCCGCGACTACACCGTTCCGACCGAACTTGCGACATGCTCGTTGACTCCTTCGGCCGCTTATGACACTGATCGTTGTCGAAAGGAGAGCCGATGGCACGATCGTTAGAGTTTGAGCCGGGCGAAGCCGTCGAAAACGCCATGATGGTCTTTTGGCGCAAGGGGTTCGAGGCAACCTCTGTCACTGACCTTGAGGTGGAAACCGGCGTTGGGCGCAAGAGCCTGTACCGGACCTTTCACGACAAACATGACCTGTTCCTGAAGGCCCTGGAAACCTATCGCCGCCTGCTGAGCGCGCGCAATCTGGCGCCGATGATGGAACCGGATGCGGGTCTCGATACGATCAGTCGCTTCCTGCGCGGGCTGGCTGCCTATGGCGGCACGGAAGAGGCCAAGATGGGTTGCCTGATCTGTAACACGGCGCTGGAACGTTCGACCGACGACCCAGAGGCAGCGCGTCAGGTTCACCTCTATTTCGATCAGATACGCCGGGCCTTCGCCAACGCGCTGCAAGGTGCAATCAGGTGCAGAGAGTTGCCGGCAGACACGGATGTATCGAGGTATGCCAACTACTTGCTGGGCGTTCTTCAAAGCATCTGTGTGCTCGGGCGATCCGGCGCGGACGCCGATGTCATTCTGGACGTCGTCGAAACCGCCCTCGCGGCCCTGCGTTGAGTTTTGTCCAGAATGACAACGATCAGTGTCAAATCCGATATCTCGACCAACGGAATGGCCGGACTTGTTCATGTAAATTCAGAATGAAGGAAGCTAGACTTATGAAAACACTTTGTAGTTTTGTCGTCGCATCGGCATTGATGGTCGCCAACGTCGCCGAGGCGCAAGCGCAGGCCGATGCCGACGGGCCGCAGGCGGCACCCTCCGCCGAGTTTCCTTACGCGTCGCGGTTCGTCGAGGTGGACGGCGCGACCATGCATTATGTCGAGGAAGGAGAGGGCGCCCCGATCCTGTTCCTCCATGGCAATCCGACATCCGCCTATCTCTGGCGCAACATCATCCCCTATGTCAGTGATCAGGGCAGGGCGATCGCGGTCGACCTGGTCGGCTTTGGCCAGTCCGACAAGGTCGATGGCGCCTACACGTTCCAGGATCATTACGCCTATGTCGAAGGCTTTATCGAGGCCTTGGCGTTGGAAGATGTCACCCTGGTCGTCCATGACTGGGGGTCGGCCCTCGGCCTCTATTACGCCGCCAACAACTCCGACAACGTGGCCGCCGTTGCCTTCATGGAGGCGCTGACGCCGCCCGCCTTTCCCATGCCGTCCTTGGAGGCCATGGGACCGTACGCGGACCTGTTCCGCGCCTTTCGAACACCCGACGAAGGGCGCGCGCTGAACATCGATCAGAACTTCTTCATCGAACAACTCCTGCCCCAGGCCGTCCTGCGTCCGCTCAGCGATACGGAGATGGATGCCTACCGGGCGCCGTTCCTAGACGCGGCGGATCGAGAGCCGATTTATGTCTGGCCGAACGAGCTTCCGATTGCCGGCGAACCGGCGCGCAACGTGGCCGTCGTCGAGGCCGTCGGTCAGTGGCTCGCCACGTCCCACCAGCCCAAACTGGTGCTCTACGCCTCGCCGGGTGCCTTGACGCCGCCCGAGGCCGCAGCCTGGATGGCGGAGCACTTCAACAACCTGCAGACGCGCTTCATCGGCAACGGCGTGCACTATCTGCAAGAGGACGAGCCCGAGGCGATCGGCCGTAACTTGTCAGATTGGTTGCGCGACGAGGTTCAATAGTGGCGCTGCGGGGGCGGCCATCGGGTTGGTCGCCCCGGCCCCGCGGTACGGCACTTGCCCGCCACGCGACACGGATTGCCAATTGGCGCTAAGGTAACGCCATCATCGTTGGTTGGCAGATCTGCGTCGGAGGTGGCCATGGATTACCGAGAGAAACTGATCGTGGCGCCGGGATCGAAAGTCCGGCTCGCGGATATCGACCCGGACTATCATGGCGAAGGTCTGTCGAAACAGTCGGCCAAGGGCGAGACTGACAGCCTGCTGGACGAGATTGCCGCGCTTCAGTTCCTGCTCTATGCCGAGGGCCACCACGCCCTGCTGATCGTGCTTCAGGGCATCGACGCGGCCGGCAAGGACGGCGTCTGCCGACACGTAATCAAGGCGATGAACCCGCAAGGCTGCAGCGTTGTCGGCTTCAAACAGCCCAGCACGCTTGAGCGCAGCCACGATTTTCTGTGGCGCGTCCACCTCCGCGCGCCTGGGACGGGCCAAGTTGCCGTGTTCAACCGCTCCCACTACGAAGACGTGCTGGTGGCGCGCGTTCACGGGCTGGTTGACGACAGCGTCTGGCGCCGGCGCTATGGCCTGATCAACGATTTCGAGACGTTGCTGACGGAGAACAACACCACGATCATCAAGTTCTTCCTCTACATCTCGAAGGACGAACAGCTCGAACGGTTCGCCCGCCGCCTGGAAGACAAGAGCCGTCATTGGAAGATCAGCGAGTCCGACTATACCGAGCGCAGGCGTTGGGACGAGTACATCGCGGCCTATGAGGCCATGCTCGCGAACTGTTCGACCGCACAGGCGCCCTGGTACGTGATCCCGGCGAACCGGAAATGGTTCCGAAACCTGGCCGTGTCGCAGATTATCAAGGCGACGCTGAAGGACCTGAACCTGCAATTGCCGAAGCCGACGGTCGACATCGACGACATTCGCAAGCGCTATCACGCCGCCGTTGCCAGGCAGCGGCAGGAGCAGAGCGCGGACTCTTAGGACGGTCCTGGCTGCTTGGATCGATCAGGCAATAGACGCATCGCCGAAGACCCATCACGTCCTTGGTCAACGCGCCGTCGTCGTTGAAGCCGGGTGAGGGGCCAAGGCGTCGATCGCAAAGAGTCCGTCGCCATCGATCCTCAATGGAATCGGATCGCCCACGACGCCCACGAACCGTCCATCGGGCCCCGTGTGGTCAAAGGCCATCAGGGCCGGGCCGGTTTCCAGCAAGACGATCTTTCCGGCATAGCGGCGCGGTGGATTGCTGCCGTCGAGAAATGGCAGCGGCGCCACTTGCCACGGGCCTGCCGGGTGGTCGGCGATCAGGTAGTGTGTACCGGTCTCGGGGGCGCCCGGCGCGGCGGCGGCGGTCGCGTTCGACCAGTGCTCGGCCGCGGTCGAAAAGACGCAGTACCATTTGCCTTTATGGGCGAAGACCTGCGGTACCTCCAACTGTCCGAAGCCACCGACAAAGACCGGTGGCTCAAGGGTCCAGGTATTGAGGTCGGATGATCGCGCGAAGCCGATGGCGCCGCCCGCGTTCGGCTCGTCGACGCCGGGCACGCGGGCAGTGAAATACATCAGCCAACCGTCACGATCGGGGTCCGGCATCACCCAGGGGTCGCGCATGGCCCGGTCGTGCCAATGGTCGGGCGCATAGTCCTCATACCAGCGCGTATCCACGTCCAGGATCAGCCCGTCGCCGACGCGGCGCCAATCATGCATGTCGGTGCTGGTCGCGTGCCCGATCCGCTGTTTCAGGCCGTCCTCGGCCTTGCTGGAGCCGGTGTAGAACAGGTGCCACAAACCATCATCGCCCTGTACGACCGATCCGGTCCAGGTTGCCTTGTCGTCCCAGGCCGACCCGTCCGACGGTTGAAAACAGGTGCCGAGATGGGTCCAGGTCTTAAGGTCGGTCGACGTCGCGTGCCCATAGCTGACATTCCAATGCCGCAGTTCCGGGTCGCCCAGGCTGCGGTCGGCTTGCAGAAAGTAGGCATGCCAGGTGTCCGCGTCGCGGGCGAGCCAGAAGTCCCAGATCCATTTGCCGTCAAGGGCCAGCATGTGCGTTCCAAAGTCCTGAAGGGTTGGGGGAGTGTTGCGCCGGCGCCTCAGGTCGCCTGACCAGTCGCGCGTTGCGGCGTCAGCGCTTGGACCGAAGACCGCTCGACCAGTTCGCCTCGGATCAGTTGAGACGCGGCACTGGCGCGACCGTCGATGGGCTCACGACGGTGCAACAGGGTATCGACAGCGGCGCGCCCCATCTCGCGATAGGGCAGGGTGACGGTGGTCAGGGGGCGTTTCAGATAACGGAGAAGGTTTTCGTCGTTGTCGTAGCCGACGACCGAGATGTCGCCTGGTACGCTGAGCCCGATACGCTCGAACATCTCGATGCCGCGCATGGCCATCAGATCGTTGCCGAAGCAGACCGCGGTTGGCGGCGAGGTTCGTTTGAACAGCTGCGCCAAGGACTTGCGCAAGTCTTCGAGACTTATTTCCGAGGTCGCGTCGAAACCGATCAGGATGGGCGTCGCGGTCTCCGACAAACCGGCCTCTCGGCACGCGCGACGAAATGCGTCGCGGCGCAGCCGGCCGGCAACGAGTTCCTCGCCCAGCCCGACATAGGCGATTTTCCGGTGTCCGGCGGCGACCAAATGCTCAACCGCCAATGCTTGGCCGCCGGCGTCGTCGGGCAAAACGCATGGGGTGCCCAAGCCATCGAAGCAGTTCGCCAGCACCAGCGGCAACCCTTTGGGCAGCGGCAAGGCCACCTGTCTGTGAAAGGGCGCGGCATAGATCACACCCTCCACCCGGTGGCTTTCGAACGTGCGCAGCAATTTGGCCACGCCGGCCCGGTCGTCGACCGCGCCTTCATCCGCAATCATCAGGATCTTGCCGGCCTCTCGACAGGCCTCCTGAACGCCGCGCACGATGTGGATGCCTGACAGGCCGGCGTTCAGCGGGTCCTCGACCGCGCTGGACACCGCATCGGAAATCATGCCGACGATGCCCGACTTTGACGACCGCATCAGCCGTGCGCCGCTGTGCGGTCGATAGTCCAGCTTCTCGATGGCCTGTTGAACCCGATGGCGCGTTGCCGGCTTCACCGTCGGCTCGTCATTGACCACGCGCGAGACCGTCTTGATCGACACGCCGGCAAGCTTCGCGACATCGAAGACAGTGGCCATGGGGCTATGGTCGGGCGTCTGACAACATTGTCATTCATGGTAGGTCCACCCCAGGCGCCCGTCAATCCGTGAACGCATCACCGCTAGGATACGCACTTCATGTGCCTTTCAAGTGAAAGATTCGGAGGTTACGGACATGACTATTGACACAATCCCATCCAGCGCGCCTATAGTACGAGAAATGACAATGTTGTCATTTTGTCGGGCGTTGCGCGCTCGATCGAATGACCAAGCCGCTGTATGGAGGAGGAAACGACGATGACCCTGAACGGTGCACTGAAGACGACCCTGTCGGTTTTGGCCCTGTCGGCGGTCGGTGTCGCCGCACAGGCCCAGACGCCGCTCAGCCTCTGGTATCACGGGGCGGGCAACCCGGTTGAACGCGACGTTCTGGTCGGCCTGATCGAGGACTTCAACACGTCCCAAAGCGATTGGGTCATCGAGCTCGCCGAGTTTCCGCAAGCCTCCTACAACGAGTCGGTCGTGGCGGCCGGCTTGGCCGGCAGCCTGCCAGATATCATCGACGTCGACGGGCCGATCATGCCGAACTGGGCCTGGGCCGGCTATTTGCAGCCGCTCGACCTGCCTGCGGGCGCCACGGACGGCTTCTTGCCGGGCACGCTCGGCTATTGGGATGGCGAGCTTTACACGGTCGGCCTTTGGGACGCGGCGGTTGCGGTGCTCGCGCGTCGGTCGGTCCTCGATGAGCACGGCATCCGCATCCCGACTTTGGAAGAGCCCTGGGACCTTGAGGAGTTCGATGCGGCCTTGACCACCCTTCAGGCATCCGGCGATTTCGACTATCCGTTCGATGTCGGCATGGCCTGGACGGGCGAGTGGTACCCGTACGCGTTCGGACCGTTTTTGCAGAGCTTCGGCGGCGACATTCTCGACGCCTCGGTGCCGACGGCCGAAGGCGTCCTGAACGGCGACGCCGGCCTTGATTTCGGCGACTGGTGGCAAAGCCTGTTCGACCGCAACATGGTGCCGGGCGTCTCGCAAGACGCCGCCGATCGCGAGACCGGCTTCGTCGACGGCAACTATGCCATGCAGTGGAACGGCAACTGGGCGGTGCTGAGCGCGCTGGAAACTTTCGGCGACGATCTTTTGATCCTGCCGGCCCCCGATTTCGGCAACGGGCCGACCATCGGCGCGGCGTCGTGGCAGTTCGGCGTCTCGTCAACCACCGAACATGCCGATGGTGCCAATCAATTCATCGAATTCATGTTGCAGGATGAGTATCTGGCGGCCTTTTCCGACGCGCTGGGCCTGATCCCTGCGACCGCGTCGGCGGCGGCGATCTCGGAGTACTATTCCGAGGGCGGGCCGTTGGAGGTGTTCTATGGGCTCAGCGAGGCACAGGCCCGGTTGCGTGCGGTCACGCCCGGCTATCTGGTCGCCGCCTTGGAGTTCGAAAAGGCGATGAGCGATATCGCCAGCGGTGCCGATGTTGCCGATACGCTCGATGCCGCAACCGACGCCATCAACGACGATCTCGACCGCAACAACGGCTATCAGTAACGGCACGCGCGACGGCCGCTGGGAACGGCGGAAAGCGACAGGATGGCGGCCGGACCGCAAGGCAAGCAGACGCTGACGGGCTGGGCGATGGCATCGCCCGCCTTTCTGCTGATGCTGCTGTTCCTGATCACGCCGTTCTTCCTGGCCTTCGGCCTGTCGCTGACCAACCAGCGCCTGATCTCGCCCAATCCGGCCGAATATGTCGGCGCGCGGAACTTCGAAAACCTGCTGGGTTTGAGCTTCTTCGTGCTGGAGCCGGAGCGCGACGAGGCGGGCGAGGTGATCCGGGACGACGACGGCACGCCTGAATACCCGCGCTTGCGCACCTTCACCCGCAACAACCCGGATTACCCGCATCTCGATGGCATGCGGGAATGGATGTCGATCGGCTGGACCGGCGACAGCCGCCTGGTGCTGCTGGCCAGTGACGTCGTTTTTATGAAGGCGCTGACCAATACGATCCTCTTCGTCATCGTGGTCGCGCCGATGCAGGCGGGCATCGCGCTGTTGCTGGCCTTGCTTATCAATCAAAAGCTGCGCGGCATCACGGTCTTCCGGGTGATCTACTTCATGCCCGTGGTGGTTTCGATCGTCGTCGTCGCCTTCCTGTGGCGCTTCATCTATGACGGCCAGAACGGGCTGCTCAACTCGATGCTCAGCTTCTTATCGTTCGGGGCTTTCCAGCCCGTCGATTGGCTGGGAAATCCGAACACCGCGCTGCCGTCGATCATGGCCATGTCGATCTGGCAAGGCGTCGGCTTTCACATGATCATCTGGCTGGCAGGCCTGCAGACGATCCCGGTCTCACTCTACGAGGCGGCGGACATCGAGGGCGCCAATCGATGGCAGAAGTTCCGCTACATCACCTGGCCAGGCCTGCGCAACACGGCGGTGCTGGTGCTGGTGATCATCACCATGCAGTGCTTTGCCCTGTTCGCGCAGGTCGACGTCATGACCCGCGGCGGCCCGCTCGACAGTACGCAGACAATGGTCTTCCAGGCCGTTCAGCGCGGTTACGAACGGCAGGACATCGCCGGCGGGTCCGCCATCTCCGTGCTGCTGTTCGTCTTCGTTCTCGCCATCTCGCTCGTCCAACGCTGGCTGACGCGGGACAAGGACTGATGACCGATCGCCATACCCTCGCCTCGCTGATCCTGCGCTACCTGCTGCTGGTCTGGATCGCGTTGATCTTCCTGTTCCCTCTCGTTTTCATGGTCGTCTCGTCCCTGAAGCCGGACCTGCAGCTTCTGCGCGACAGCGCCTCGGTCCGGGCCTTCCTGCCGGTCGGTGACATTTCGATCGACAATTACGGGCTGGCGGCGGAACGCGCGCCGATCGCCCGGTTCGTCTTCAACTCTCTGTTCGTGACCGCCACGACCGTCGTGCTGTCGCTGATCCTGTGCTCGGTGGCCGCGTTTTCCTTCGTGTTTCTGCAATGGCGCGGCCGCGGCGTGGTTCTGGCCATCATCCTGGCGACGTTCATCGTGCCGTTCGAAACCATCGCCATCCCGCTGCTGCTGGTGGTCAACAACCTGCCCTGGATCGGCATCGACGGCTTTCGCATCGGCTGGATCAACAGCTACCAGGTCCAGATCATTCCCTGGATCGCCGACGCGCTGACGATCTTTCTGTTCGTCCAGTTCTTCAAGGATCTGCCCAAGGACTTGATCGAGGCCGCCCGCGTCGACGGTGCTTCCTGGTTCCAGATCTACCGCCGCGTGGTGATGCCGCTCTGCGGTCCCGTGCTGGCCACGGCCGCGATCCTGAAGTTCCTGGTCATGTACAACCAGTACCTCTGGCCGTTGATGGTCACCCAGTCGGAAGACTACCGCCCGGTCATGGTCGGCCTGCAGTATTTCTTCCAGCTCAACACCGCTTGGGGCGAGGTGATGGCCTATCTGTCGCTGATTACGGTGCCCGTCCTGGCCTTCTACCTCGTGCTGCAGCGCGCCTTCATCTCCTCGATCGCGTCGACCGGCATCAAGGGCTAAAGACAGTCGCGCCTGATCCGCTGGGCGACCATGTCCACGCCGGTGATGTCGAACAGCGCCGGCCCTCTGACATCGCCCGCATTGTCGACGGTCGCGGTCAGGGCAAAACCGCCGGCCAGCTCGTCCAGGAAGGGCACGGTCACGTCGTTCGATGCAAACCCAACGACGGGTTCGCCATCGTCGAACACGTCCCCTTGCCGGTCGATCACGGGGCCATCCTCAATCTGGGTCGTGATGATCAGAGGTTCGGCCGGTTCAAAGGGCGGCTCCAGCCCGAAACCGACTTCGAGTTCCGCCGCATCGCAGAGCAGGCCCAGCCAGACAATCTCGTCGTCAAAACCCGGCTCCGAAAATACGTTGGCGAACAACAGACGGTCACCGGTCTCAGGATCGGTGGCGATTGTGATGGTCCAGTTTCCGGCAACTTCCGTGTTCGTCGTGCCGACGCTTTCCTCGCCGGTGCTGACGCAGCCGACAAGCAGAAGACATGCGGTCGCGGCAATCAGGCTCTTGAGTGTCATGAGGCCTGCTCCTTTATGTGTGGACCGATGGTCCGCTCGCGCGGCTTGCCTGTCAATGTGGGGCCGGCTCACGAAGCAGGCGCAAGTCCCGGGAACAGGCCAACGAGCCCAGCCGCCATGGTCTCGAACGCCAAGACGACGATGATCAGCCCCATCAGCCGCACCAGGATGTTCATGCCCAGCGTGCCCATCACGCGAAACAGCGGGTCCGCCAGCCGCAGGGCGATATACATCAAGATCAGCAAGACCAGGCAGGCGACGCTGATCACCACGTAACCCTGAAGGCCGGGTAGTCCGTGCAGGCCGATGATGATGGTGCTGGCCGCACCGGGGCCGACGACCAGCGGGATCGCGAACGGGAAGATGACGGCAAGCTTCGATTGTTCGGCCGCCCGCTCCTCCGGGTCGGTCACGGCCATCGAGCCGACCTTGGCGCTGAGCATGGCCAGACCGCTGAGCAGGATGACGAACCCTCCGCCCAGCCGAAAGCCGGCCACCGAAATGCCGAACAGGTTCAGAAACGTGATACCGCTGACGATCACCACGGCGAATGCGATGGCCATGGTGCCGGTCGCGACGAACGCGGATCGGGTACGCTCGCTCGGTGACTGTCCGGCCGTGTAGCCCAAGAAGAACGGCACGGCCGCGAGCGGGCTGGCGATCGCGAACAGGCCGCCGAAGAACCGGATGAAGTACGGCCAGTCGAGCTCGTTGAGAACAGCGTTCCACATATCGCCCCCTTGCCTTGGCCGGTTGCGAGGTCTCACCGCAGGGCGCGATGTCAACGCAACCTCATGGCGGAAGCGTGGAACGAATTCTCGGTGAAGGAAAGCCGCTTGGCGCGCTCACGTGCGATAGCCGTAAGGGGCCGGCGCGCGGCGGGTGGTCTCTGTCAGTCGGGCATCCGCCATGGGCCGCGGTGACGAGTGGCGAAATGACCTGCCTCAAACCCCGAGGCAGAGGGGAAAGGGGATCAAGTGCCGGGCAGGCTGCGGGCCAGTTCACGCCCGTCTTTCACCGCCAGGACGGCGCCCTCGGGCAACGGCACCCAGCGATCGTTGGTCAGCGGCACGCTGGCAAACAGCATGGCCTGTTTGCCGCCGACCGAGACGTTCAGCCCGGCGGCGGTGACTTGGGTCTTCTCGTCGTCGCCATAGGTCAGCACGTTCAGGCCGGGCGGCATGGCCTCGGTCAAACTGCCGTCCGGCCGCTCATAGTGGCGTTTTTGCGCATGCACGAACAGCACGTCGCCGTCTGAATAGAGAAAGTTCGCTTGGCCAAGAGGCCGCAAATCCGCCGCGAACCGGGTCACGATGTCAAAGCGATCGCGCCAGGGCGGCACGCCCTCACTATGCCACCAGAGGCGATGCAATCGGCCCAACAGCACGCAGAAGGCGTGTTCGGAATCGGTATCGCCGATCGGATGGTAGTGTTCGCCCGTCAAGGGCAGGGCCGTCTCGATGTTCGGCATCGTGCCGTTATGGGCGAACACGTGGCGCCGCCCGCCCAGCTCGCGGTCGAACGGGTGCGTGTTCTCCAGCGTCGGATGCCCGCGCGAGGCCATGCGGACATGGGCGATGACCGTGTCGCTGGCGAGGTTCTGGCCGGCAATGAACGCAACCCACGGGCTGGTCGAGGCCGGCGTCGGCTCCTTAATCAGGCGCATGTCGGCGCCTTCATAGTAGGTGATCCCCCAGCCATCCTTGTTGTCGCGTGTCAGGCCGCCATGCTTGGAAAACTCCGCAAGCGAGTATTTCACCGTCGACGGGCCGTCGCTGGACATGGCGAAGAGTTCACACATCGGCGGCTACGCACGGAAGTGTTGCTGGGTCATGGTTGGACCATAGCGCGACCGCTTCAAAGGTTTCCAGGGCCCAAGGCGCGCGCATTCGGGCGATTGCCGCCGTCGCCATCCGTGCTAAACTTGCGTTCATGGCATCGATCCTCTCACGCCTGTTTGGCGGTTCCAGCGACAAGCCCGCCGGCGGCTCCAAGGGCAAGGGCAAGGAAGAGGCGCATGGCGGTTTCGTCATCCGTTCTCAGCCCATTTCGGCGGGTAACCAATGGCGCCTCGCGGGCTTTATCCTGAAGCAGGACGATGCCAGCGAACAGACGCGCGAGTTTCAGCGCGCCGACACCTTTACCTCCCGCGACGAGGCGGAGGCGGCCGGTATCCGCAAGGGTAAACAGATCATAGAAGAACAGGGCGACGACCTGTTCGCAGACGGTGAGGCCACGGGCCGGGTTTGATCCATTGGTCAGCCCTTACACGAGCTGATCCGTACGAAATGGATTAATCTGTCCCAGTGGCGCCAGGCGATCCTGCACTGCTCTAGACACAATCCATTGGATCTATCGCATGAGATATTAGAACTCATGGTGCCCTTATTCCCGTTCTATACAACTTACACAAAATTTTAATCGCCCATTTTCGCCGATAGATGGCATGATCGCCGAAACGAGAAGGAGGCGATTATGGCGACCAGCGTATTCATCAACGAGATCCATTATGACAATATTGGCACCGACGTCGGCGAGGGGGTCGAGATTGCAGGACCGGCCGGAACCGACCTGACCGGCTGGAACTTGGTATTCTACAACGGCGCCAACGGCCGCGTTTACGACACTGTCGACCTGTCGTCCGCGATCCTGGTCGACCAGGATGACGGTTTCGGCACCTTTAGTGTCGGATTTCTGACCAACGGCATCCAGAACGGGTCGCCCGATGGCATTGCGCTCGTCGACAATGACGGGGTGGTCGTCCAGTTCCTCAGTTATGAGGGCGACTTTCAGGCGGTCGATGGTCCGGCCGCGGGCTTGACCAGCACCGACATCGGCGTCCGTGAGACCGGGTCGACGCCGGTGGGCTCCTCCCTACAGCTCACCGGCACCGGGTTGACGGCGGAGGACTTCACCTGGCAGCCATCGGCTGCCGACAGCTTCGGCGGTGTCAACGCCGGCCAGGATTTTCTGCCTGGCAGCGCGTTTCTCTCGGTTGCCGATGTCACCTTGGCCGAAGGCAATGTCGGCGATCAGACCACTTTTACATTCGAGGTCACACGATCGGGGGACCTTGCGGGCGCCACGCAGGTCGCCTGGGCGCTGTCGGACCTGACCACCAACGCCGATGATTTCGCGGTCCCGGTGGCCGGGGCTGGCGTGGTTGCCTTTGCGGCCGGTGAGGCGTCAGCGGTCATCCAGGTTGTTGTCGAGGGTGATGTCGACGTCGAGGCGAACGAAACGTTCCAGATTACCCTTTCGAACGCTACGAACGGCGCCACGATTCTGGACGGCGAGGCCATCGGTACGATCGTCAATGATGATCCCGCCTTCGCACCGGGCGACGTTCTGATCAACGAGTTTCGTAATGGCGGCGGCAGCAACGACGAGTTCTTCGAACTCTCCGGCACACCCGGCACCTCGCTTGACGGTCTGACCCTGATCATCTTGTCGGGGGAATCCGACCCGGGGCGGGTCGACCGCGCGATCAGTCTCGACGGCTATGCCATCCAGGCTGATGGGCTGTTCGCCTTCGGCGATGTCGGCGTGCCGGGGCTCGACGCAACCGGCACGTTCAACCCGTCCGGTGCCCCGTCGACCTACTTGCTGGTCGAAGGCTTCACCGGTTCGACCGGCGATGACCTCGACGCGGACGATGATGGCATGCTGGACCAGCCGCCTTGGCTGGCGGCGTTGGATGCCGTCTCCATCGTTGACGGTGATGACACCGTTGACACCAACTACGCCGGGACGGTGATCGGCCCGGATGGCCGCTTTGTGCCGTCGCATGTCTTCCGTCGGCCGGATGATGGCGCGTTCGTCGCCGGTGTCTTTGGTGATCAGGGCAACGATACGCCCGGTGCCGCAAACCCCGGCGCCGCCGCGACCCTTACAGCGATCTTCGACATCCAGGGCGCCAGCCATGTCTCGCCGTTCGTGACGCTGGATCTCGCCAACCTGCCGGCCGACACCGATTTTGTCTTCGGTGCCGATCTCACCACATCCGGCATCGTGACCGCCGTCGGCGCCAACGGCTTCTATCTTCAAGACCCGACCGGCGACGGCGACATCGCGACATCCGATGCGATCTTTGTCCGCACTGTCGAGCCGCCGGGCGTGGCGGTTGGACAGGAGGTCGAGGTATCGGGAACCGTTGCAGAGTTTTTCCCAGGCGACACGGACGCGCGGAACCTGCCCACCACGGAGATTGGCTCGCCCGTCATCGAGGTCCTGTCCGAAGGAAACGACTTGCCCGAGGCGGTCGTCATCGGCGCCGACGGCCGGCAAGTGCCGAACGCCGAGATCGACGATGATGCCTTCGGCAGCTTCGACGCCAGCGACGACGGCATCGACTTCTTCGAGTCGCTCGAAGGCATGCTGGTCACGGCCACGGATCTGGTCGCAATTGCCCCGACCACCCGTTTTGGCGAGATCTTCGCCGTATCGGACGGCGGCGATGACGCCACCGGCCTGTCGGAGCGGGGCACGCTGAACATCGCGCCGGATGACTTCAACCCGGAAAAGATCCAGATCGATACTGACGGCGCCATCTCCGGCTTTTCGGTGCCGCAGGTCGATGCCGGCGCGTCGCTGGGCGATGTCACGGGCGTGGTCTCCTACAGCTTCGGCAATTTCGAGATTATCCCGACCGAGGCGTTGGTGGCCGTCGAGGCGTCAACGCTGACACCGGAAACGACGACGGTGGCTGGCAGCGACAACCAGCTGACGATCGCCAGCTACAACGTCTTGAATCTGGACCCGAACGATGGCGACGGTGACGCGGATGTTTCCGACGGGCGGTTCGACGCGATCGCGCGGGACATCGTCAACAATATGGGCAGCCCCGATATCATCGCCTTGCAGGAGGTGCAGGACAATGACGGGTCGGTGAACAGCGACGTCACCGCCGCCGACCAGACCCTGCAAGCGCTGATCGAGGCCATCGATCGGGTCGATGACAACTTGGTCAATGGCAGCCTGCAATACGAATTCATCGACAATACCTTCATTGGCGACGACACCAGCGGCGGCCAGCCCGGCGGCAACATCCGGACGGCCTTTCTCTACAATCCCGATCGCGTCGACCTGGTCGACGGCTCGGTCCAGTCGATCCAGGATGGCGATCAGCAGAACAACCCCGACAATCCGTTCTTCGGCTCGCGTCTGCCCGTCGTCGCGACGTTCGCGTTCAACGGCGAAGAGGTGACGGTCGTCAACAGTCACTTCTCGTCCAAGGGCGGCAGCGCGCCGATCCTGGGCACCGAACAGCCGTTCGAGGACCGGCAGGAAGACCCGACGGTCAACGGCAGCCTGGACGAACGGCAGGCCCAGGCGAACGCCGTCAACGACTTCGTCGGCGATGTTCTGGCCGACGATCCGTTTGCCAATGTCGTGGTCACCGGCGACTTCAACGAGTTCGAGTTCGTCTCGCCGCTCGAAACGCTGGAGGGCAACCTGACCAACCTCGTGGAGACGGAGGTCAGGGCGGGCGAGCGCTATTCCTTCATCTTCCAGGGTAACAGCCAGCAGTTGGACCATCTGCTGATATCCGATGCCCTGCAGTTTCACGCGGCCTTCGACATCGTCCATGTGAACACGGAGTTCTCCGACGCCGCCTCAGACCACGATCCGCTCGTCGCCTCTTTGTTCGTCGAGGATATGAACGAGATCGCGGGCTCCGACGGTCGGGATTTTCTGTTCGGCACCAACGATGACGACATGATTCTGGCCTTCGACGGCAAAAACACCGTTCTGGCACGGGGCGGGGACGACAAGATCGCCGGCGGTGACGACAAGGATCTCATCCTGGCCGGCCGTGGCGACGACGAAGTGCTGGGCGGCGGGGCGAAGGACAGGATCTTCGGCAACCACGGCAACGACAAGATCGATGGCGGCGCCGATGACGACTTGCTATCCGGCGGTCGGGACGACGACATGTTCATCTTCAATTTCGCGCCGGACGGCGGCTTCGGCCACGACAAGATCCTCGATTTCGGCCTCGGCGACGACATGATCGTGCTGAAGAACGCGTCGGCGGAGGATCAGGCCAAGGTCGCCGACGCGATCGCGGAGGGCGGTTTCGGCAAGACCGTGATCGACTTCGGCGAGACGGGCAGCATCACGGTGTTCGGATTTGGCCTCTCGGAAGACGATTTCATGTTCGTCTAGGAAGTGCCGCAGCCGGCGATAAGTCTTGCGGCAGATGCCTCGTTAGTGATGGGCTCTGCCGCGCAGATCGTCGAAGGGCAGCATGACGTGGGCGCTATAGGCCGGCCGTTCCTGAAGCCGCGCGTACCACGCCTCGACGTTGGGAACATCCGGGCGTTCGATGTCGAGCTCGAAATAGCGGTAGAGGCACGTTCCGGCCGGGATATCGGCCAGGCTGAAGTCATCGCCCGCGAGGAACTGCTGCCGGGCCAGCACCGCGTCCAGGATACGGAAATGTGCGGCGCAGTCGTCGAGCGCCTGGCGGATGGCCGGCCAGTTCCGCTGATCCGGCGGGGTGCGGTAGTAGCCCCAGAAGACGCCGTGCAGAAAGCGCGGCTGCAGTGCCGTCTGCGACCAGTCCATCCAGCGGTCGACCGCCGACCGCTCGGCCGGATCGTCGCGCCAAAGCCGGTCCGGCGCGTATTGGGCGGCGAGATAGCGCAGGATGGCGTGCGATTCCCAAACGACCGTGCCGCCATCGTCGATCACCGGAATGCGGCCGTGCGGATTCATCGCCAGAAACTCCGGCGCGTCGAGGCCGCCGGCACTGCCGCCGGCGTCGATGTGCCGATGCTCCAGCCCCAACTCGCCGATCAGCCACAGGACTTTCTGGACGTTGAAGGCGCTACGGCGGCCCCAGATCGTCAGCATCGCGCTGTCGCCCGCAATGCGTCAGCGGGCATCGAGGATCTCGCGCCATTCATGATTGAGGCGGCGGATATAGCCTGCAGCGTCGAACCGCCCACCATTGGGCGTGATCAGCTGGGTCCGCGCCTCGCCGCGATTGCTGTCCGGCGGGTCGACGGAAAACGGACCATTGTCGATGGCCAGGCGCATATAGGGGTTCTCCAGAAAGCGCCACAGCCGGTCACGCTTGGGGCCGGACAGGCCGGCCAAGTTCCGCGCGCTGCTTGCCAGTCGCGATGCCGCGTCCATCGCCTTCAAAACCGTCGGCTTGCCGACCGACGGATTGGATTGCGCTTCGCTGTCCGCCGCCGACAAGTCGGCCAGGGCCATTTTAACCTCTTCGCTTAACCGCATCGTGAGTATCCACAAGACAAACAGGTGTCGCAGCCTTCCTGGTGAACCAGGGTCGGCTGGCCGCATTTGGGGCAGGGTGCGCCCGGCGCGCCATCGCCGACCGCGCGCCGTTGCTGGATGACAGACGGTGCCTGATCCGGTGTCAAGAAGCCGATGGCCAGCATGTGTTGTTCGATCACGCCGCCGATCGCCGCCAGCAGGCTGGGCACATAGCGGCCGTCGAGCCATTGCCCGCCGCGCGGATCGAACACCGCCTTCAACTCCTCGACCACGAAGCTGACATCGCCGCCGCGTCGGAACACCGCACTGATCATGCGGGTCAGCGCGACGGTCCAGGCAAAATGCTCCATGTTCTTGGAGTTGATGAAGACCTCGAACGGCCGCCGCCGGTCGCCTTCGACCAGATCGTTGATGGTGACATAGATGGCGTGGTCGCTGTCCGGCCAGCGCAGCTTGTAGGTCTTGCCGGGCAGGGCGGCCGGCCGGGCCAGGGGTTCGGCCATATAGACAACGGAGGCATCTTCCGACACCGCCGCGACCTTGCTCTCTTCAGCCGGTGCGGTCACCTCCAGCACGGCGCCCGTCACCTCGTTCGGGCGATAGGTCGTGCAGCCTTTGCAGCCGGTGCGGTAGGCCTCGGTGTAGACATGCTTGAACGCCTCGAAGTCGAGATCGGCCGGGCAGTTGATGGTCTTGCTGATCGAGCTGTCGACGTACTTTTGGGCCGCCGCCTGCATGGTGACATGGTCGAGCGGCGCCAGGGTCTGGGCATCGACGAACGCGTCGGTCAGCGGTGCGTCCGGCCCCACGATCTCATGATACCGGCGCAAGGCGTGGTCCGAGACCTCCTGTGCCTCGCGGCTGCCGTCCGGCATCAGGACATTGCGCGTGTAGGAAAAGGCGAAAACCGGCTCGATGCCCGAGGAGACATTGTCGGCCACCAGCGAAATGGTGCCGGTTGGCGCGATGGAGGTCAGCAAGGCGTTGCGAACGCCGTGTTTCGCGACCAGCGCGCGCACGTCGTCGTCCAGACCCTCGACGATTGGCCGCTTCAAGTACCCGTCCGCATCATAGAGCGGGAACGGCCCCTTTTCCGCGGCGAGTTCCGCCGAGGCCCGATAGGCCGCGTTCATGATCGTGCGCAGCCACGTCTCCGTCAGGCGAACCGCGTCCGGCGTACCGTACCGGACGCCCAGCATGATCAGCGCGTCGGCAAGCCCGGTAACGCCCAGCCCGATGCGGCGCTTGGCCTCCGCCTCGGCGCGCTGCGCGGCCAACGGAAAGCCGGAAATGTCGACCACATTGTCCATCATCCGGACGCAGACAGGCACCAGGTCGGCCAGCGCCGCCAGGTCCAGTTCCGCCGCGTCGGTGAACGGGTCGGTCACCAGGCTGGCCAGGTTGACCGAGCCCAGGAGGCAGGCGCCATAGGGCGGCAAAGGCTGCTCGCCGCACGGGTTGGTCGCGCTGATGGTCTCGCAATAGGCCAGATTGTTCAGCGCGTTGATGCGGTCGATGAAGATCACGCCGGGTTCGGCATAGTCGTAGGTCGCGCGCATGATCCGGTCCCATAGATCGCGCGCGCGCACCGTGCGGTAGGTCTCGCCGCCGAAGATCAGCGGCCAGTCTTCATCGGCCTCGACGGCCGCCATGAACGGGTCAGTCGCCAGCACCGACAGGTTGAACATGCGCAGCCGATCCGGGTCGCGCTTGGCGTCGATGAAGTCTTCGATGTCCGGATGGTCACAGCGCATCACCGCCATCATCGCGCCGCGCCGCGAGCCGGCGCTCATGATCGTGCGGCACTTGGCGTCCCAGACATCCATGAACGACAGGGGGCCGGACGCGTCCGCACCGACACCGTCGACCGGCGCGCCCTTCGGCCTCAACGTGGAGAAATCGTAGCCGATGCCGCCGCCCTGCT
The DNA here is from genome assembly GCA_039177555.1 of Pseudomonadota bacterium. Lineage (GTDB taxonomy): Bacteria > Pseudomonadota > Alphaproteobacteria > DSM-16000 > Inquilinaceae > JANQGH01. The sequence goes on along the minus strand of JBCDFV010000014.1, from coordinate 66,914 downwards.
GCATGGTCAGGGCGGCCTCCTTCACGGCCTCGAAGATGCCAGCCATGCTGTCGTCGATCCGCCCCATGACGAAGCAGTTGAACAACGTCACCCGACGTTCGGTGCCGGCCCCGGCCAGAATTCGGCCTGCCGGCAGGAACTTGAAGTCGTCAAGCGCGTGATAGAACCGTTCCGACCACAGCGCCGCGTCCTGCTCCGGCTCCGCCAAGGCGGTCGCGACGCGCAGCCAGCTTTGCTCCACCGCGTCGTCGACCGGCGTGCCGTCTTGCCGCTTGAGACGGTACTTCATGTCCCAGATCTGTCGGGAGATGTCGGCGAGGTCAGCCATGTCACCCTTTATCCGCTAACGGTCGACCCCAGTGTACACCAGGACGGCCCGTTTGTGTGTTCCCTTTTTGTTCATCTGCCCGATTCTGCGATCTCTCGCCTGGCTTGTTCAACCAGCCGCTTGCTGGCCGTCTCAAGCGTCTCTTCCAATTGGTGAAGGAAGGTCTCGCGGTCCAGCCCCGGCTGGATCGGCGGCAGCAGTTCCACGGTGATGGTGCCTGGGTATTTGCGAAACGCCCGCCGTTGCCAAAAAACGCCGGAATTCAGCGCCATCGGCAAGACCGGCAGGTCGAGCGCCTCGTAAAGGGCAAAGATGCCGACCTTGTAAGGCTTGTGGCTGTCCGGCCCGACCCGCGTGCCTTGAGGGAAGATCACGATTGGCCTGCCATCGGCGACCGTTTCGCGGCCACCCTCGATCATGCTGGCGATCGCCTTGCCGCCCCGGCCGCGGTCGACCGCGATCATCTTGGACTTCGCGGCGAACCAGCCCCAGATCGGCACCCTCGTCAGCTCGCGTTTTAGAATCACCGCCGGGTCGTCGAAGATCAGGTGCAGCTTCATCGTCTCCCACAGGGACTGATGCTTGGCCGCGATCAGGAACGGGTAGGGCGGCATGTTCTCCTGGCCGACCACGCGGTAGTCGAGGCCCAGCAGCAGCTTTTCCATGCGATAGATGACGCGCAGGTACCAGCGCACCCAGGCCATAACATACCAGCGCGGCGTCACCAGCAGCCAGATCAGGCAGATCAGGCACAAGATGGTGAAGCCGAAATAGAAGATATTGAAGACCAGCGAGCGCAGGATCAGCATCGGGCCGGCCTCAAATCAGTCCGCCGAGATAGGCGCGGCCAAGCGCCAGGAGGGACTTGTTGTACTCCCGGAACAGAAGTCCGGCCGTGCCTGGCCAGCGGTACCATTCGTCCAGCCGCACGGGTTCCGCGTCGACCGGGTCGGGGATGATCGTGAGGTTCGGCATGCGTTGTCGAAACTCCAGCAGGCTGCGCGGCATGTGATAGTTGGAGGTCACCAGGCGGATGGTGTCGATGTCGCGGTCCGCGACCCAGGCGGCGGTCTCCACCGCGTTACCGGCGGTGTCGTCCGCATCGTAGCCCAAAGTGATGCAGCACGGCAGGTCTTCCGGCCCTCGGTCCCGAACGGCGGGAAGGTCTTCGACGCTCACGCCGTCATGCACGCCTGAGACGAACAGCGTATCCGCACGGCCCTGTTCCAGCAGGCTGAGGCCATGGTTCAGCCTTTCTCTGCCGCCGGTCAGCACGACGATGGCGCCGGCGGCCTGGTTGCCTGGGTCGGGGTAGATGACGGCGCGCTCGGCGAACCAAACGAAGCCGCCCAGCCAGATCAGAACGATGACGGCGAGCGCGAGCAGGCCGCGACCCAGGATGCGCCGCCAGCCACGGCGCGATGCCCGCCGGCTCATGCCAGGCGCGACAGCGCGGCGAGTATCGTCAGACGCGAGATGGCCCAGCCGACGCCGACCGTGATGGGCACGACCAGACACAGCAGCACCCAGTCCAGCGGACCCAGGGTCGGGGCGTGGGTGAGCGGAACGCGCACTGGGCCGACCAGGAAATGGACCGCGACCAGTGTGATCGCGGCGATCACCAGGCCGGCCAACGCGCCGCGCAGCGTCAGCGACAGCATCCGCCGTTGGAACTGGCGGGCGATGTAGCGGTCGGTGGCCCCCATCAGGTGCAGGATCTCGATGGTCTGGCGATGGATTGCAAAGCCCGCGCGCGCCGCCAGCACGATCGACGCCAGGATCGCCAGCGCCACAAGCCCAAGGGACGCCAGCGCGATCGCGCCGACGGTCTCGGCGGCACCGAGGATCTGGTCCAGCCAAATGCCATGGTCGTCGACCGTGATCTCGGCATCGATCTCGTGCATCGTCGCGGTCAAGGCGGCGATGTCGACGGCTTCCGGGCCGTCGGCGCGAACGTCCAGCATCACCGGCAGCGACAACTCCGCCAGGATCGCGGCGTCGCCCAGCCAGGGTTCCAGCAACTCGACGGTTTCATCCGGCGGCAAGGCGCGCACGCTGGCGACGCCGTCGACCTCCTCGATGATGTCCATGATCTGGCCGACGCGCGCCGTCGTCGCGATCCGGTCGCCGATGGGCGGCACCTGCACGCTGATGACGCCGGCCGCCGCATTGTCCCAATGGGCCAGCAGGTCGCCGACCAGCAAGGCGACCGCAACGGCCAGGATGGCGAGATAGGTCATCGGCGCCAACAGCCATGCCAGGAACCGGTCGGGACCGCCGGTGCCCAGTGGTATGTCCAGCCCGCGACCGATCTTGCGGTCGTTCGCGCGCGACCGGCTAGCGGGACGGGCGGTCATGACGCGGCCTCAGCCTTGGCCAGCCCGGGGTAGAGATAGCCATCCTGCAGGCTCATCACCGAGTGGCCCAGCCGCTCGATCAGATTCTGATCGTGGGTCGCCACGATCACCGTCGTGCCCAGCTTGTGAAGCTCCTCAAAAAGCTGCATCAGCCGCATGCCGATTTCGTCGTCGACATTGCCGGTTGGCTCGTCGGCGAGCAGCAGGTCGGGCCGATTGATCACCGCCCGGGCGATCGCGACCCGCTGTTGCTCGCCGCCCGACAGGGTGGCCGGCGAGGCCTCCAGCCGATCGCCCAATCCGACCCAGCGCAAGAGGTCCAGCACATGGCTGCGAACGCCGTCGCCGTTGACGCCCGCCAGCCTTAGGGGCAGGGCGACATTGTCCACGATCGACAGGTGGTTCAGCAGTTGAAAGTCCTGAAATACAACGCCAATCCGACGACGAATGGCCGGCAGGTCACGCTTGGCCAATGTCGCCATATCGCGGCCGAACATCCGAATCAGGCCGCGTGACGGCCGGTGGCTCAAATGCATCAGGCGGATCAGGGAGCTCTTCCCCGCCCCGCTTGGCCCCGTGACAAAGGCGAAGGCGCCGGCCGGCACGGTGAACGTCAGGTCGCGCAAGACCTCCGGCCCCGAGCCGTAGCGCAGGCCGACATGGTCGAATCGGATAAGCGGTTCTACCCGGTTCACTGGCTTAGGTGGCTGACGTAAGCGATTCTTTGAAACCCTTGGCCGCAAGATGGCACGACCGATTCCGCACGTCTAGCGACCTGTCTTCCGGGCTTGGGGGCGTCGCCTGTCCGCTTGCGTGGCTGTCGCGCGGCTCTTATCCTCCGCCTGAGTGGTCCTAAGTTCGAGCAGGACGTCGATGATCCTAAGTTGCCCAAGCTGCCAGGCCCGGTACTTGGTGAACCCGGTTCAGCTTGGTGATGCCGGCCGGCGCGTCAAATGCGTGCGATGCCACCATGTCTGGTTCGCGCGCCGGCCTCCTGAGAGTGTCGTTTCACCGAGTGTGGCCGAAACACAGCCTGTCGCCGAGCCGGCGCCTGCAACCGGGCCGGACCTTACGGCGTCGCGATACGAAGCACCGGTCGACGAGCCCGGCCGGGTGCCGGCGCCCGACCCGTATCCGCCGGTCAGCGGCCAGCTACCGTCGACGGTCGTGCTGCGCCGTTCGCGCGTGCCGGCGGCGTTTTGGACGTTGTTGATACTGCTGGTTGGCGCGGTAGTTGTTTTGGGCGCGGTCGCCAGGGACGATGTGGTTCGCTTCTATCCGCCTGCGATCGTCGTCTATGAGGCCATCGGCCTGCCCGTCGATCCCGCCGTGTTGGCGGACCACCCGGAACTTCAGCCGGCACTTCGGATCGAGGACCTGGTGGTCGCGTTCGGCGACGACGAAGACCTGCTGGTTTCGGGCGCCATCGTGAACGGGGCGGATCACGCAAGGCGTCTTGCGCCGCTTCAGGTCACGCTGCGCGACGGGGACGGGGCCGCCCTGGCGAGCCATACCGTTCCTCTTGCCGCGCCCAGCCTTGAGGCCGGGGAAACCGTGGATTTTGAACTCGTGATCGAGGATTGGCCGGACGGTGCGGTTGACGCGTCCGTCGCCTTCGCGGCCCAAGACCCAGGCTGAGACCGCCTAAAACCGCCGCAACAGACGGTCGATGTAGTCCAGTTCGTCCTGCGGGCGCTGCCGTTCGCCGGCACGGCGGCGCAACTCATCCAGAATGCCACGCGCCCGGTCGACGGCGGATGCGGGCGGCAGGTCCATGCCGTCGGTCGAGATGCCGCCATCGCCGTCGACCCGGCGGCCCAGCGGGTCTTCGCCCTGTCCGCGCTGCGGCAGCACCTGTCCCGGCTGTACGCCCTGGCCCTGCTGGGCCATCTGTTCCATCAGCTGTTCAGCAAAGCCCTGCATGCCCTGTTGCAGTTGATCCAGCGCTTCCATCTGGGGGTCTGTCGCCCGGCGCGGCGCCCCTTGACCCACGGCACGCTCGGCGTCGCGCATCGACAGCTCGGCGCGGCCGAGCTCGCCCGGTATGTCGCCCATCATTTCACCCAGCTGGCGCATGGTATCGCCAAGCTGGCGCCGCAGCGCCTCTTGAACCTGCCCGGCCTCCCGGCTGAATTGCTGATCGCCGGGCTCGCCGCGCGGCGTGCGCGTCGCTTGCTGAAACGTCTGGTCGAGCAGTTGCTGCTGCGCCTGGGTCAGCGCCTGCAGGTCTTCCAGCATCTCCAGCCCTTGGGACTGCTGGCCCGGTTGGGCCATCTGCATGCCCGACTGCAGGTTTTCCATCATCTGCTGAAGCTGCGACAGCAACTCGCTGGCCTCTTCGCGGGCACCGGACTGGCCCAGCTCCTCGATCTGGTTCAACATCTCGTCGAGCTGGCTTCGATCGATCATCTGTTGCGGATCGCCGAACTGAAGCTCGCCCAGTTCGCCGCTTTCCAGCCGCTCCATCAGGTCCTGGCCCATCGCTTCCATATAAGCGTCCATGGCCGCGCGCAGGTCTTCCATCAACTGGCTGATTTCTTCGTCGCTGGCGTCGCCCTCCAGCGCCTCTTGCAGAGCCTGCTGTGCGTCGCGCAGGCGGTCCAAGGCCAGCGACAGGTCGCCATCTTCCAGCCGCAGCGCGGTTTCCCACAAGAGCGCCACGATCGGCTCGGCCGAGGCGGCGACGTCGTCGGACCATTCCAGGCGCCGCGCCGCCGTGCGCAAGGCCATGAAGACGACGATGTCGTGACCGAACCGGTTGGGCCTGAGCGACAGATCCTGCAGGATCTCGGCCACGAAGCCGGCCTGGGTGACATCGCGCATCAGCCTGCGGCGCTGATCGATGATCGCTTGCGCCACCGGATGGGTGAAAACCCGTTCGGGCAAGGTCATTTCGACCTCTGCGCTGTGCCCGGTCTGGCCGGCGCCGTCATCGGCCTCCAGCCGCATCACGACCGGCAGGCCGGCCCATCGGTGCGGGGTCAGGTCCTGAAAGGCGATGCCGTCCGTTTCGGTCGGCGGGCGGATCGGCTCGCTTAAGATAAAGACTTCCGGCTCCCGGTTGAGGATCTCAAGCGCGGTTTCGGCCAGTTCGATGTGCAGGCGGATGGCCGTGATGCCGAACTCATCCTCCCCTTGCCAGGCGATGCGGGTGGCCCAACGGCTGGTCGCCTCCGGCGGTTCGGCGAACGCTATCTCGGGCGGATTGTCCGGTGTCAGGGTCAAGAACCAACTGCCCAACGCCGTACCGCCGGCCTCGATCGAGACCTGGCCGCTGTCTCGCGGCAACACCTCGACTTCGTAGCCGTCGGCACCCAAGGTCGAAAAATCAAAGGACTGCGCGCCAAGGCGCATGTCCGGCGATGAACGGGTGCCGGATACGCGGGCCATGAGCACGCTGCCAACCGGCCCCGTCAGGTCGGCCTCGTCCACGGCACCGGTCCGATAAAGCGGCGGCATCCTGGTGTAGTCCGGCGGCATCAGGAACAGGTCGAGCGCGACCGGAACTGAAGCGGCGGCCGCACCGGTGCCCGGCGATAGGGCGAAGGCCAGTCGATCCGTGCGCTCGCCGCCGCTGACGACCAGGGCGATGAACAGCGTCAGCACCAGCATCGGCCGTAGGCCAAAACGATCGGGCATGGCGGTACCGGGATGGGGCCAACCAACCCGCAAGCCGCTGCGCCGTCGACCGAGGTCGTCCCGGTATGTCTGCCACAGCGTGCGGCTGCCGGAATCGGTCGTTCCGGCCATCTGCTGGTCGCCGGCGCCGGTCAAGGGACGATGCCGCCAGTTCGACGCCAACTCGACCCGCCGTGCGGACCGTCCCCTGCCGGGCCACTGAAATCGGCGCCAGCCGCGGCCCAGCAAGTAAAGGGTCGCGCCGGCAAAGCCCGCCAGAACCAGCCAGTGCGCCCACCAAGGCAGCAACGCCGGCAGATCGAAGAGTGCCAGGATGGCGAAGATCAGCGCCACCGCGACCGGCGGCCAGAGGCGCGGCCAGGCGGCCTCCCACACCAGCGCCAGCCACGCCAGGGCGATGGCAAGGCGGTGTCGGAACGGGTGGCGATGCGGGGCGTCGCTCATCAACTAAGTTTGGTGCCTTTTCAGCCCTTTTGCCAGGGCGGCGATGTCTCCAGGGCGATCATCTCTTCGAAAGTGGGCCGCTTTCTGACAATCGCGAAGGCGGAGCCCTGAACCAGAACCTCCGGCACGAGGGGTCTGGAGTTGTAGGTCGAGGCCATGACGGCGCTGTAGGCACCGGCTTGCGAAAACGCCAGCAGATCACCGTCGGTCAGCGGCGGCACGGCGCGTTCCTTGGCAAAGGTATCGCCGCTCTCGCAGACAGGGCCGACAATGTCGACCGCCGAGGGTTCGGCATCCGGCGCTGGTTCGGTAACGGGCAGGATTTCGTGCCAGGCGTCGTACATGGCCGGACGGACGAGATCGTTCATCGCCGCGTCCACGATCAGGAAATCGCGGCTGAGGCCGTACTTGCGATAGATCACGCGGCTCAAGAGGATGCCGGCATCGCCGACCAGCGACCGACCCGGTTCGACCATCATGTGGCAGCCAAGCGGTGTCAGGATCTCGCGCACGATCTCGGCGTACGCCGCCAGATCCGGCGGGGTTTCGCCCGCGCGGTAGCTAATGCCGATGCCGCCGCCGAGATCGAGATTGTCGACGGTCAGCCCATCGGCGCGCAGCGCGCGAACCAGGTCCGCCAGCTTGCGGTAAGCGTCGCGGTAGGGTGTGAGGTCCAGCAACTGGCTGCCCAGATGCACCGCCAGCCCTTGCGGCGCGATGTTCGGCAGTTCGGCCGCCTGGCGATAGACTTCGGCGGCGTGGTCGATATCGATGCCGAACTTGTTCTCGCGCAGGCCCGTCGTGATCTTGACATGGGTGCGGGCGTCGACGTCCGGGTTGATGCGCAGCGCGACCGGCGCCCGCCGGCCCAGCGCGCCGGCGACCTCGTTCAGCAGCGTCAGTTCCTCGCGTGACTCCACGTTGATCTGGGCCAGTTTCTCCGTCAGCGCGTCGACCAATTCCTCGCGGGTCTTGCCGACGCCGGAGAAGACGATGCGATCGGGCGCGACGCCGGCGGCCAGGGCCCGGCGCATCTCGCCGTCGCTGACCACGTCCATGCCAGCGCCTTCCTCGGCGAACAGGCGCAGGATCGCCTGGTTAGAGCTGGCCTTCAGGGCATAACAGATGCGCACGCCAAGCGGGCCGAGCGCCTTGTCATACGCGCGATACCGGTCCTGAAGGATGGCCGTCGAGTAGACATAGCACGGCGTGCCCACCGCCTCGGCGATGGTCGGCAGCGGAACGTCCTCGGCGTGCAGAATGCCGCCGCGATAGGCGAAACCGGTCATTGGGGGAAGCGCTGGTGCGGTCAGTAGGCCGGATAGCGGCCGGGGAAGGTGTCTTCCTGCTCACCCTGCGGCGCACTGACATTGGCCGGCCGGCGGCCGCAGGCCGTGACCGTCAGTGACACAGCCAGAAGAACGAGCATGGGAAATCGCCAGCGGCGTAGAAAAGAGGACACGGTTGGCAACGGGCTCCTAGTCGGTGGTCTCGTCCAGAAAACGTCGGCGTGCCGCCGTGACCGCACCCCGAACGGCATCGGGCGCGGTGCCGCCGAAACTGGCCCGGCTGGCGACGGAGGCCTCGACGCTTAGCACGTCAAAGACGTCTTGCGAAATGCCGGGTTCGACCGTCTGCATTTCGCCGAGGTCGAGGTCCGCCAGATCACAGCCCTTGTCCTCGGCCAACGCCACGATGCGGCCGGTGACGTGATGGGCCTGACGGAACGGCATGTCGAGGCTGCGGACAAGCCAATCGGCAAGATCGGTCGCGGTCGGAAAGCCGGTTCTCGCCGCCCGGCTCATGGCGTCCTTGTTGACCGTCAAGTCCGCGATCATGCCGGCCATCGCGGCGGTGGCCAGCATGATGGTCTGGTCGGCGTCGAAGACCGGCTCCTTGTCCTCCTGCATGTCCTTTTGATAGGCGAGCGGTAAGCCTTTCATGACCGTCAAGAGGCCGACCAGTGCGCCCACGATGCGGCCGGTCTTGGCCCGTACCAGTTCCGCGGCGTCCGGGTTGCGCTTTTGCGGCATGATCGACGAGCCGGTGGAGAATGCGTCGGACAACCGGACGAAGCCGAAGGCGTCCGAGGTCCAGATGACGATTTCCTCCGCCAGCCGTGACAGATGCATGGCGGCGATCGCGGCGGTCGCCAGATAGTCCAGCGCGAAGTCCCGGTCCGAGACGCTGTCCAGCGAGTTGGCCGTCGGCCGGTCGAAGCCGAGTGCGGCGGCGGTCGCGTGACGATCGATCGGAAACGGCGTGCCGGCCAGCGCCGCAGAACCCAGGGGGCATTCGTTCATGCGGGCGCGGGCATCCGCAACGCGGCTTCGGTCGCGGCCCAGCATCTCGACATAGGCCAGCAAATGGTGGCCAAACGTTACCGGCTGGGCCGATTGCAGATGGGTGAACCCCGGCATGACGGTGGCGGCATGGGCGTCCGCCTGGTCGATCAGGGCCGCTTGGACCTCGCGCAAGGCCGCATCCAGCCTGTCCAGCGCTTCTCGAACGTAGAGCCGGAAGTCTGTGGCGACCTGGTCGTTGCGGCTGCGCGCGGTGTGCAGTCTGCCGGCGGCAGGGCCGATGCGGTCGGCCAGTGCCGCCTCGACATTCATGTGGATGTCTTCCAGTGCTGTCGAAAATGTGAACGTGCCGTTTGCGATATCGGCCTCGATCGCATCCAGGCCGTCGATGATGGCCTTGGCATCGGCGTCCGAGATGATGTTTTGCTTGGCCAGCATGGACGCGTGGGCCTTCGAGCCCGCGACATCTTGGCTCGCCAGCCTGGCATCGAAGCCGATTGAGGCGTTGATCTCCTGCATGATGTCGGCCGGCCCGCCGGCAAAACGGCCGCCCCACAGCTTGTTGGCCGCCGGTCCGTCCGTATCTATGGGGCTGGAAGGATGATCTTTGGCCATGGATGGGTCTCGATGAACGTGTCGAAAGGGCTGCGCTGGGGCGCGGTTGCTGTTGCGGCGGTGGCGGTCGGCGTCGCCGTCTGGATTGTCGCGACGCCAACCGACGAGCCGCCGATCGAGGGGGCGGTCGTCGCGTACGAGCCGCACGCTCCGCAACCGGCGCCTGACATTAGCTTTTCCGACGAGGCGGGCAACCACTTAACGTTGGCCGATTTCGAGGGCAAGGTCGTTCTCCTGAACTTCTGGGCGACCTGGTGCGGCCCGTGCATCCGCGAAATGCCCGAGTTGGACGCCCTGCAGGCGACCCTGGGCGGGGACGAATTCGAGGTGTTGGCCCTGTCGATCGACCGAGAAGGGGCCGAGATCGTCGACCCGTTCTTTGCTCAGCACGATTTGACCCATCTCGCGCGCTATTTCGATACCAGTGGCCGCGCGCCTGGCGCATTCGACGCCTACGGCCTGCCCACGACGGTTGTCATCGACGCCGACGGCGATTGGGTCGGCACGTTGCAAGGCGCGGCCGACTGGCATGCCGATGAGGCGATCGCGTTGATGCGCTACTATCTGGATCAGACCGGCTGAAACGGGGGGGCGGATCCGCAAAAACGGTGCCCATTCCGGTTCTTCGACGTAAGATGGAACGATCAAGTCAGATGATGTCCCGGGCGGGTGTCGGGGGCTCCAGCGAAAGGTCGGAGTGATGAGCAGCAAGCGTTGGCAGGTCTACCTGTCGGGAGAGATCCATAGCGACTGGCGGGACCGGATCACGGCGGGCATCGCGGCCGCGGACCTGCCGGTCGACCTGTCGTCGCCGGTGACCGATCACGCCAGTTCCGACGATTGCGGGGTCGCCATCTTCGGGCCCGAGGCCAGCAAGTTCTGGCACGACCGCAAGGGCGCGCAGTTGAATGCGATCCGTACTTCCAGCTTGCTTGAGGCGGCGGACATCGTCGTGGTCCGTTTCGGCGAGCGGTACAAGCAGTGGAATGCGGCCTTCGACGCGGGCTACGCGGCCGCGCTTGGCAAGCCGATCATCACCCTGCATCCCGAAGACCACGACCATGCATTGAAGGAGGTTGACGGCGCGGCCTGTGCCGTGGCGCGCCAGCCGGAACAGGTGGTGCAAGCCCTCGCCTACGTCATCCGGGGCGAACTGCCGGGTCGGGGTGCGCAGGCTCACGCCGCGGAATGAGTGCCGAGCCAGCGGGAACGCACATGGACATCCGCAAGATCAGTTTTGCCAAGGAACTGGTCTTCGCCGAGGCTGACCGCCGGCTGGACCGGCCGATCTGCCGCGCGGCGGCGCTTGTCTGTTGCCGCAACCCCTTTGCCGGCCAGGGCTATGTCGATGATCTCAGCCCGTTGTTCGACTTTGGCAAGCAGGCGGGCGCCCGGGTCGGGGCCGATTTGGCCGCCATGTTGGACGGGCCCGCCTGCTCCTACGGCAAGGCTGCGCTAGTCGGTGTCGACGGCCAGGTCGAACATGGGGCGGCCACCATACACCCGAAGCTGGGCAAGCCGATGCGCAGCGCTGTTGGCGGCGGCAAGGCGATCATTCCGTCAAACTGCAAGCTCGGCACGATGGGCAGCGCGATCGACGTGCCGCTGGGCGACAAGGACGATGTCTGGTTGTTTGGGTCATTCGACACGATGACCGTGTCGATGCCGGACGGTCCGCGGCCTGACGAGATCATCATCGTCGTTGCCATGGCCGACGGCGGTCGCGTCCTGCCCCGCGTCGGCACCGGTCCGATCACCGACTGATCGCCGCTTTTGCCATCGAGATCGAGCGCTCTTGAAATCCGGCAGGGCCGTCTCGTCGGGCCAACTGCGCGGGGTCTTTACGCCCGTTTGCCGGCGCGCGCGAAGATAGATGTAAAGCGCCAGCGGGATCGAGGGCGCGACGAACCACGGGTTCGCAATGCCGCCGAACAGGGCGTTCAGGACGATGAACAGACCGATCAGGCCGGCCGCATAGCGCACGGACCTCGGCTGGGCCTTCAGCCAGGCCCAAAGCTCATCGGCGCGAACGGCTATATGCTGCAGCCTTGATGCCGTTTGGGCGTCGGGCGCCTCTTGTCCGTCGCGGTGTTCGACACGGACCACATAGCTGGCGACGGGCTCGTCGATGTTCTTGATCTGCTTGTCGCCGATGAAGTCGAACTTGGCGTCGACCTGCTTGCGGGTCAGCTCATGCACCGTTCCCGACACGACGATGCCGCCGGGTTCCGCCAACGCCTCAAGGCGTGCCGCGACATTGACGCCGTCGCCATAAACGTCCCCGGTATCGAGGACGACGTCGCCGAGATTGATGCCGATGCGAAACCACAACCGCTCGTCGCGGTCCAGGGCCGCGTTCTTGCTCGCGACCGCCCGTTGGACATCGATGGCACAGCGGACGGCTTCAACGACGCTGGGAAACTCCGCAACGACCGCGTGCCCCCAGCGATTGACCTGCCTTCCATCGCGCTGTTCGAACTGTTGGGCCAGCAACGCGCGATAACCGTTCAGCCGGGCGAGGGAGGCGCCATCGTCGCTGTCACCGTTGACGTCCGGCCGGTCGGCTGCCGCGTACAGCACGGTCGTCAGCCTTCGTTTCATCCCCTGATCCATCCCCCGATCGCGTCATTGCCCGGATTTCGCGGGCTGTCTTCCGCCGCCTGCCGCACAAAAAAGGCGGAAAGGCTGTTGCAACCTTTCCGCCTGGAAGAAAACGGGTTTGCTGCGTTTACGCCTGCGACGGCTGTTCGGGCGCTTCGGGACCGCTGGTCGACGGGCTGCCGCCATTGCCATTACCGTTCGGCCGTGATCGGCGATTGGCCATGAACTGGTCGAATTCGGCCCGATCCTTCGCCGAGCGAAGCTGCTTCAGGAAGTCCTGAAACTCCTTCTGCTCTTCTTCTAGCCGATCCAGAGTCTGCTCGCGATACTCGTCGAAGGCATCGTTACCGCTGGAATAGCGGCCGCGGTGCGAATCGCGCCAGCGGTGCATGTTGTCCGACATGCGGCCCTTCCAGCCGCACATGCCGCGATGGGAACCAAAGCTCATTCGTCCACTCCAGAAAAGGTAAACCAGCAGCGCCAGCCCAAGCGGCCAAAAGACAATGAAAGCCAGCACTGTCACAGCGATCCAACCAGGCAGGCCGAAATCATCCAGCTTTGCTGTCACGCTCGACATTTCTTTCCTCACTCTCCAGTTCGGCCCCAAGTCGGCCAATGTTAATGTTTTTGACATTCACATAGATTGGCAGCCATGCGCTCTTTTCAAGGGAAGGCCATCACGATTTTTGCCCGTCTGACGGTTTTCTCTAACCGTTTGAAAAAACGACAATTTCCCGGCCTTGATAGGATAAGTCCCTACAGTATGTGGGGATAGGCGCGGCTATTTTCAGTGGCGGCGGCGTCAGTCCGCGTTGATGCCCAGGCCTTCCAGATAGACCAGGATGCCGGCCTCCAGCAGTTGCTCGGGCGGCATGGGGATCGGCCGTCGGCTTTCGTCGCCGCGGGCAAACAAGGATGCCACGCCATGGGTCAAGGCGTTGATGTGCAACGCGATCATCATAGCCGGCGCGCGCTGATCGGCCGGTTGCGTCTCCACCAAGGTCTTGCAGGCGTCGAGCATGACGTTGAAGACCCGATCGGAAGCCAGGCACACGTCGCTGCTCTCTGTGAACACCTGGCCGGACTCGAACATGGCGGAAAACTGCGCCGGCTCGCGTCGGGTGAAATCCAGATAGGCGCGCGCGATTCGGTCGATCACCGCGACTGGCGATTGATCGCCCTTGGCCGCCGCCAGTGCCAGGTCGCCTTCAAGCTGTTCGAAGCCGCGCTGCGCGACGTCGGCCATCAGCGCGTCGCGGTCGCGAAAATGCCGATAAGGTGCCGCCGCGCTGACGCCGGCCGCGCGGGCTGCATCAGCGAACGTGAAGCCCGCCGCGCCCTTTTCCGATATCAGGCCGAGCGCGGCGTTGATCAGGGCCTCACGCAGATTACCGTGATGATAGCCCCGCCGACCGCCGCGCCCGCCATAACCCTTCTGCCGATCCATACATGATATCTAGCCCCTGCAGGCCGTCAGGGAAATGCCCGCGCGTGATGCCGCCTCGATTGCCTAACCTTGCATGCCCTCGACCAGCACGACGCTGCCGCTGGCTGATCGCTGGCGCAACGCCATCACCGGCCCGTATGCCGGGTCGTCGTAGAAGGCCTGGGCGGCCGCCATGGAGGGGAATTCGATGATAACCAATCTGCCGGGTGCCCAATCACCTTCCAGGGTCCTGACGTCGCCGCCCCGCACCATGTAGGTGCCGCCATGTTTGGCCACCAGCGGCGTTACTTGGCGGCGATACTCGGCCGCAAGGTTGGGGTCCTGAATGTCCAGATCGGCGATCAGATACGCGGACATGGGCCCTTACCGGGTCGGTACCGGGGTTTCGCCGGAATAGTCGTAAAAGCCGCGGCCGACCTTTCGGCCCAGCCAGCCGGCCTCGACATATTTCACCAGCAAGGGGCAGGGGCGATACTTGCTGTCGGCCAGCCCGTCATAAAGCACGTTCATAATCGACAGGCAGGTGTCCAGCCCAATGAAGTCGGCCAGCTCCAGCGGCCCCATCGGATGGTTTGCGCCCAGCTTGATCGCCGTGTCGATGGATTCAACCGAACCGACGCCCTCGTAGAGCGTGTAGACCGCCTCGTTGATCATCGGCAGCAGGATGCGGTTGACGATGAAGGCCGGAAAGTCCTCAGCCATCGCTGCTGTCTTGCCCAGCGCGATGGCCAGGTCGCGCACCGCGTTGAAGGTCTCCTCGCTGGTGGCGATGCCGCGAATGATCTCGACCAGCTTCATGACCGGGACCGGGTTCATGAAATGCATGCCGATGAAGCGTTCCGGGCGGTCGGTAATCGCCGCCATGCGGGTGATCGAAATCGACGACGTGTTGGTTGCGATCAGCGCATCCTCGTTCAGATGGGGCACCAACTGCTTGAAGATCGCGCGCTTGACGTCTTCGTCCTCGGTCGCCGCCTCAATGACCAATTGGCATTCGCCCAGGGGCTCGTAGGCCTGTCCGGTGACGATACGTGCCAGCGCCGCGTCGCGATCCTCGGCCGACAGCGAGCCCTTGTCGACCTGCCGACCGAGCCGTTTGGCGATCAGGGCCTTGGCCCTGTCCAGGGCGTCCTCGCTGATATCGGTGAGATAGACGTCAAAACCTCCGACAGCGCCGACCTGGGCAATGCCTCCGCCCATCTGGCCCGATCCGATGATGCCGATCTTCTTGATGTCCGCCGCCTGGGTCATAACCCGTTTCGCTCCTGCCCAACGATTTTGCACTGCAACAAAGGGGCCGGCAGACTATTGGCTGTCCCGCGGGCTGTCAATCAACCTCGGCTGGAGCCTGGTGGCAGGCGGTATGGTTCAGCGGTTTTCGCCCGGCACCCAAAGCACATCGCCGGCACCCTTGTCGTTCAGCCAGCGGGCCATGACGAAGGCGTGGTCGGAAAGCCGGTTGACGTACTGGATGGCGACAGGATTGACCGCCTCCTCGTCAGCCAGTTCGGTCATCAAACGTTCGGCCCGGCGAATGATGGTTCGGGCCAGATGCAGATGCGCGGACGCGGCACTGCCCCCCGGCAACACGAAGCTTTTCAGGGGCGAGAGGTCCGCGTTCATCTGGTCGATCTCCGCCTCCAGGCGGGTGACCTGGGCGGCAACCATGCGCAATGGCGGGTAGGGCGGGTCCTTCTGTTCCGGCGTGCAGAGGTCCGCGCCTAGATCGAACATGTCGTTCTGGATCCGCACGAGCATCGCGTCGGCCTCGGTATCGGGGTCGATATGCAGCCGCGCGATGCCCAGCGTCGCGTTCGCCTCATCGACCGTGCCGTAGGCGGCGACCCGTTTGGCATGTTTGGCAAGGCGGGTTCCGTCGCCCAGCGACGTTTTGCCCTTGTCGCCGCCGCGCGTATAGATCCGAGTAAGTTGAACCATATGGGGCGCTCAGCGGGTGAAGATGGCCAGGGCCAGAAAGACGATGGCGGCGGCTTGCAGGCCGACGCGCCAGCGCATCAGCCGATTGCCGTAGCGCTGATTGAACTCGCCACCCCGCGCCATGCCGATCAGGCCGGTGGTTAGGACCGCCACGGTTGCCAGGGCGGTAGCGATGGCTAAGGCAAGGAAGATACCACTCATGACGCAGCCATATAGCGCTCCTGGGGCCAAAAGCACAGGCCGGGATGGATTTTCCGCCGAATTGGCGGCAGGTTGCTGCGGCAGGGGTATGATCGCCGCCTGCCACTCTGCGAGAAACTGTCGATGACCGATACGGATCCGTTGCCGCCCCGCCGTCGATACACCTTGCCGCGCTGGCTTGCGGCGCTGTCGATTGCGGTGGGCATCGGACTGCCCGCGATTGTCATGATGGATACAAGGGGCCTGGCGGGCGCCTCGCAGGATCAGGTCCTGTTCGCCATGGTCATGACGATCATCCTGAATATCGGCTACATTATTGCGCCGTTCATGATCGGTCGCGGCCAGTGGCTCAGCTTCTTTGCCGGCCTGGCACTCGCCCCGGCCTTGGCCGGATGGGTCTCGCTGTTTCTGCCGGCGGCACTTGGCAATCCGCTCGTGATCATCCTGGCCGGTCTTTCGGGACTCGCCTTGGTCGGCAACTACGTCTTCATTTTTCGGCACTTTGCCGGCGAGTTCTTTTCCAACCGCAAGGGCGGCGGCCCGGGCTAGTCTCGCCAGCTATGGACGTAGCCCAGGGACTGGCGGTTCGATCGGGGCCGGCGTGCGGCTGGGCTCAGGTTCCGGCCGGTCTTCCGTGAGGCCTTCCGAGAGGTCTGTATCGCCCTGCGCCACCTCCGCTGCCGTGCCGGTCTCGTCGAGTTCCAGGCTCTCGCGCGCGATGATGGCAGCCTCCGGCGCTTCGGCAATGTCCGCCTCCCGCTCGTCAAGGGCTGCGCTCTCGGCCTCCGTTCCGTCAGTCGCAATCGGCCCGGTCGAACGCCCGGTTGGGCGTGGTGCCGGCAACGGAACCGCAGCCAGCGCCGCCGGCACCACTGCGGGGCTTGCTTGCGCATCTTCCTCGGTCGCGACCGGCGCCTGCTCGGTCTCGGCGATTGGCCGCCGGCCCGGCAAGGGCACGCCGGTCGTGGCAATGGGCGAACTGACGATTGGGGCTGCCGCCGGTTCGTCCAGAGCGGCCTCGACTGGCCGCAGTACCGTGGTGACCCGGGGCGTTGCGGTGTTATCAACTGTCGTGGCAGGGGGCGGAATCACCGGCGCCTGCGCGACCGTGCCGATGGCAGCCGCCAACTGCCATTGGCCGGCGCCGACGCGACAACCGACCCCGCGTTGTTGGTCGCCGGCCAGCGACTGCAACACGAAGTGGCGGCAAATGCGGGGTTGGGTTTCGGTTCGTACGATCGTGACGACCTGTTCGCTGACCGGCAGGCTGCGTCGAACGTGGGACCGTTCGCTCTCCAGCATCTCCTGAATCAGCGCGAGATCGTCCGCCGCCAGACTGCCGGGGTCGAAGTCCTGGGCAAGTGCCCCGGTCGACACCCAGGCGCCCAGGATCAACGTCAGTGCGCCTGACCTCAATCCGTGCCGCCCCACCTTGCGGCGCGCTCGACGCATAAACCGCTTCCTCCGTTGGATTCCGGTCGAGACCTAGGCGACCGGTGAGGCACCATTAAGGCCGAAAGGCTGGCCTCTATTCAAGTGCGGGCCACTGGGCGCTCCGGCAGCTTGCGAACCGATTTGCATCGAACCCTTTGTTCGGCGAGTTTACGCGGGTCGATTGGGTTGACGCCAACGGCTGCGCGCGCCGCCGCCGGATCCGAACTCCGAAACACGGACTCTCAATGATGAAATCGCGGGTCGAGCCGGCATGACGAGCCTCCTGCGCCATATCCTGGCGTGCAACCGCCACGACCCGTCTCGTTTTGTGCCGCTGTTCGTGTCGGGCCGCAGGGCTGGCTTGGTGACCCGTTCGGTCGCCCGGCGATTGGCCGCGGCGGATCACGGGTTTTCGATGGATCGATCTGGTCTGCGGTTCGATGCCCCGTCGATGGCCGAGCGATCGGCGCTGCTGGCCGACGCCGTCGAGACGCTGCAGCAAGCCGGCCTGTGTCCGCGCAGCCGCGGTGAACTGTTCCCGGTGGTCGAACGCTGGGGTGGCTCCGTCCTCGCGCTCGTCGACCGGGCGGCGTGCGCGGTCTTCGGCTTCCGGTCGTTCGGGCTCCACGTTCACGGCCTGGTCCGTGATGGCGAAGAAACCAGCATGTGGATTGGGCGGCGCGGCCTTGATCGTGGTTTGGCGCCGGGCGCACTGGACAACATGATCGCCGGCGGACAGCCGCATGGCCTGTCGCTCATGGAGAACCTGGTGAAGGAGGCGGCGGAGGAGGCGAGCCTGCCGCCCTCGCTGGCCCGCACCGCCCGCCCGGTCGGCGCGGTGGCCTATTGCCAGGACCAGCCGCCGAACGGCGGCGACGAGCCATCGGGTGTAAAGCGAGATGTGCTGTTCGTTTATGAACTCTTCCTGCCATCCGATGTGCGCCCCAAACCGGCCGACGATGAGGTCGCCGGGTTCGCGCTTTGGCCGGCCAGGCAAGCGCTGCAGCGCGTGCAAGAGACCGACGACTTCAAATTCAACGTGCCGCTGACGCTGATCGAGTTCGGCATCCGCCACGGCCTTATCGGCCCCGACGATCCAGACTATCTGGCGTTGCTGCGCGGCCTACTCGGGCGGACCCAGCCCTAACCGGTCCCAGACCTGTTCGGGGTTCAAGCCGTCAGCCCGAAGGGTTCGAATGGCCGATGCATCGCTTCGCTTCGCCAACCTATTGCCGGCCTCGTCGTGGATCAGCTTGTGATGCCAATAGTCTGGGACGGGCAGCTCAAGCAGCGCCTGCAACAGCCTGTGCAAGTGTGTGGCCTGAAAGAGATCCTGGCCACGGGTTACCAAGGTCACGGCTTGGGCGGCGTCATCGATCACAACGGCGATGTGGTAGGCCGCCCCCCCATCCTTGCGGCCAATGACCGGGTCGCCGAAGGCGTCTGGTTGAGCGACGATTTGTCCGACCTCCCGATCGGTCCAGGTCAGCGGGCCGGTCTTTGCCATCGCCTTTTCGGTATCGAGGCGGATGGCGGGCACGGCACCGGCGCCAATCCGCTCCTGCTGTTCGGCCTTGGTCAGCCCCCGGCAGGTACCCGGATAATGCGGGCCTTCGGGGCCATGCGGCGCGGCGCCCATGCGTGCGACCTCCGCCCGGATTTCGCGCCGGCTGCAAAAGCAGGGATAGGCCAGTTCCTCGCCGACAAGGCGGTCGACCGCCGCCTGGTAATCGGCCAGGTGGTTGCTCTCACGCCGAATGTCCGGGTCCCAATCCAAGCCCAGCCAAGCCAGATCCTCGAAGATGCCGGCTTCATAGTCCGGCCGGCTGCGAACGAGATCCAGATCGTCGATGCGCAGCAGGAACCGGCCCTTCCCCTCTCGCGCAACGTCCCAACCGAACCGTGCGGAATAGGCATGCCCGAGGTGCAGCCAGCCGCTGGGGCTGGGGGCGAAGCGTGTCGTCAGTCGGGGATTGTCCACCATCGGCCTATCCCTGACGCCGATGGCAACGCTTGACAAGAGGCTCGCCGGGCCGATCAATGCGCGGCCATGACCCAGATCCATCCCATCACAGGCCCCAGCCGCGCCCCGGCTTCGGGCGGACCGGCCAAGCAACTGGTCGTCATGCTGCACGGCGTCGGCGCGGACGGCAACGACCTGATCGGCTTGGCGCCGCATCTTGCGACTATAATGCCGGACGCCGCCTTCGTGTCGCCGGACGCGCCGTTTCCGTGCGACATGGCACCGTTCGGCCGGCAGTGGTTCAGCCTGCAAGACCGTTCGGACGCGGCCCTGCTGGCGGGCGTGCAAGCGGTGGCGCCAAGCGTGAATGCGTTCCTGGACGCCGAACTTGAGAAGCACGGGCTGGGTCCGGAAAAGCTGGTCCTGATCGGCTTCAGCCAGGGAACCATGACCGCGCTATATGTCGCGCCGCGCCGGCCGGTGTCGATCGCAGGGGTCATCGCCTATTCGGGCGCCATGGTTGGGGGCGAGCTTCTGGCCACCGAGACACTGTCCAGGCCGCCGATCCTTCTGATCCATGGCGATGCCGACGAGGTCGTGCCGGTCGCCGCCTTCGACCATGCGGGCGCGGCGCTGCAGGCGGCCGGCTTTACGGTCTACGGCGCCAAGCGGCCAGGGCTTGGCCACGGCATCGATTCCGAGGGCCTGTCCATGGGCGCGTCCTTCCTGCTCGACCGCTTCGGATTGAAGCCGCCGGATGCCGCCTGATTACAAGACCATGACAAATCCGGACCGAGGCACACAAAATGTTGCGGTACTCGATCAATCCGGTTATGCAATTGTATCAGTCGGTTCTGGTCGACGCTGATCAAAGAGGGTGATGTGATCCAGCCAGAGGCGCCCACGGCTCAAAGAGCGAGCGTTCGGCGGATCGCCGCTGAAACCGCTGCCGAGGCCGATCGAACGTCGAGCGTCCGAATGGGAGGGACGCGGGCGTGACCGCCTCGGTCGAAGCCTGCCCCGCCCTGGTTCTGAATGCGGATTTCCGTCCGCTCAGCTATTTCCCGCTATCTCTTTGGTCCTGGCAAGACGCCGTCAAGGCCGTCTGCATGGATCGCGTGACGACCATCGCCCATTACGACCGGGTGGTCCGCAGCCCGTCGTTCGAAATGAAGCTGCCCAGCGTGATCTCGCTGCGCGACTATGTCTCGCCGGCGCGCCGGCCCGCCTTCACCCGGTTCAACGTTTTCCTGCGCGACGGGTTCGCCTGCCAGTATTGCGGCGACCGGCTTCCGACACACGAACTGACCTTCGACCATGTCGTGCCGCGCTCAAAAGGGGGGCGGACGACCTGGGACAACGTCGTCGCGGCCTGCTCGTCCTGCAATCTGGTCAAAGGCAACCGGATGCCAAAGACTTGCGGTATGGAGCCGCTGTCCGAGCCGCACCAGCCGACGGCGTTCGAATTGCAGGAAAACGGCCGTTCGTTCCCGCCCAACTTTCTGCACGAGAGTTGGCGCGACTTTCTCTATTGGGACACCGAACTGGACCCCTGGTAGCCACGACCCCTGTAACCACGACAAGGGAGAAACCTGTTGGCCCGACGCAACGATTTGCCCCTCAGCAAGTTTCAACGCCGCCGCCGGTTCTCACCCTTCCTCGACCGTTTCAAATCCAGGCTGTCCTGCCGAACCGCCGCCCCGGCGGGGTCGGTCAAACGCGCTCTGCCATCCAGATTGCCGCGCGGGAGCCTCGCTTGATGACGGAGGTTAGCAACCGGTAGGCGGGCGCCTGCTCGGCGTCCTTTTCCAGGCCGATATCGCGGTGCTCCAACTCGTCGTCGCGGAACTTTTCGATCTTGGCCTTCAAGTCCGCCTCGTCATCGCCCAGTTTCGCGGCCTGGTTGGCGTAGTGCTCGCCGATCACCTCTTCGACGGCCACGGTGCAGGCCATCGCCGCCTTCTCACCTAGCAGCGCGGTGCCGGCGCCCAGCGCAAAGCCGGCAAAGTGCCAAAGCGGGTTAAGCGCGGTCGGGCGCACGCCGCGTTCGACAATCAGCCGGTCGAAGGCTTCCAGATGCTCGCGCTCCTGCTCCGCCATATGCTCGATCAGGCCGCGATTGGGGCTGTTGCGCAGCACCGCCAGTTGGCCTTCATAGATGCGTTTGGCACCGTATTCGCCGGCCTGGTCGACCCGGACGATCCGATCGATCAAGGCCTTGCCCGTCGGCTCTCCCGGCGGCGGAACGTCGGGCTTGGCGGCACGCTTTGCGGGCACGGGTTCGTCTCCTTCAAACGGCTGTCGTCCGGCGCCAAAGGCGGGGCGCGGCGATCAGCGCCACGATCGCCAACACAAGCGATATGAGGAAATTATAGCCTGCCATCGAGATGCCGGCCAACGACCAGGCTACTTCGTCGCAGCGGATGACGGGCGTCGCCAGCAACTGCGCCGTAATGTCCTCGATCGAGCCGCCACTGAGCGGCGCGCCGCCGCAGCCGGGCGTGCCCTCCCACCAGCCTTGCTCGACCCCGACATGGAAGGCAGCGATGCCGGCACCAACCAGCAGGGTCAAGCCGCCGAGGCCGGCGATCACGCCACGGGCCTTGGGCTGGCGGAGGAATATCAGGGCGATGATGCCCAGGCCGATCGCGACGCCCCAGGGCCAGCGCTGGTACAGGCACAGCACGCAGGGCTGCAGGCCGCCGACATGCTGGAACAGAAGAGCGCCACCCAGCATCAGGATGCCGGCGACGGCCAGCCAGGCGGGGTCGGTCCTGCGAACGAAACTCATGACGGCCGCGAAGTGTGGTGATCGGTAACCATGCGTCTAGACGACATATCGAAGCAGCACAAACCCGCCGACCAGCATGACAAAAAACAGAATGGTCAGCAGGCCAAGCCGCTTTTCGATGAAATCCCGGATCACCGGGCCGAACCAGTAGAGCAGGGCGGCGACCAGGAAAAACCTGGACCCACGGGCGATCACCGAGGCCAGCGCAAAGACGACGATGTTCATCTGAAACACGCCGCTGGCGATGGTGATCACCTTGAACGGGAACGGTGTCAGGCCGGCACCGAACACGATCAGCGCACCCCATTCGTCATAGGTCGTGCGGAACGCGGCGAACCGGTCTTCATACCCGTAGAAGCCCAGCACGGGCTGTCCGATCGATTCGAACAGGAAATAGCCGATGCCGTAGCCGGCGAGCCCGCCGATGACCGAGGCCGCCGTACACACCGCCGCGATGAGCCAGGCGCGATCCCGTGCGGCCAGCACCATCGGGATCAACAGCACGTCCGGCGGGATTGGGAAAAAGCTGCTTTCGGTGAACGAAATCAGGGCCAGGGCCGTCAGCGCGTGAGGCTTGGCGGCCAACGAAAGCGTCCAATCGTAGAGGCGACGTATCAAGGCGGTGTGCTGTCTGCCGGGATGGGTGATGAACGGCTTTAGCAGCCGGCATCGCCTTGGTAAACAGCGCGCATTGACCGCGCCCGATCCGCCGGTATGATGCCGCCGGCTTTGAACAAGCCTTGGGGCCCCTGTGGCGGAATTGGTAGACGCGGCAGACTCAAAATCTGTTTCCGGCAACGGAGTGGGAGTTCGAGTCTCCCCGGGGGCACCATTCTCAACATTTGCTGATCTCTCGCTCGTGCCGTCTTGGTTTGCCCAAGACGGCGGACTAGTCTCGGGCTAATCGTCCGGAACGAAAGGGACCGTCTCTTGTCAGAAATTCGCCAGGGCTTTGTCGGCACCGTGGGCAATACCCCGCTCATTCGGCTGAACCACCTGTCGGACGAAACCGGCTGCGAGATCCTGGGCAAGGCGGAGTTTCTGAACCCCGGCGGCTCGGTAAAGGATCGGGCGGCTTTGGCCATCATCCGCGATGCGGAACGGAACGGCCGGCTAAAGCCGGGCGGCGTGATCGTCGAGGGCACGGCCGGCAACACCGGCATCGGCCTGGCGCTGGTCGGCAACTCGCTCGGCTATCGCAGCGTCATCGTCATGCCGGAAACCCAGAGCCAGGAAAAGAAGGACACGCTGCGCCAATGCGGCGCCGACCTGCGGCTGGTCAAGGCCTTGCCGTACAAGGACCCCGGCAACTATGTGCGTTTCTCCGAAAGGCTGGCCGCCGAGATCGACGCGCAGGAGCCGAACGGGGCCATCTGGGCCAACCAGTTTGACAATGTTGCCAATCGCGAGGGGCATTATCAGACCACGGGTCAGGAGATCTGGGCCGAAACCGGCGGCGCGGTCGATGCCTTCACCTGCGCGGTCGGCACGGGCGGCACGTTGGCCGGCGTCGGCATGGCGTTGAAGGAAAAGAAGCCGTCGGTCCATATCCGGCTCAGCGACCCGATGGGTTCGGCGCTTTACAACCATTATGCCAATGGCGAACTGAAGGCCGAGGGCAACTCGATCACCGAGGGCATCGGCCAGGGGCGGATTACCAAGAACCTGGAAGGCGCGCCGATCGACGCCGCCCAGCGCGTGACCGACGACGAGGCACTGCCGATGATCTATCGGCTGATCCGGGAGGAGGGGCTGGTCATGGGCGGGTCCACGGGCATCAATGTCTGCGGTGCGGTGAAGATCGCGCGGGAGTTGGGCCCGGGCCACGTGATCGTCACCATCCTGTGCGATCTTGGCAGCCGCTACGCGTCGAAGATCTTCAATCCGGCCTTCTTGCGCGAAAAGGGGCTGCCGACACCCGATTGGTTGGACTAGGGCTTTTGAATATGCGCCGCCTGCTTGCCATCCTGTTCTCCTTGGTACTGCTGGCGGGCGGGCCGGCTTGGGCCCAGGGCCAGCCCCCGCCGGGCCTGACCGATCGGGAACTGATCTCGTTCTACGAGATGGCGCCCGGCGATGTCGGCTATCTGGTGGTCGACCTGGCCGACGGCACCGTCCTTGCCAGCCACAACCCCGATCAGACCTTCATCCCCGCGTCGGTGGCCAAGGTGCCGACCGTCATCGGGGCACTGGGTATCCTGGGCGGCCAGCACCGGTTCGCCACCGGGCTTTATACGACCGGCATTGAGGAAGGCGGCGTTCTCAGCGGCGACCTCTATCTGCGCGGCGGCGGCGACCCGTTTCTGTCGGCCGACAATCTGCAAGACCTGGCCCAAAGGCTCGCGGCACGCGGTGTCACCCGCATCGACGGCAATTTCTACTACGACGCCAGCCAATACATCGACCATCCGCAGATCAATCCCGGTCAGCCCCAGGCCGCCGGCTACAACACCGGCGTCAGTGCGCTGTCCGTCAACTTCAACCGCATTCGGGTGCGCTGGCGCAATGGCGGTGGCAGCGTCTCCGCCTCGGCCAGCGCGGTGACCGACACTTTGGTGGTTCCGCTGGGCGACATCGGGTTCTCGACCGCCCCCGCCGGCACCCCGGTCGGCGCCCCCTATCAGCGTGCGGGAGCGATCACGGAGGATCGCTGGCTGTTGTCGCCCGGCCTGCCGTCGGAGGGTGAGGATTGGCTGCCGGTCGGCAATCCGCCCCTGTTGGCGGCCCGGATCCTGCGGGAACTGGCCGCCGACGAAGGTGTTGCCTTGCCGCCGCCACTGCCCGGCCCGACACCGCTGGAAGCGCGCGAGATGGCGGTTCATGACAGCTTCACGCTGCGCGCGATTGCGCGCGAGGTGCTGCGCTTTTCGAACAACATGTCGGCGGAACTGCTGGGCCTTGCCGCCAGCCGGGGGTTGACCAGCGTCGCCCTGCCGCTCGACCAGTCGGCCGAAGTGCTGGGCGTCTGGCTGCAGCAGAGCATTCCGGGCACGGATTGGACCGGCTTTCACCTGGACAACCACTCGGGCCTGTCGTCCGCGTCCCGCATCTCGCCCGATCAGATGATCGCCATGCTGCGCTTTGCCCAGCGGCCAATCGGCGGCACGCTGCTGGAAGAGATCCTGCGCGACATGTCGTGGGAAGCGCTCGACGATCTACGGAATCCGGCGATCGAGGTTCGGGCCAAGACGGGCACCGTGGCCTATGCCAGGGGCCTTGCCGGCTATATCGATGCCGCCAGCGGCCGCCGCCTCGCCTTTGCCGTCTTCACCACGGACTTCTATCGCCGGTCCGTGCACGACGCGACTTTCGACCCCAGGCAGCGCTATTCCAGCGGCGATTCCCGTGAATGGCTGGGCCGGGCACGGGCCTTGGAGGAGCACCTGGTCGCCGGTTGGGCGGCGCGGTTCTAAAGGGCCTACTCCGGGACCTCGTAAAGCTCCGCATCGCGCAGATAGCCGGCCCAGGCGAACCAAAAGGCGACATGACCGGGTTCCCGCGGTAGGGTCCTTCCGTCGTCGGCGACCAGCGCGTCCTCCGTAACCGTCCAGCCCGTGCCATCACCGGTTAACCTGTCGAGGCTGTTGCCCTCTGCGGCGAATTCCGTGTCATCGCGACGATAGGCGCGCACGGTCCGCGTATCCGCGTCGCCGATCAGCACCACATCGACGAAGCCGACCCGGTCGTTGATCACGGCACCGCCCTCGAACGCCTCCAACGGCCAAGCCTTGGCGCCGCCGGGCGCGCGAATGCCGAAGACGTAGTCCTTCTGCGCCAGCGCTTCGTCGCGCAGCAGGGCGGGGAACATCAGTTCCGGACTGGCGAAGTACTCGCCGTAGGCGGCGCCGGGGGTGTAGTCGCGCCGGTAGCCGGTGTCGAGCGACAGGACGCGCGTGTCCGGGTGGCGCTCGCGCCAGTTGGCCCAGGAGGTGATGGCCACGGGCCGGATCGGCAGCTCGATGCCCGACCCGGTCAGCGGGCCGACGACGGGGCGGCCGGTGAACTGGTTCCACAGGCTGCGCGTGGCCGTGTCGTACATCAGCTTGTTGGAGCGGTAGAGAAAGCCGGACGAGCCGAAGACGAACGGCTCGTCGTAGCCCTCGACCGTGGTGTCGAACAGGATACCGGCGCCACAGAGCGTGCAATAGGCCAGCGAGACGGGCACGCCGCCGATGACGTCGTTGAACATCTCGTGCCAATTCAGGATGCGCAGCGGGTAGGCGCGCGCATCGCCATTGATCTCGACGCCAAAGACCAGGTCGTCCCCGGCCAGATAGTCGGCCGCCGCCGCGTCGATCAGGTCCGGATTGGTCAGCGCCGGGATGCCGTCGACACTAACGCCGCCCCAGGCGATCTCCTCCAGCCGGATTTCGTGGTCCACGCCCTCGGGCAGGAAGTCCAAAAACCGCGGGTCGATGGTGGCAAGCAGGCGCCGCTGGAAATCTGGAAAACTGGCATGGGCGGGCACGTCGGTTGTCTGCTCTCGCCACAAGACCCAGTCGAACCAGCCTTGCGGCGGGTCACCGGCGGGATAGGTGCCTTCAGCGAGGATCTCCAGCGCCGCTTGCAGGGTCCCGGGCGGCAGCCACGAAAAGCGCATGGCGGTGATGATCGAATGGGCAAGCGCCGGGTCGCCCTCGTCGACCAGCGCGGCTAAGGAGTTGATACTCGTCCGCGGTTCGGCGACGACCAGGTTCAGACTGTGACGCGCGGCCTCCTCGTCGCTGAGCTGGGCCGCGGCCGTTTGTGGCAGGCTGACGGCGGCTCCGACAAGGGCCGCAAGGCCAATGTTTCTCAGCGACGCAGGTCCGCGTTGGCGAACGGACGAAGACCAACCCATGGGACGCACCTCACGATCATTACGCAAATCCTGAGATGCCCATGGCCACTATGGCGCGCTAGAGCCGCTCACGCTTTCGTTGAGAATTGTGAGGATAGTTCAGGCGCTGCGCCGATTTGGGAACGCCGCTGCGATCTGATCGCGGGGTCAACAAGGGGACCAGGGCGGTTAAGCCCCGGCCCCTCATCGTCATAATCTACTGAATCTGCGCTAGGAACTCCGGTACATAAAGCAGGATGAACTCGTTGTGGTCCGCCTGCCCGTGGGCCCGACCGGTGGAGTAGGGCAGGTTGTTGTCGTTGGCGACGATGATGTGATCCGCGTCAACCATGTCGACATCCTCGATCGTCACCATGGGGAAGGTGAACACGCCGTCGATCGTGCCGTGCAGGGCGACGCCATCCTGATCGGCGATGTCCAAAAGGTCGACATAGCCCAGGCGCTGGACGAAACCGTCCGCGTCGGTGGCGCCGAAATCGAGCAGCCAGACGCGCTTGTACTCCGCCGGCGCGTTGAAGCAGTCGACCGTCGGCTCGCCGGTGCAGGCCAGGCGCGGATCGCCTTCGCCGCCGTCGCGTTCGATGTACAGGCCGTGGGTGTCGCTGATCATGTTGAAGTCACCGACGAAATGATTCGGCGCGTCGAAGCGCACGCGATGCTCGTTGCCGGTGAAGGTCTGATCGGCGATGTCGAACTCCAGCACGCGCACGAACGGCACGCCGTCCTGGGTTTCCGCCTCTCCCGTCTCCGGGTCCAACAGCGGCGCCTCGAACATCGGGTAGAGCATGGTGCCGTCGACGGAGGCGGCCATGCCCTCGAAGCCACGGCTGCGCCGGACATCGAACGGCAGGTGGGCCGGCGCTGACGGGGCCGACAGATGGTGGCTGTCCGGGCTGTGCACGATTTCGCCGCCAACCTCCGTCTGGAAGAAGGCGACGACCTCGCCAGCCTGGTTGGTGGCGAAGATGTACGGCCCGAACTCCTCGCCGAACCAGATCCAGTCGCCGACCGGCTGGATGCTCTCAAGGTCGAAATCCGCACCGGTAAGATAGCGCGTGTCCGTCACTTCGGTGACGATCGGGAAGGGCAGCACGTGGTTCGGATCGCTGAGGAAGATCGTCTCCAACAGGGCCGCGCGTCCGCTGTCCCAATCCGGCGCCACCTGATGGAACATCAACAGCGTGTCGGCGCTGTTGCGCTGGCTGCCGAAGCCGTTGTCGGTCAGGACGAGATAGGTGCCGTCATCCAGGGTTGAGATGCCGGAGAAGCCCTGCACCGGTTGGCCGACGAACGGCAGATACATGCCCGTGGTGCGCGGCGCGCCTTCGGCCGACAGCCAGGTCTGGCCCTCGCGGGTGTAAAGGCTGTCGTCACGCTGATTGCCCGGTCCGGTAAAGCGGCCGGAGGTCTGGAAGTAGACCGGCGCGTCAGCCGGTGCCGGCGCGAAGGTGGCGGCTGGCAGCATGGCGTGACCGGCCAGGGTCGCCGGGAATTGCTCTTGGGCCAGAGCGGGCAGGGTGCCCAGCGCCAGGGCGAGCGCGCTCGTCGAAACCGTGCGGGAAAGGGAGAGCCTCATGCGGGTGCCTCGGGAAAGGTTGATAGGGGGTGGCGAGAAACGCCCTGCGCCCTCGCCGAGAGCGGGCACGTGTAGCCGGGCACCATTACGCCCGCACGACAGTCCCGTGACGCTTCAAAGACGATGGGGACTTGCAAGGCGAATGGCGCGCGAGCCGCTGGCCGTTGGGCGCTGTCGTCAAGGCCGGCCGATCTTCGGGATGAATCGCTGCATCCGTCTGTTGGCCGTGTTATCCCTGTCCCATTCAACTCGTTTGGATTAACTCATTGGTAGGTATTCTGCGGCCTTCTCGATGGTCAAATTCTGGGTTCTTGTCAGCAAAGCCCTAGGCGAAGGGTTCACAGCGGTCGTGGTCGGCTGCTGCGTGGTGGCGGGCGCGGTTGCCGCCAATTTGGCGGTCCTCGGCACCGTCGACAGCGGCATTCAATCGTTCCGCGATTGGACGGAACAGCGCCAAGCCCTTCCAGTCGCGCCGCGCGGACCGGTTGGGCCGCGGTCTGAATACCGTCGTCTCGCCGAGGCGGTGGCGCAGGATCATGCGGGCGCCAGAGGTGTCCGCGTGGCGGGGTTGGACCGGCCGGGATTTGTGCGCCTGTTCTCCGCGCTGATCGGTGTGGAAAGCGGTTTCAACCCGCACGCCGTGTCGCCGGCCGGCGCGATCGGGCTGGGGCAGCTTATGCCGGAAACCGCTGCGGATCTGGGCGTTGCCGATCCGTTCGAGCCGGTCTCGAACCTGCACGGCGCGGCGCGCTATCTGACGATGCAACTGGCCTATTTTGGCAACGTCGATCTTGCGCTCGCCGCGTACAATGCAGGCCCGGGACGGGTCGCCCGCTATGGCGGCGTGCCGCCCTTTGCCGAAACCCGCGCGTTTATCGACCTGGTGCTCGATCGCGCCGGTCTCGGGGCGCAGACGATGCCTGCCGCTCCCGATACGCAATAGGGCGCGCGCGAGGGTTAGACCGCCCGCCGTCTGTGCGAAATCCAGACTTGGTCGCCGCACATTGCGGACGCAGTCTCAACCTTGGGGTTGGAAAAGTGCCGAACGATCGCAGTTCGCTATGATAGTTTGTGATCTGCCCAGTCGAGTGCCGCCTGACCATGAGGAGCCAACCGTTGCATCGTGCCGTCCCCCTCCGAACACCCGCGATGCCGGAATGCGTGACCTCACTTCCGACGTGATCTGCCCCGGCTGATCGATTTGCTGGACCGAAGGCGACAAGCCGTGGGCGACGGTTGGCTGGACACGGTTCCGGTTTTGCAGGACTTCGCCCAAGTGGCCGATCCGTCCAACTACGCCCCATTGCCGGGCAACTGGCGTGTCGGCGTTTCCGATGTCGTGAACTCGACCGGCGCGATCGAGGATGGGCACTATAAGGCTGTCAACCTGGCCGGCGCCGCGACGATCAGCGCGGTGTCGAATGCGCTACGCGGTGCTTTGCCCGTGTTCGCATTCGGTGGGGACGGGGCGCATTTCGCGGTACCGCCGGAGGAGGCCGATATCGCCGCCGAGGCGTTGCGTCGTGTCGCTTTCTGGACGGAACGTGACCTCGGTCTGCGCCTGCGGGTCGGCATGGTTGCGGTCGATGAGGTGCGTGCCGCGGGTCTCGACGTGTCCGTGGCCTTCTGGTCCGCCTCCGACGATGTGCGCTACGCCATGTTCACCGGCGGTGGCTTAGGATGGGTGGAGCGGCGGTTGAAGGACGGCGCTATCCAAAGCCCGCCGGCGGGGACGGAGCAGGAGCCGGATTTGACCGGCCTGTCCTGCCAATGGGGCCCGATCAACGCTCGGCGCGGCAAGATCGCATCGTTGATCGTGAAGCCTCTGCCCGACGCCGACCGCGAACGCTTCGCCGCGATCGTCGCGGACGTCGTTGTTTTGCTGGAAAGCACAGGCTCCCTGAACCCGGTGCCCGTGCAAGGCCCGGATGTCGGCTGGCCGACGGGGGCGGCTACACTGCAGTCTCGGGTCGCCCGACGCGGCCAGTCCCTGTTCCGCCGCCGACTTAACCTGCGATTGATCAACGCCATCAGTTGGCTTGTCTTCAAGCTCGGCCTGCGCATCGGCCGCTTCGATCCGAACCGATACCGCCGAGAAATCGCCGCCAATACAGACTACCGCAAGTTCGACGACGGGCTGATGATGACGGTGGACTGTTCCGCCGAAACGATCGCAAAACTGCGGGACATCCTGGACGCCGCCAAGCGCGAGAGTGTGCTGCGCTATGGCCTGCACATGCAGGACAGCGCCCTGATGACCTGCGTCGTGCCCTCGGCGACGACCTCAAACCACATGCATTTCGTCGACGGGGCGGCCGGCGGCTACGCCCTGGCGGCGAAGCAGATGCGGGAGGGTGACGGCATTTGATCACCAGTCTGAATGGCCGTGTTCGATAGGTCGCGGGAACAAGCTGCGCCTAGTACCTGAGAGTTATGCCGATCCGGCTATCCTTAAGTGACGGCGGGAAGTCGATAGGTCTCTCTCGCCGACTCTGATGATTAATTGAGCTCAGAGTTGGCAACTCGAGCTATTCGACCCAGAATCCCCTTAACGATGATGTCAAGCTGCGACTTTTCTTCGTAGTCGGCCGGCGCGACAAACTCGACCCGTCCGTCAGAGATCAGTCGGTGGATCTTTGAAAGGTCGCTAGCTGAGCGAGATGGGTCGTAAACGGCAACTGCATGCCCCCCTTGGTAGGTGAGCATTTTCATTGCGGGAATATCAGTATCCCCGTCGCCAAAAAAGACCATTCGGTTGAAGGGAATGGGGCGTTCGCTTTGGGGGACGTAACTGTTGATGCGGTCGTTGTCCCAGTGATTGTCAATACCTTTGTTGATACGAAACAGGTATTGAGTCTTGGTTGTGTAGTTGATTCCAACACCCGGCCAGGAAGCCATTCCGTTCTCATAAATGAACTTCGAAGCAAAAATTTTACGGAATGCCCGGTGAATAGGGCAGCCAAGTATCATTTCGTAGACACCCGAAGAGACTATGTAGTGTTCCAGTGCAAGGCCGACAGTTTCAGCGTGCTGATCTATTCGTTTGAACCAGGCATTCCCTGACAAGCCCGGAAAAAGCTGCGCCTGCTCGCCGTGGCGCTTTAGTTCTTCTGCTGTAATTGGCGTGCCTCTATCACGCGCCTTCTCAAGCATCAGATGCATGTAGACAAGTATCTCGTCTGCATCTTTGTCTTTCGTTCTAGCTTTGACTTCGGCCCAGAAGTCGGCGTGCGAGATCTGCAATTCGGGAATGAAGCTATGCTCTTGGAGGTTTCCTCGTGCCAGTGTTCCGTCAAAGTCGTAGACAAGCGCCGTTCTCTTGAGATCAGTCACGACCACAATGACCTTTAGCTTGGTGGTACATCGAATAAGTAGACTAGAATCATCATTACACGCAAAGAAGTTATACTAAAAGGGGGCGCCGCGCCGATGCGACCACGCGGCCTGGTCGAGTCGGCGCCCTTAGTCCATCGTCATGCCCAACCACGCCCCGGTCCAGAACGCCATCTGGTCGACCATGTCGGGGCCTGAGAAGGCGTCCCAGACATGGTCGGTGTCGAGCAGGAGGAGTTCTTCCGGGCCGTCATGGTAGCGGAGGAACAGGGCGCCGGATTGGGGCTGGGGGAAGACCACGTCGTCGCGGGACCCGACGATGACCAGAAGCGGCCCGTCATAGGCCGCGATCTCGGCGACCGGGTTGACCACGAACAGTTCCTCGAAAAAGCTACCGCGCAGGCTGGTGGTGGCGCCCCAGGGCAGTTCGGCCATGACGATCTCGTCGCCCGCCGCCAGGCCCTCGGCAACCGCTTCGGGGCCGAGCAGGAAGGTGAAGTTGGCAGCCGGCGTCGCGGCCGGCGCCCACAACACGGTGGAGGCGACCGACGGGTGCTGGGCCGCCGCGGCGGCGACCAACCCGCCCTGGCTCCAGCCCACCAGGCCGATGCGGTCGCTGTCGACGGACTCGTGTTCGGCCAACAGGTCGATGGCGGCCATGGCGTCGGTGATCTGGCGGGTGAACGTCGTATCCTCCCAGGCGCCGTCGCTGTCGCCGGAGCCGCGGAAATCGATGCGCAGGCTGGCGATGCCGCGTTCGGCCAATAGGCGGGCGGTGCGCTGGAACACGCCTTCTTCCGTGTCGGTCACCGGCAGTTCGTCGCGATTGCCCGAAAACCCGTGCAGCAGCAAGGCCACCGGCGGCGGCGCATCCGTCTCCGGCATCGCCAGCGTACCGACGACATTCTCCCCCTCCACCGCGAAAACCACGATGTTCTCGTCATAGGAACCGGTCGCAGCCGACGCAAGTTCCTGCCGCGCCGCGTCGAGTGCCGGACTGCCCTGTGCCGCGGCAAGGCCCGGAACCGCTAGAAGGGCGACGGCAAGGGCGGTGATGGACAAACGGTTGGGCATGTTGCGCGGTCTCCGGGTGGGGCTTTGGGAAGCCGGAAGTGTGCGCGATCGCTGCACTGTCGGCAACAGTTGCGACAAAGGGCTGCGCCAGGGCCGGCGTTGACGGTTGTCAAAACCGCCGGCAGTGTCGCCGCCTTCGGCGGCGCAGGTGTCCGAGTACTACGCCTCGTCACATTAGTGGCCGGCGGCGCGGCGGCCGCTACCAGGGCACGTGCAGGATTTCGACCTGCGGCAGTCCGGCCGGAACGACGCCGAGATCGCGGGCCAGCACACCGAAAGCCTCGGTCTCTATCAGGTTGCGGTAGGGCCGCTCCGGAAACTGAAGGCCCCCGCGATGCAGGTTGGCATCGACCAGCAGCATGGTGCCGCCCACGCCGTGCAGGTTGACCAGCGGCCGGTGGCGAAGATCGCTGAGATAGAGCCGTTCGGCGTAGTAGCGGTTGGGCTGGAACAGGCCATGTTTGTGCGCCTTCCAGTAGCGGTCGTCCTCCATGAAAGGCAGGGATACGAAGCTGTTCATGTCGAAGCTTGGCCCGCCGGGCCGGGTCACGCAGTTGGGCGTGACGATGCGCCGGCCGCTGGTAATCAGCGCGTTCAGGACGTCGGGCGGAAAGCGCCAGACATCGATATCCAGCCAAAGGGCCCAGTCATCTGTCTCGTCCAGGCCCTGGCGGATCAGATGGTTGCGCACCTTGGCCAGCCCACCGCGCCGGGCGCGCTGCACATTGCGGGCCGTGCGCCGGTCTCGGCCGATTCTGTTTCCAAGCGGCTTTTGCAGCAGCGTGATGCCCCGATATCGACCCTCCAAGGGCGCAACGGCCTGCCGCAGCCGCTGCCAACTGTCGTCGCGGCTGTCCCCTTCGCAAAAGACGAGCTTTATCCGGTCCTTCGGATAGTCGAGCCCGTCCAGCGTATCCAAAAAGGGCTGGATCAGGTCAGCAGCGTCCCGCAGCGGCACCAGGATCGCTACGGCGTCGCCGCTTGGCGGCGGTCGCGTCAGGCTCGCGGGGTCGATGGCGGCCAGCGCCTGGTCGTACCGCAAGACCGGCCCCCGGGTTGCCATGTGGCGCAGCTTGTAGAAGCGGCGGCGAAGCCTGCGCCAAAGCGACAGCCCGTCGCCGACCTTGTACCAGGTGCCGGCCCAGTGATGGACCATGTAGGTCGGGTCCGGCGGCTGGTTGCGATCCCGCACCTCGGCCTTGCCGTCGCGATCCAGCGGACAGAACAGCGATGGTGAGTGGACCGCAAGGTCAGACTGCCTGGGGTAGGCAAGCTGGGCGGATGTCAGCAGGCAGGGGCCGGTGGCGTCCAACACCGACTTGTTGTCGGCCAGGCGCGGCAATAGGTCGAGCACGGCGCGCCAAAACGGATGCCCCGGCGGGCTCGCCATGGCGCCGTTGAATAACAGATAGGGCAGGTGACGGGCCGCATCGTGATCCTTGGCATGCAGGTCCGGTTCGCGGCAGAGAACAACGCGATCCTCGGCCAAGAGCGGGTCGAGCGGGGCCACGCATTCACAGTCGATATCGGCGTAGATGCCGCCAAAATGGTGCAGCAACATGTAGCGCGCTGCGTCCGCACGCATGACGCCGTTTTGGTAGCCGCAATAGGTCGGCAACAAAGACGGGTAATGTTCGGCAACGAACTCCAGCAGCATGCGGTCGGTCCAGAGCCTGCGTTCTAGTCGCGGGTTGTGCCGCGCCCAGCTTTGCCCGTAAGCGTGAAACCGTTCGGGGATACGGTCTGTTTTCCAGGTCTGGTGCAACAGGGCGGGGATCATCCGGGGTCCGATCCGATCGCGTCTTCGGTCCCGGTTTGAGGGACCGGCGGTTGGGGAAGCAGCCCCAGGCCCTGCCGAACCGCCCTTTCGACGGCCCGCGTGCCAAAGCGGTGCATGACCGTCTCGTGGGCCTGGCGTCGCAGCGCCTTGAACCGCTCGCGATCCGACCAGAGCGCGATGATCTCGCGGGCAAAATCGGCGTCGGACAGGGCTGAAACGAAGTCGATATCCGCGTCCAGTGCCAGGCCGTCCACCGCGATCGGGCTCGCGACGACGGGCAGACCCCAGGCCATGGCCTCCAGGATCTTCAGCCGGGTGCCGCCGCCGGCGTCAAGCGGCACCGCGACGATGTCGGCTTCGCCGAGAAGCGCGGCCACGTCGGGTGGGTCGGCAATCAGGCGGATGCCAGCCGTATCGGCGAGTTCGGTGATCCTCCGATGCGGTGACCGCCCCGCCAGGACAAGCTGGGCGGACGGCAGGGAGGCGCGCACGATCGGAGCGATGCCAAGCGCCAGCCGACGCGCGGCCACCACGTTCGGGCGATAGCCGAGATGCCCGAGAAATAGAATGGTCGGGCCGCCGGCTTGGCCGTCGATCGCCGGCAGGTATCTGGGGACGGAGTCGAGGCGCGGTACACCGTTCGGCACGACATCGATCGGCAGCGAGGGATGGTGCGATCTGTAGAGCCGGCTCGCGTCCGCCTCGGAACAGACCCAGACACGGTCGGCGTGGCGCAGCGCCCGCCGTTCTCGCCGCCTGATGGCGCGTTCGTGCAACCCAAGCAGTCCCTTCAGGCTTCTGCGAGGCGCGACCCTGGCGACCTGCGCGCTCAAATGCGATTCGACATTGTGCATATCGAGAATTACGACCGGCGCCAGAGCGTACAGTTGCGGCATCAGGGCGGAAAGACTGACCCCTTCGACGATGACTGCATCAGGCCGGAACTCGCGCACCCGCTGGCCGACACCATCTGCCGCTTCGGCGATCGACGCCCAAATGTCGGCGCCCTGCTTGGCCGCGGAAGCAACTTCCAAACCCGGCGGTGTCGGTGCTGCACTGATGAGAGGCCTGACGGAGGCCAGGAGAACCGGACCGTGCGCCAATGCGGCCAGGGCGTTTTGAACGTTCCGCAGATCGGCGCCGGAAACCGGGGGCCATGCGGCATCGATCGTGAGCACGAGGGTGCGAAACGTACCTGCTGGCGAAATCGGAACGGATCGTGGCCGCCGGGCCGGGGTGCGGAGCGATCCCAGCGCGATCTCGACCCGATAGCGTGCCAGCCGGCGGCTCTGGGCAAACGCGGGATGGGCGGCGACGGCCCGTAGCATGAAGCGCGCCTCGTCGAACCGGCGTTCGTAGATCAACTGCCGCGCAATGCGCAGCGCGACCCAAGCCTTGCGCCACTGCGACGCCGCGCGATCGTCGATCGCCTCGCCAAGCCGGCTCAGCGCCCGGGCCACGCCCAGAAAAGTCCGTTTCGGTGCTGCGGCGTATCGCCTGGCCATCCGGGCTTCGTTCAGCGCGTAGACCAGAGCGGTCTGCTCAACGATTGCGACGCCGTTCCGCGCCATAAGCTGGGCCCAAAAGCAGGTGTCCTCGTCCAGCGTCGCGTCTTCGGGAAACCGGATGCCGTCTGTATGCTCGCGACGGACCATGGCGCTGCCCATGGCGATCGGCCACATCCGGCCCAGCAGATAGTCATGGACGTTGCGGCGGCGGTCGCCGCCATAGCCATCGGGCGACTTCGGCTTGTCCGGCCGGCCTTCGGTGCGGCGGAGATTGGCGCCGATGGCGATACCGGCATTCGGGTCGGCGACCAGCGCCTCATGCAGTGCGCTGATGCCACCCGGTTCCATTCGGTCGTCGGCATCGAGAAAGTGGATGAACGGAAAGCGCGCGGCGGCGAGACCGGCGTTTCGCGCGGCACCTGCGCCTGACACGCCGACCTGTAGAACCGAAAGCGGCAGGCCGTGCGTTCGCGCAGCTTCCCGTGCCAGGTCGACCGTATCGTCCCGGGATGCGTCATCGACCAGAATGACCTCGCCGATCACGGCGGTATCCGCGGCTAGGCTGCGAAGGGTGCCGCCGATCGAAGCTTCCGCATCGCGGGCCGGGATGATGACCGAGACCGCGGGCTCGCGCCGCGCCACGCCTAATGATCCCTAAACGATCCGCGGCCCAGCATGCCGTCATAGGCACGTTTGAGGGGCGAGACCGGGTACAGGCCCATGTCCGCGAGGCTCTCGACCCGTTGGGGCTCGACGTCGATCGGCGACTGGCCCGGCAGCCAGCGATAGGCGCCGCCATGGGCCAAAGACGTGGGTGCGCAGGCGACATAGCCGCCCAACGCCTTGATGTGGCCGGCACGGCGGAAGCCGAAATGCAGGCTGGACGATACCAGGGGCAGGCCGTGCCGCACCAGAACATGGTAGCCGGCGGGGCTCTTGCAGACGGGTGTCGCGCCCACTATCGCCGCGTGCCGTCGTCGCCAGGCCGCGTAAAGGTCGGGCCTGTCAAAGTCGATTGCGACCAAGCCATTGACGCCGCAGGCCAAGCCGATATTCATCTGCCGACCGGAGAACCACGCCGCGATCGTGCTCTCGCCCGGTGGATTGAGCGCCAGTTGAAACAAGACGCTGGTGAAGGCGAGTTCCTTCAGCCGCTTGCTTCGGCTTTGCAGATGCACCGGCTGGACGCCCATCGCCGCAAGATCAAGATGTTTGCCGCCCGCACGAAGGGGAATGCAGACATAGCCCAGGCGGCTTAGCCTGATTGCGAGGCCTGCCATTTCGGTCAAGGCGGATTGCTCCGCCTGTGTACGGTCGTTACTCATATCGTATAGACCCGGCATTCAGCGCTAGGTGTCATGATAAGGTCGTATCCGTCCAGACCGTCGGGCCTTTCGGCGTTAGCCAGCATCACGCAAAGCATGTCGATTTTGCGTTAATCGCGGACAGAGGGAACGGCGGTTTGGCGGCCGCAAGCAGCGCTGCGCCGACGGCTCGACGCGAAGACTTGATCTTGGCCCTCAGGCCTGCCCCTTGTGCGGCGAGGACGCCGCTACTAGACCATCCAAACCATCGGCCAAAGGGCCGGCACTTGCCGAGGCACACTGTGCATAAGGGCATCTCACTCTTCTCAAACGATCACCCAACGATGCTCAAATGGCATCGCGGACGCCGCCTGATCACCGATGCTGTCTTCACAAGATCGCGGATCCTTGAGGGCATGCGGCTCGGTGCGTCGATCGAGGTCGATATTCAGCGTCACGGATCGAACGGATTTGTCATTCTTCACGACGAGACGTTGGATCGGGAGACCAGCGGCTCTGGACCCGTCGCCACGCAGCCGGCTGACGAGCTGCGCCAGCTTCGCATGCGCGATAATGAAGGCGCGGTCACGGCGGAACCCGTATTGCTGCTCGACGATCTGGCGCAGCTGTTGGCCGCCGGCCCCATCGACGCCAGCGCCGTTCTGCAGCTTGACCTCAAGAACGACCGCGCCAGCCTGTCGTCGGACGATATTGCGGCGTTTCCATCGGCGGTGGAGCCCGTCTTGGCCAACGTGCTGGTGTCGGGCGACG
This sequence comes from Pseudomonadota bacterium, assembly GCA_039177555.1. GTDB lineage: Bacteria > Pseudomonadota > Alphaproteobacteria > DSM-16000 > Inquilinaceae > JANQGH01. The sequence goes on along the minus strand of JBCDFV010000014.1, from coordinate 28,667 downwards.
ACGCCGACGCGGTCGACAGCCTTCGCCGAGCGACGCCCGGTTTGCGCACCGGCTACGATCCGTGCCGCGAGGACACCATCGCGGAGCTTCGAAGGACCGGGGATTACGCGGCCTTCGTGCAGGCCGCCCTGGCGGCCGCGCCCAATGCAGAAATGATCTACCTCTACCATCCTATTGTGGCCGCCGCCGATGCCGCGGGCTTCGATATGATCGGTGCAATCCAGGCGGCCGGAAAGCGTGTCGATGTCTGGACCATCAAGGAGGTTAACGATGCGACGCTGGCCATGGCCCGCCGCCTGCTGGCCCTGAAGGTCGACCAGATCACGACCGACGACCCGGTCGGTCTGGAGGCGGCGCTTTCGACTGGTTAAGCAGCGAGGCCGGTACCGTTCGCTCTAATCCCTGGTGCCGGCCTCGGCCGCGCACGACTGAACCATGGCGTTGAAGATGGCCTGTTCGGAAGATGCAAGCGACTCAGGCGCGATCGCCTCCCAAAGGTCTTCGGCCTCGATCCTGTCGGCCAGGCATCCGCAGTAGGCGTCGCAAAAGGCTTGCGAGAACTCCTCGGCCTGGCAATGGGACTGGCACGAGGGGCCAAAACCGTCGCGATAGGCGCTGGCGGCATCGGTGCTGCCGATGATCAGCGTAAACAGATACAGCGCCCCGATCAGCACGATTTGATGGGTCAGATAGATGATCAGGCTGTAGCGGCCGGCCCAGCGGAGCGCCCGGCCGATCGAGTCGGTGCCGCGCCACCAGCCCAGCCAATCGACAAAGCCGGTCTTGGCCAGCGCCATGCCCAGCAGCACGGCGCCGAACCAGGGGAAGAGGGGCTCGAAATCGTTCGAGACGGGTGGTGGATCGGCGAGGCCCAGCCAGACGATCGGCGGCCAGTTGAAGGCGGGCGACGCCGCCCACTGCATGGCGATCGTGCCCAGCCCGGCCAGACCGCACAGCCACCAAGGCAGGCGCAGGAAGGCGAGCCCGATCAGGCTGAAAACGGCGATGGCGTGCAGAATGCCGAAAAAGATGAAGGCGTCGGGGATGGCCTGATAGGTCACCGCCGTAATCGCCAGCGCGGCAATGGCCAGGATGGCAAAGCGGCGCCAGAAGGGCCGCCAGCGGATGCCGTCGCGATGGGCCAGCACCAGGCTGGCGCCGACCAGGAACAGGAAGCCGCCGGCGACCAGGGTGCGGAAGATGATCCAGCCGACGCCGTTGCCGATGTCGAAATCGGCCAGGTCGAAAAACGTCAGATCCCAGCAGAAATGGTAGATCACCATGCCGACGATGGCGACGCCGCGCAGAGCGTCGATCGCGGCGACACGACGCGCCGAACCCGCCGTTTTGGGTGTCGTTGCACCTGTCTCGGTCGCGATGATCACGGCGTCGCGTCCCGACGCGCAAAGACGCCGTCCATCTCGATCAGACGGGCCGTGCGGCGATTGAAATAGCCGGGCAGGAATAGGACCGGCTCGAAGCCAAGCCCGGCCAGATGGCCGATCATCTCCGTGAAGCCGCGCGTGCCTTTGTAGACGGGCACGATGGACAGCTCGATCTGGATCAGCGCGATGCGCTTCAGGCTTTGCACGGCGCCGGCCAGCACAAGATCCTCCGTGCCCTGGGTATCGATCTTCAGCAGGCCGCGATCGTCCGGCGTTGCGAAGTCGTCGATCACGCTGTCCAGCCTGGCCAGCCGCACCCGTTCTGTAGAAACGAACCGCGCGCTGTCGAGCAGGTCGGCCATCTCCTCGGTGAAGCCGCGCAGTGAACTCATCCCCGTTTGGGCGGACACGTTGATCTCGGTCTCGCCGTCCCGTTCCGCCAAGGCCATGGGCGGCGCGATGATCCAGTTGTCGTCACCGGCGGCATGATCGGCGAGCAAACGATGGGTCTCGCTGAGCGGTTCGAAGGAAATGATCCGCCCGCCATAGCCCGCGTCTCGAACCCGATCGCCGTACTGACCCTCATTGGCACCGACATCGAACACCAGCGAGATGGCGTGGTGATCGATGACGCGTGCCAAACGCTCGGTGTTCTGCGACCTCGTGGTGCGGCCACTCATTCGGCGTCAGCCAGCGTCTTGCGATAGGAATACTCGACCGAGTTTGACTTGTCGTTCAGCGCCCGCGTCGCCGCTTGCTTGACATAGCCGCAGGCCTCATAGGCGCGGTGGGCCGTGGTGAAGCGGGTGTCGGTCCACAGTTCGATGTGGCGCGCCCCTTGGCCCTGCGCGAACGCCTCCACCCGGCCGATCAGCCGTCGGCCGAGGCCGCCTCGACGCGCATCGGCACGCACATAGAGCTTGACCAACTCGACGCCACCCTCCGCCGCTGGCATCGCGCCAACGCAGGCCACCACCACGCTATTCTGTTCTACGGACCAAAAGGCACCGCCGCGCCGTTCGGCGTAGCTCGCAATGCCCCGAAGCTCCGGAATCTCGCCGTCGACGTCCAGGACGCAGCCGGGATACTCCGCAAAACAGCCGCCGATCAGCGCAATCAGGTCGTCCGCATCGTCGTCCCGTGCCGATCGCACCGACAGGGCATCGGGTTCAGATCGGTTGGCTGGCGGCATAGTCCCAGTAAAGGCTATGGGCGCGTTCATACATCGGGCCGGGCTGCAGGCTGCGGTTCTCGATGCGGGTGAAGGGCTGCACCTTGGCATAGTTGCCCGTGGAGAAGACCTCATCGGCGCTGCGCACATCGTCCAGCGTCACCGACCGTTCCTGCACCTCGACGCCGTCCTGCCTCAAAAGGCCGATGACCCGCTGGCGGGTAATGCCGTTCAACAGCGTGCCGTTGGGCGCCGGCGTGGAGACAACGCCGTCCTTGGCGATGAACAGGTTGGCGGTGGCGAACTCCGACACGTGCCCGAGCTGGTCGCACATGATCGCGTTCTCATAGCCCTGTTGCATGGCCTCCGTCAGGGCCATGCCGCCATGGGGATAAAGACAGCTCGCCTTGGCCGCCGTCGGGGCCGTCTCCGCATTGGGCCGGCGTTTGGAGGAAACCATGGCGTCGCTCGGGCCTTCCGGCATCGGCACCTCATAGACGCTGATCAAAAAGCGCGTGCTGTCCGGGTCGGCCGCGATGACGAAGCCGGACTCCGCCCAGAACATGGGCCGGACATACAGCGCATGGCCGTTCGTGAACTTTTTGATCCCCTCGCGCGCCAGCCCCTCGATCGTCTCGCCGTCGATCTCCGGCCCCAGACCAAGCGCCTTGGCCGAGGCAACAGACCTGGCGCAATGGCGGTCCAGATCGGGCGCCATGCCATCAACTGCGCGGGCGCCATCGAACACCGTCGCCGCGGCCCAAAAGCCCATGGTCATCGGACCGGCAATCTTCGGATTGCCCTCATGCCAGTCGCCGTCAACAAAGGTCCAGGCTTGCCCAGCCATCTCTTGCCCCTGTCTTCTTTAGGTTCCGCTTGTACCGACAAAGCCGCGCACCTTAGACCGCCCTTTAAGGCTGGCCAAGCACGGCATTGTATCCAAGCAACGCGGCTTTGACGGTGGGCGGCCGTGCCGCCTACTGACTGGCCCAGAGTATTCTGGCGATCCAGTCGATCTCAGAACGGTCCAGCACTCTATCCGCGTGATCCTGATTGAACGAGCGCAGGGTCAGCTTTGTCGCCGTTTGGCGTGATAGCTCCTTCGCCATGACCTCGCCGCCGGCGGTGCGGACGACGACCCGGTCGCCGCGCCGGATGTTGGTGCCGGGCGCGACGATGATGATGTCGCCGTCCCGATAGACCGGGACCATGCTGTCGCCGCTGATCTCCAGCGCATAGGCATGCGGGTCGCCGACATCGGGAAAGACCACCTCGTCCCAGCCCGTGCCCGCGGGGTAGCCGGCATCGTCGAAAAAGCCCTCGGCACCGGCCTGGGCATAGCCTAGGACCGGAATCCGACGCCGCAGCGTCTCCGATCCGGTGCCGATCAGTTGTACGAAATCGGCAAGCTCAGTCTCCGTCGCGTCCAGGATTTTCGATACGCTTTCGGTTGACGGCCAGCGCAGCTTGCCCTGGGCGGACGTGCGTTTGGAGGGGTTGAACGTCGTCGGATCGAGACCGGCGCGCTTGGCCAGTCCAGACGCCGACAACCCGTTGCGCGCGGCCAGCCTGTCAATCGCCTGCCAAATGTCTGTATGCCGTAGCATGGGAACATTGTCTCGCAGGTCCGGCCCATTGTCTCCATAAAAAATCGATGTTTTGACCGGTCATGGCCGGCCAGCCGTGAAATGCACGCGGATATCGACATAGCGCGCCCATCGGCGCCTACAGAGAGTTGCATGGCGCGCTTGCGCAAGGCCGGTGCGACGGTTATGGGCTACGCAATGGCGACGGTGATTCTCAAGATCTGCACAGCGGGCGAATGGGCCGAGGCCGAATCGCGGGGGCGTTATGACGGCTCCGCCGTCGACGCCGAGGATGGCTTTATCCACTTTTCGACGCCTGAACAGGCGCCGGAAACCGCCGCGCGCTACTTCGCCGATCAGGCTGATTTGGTGCTGGTGGCAGTCGATCCCGATCGCCTGGGTCCCGCACTCGCTTGGGAGCCGTCGCGCGGCGGGGACCTGTTTCCCCATCTTTACGGGCCGCTGCCCCTTAGTGCCGTCATGTGGGTGCGTCCGCTGCCGCTGGGCGTGGACGGCACGCACCGCTTTCCGCTGTAGGGGCGCAATGGTCGATCTGTTTCCCATCGTCCGCCCGCTGCTTCACAGGCTCGATCCGGAAACCGCGCATGATGTGACGTTGCGGGCCCTCAAGATGGGGTTGGGGCCGCGCGTTGGCGCCACTGACGATCCCATCCTGGCAATCGACCTATGGGGACGGCACTTTGCCAATCCGATTGGCCTGGCGGCCGGCTTTGACAAGAACGCCGAAGTGTTCGGTCCCATGTTGCGGCTGGGTTTCGGTTTCGTCGAGGTGGGGTCGGTTACGCCCCAGCCGCAGGCGGGCAATCCCAAGCCAAGGCTCATGCGCTGGCATCACCGCGAGGCGCTGATCAACCGCATCGGCTTCAGTGGCCATGGCCTTGACGCCGTCGAGCGCCGGCTGGTCAGCAGGCGCGCCAACGGCATCGTCGGCGCCAACATCGGCAAGAACAAGGACAGCCAGTCCGCCGAGCAGGACTACGCCGACGGAGTGCGGCGCCTGGCCCCGCTCGCCGACTATCTCGTCATCAACGTCTCGTCACCCAACACGCCGGGCCTGCGCGACTTGCAGGGCGCAGCGCCGCTGGCTGCCATCCTTGCCGCCGCCCAGGCCGCACGGGACGAGGCGTCGGCCGAGACGCCGATTCTGCTGAAGATCGCGCCGGATCTGACCGACGAGGATGTCGCGGACATCGTCGGCGCCGCCCTCGGTTCGGGGGCGGACGGTCTGATCGTCGCCAATACGACCGTGGCCAGACCGGACGACCTGCCGGGCCATCTGGCCGGCGAGGCCGGCGGGCTGAGCGGACCGCCCTTGATGGCGGCGTCGACGCGCCTGCTGGCGGATGTGGCACGGCACGTGGCAAAGCGCCTGCCCTTGGTGGGTGTCGGCGGGGTCGCGTCCGGCGCGGATGCCTACGCCAAGGTCAAGGCCGGCGCGTCGTTGGTTCAACTATACACGGCCTTGGCCTATCGCGGCCCGCGGCTCGTCACCGAAATCAAACGCGATCTGGCCGAACGCATCAGGCGCGACGGATTCGACTGCCTCGCCGATGCTGTCGGCAGCGGTTTTTGAGAAACACGCTTGCCGCATCGCGCTGAACGCGCCACCTATGGGCTCCCCCACATGCTCATCGAACAGCACAACCATGACCGATCCGGTTTCCGTACTGGCCGGCGTCCGCGAGGTCGCCCAAGATTACGACGCCTTCATCGTCGATCTCTGGGGCGTCATCCATGACGGCGATCGGCTCTATCCTGGCGTTGTCGAGGCGCTGGCCAGACTGCGGGTCGACGGCCGCAAGACCTGCCTGCTCTCCAACGTGCCGCGCCGCTTGCCGGCGGTTCGATCGCGTTTGCGCGGCATGGGGCTGCACGACGATGCCTACGATCATCTGATGTCGTCCGGCGAGATGACCTATGCGGCGTTGGCCGACCGGTCGACCGAGGACCACAAAGCGCTGGGCGATCGTTTCGTCCATCTCGGCGGACCTGGCGACGGCGACGTGGTCGACGGTTTGGCCTACGAGAAGGTGGCGACTATGGCCACCGCCGATTTCGTTTTGAACAGCGGCATCCGATCGCCGGACGAAACCGTTGCGCATTTGGAGGAACTGTTGACCGAGGCGGCGGACCGATCGCTGCCCATGGTATGCGCCAATCCCGATCTCGTGGTCATGCGCGGCGGGCGTCTGGGGCTCTGCGCCGGTGCGATCGCGGCCCGGTACGAAGAGGTCGGCGGCGAGGTCATCTACCACGGCAAGCCGACCCGTGGCGTCTATGACCGCTGCCTCGATCTGCTGGGACATCCGGACCCGACCCGGATTCTAGCGATCGGCGACAGCTTCCGGACCGACATTCGGGGGGCCGCCGCCATGGGTTTTGACAGCCTGTTCGTGACCCACGGCATTCACGCCGACGAGCTGTTGACGGACGGCAAGCCGGATGGCCTGGCCATTGCGGAAGCCGGCAGCCGGGAAGGCGCGCGCCCGACCTATGCGATAGGTTCGCTGGTCTGGTAGCGCCCGGAATGGACGGTATCGCCCTCAAACGACTATAGTGCGCTGCATCCAAGGCGTCCCCATCTGTTGGGGCGATGGATCATGATCGAGGGGTGCGCGCACCATGGCGGGTTCGAAGCGGCCGACGCTTGACGATTGGCGGCGTTTGGCGTCCGGCGAGTTGAAGGGCCGCGCGCTCGACGATTTGGCCTGGCAGACGCCCGAGGGCATTGCCGTCAAGCCGCTCTACACCGGCGCCGACTGCGATGACGCGGCGGCCGGATTGCCCGGTTTCGCGCCCTTCACGCGCGGCGTGCGGGCGACGATGTACGCCAACCGTCCCTGGACGGTCCGCCAATATGCCGGCTTCTCGACGGCGGAGGCCTCCAACGAATTCTACCGCTCCAATCTCGCCGCCGGTCAGATGGGCCTGTCGGTGGCGTTCGATCTGGCCACCCATCGCGGTTACGACAGCGACCATCCGCGCGTCGTCGGCGATGTCGGCAAGGCCGGGGTCGCGATCGATTCCGTCGAGGACATGAAAATCCTGTTCGACGGCATCCCGCTCGACAAGATGAGCGTGTCGATGACCATGAACGGCGCCGTCTTGCCGGTGCTTGCGGGCTACATCGTGGCTGGTGAAGAGCAGGGGGTGCGGCAGGACCAGCTCTCCGGGACCATTCAGAACGACATTCTGAAGGAGTTCATGGTCCGCAACACCTACATCTACCCACCCGAACCGTCGATGCGCATCGTCGCGGACATCATCACCTACACCGCAGAACACATGCCGCGGTTCAACTCGATCTCGATCAGCGGCTATCACATGCACGAGGCTGGCGCGACGGCAGCGCAGGAGCTGGCCTTCACGCTCGCCGACGGGCTGGAATATGTTCGCGCGGCGGCCTCTCAAGGCGTCGAGGTCGACAGGTTCGCGCCGCGCCTCAGCTTCTTCTTCGGCATCGGCATGAACTTCTTCATGGAGGTCGCCAAGCTGCGCGCCGCCAGGCTGCTGTGGGCGGAACTCATGGCCCAACACTTCAGCCCATCCGACAGCCGCTCGCTGATGCTGCGCACCCATTGCCAGACCTCCGGTGTCAGCCTGACGGAGCACGACCCCTACAACAATGTCGTGCGCACCACCATCGAGGCGTTGGCCGCCGTGCTGGGCGGCACGCAAAGCCTGCACACCAACGCGTTTGACGAGGCGCTGGGCCTGCCGACGCCGTTTTCCGCCCGGATCGCCCGCAACACGCAGCTCATCCTGGCCGAGGAGACGGGCATCACCAACGTCGTCGACCCGCTTGGTGGCAGCTACTATCTCGAGGCCTTGACGCAGGAGTTGGCCGACGCGGCCCGGGCGTTGATCGACGAGGTCGAGGCGCTGGGCGGCATGACCAAGGCGGTTGCCTCCGGTATGCCAAAGCTGCGAATCGAGGCGGCGGCGACCCGCAAGCAGGCGCGCATCGATCGCGGCGAGGAAACCATCGTCGGCGTGAACAAGTACCGGCCGGAAACACCGGATACGGTCGAGGTGCTGGATATCGACAACACCGAGGTTCGGCGCAACCAGATCCAGCGCTTGGAAAAGATCAAGGCGAACCGTGATCCGCAAGCGGTCGAGAAGGCTCTCGCCGCGCTGACCGACGCTGCCCGGTCAGGCGACGGCAATCTGCTGGCGCTGTCGATCGAGGCGGCGCGCCAGCGCGCCACCGTGGGGGAGATTTCCGACGCAATGGAAAAAGTCTATGGCCGACATCGGGCGGAGATCAAATCCGTCTCCGGTGTTTACGCGAAGGCCTATGAGGGCGATGAAGGCTTCCGCCGCATCTTGGCCGAGGTTGAGGCGTTCGCCGAGGAAGAGGGGCGGCGGCCGCGCCTGCTCGTCGTCAAGATGGGCCAGGATGGCCACGATCGGGGGGCAAAGGTTATCGCCACCGCCTTTGCCGATATCGGCTTCGACGTCGATGTCGGCCCGCTGTTCCAGACGCCGGAGGAAGCGGCCCGCCAGGCGATCGAGAACGATGTCCATATCGTCGGCGTTTCGTCTCAGGCCGCCGGCCACAAGACCCTGGTACCGGCCCTGATCGCCGCCCTGAAAGACCAGGGCGCGGATGACATCCTGGTCGTGTGCGGCGGCGTCATTCCCCCGCAGGACTACGATTTCCTGAGGAACGCCGGTGTCAGCGCCATCTATGGCCCCGGCACGAACATCCCGGCGGCGGCCGCCGAGATCCTAAGCCTGATCAGCGGTCACCGGGCTCAGGCGGCTGAGTAGGCGCAAAAAAAGCGCCGAGGTTTCGGGAACCTCGGCGCTCTTTGACGACTAAGGTCGCGATGGCGAGTTACTGATAGCTCGCCGACAGGCCCAACAACTGCACCGCCGCATCCGGGTCGGTGACGCTCATCAGCATCAGCGGGCTGAACGGCGTCGAAGGGTTCATCGAGATGGTCAGCATGCCGTCCGGGTTGGGGGCCGCCTGCAAGAACGCGGTCAGCGCCTGCATGGCCGATTGCGCGCCCGGGCTGGTCGCCTGACCGCCCATCATCTGAAGCTGGGCCACGGCCATCATCGCCGTTTCTTCCGGTCCCATGCCGGTCATCTGGCTGGCTTGATCCAGGATCAAGGCCACCAGACCGTTGTCCTGGAAGGTCAGTTCGCCGTTGGAAATCGTCGACCCCAGCATCATGCCACCCGGATCGCCGGCGTCCGGATTGACGCCTTGAGCGGCCAGCGTCAGCCCGACCGCACCCAGATCCTGCATATCGAGCGAAAGCTGGTCGATGTTCAGGTCGGTGCCGTCGATCGTGTAGGACAGGCTGAGGTCGGTCGAAATGACATCGCCCAGCATGGACGCGGCCATCGGGTCAAGGTCCATGGCATCGACCGGAATGCTAAGCCCCTCGACCACGACATCCATAAAGGTCGGTGTGTTTTCCGCCAGCATGGCGCGCCAGTCGACATTGTTCACCGTCAGGCGGTCGATGGCGATTTCGTCAGGGCCGTCGGCGAAAAACAGGTCAACGAACTCGATACCGTTTTCGCCGATCGGTGCGGCCGAACTGTATGAGATCGCGCCGGGCGGGGCGGACGGCAAGGCCAGTTCAAACGCCTCGTACAGCGAGCCGGCATTTGCAAACTGCTCGGCCATTGCGTCGTCACCACCACCACTGGCGGGGGGCGCTGCGGCAGCGCTGCAGTCGGCCGTGTCGGATCCGGCCTTACAAGTGGCGTCACCGACATCGGGCTCGTTGCAGACGCCGTCATTCGTGGTGGGACAATCCTGGGCGGATGCCGGAAGTACAGCGGTGCCGGCCAGAAGGCCGCCGCTGAGTATCGCTAATCCCAGGACGTGGGTCACTTTGGTCATCTGCTTCCTCGTTCGGTTGGGTTATTTTGGCGTGTAGTGGGGGACGCTATGATGGGTGGGCTACAAACTGTAGCTGCCGATGGGCGTTGGTTAGTGCCTCAGCGTTTATTGATCGTCAATCTCTTCTTCTTGGTCTTGATCTTCACTTTCCCGTTGCACCAGGCCGATGAAGAAGCCGAGGCCAAGGGCGATCAAGATGCCCCATTTCCCCCGGCCGCGGCCGGCGACCATGGTGGTGGCCAGTTGGCTCAAATGGCGCATCTCGCGGATGCGGCTTTGGCGGCCGCTGCGCGCCATCTGCTCGGCCACCTCGGCCGTGCGCTGGCCGCTTGCCGGGCCGGAGATTACGACGATCAGTCCGCAGATCACCACCAAGGCACCAGCGCCAATGAAGCAGGCGGCGACCACGCCGACCCCATGGCTCAGCCAGACGATCAGCCCGGTGATCGCGGCCATCAGTGCCAGCACGGCCAGCAGCAACGCAACGGCGAAGAAGATCGCGCGCTTGGCCATCTGCTCCGCGCGCAGGCGCAGGGCAAGCGTCTCCAGCTCGGCCTGGCGCCGAAGTTTGGGCAGCCTGATAGGCATGGGGGCGATAGGGCCTGGTCGGGTTACTTGACTATACGGCCCAGGACGAAACCGACCGCGACGGCGATACCCAGCGCCCGCCAAGGATGGGCCTCGACCTCTTTCTCGATACGGTCGATTTGCTCTTTAGCCGCTTCCTCGGCGGAGGATTTCGCTGACCATGCCTGGTCCGACGCCGCCTTCGCCTTTGCGCGCACGGTGCCGCCAAGATGCTTGCTCAGCTTCGAAAGGTCCGCGCGAAGGGCGTCGAGATCCTCCCGCAGGGCTTCCATGTCGTCCTTCTTATCGGATTTGTCGGACTTGTCGGACGCTGGCTCTGCCGATTCTGTCGAAGACGCCATATCAATCTCCTGTCGGTTCAAATGGTCACGAGCGCCGTGACTCCGAAACGGCCGCAACCTGCGTGCCTTAGCCTAGGACGTTTTAGCCCGAAGTTGAAACCGCCGATTTGCCGCCCTTTGGCCTCAAGCGACTGACATAGATGCCGACCAGGATCAGGAAAAGGGCCAGATAGGCCGCCGGGTCAGGCTGTTCGCCAAGGAACAGCCAGGCCCACAGAACCCCAAAGATCGGCACCAGATAGGCGACTTGGGACATGAAGACGGCCCCGACCTCGCGGATGATCTGATAGCGTAGCAGGTAGGCCAGCGCGGTCGCCAGAAGGGCCAGCATCAAGAGTGCGCCAAGGCTCTCCAAGCTAGGCTGTTGTGACCAGGGCTGATCGACCACCAGCGCGATCGGTACCATGTAGCCGGCGCCCAAGGTCAGGACCCAGGCCGCGCTGACCAAAACCGGCAGGGGCGCCAGCCAGCGTGTTATCAGGCCGGATGCGGCGAACGACACCGCCGCGCCGACAATGGCCAATTGGCCGACAACTGCATTGCCCCGACCGCCCAGCGCATCGATGCCAACGAGACAGACGACACCGGCGAAACCCAGCGCCATGCCGGCCGCCTTGGCCAAGGTGATCCGATCGTCACCGGTGAAGTAGTGCGAGATCATCAGCGCCACGAACGGACCCGCGCCTATGAGTATCGCGGCATTGCCGGCGGACACACGTGTCTGGCCGAAATTGATCAGCACGAAGGGCAGCGCGGCGTTCAGCACGCTCAGGATCACGAGCAGTCGCCAAACACGCCAGCCGCGCGGCAACCGTTGTCCCGTCGCCATCGCGACCGATAGCAGGAAAAACCCGCCGATGAGCAGTCTGCCGGCGGCCAACGTAAACGGCGGAAGATCGTCAACCGCGATGCCGATCCACAGAAAGGACGACCCCCAGATCGCGCCGAGCAGGACCAGTTTGCCGATGTCGGCCAGGCTTGGCGATCGAATGTCGGTCATGGCCAAGGCATAGCATGGCATCGGGCGGACCTGCCGACGATCCTGTGCGCCCCTTCCATGCGCTGGGCGGGTGCTGGTTCGGGGCTTTCCCGATCACCCAATCGCGCTTAGCTTATGGCCAATGAGTGATAACTCGGCAGCGGGCTCGGTCTCGCGTGACTGGAATGCGGTGCGGTCCCTGGTGCCGTATCTGTGGCCGAAAGGCCAGACCGGCATGCGTGTCCGCGTCGTTCTGGCCCTTATCAGCTTGGTCTTGGCCAAGGTGGCCACCGTTTATATTCCGGTGTTCTACGGCGGCGCCGTCGATGCGCTGACGGGCGAATCGGGCCAGGTCGAATCGTTGCTGGGTGATCCGGCGAACCTGGCGATCTACCTTCCCATCGGCCTGATCCTGGCCTACGGCTTTGCCCGCGTTCTTAGCCTGGCCTTTGCCGAACTGCGCGACGCCATCTTTGCCAAGGTCGCCCAACAGGCCATTCGCAGCGCGGCCCTGAACGTTTTTCGACATTTGCACCGGCTAGCCCTGCGCTTTCATCTGGAACGCCAGACCGGCGGGCTGAACCGGATCATCGAGCGTGGCACCAAGGCGATCGAAAGCCTGCTCAGCTTCATGCTGTTCAACATCCTGCCGACCGTGCTGGAAATCCTACTGGTCGCCGTGATCCTTTGGAGCCTGTTCGACTTCTGGTTTGCCTTCGTCACCATGGTGACGGTGGTCGGCTACATCGCCTTCACCATGATCGTTACCGAATGGCGCCTGAAGTTCCGCCGCGCCATGAACGAAAGCGATCAGGACGCCAATACCAAGGCGATCGACAGCCTCTTGAACTTCGAGACCGTGAAGTATTTCGGCAACGAGGCGCTTGAGGCCGACCGCTTCGACACATCGCTCGTCCGCTATCAGCGGGCAGCCGTCAAGTCGCAAGAATCCCTGTCGATGCTGAACATCGGCCAGGCCGTGATCATCGCCGTCGGCCTGACCCTGGTGATGTACATGGCGGGGCAGGGTATCGTTGCCGGCACCATGTCGGTCGGCGATTTCGTGGTCGTGAACACGTATCTGATGCAGCTCTACCAGCCGCTGAATTTCTTCGGCTACGTCTATCGCACGATCAAGCAGAGCCTGGTCGACATCCACGCCATGTTCACCCTTCTGGATCAGGAGCGGGAGATAGACGACGCCCCAGATGCCCAGCCGCTGAAGGCGACGGACGGGCACGTTCAGTTTCAGGATGTGGCCTTCGGCTATGACGCCAGGCGCCCGATCCTGAAAGGCATCAGCTTTGAGGTGCTGCCCGGCCGCAAGGTCGCCATCGTCGGCCCGACCGGCGCCGGCAAGTCGACCATCAGCCGGCTGTTGTTCCGCTTCTACGATCCCAACGCCGGCCGCATTCTGATTGACGGTCAGGACATCCAGTCGGTCCAGCAACAGAGCCTGCGCGCCGCGATCGGCATCGTTCCGCAGGACACGGTGCTGTTCAACGACACGATCTATTACAACATCGCCTATGGACGCCCCGACGCGAGCCGGGCCGAAGTTGAAGACGCCGCCCGAATGGCGCGGATCCACGACTTCATCGCGGATCTGCCGGATGGCTACGACACCACTGTAGGGGAACGCGGCCTGAAACTGTCCGGCGGCGAAAAGCAGCGCGTGGCGATTGCCCGGACGATCCTCAAGCAACCCTGCATCCTGCTGTTCGACGAGGCAACGTCGGCCCTCGACACGAATACCGAGCGAGAGATTCAGGCCAATCTCAGCGAGGTCAGCAGCGGCCGCACGACTCTGGTCATCGCCCACCGATTGTCGACGGTGATCGATGCGGACGAGATCATCGTGCTCGACGCCGGTCGTATCGTCGAACGCGGTCGTCACGCCGACCTCTTGGCCATGGATGGCGCCTACGCCGCGCTGTGGCGCCAACAACAAGAGGCGCGGGAGGCGGCCGCGGACGCGGCTGCGGAGTAGGCGGGGTTTGGCCGACGCTGCAAGCAAGATGACGGGGCTTGCCGAAGCCGTCTGCAGCGGTGACCGCCGCGCACTGGCGCGCGCCATCACGCTCGTCGAATCACGCCGCCAGGACCATCGTGAGCAGGCTGCGGCATTGCTGGATCGCCTTGTGGCGGACACCGGAGACGCCCTGCGCATCGGCATCAGCGGTGTGCCTGGCGTCGGCAAATCCACCTTCATCGAGGCGTTCGGCCAGCATCTGGTCGACCGCGACCATCGGGTCGCGGTTCTGGCCGTCGATCCGTCCTCAGCCCTTAGCGGCGGTTCGATCATGGGTGACAAGACGCGCATGGAAAACCTGTCGCGCCACCCGTCGGCCTTCATCCGCCCGTCGCCGACCGCCGGCACGCTCGGTGGCGTGGCGCGGCGCACGCGCGAGGTCATGATGCTGGTCGAGGCCGCCGGCTTCGACATCGTCATCGTCGAGACCGTCGGCGTCGGCCAGTCGGAGACGGCGGTCGCCCGCATGACCGACCTGTTCCTGCTGATGCTCCTGCCCGGTGGCGGCGACGAATTACAGGGCATCAAGCGCGGCATCATGGAACTGGCGGATCTGGTCGTCATCAACAAGGCGGACGGCGACATGGAGGCCGCCGCAACGCGGTCGGCCGCCGACTTCGCCCAGGCCCTTACCCTGCTGCAGTCGCCCATGGTCGACTGGCAGGTGCCGGTGCTGCAGACGTCGGCAATCAACGCGGTCGGGATCGGCGAGGTCTGGCAGTCGATAAACCGCTTTGCCGACCTCTCGCGCAAGGCCGGCGCCTTCGACCGGCGACGGGCCGATCAGGCCAAATCCTGGCTGTGGGATGAGATCGGTGACAGTCTGATGGATCGCTTCCGCCGCAACGTCCGCGTGCGCGATGACCTCGCCGAAACCGAGGCCAGGGTCGCGGCCGGCGAGATGGCGCCGACCAAGGCCTCGCAAGATTTGCTCGCGCGGTTCTTCGGCGAGACCTAAACTGCAAGGCGATGATGCCTCAGCGCCTCGTACAGCGGTTGGGCCGCGTCGGCCAACGGTCGAAGCGCATCGGGCAAGGCGGTTGGGTCCGGCGGCCGCCGCATGAACTTGGTCGACGCCTCGACGGCACGGTACCACCAGGGCGCCCAAGGGCCGTCACTATCGCGCGGGCCGGCGGGCCAGGACAGCATCGCATGATCGAACGGTACGCCGAGGCGATCGCACAGCGCGGTCAATGCCGCTTCCGGCGCCTTCAAGATCTGATCGCCCTCGATCACCGGCGGCGCTTCGCCCAGCCGGTCTGCCTCGCGGTTGAAGATCTCGACCTGCTGAGTGTAGCCGAGATCATCCAGGGTGACGTCCGGCCGGGCCTTGGCATAGCTGGTCAGGACGGCGGCGGGATCGCGGATCAGAAAGGCGTTGGTCACGCCGGCCAGCCACCCGTGATCCATGTCCGGCGGCAGATGGTGTGCCATGTGCTTCTGGTAGTAGATCGCGCTGCCGCGCGGCACCTCGCCCATAAGACCCTGAACGACGACTTCGGGGTCCGTGTTCAGCATCGGCAGGAAGCAGTCGCGGCCCGGATGATCGATGCCCGTGCGCGCCAGATAGGCGCCATAGAACGGCTCGTCGACAACGGCGGTATCCGGCCGGTTTTCCCAGGCCCGCATCAGGGCCGTGGAAATGTTGCGCGGTCCTGACCACATGGCGATGCGGGTCGGCGAGTGGTCGGTCATGGGCGGCGATCGGTGTTGATGGCGAGGGGCGGCCATTCAATCACAGCAGAGCCAACCCCTCCACAAAGTTGTCGGCGCAGGCAGAGGGATTACTGTTCCGCGATCTGGGCGGGGGGCGTCGCGCTGGCATCGACCAGATGGATCAGGAACCGGCCCAGAAAGTCGACGTCACGCTCGGCGCGCACCAGTGTGGTCGGCGCGCCGTCGACCGGTGGCGCGAACCAGACCTCCAGCCCCATGCGATAGGGGTCGTCATCCGGCCGGTTATAGCGCCAGAAGCTGCGGCTTTCGGTGTCCCGCCAATGGCCCGACACTGGCTCGACCCGCATGCGGCAATGCATGGCGTCACCGACATAACCGTCGACCGAGCTGCCGTCGATTGCCTCGATGCCAACCGACTCGAATAGCACGTCATAGCGCCGTGTGCCGTCGAAGATCTGCTGATCGGCCGGGCAGGCAAGCGCGTCGCCAAGCGTCAGGCTGGCGCCGATCAGGGCGCTGATCGGGTCCAACGTGCCGTTTCGATCGGCCTGTGGCACGTCGGCGATCAGGTCGCGATCCGGCCGCCTGAAGGTTTCAACCCGGCCGTCGCTCAGATAGTCGAGACGCAAGGTACTGATCTCGTCGGTCTCGTAGATGTTCATCTGGAACCAATCGGCATCCAGCCCGTCATCGATGCTGCCCGCCGCCGACGCCCGGGCGCGCCAGTCGCCCATCAGTGTGAGCAGACCGCGCGTGCGGCCATCCACGGCGATGCTGTAGCTGTCGTCGTCGGTCCGCGCCAGCGCGTCGAAAGACGCCAGGTAAAGGCCGCCGCCATACATGTCGTACGAAAGGCTGACTTCGCCGCCGGCCGGTTGGGCGTTGGCCACCGTGGTCGCAACCGCCAATGCCAGCGCACAGCCGACCGCGGTTTTCAGTCTTGACTCCCACAATCTCATGGGGCGCATGGAATTATTCCTGATCAGTGAAAAACCCAAATACGTCACGATGCTAATCGCTGAATATTAAGGCGCCATCTTGACGGCCGGCCACCCCAAGACAACACGATTCTGCTAAGGCCCAACCGCTGCGGATCAGGGGGACAGGCGATGCTCACGGTCTATTGCGGCACCAACCGGGCGCTGCAGATCAGTGATTACACCAATGGCGCGCCGACATCAGGGCGGTCTTGGGCGGACAGTCCGGCGACACCATCGAAAAGCGCGAGTTCGTGCCTCAGAGTGCCTCCTTTCGCATCGAACGATGACGATCATGGCGGATCGTCGCCCAATACCCTTGACGAACGGGCGATCCGTACCCTATATCCCCGCGTCCAAGCCGGTCGGGACCGCCTGACCGGCCGGTTTTGTTTTGACGGTGCCGCATCCGATATTGGAGCCGGCATAAGGTTTGAGGATAGATCGATGGCTCGTCGTTGTGTGTTGACTGGAAAGGGCGTGCAGGCCGGCAATAATGTCAGCCATGCCGTCAATCGCACCCGTCGGCGCTTTTTGCCCAACCTGCAGAAGGTCAGCCTGCTGTCCGACACGCTGGGCGAAAAGGTGAAGCTGCGCCTGTCGACCAGCACCATCCGGACGGTGGAAAAGCGGGGCGGCATCGATGGCTATCTGCTCAGCGTGCCGTCAACCAGCCTGACCGGCGATCTGCGCAAGCTGCGCCGCCGGATCGAGCAGGCCAAGGCCAGCGCCTGATCCGTCGACCCCACGGCCAACCGATGGTCAAGCCCGCGGCTAACGTCGCGGGCTTTTGATTTTTTCCCCCAGCGGGTCTACCAGTAGTCACCATGTTCAGCCTGTCGCCCGACGCGATTATCGCCAGCCTGCAATCCGGACCGCCGGAATTCGTCTGGCTGTTGCTGTTGATCGTGTGCTTTTCCGCCGTGCTGATCCTGTCGCGTCTGTTCGGCGAGGCGGGGCTGGTCGCTTACGTCGTCGTCGCCCTGCTGGGCGCCAACATCCAGGTGCTGAAGCAGGTCCAGTTCTCGGTATATGACGACCCGGTGGCGCTGGGCACAATCCTGTTCGCCTCGACTTATCTGGCGACCGACATTCTGACGGAGCATTACGGTCGGGCCGCCGCCCGGCGCGCGGTCTTGATCGGCTTTGCCTGCTTTGCGCTGTGGACCGTCCTAATGGTGCTCACCCTCGGCTTCGCACCGCTGACGCCGGATCAGGCGGGCGAGGGGCTGGCCTGGGCGTTGTCGATGAACGGCGCGATGACGGAGTTGTTCACCCCCGTCACCGCCTTGTTCGTCGCCGGCATGCTGGCCTATCTGACCAGCCAGTACCATGACATCTGGCTCTACAGCCTGCTGCGCCGGCTGACCGGCGGGCGTCACCTGTGGCTGCGCAATAACGCGTCCACCTGGATTTCGGCCCTGATCGACAACACGATCTTCAGCGTTCTTGCCTGGGTCGTCTTCGCGCCGGAGCCGCTGGATTTCACCACGCTCGTCTTCACCTTCATCCTGGGCACCTATCTCCTGCGCATCGTGGTCGCCTTCGTCGACACGCCGTTCGTCTATCTGGCTCGCTACGCGGTGCGCCAACCGGCATCGGCCGCCGCCTGAACGGAGTGTCCCGCTACCCGAATTTCGGCTTTGAGGTTCGCCACCGGGCGCCCGACAGCCGGGCCCGTCTTGGCCGGCTGACGACGCCGCACGGCACGATCGACACGCCGAACTTCATCTTCTGCGGCACCAAGGCCGCTATTAAGGGTGCCACGACCGAACAGATGCGGGCGGCCGGCACCGACATCATCCTGGCCAACACCTTCCATTTGATGATCCAGCCGGGCGCGGAGCGCGTGGCCAAGCTGGGCGGCCTGCACCGGATGATGAACTGGTCCGGGCCGATGCTGACGGACTCCGGCGGATTTCAGATCTTCTCCATGGGCCACGGCGGCGTCGCCGACGAGATCAAGGGCCGCAACCGCGCCGAACGGCCCAAATCGCTGGTCAAGATCACCGAGGAAGGGGCGGAGTTTCGGTCTTATCTCAATGGCGAGAAGCTGTTTCTGTCGCCCGAGGAATCGATCCGCCTGCAACGGCTGCTCGGGGCAGACCTGATCGTGCAGCTTGACGAATGCACGCCCTACCATGTCGGCGCGGATTACATCGCCGACAGCATGGCCATGAGCATGCGCTGGGGCGACCGCTGTCTCGAGGAGTTCGACCGCGGTGCGGACGGGTCACAGGCGCTTTACGGCGTCGTGCAGGGTGGCACCGATCCGGCGCTTAGGCGCGAAAGCGCTGAATACACGGCCGACCGCGACTTTTTCGCCACCGCCGTCGGCGGCACGCTCGGCGGCAACAAGGCGCAGATGTACGAGGTGGTCGGCATGTGCAGCCCCTATCTGCATCCCGACCGGCCAGTCCATTTGCTGGGCATCGGCAACTTCCTCGACGTGTTCGAGGGCGTGGCGCTCGGTATGGATACGTTCGACTGTGTCCATCCCACGCGGGTCGCGCGCCATGGCTGGGCACTGAAGAAGGGCGCGCCGGGCGAGCGGGTCAACCTGCGCAACGCCAGGTTCCGCGACGACAATGGCCCGATCGACGAGACCTGCGGCTGCGAAGCCTGCCAACACTATTCCGCCGGCTATCTGCACCATCTGGTGCGCGTCGGCGAACTGTTGGGCGTCATGCTGGTCACGCTGCACAACGTCTTCACCATGAACCGCCTGATGCGCGAGGTGCGTGCAGCCATCGCCGCCGACCGGCTGGCGGAGGCCCGCGCCGAATGGATTGTCGACTGACTACGCGGCCCGGTTCGTGCCCCTCGGCCCGAACGTCAGCGCGACAATCCCAGCCCCGATCCAGCACAGGATCGCGCACACGATGATAATGGCCCTGAAGCTGGCCAGCGCCGCCTGGTCAACTGCCGACTGGACCGTCTGGGTCATTTCCTCCGACAGGCCTTCCGGCGGCTGGGTGCCGGCAAGCTGGCGTAGGCTGTCGCCCATCGCCGCGATGATCTCGTCAGGCACCGCCAAGCCGGCCGCGATGTCGCCGAAGGCAGGCTCGAAGCGACCGGCGGCAACGATGCCCAGCACCGCGACCGCCAGCAGAAAGGCGAGCCGGCTGGCGGCGTTGTTGATGCCGGAGGCGACGCCGGCACGTTCGCGCGGCGCGGCGTTCATCACCGCGGTGGTCAGGGGCGCGACCGTCAGGGCCATGCCGGCGCCAAGCACCGTGATGCCGGGAAAGAAGGTCGTCCAATAGGACCCGTCGATTCCCGGCCAGGCCAAGGCCAGGATGCCCAGTCCCGCAATGGTCGGGCCGACAGTCAGCGGCAAGCGCGCGCCGAAGCGGTCGACCAGCCCGCCGGTCATGCGCGAAAACACCGAAATCAAGATAATGAAGGGCAGGATGGCCATCCCGGCCTCAAGCTCCGAATAGCCGAGCGTGCTGATCATATGGATCGGCAGGAAGAACAAGACCCCGCCCATGCCGCCATAGAGCAGAAGCGTGAGCCCGTTGGCGCCGCTGAAGGCCCGGTTGCGAAAGACGTCCAGCGGCATCATCGGATCGCGCACCTTGGTCTCGGTCCGAACAAAGGCGATCAGCGCCACGATGCCGACCAAGCCGAAACCCCAGACGAACGGCGACTGGAAGGCCAGCCGCGGCGCCTCGATCAGGGCGAAGATCAGACCGCCCAAGCCGATGGCGCCGAGGCAGAGGCCGGCATAGTCGATACCGCAGGCATCCTCGTCCCGGCTTTCCGGCACATGGGTCAGGCTGAGAGTGATCACGACCGCCGCCAGCGGCAGGTTGATCCAGAAGATCCACGGCCAGCCGACCGTCTCGATCAGCCAGCCGCCCAGCAACGGGGCGGCGGCGACCGTGATCGCGCTGAACGCTGACCAGGTGCCGATCGCCTTGCCGCGCCGCGATTCCTCGAAACACGACGTGATGATCGCCAGGCTTCCCGGCACCAGCAATGCTCCGCCAATGCCTTGTAAGGCGCGGGCGGCGATCAACTGGCCGATCGTCTGGGCCAGCCCGCAGGCCGCCGAGGCCACCGCAAAGATGACGACGCCGATCACGAAAATCCGCCGCCGTCCCTTCAGATCGCCCAGCGCACCCCCGGTCAGCATCAGCGCGGTCAAGGTCAGCAGGTAGGCTTCCACCACCCATTGCTGGCCGGCCAGGCTGGCATCGAAATCACGCTGGATTTCGGGCAAGGCGATGGTCACGACGTTGCCATCGATGAACACCATGGCCGAGGCCAGAATGGTCGTGATCAGGATATAGGCTTCTGTGACGGCCCGCTTGCCGGGTCTCGACCCTAGCCGCTTGTGAGCGGGAACAGTATGGTCGGCCGGCATGCCCGTCCTTTCTTCACTGCGCGCAAAAAACGATAACCCAATCGAAGGTCAACGACACCGATGAAGCAACTCGACGCCCACCCAAACCTGTTCATCATCGACCATCCCCTGATCCAACATAAGCTGACCCACATGCGTGACGAGGGGCGGTCGACCATGGGGTTCCGCAGCCTCTTGCGCGAGATCGCGCTGCTGATGGGTTACGAGATCACCGACGATCTGCCGCTGACCACCAAGCGCATCCGCACGCCGCTGGAGGAAATGGACGCGCCGGTGCTGGCCGGCAAGAAGGTGGCCATCGTCTCGATCCTGCGGGCCGGCATCGGCATGGTCGAGGGCTTGCACGAGCTGATCCCGTCGGCGCGCGAGGGTCATATCGGGCTCTATCGCGACCCGGAGACCAAGATGCCGGTGGAGTATCTGGTCAAGCTGCCTAAGGCTGAGGACCGCATCTTCATCCTGGTCGACCCTATGCTGGCGACCGGCAACTCGGCGGTGCACGCCATCGACGTCTTGAACAAGCATGGCGTGCCGGACCAGCGCATCCGCTTCATGGCGTTGGTATCGGCGCCGGAGGGCGTTCGGACCGTGCATGCCGCCCATCCGGACGTCCGCGTGTTCACGGCCTCGTTAGATCGCGAACTGAACGATCACGCCTATATTCTTCCCGGACTGGGCGACGCCGGCGACCGCATGTTCGGCACCAAATAGCCGTTTTGCTGTGTTGGCGTTCGCCTTCCCCGACGCTCTATTGGGAGACATCCGATGCTTCAACGCCGCACCGTCCTGAAATCCGCCACCGGCGCCGTCGCCGGATTGCCCTTGGCGGCCGTACTCGCCGACCCGATCCTGCGCCAGGCCGTCGCCCAGGGTCTTGAAACCGTCTCGCTGGACCTGCCCAGCGGCCGAATGGTCAGCGGCTCGCTGGCGGTGCCGGCTCAGACGCCGGCCGGTGCGGTGCTGCTGATCCATGAATGGTGGGGTCTGAACGACCAAATCCGCGCGGTCGCGGCGGAACTGGCAAACCAGGGTTACGTGGCGCTCGCCGTCGATCTGATGGACGGAGACGTCGCCGAAACGCCTCAGGACGCGCAGGCCCAAGTCGCCGCCGTCGAAGAAGGCGAGGCCATCGAAACGCTGGTCGGCTGGATCGACTGGCTGCGGCAAAGCGATCTGACCAACGGTAAGGTCGCCACGGTCGGCTGGTGCTTCGGCGGCGGCTGGTCGCTGCAGGCCTCGCTGGCGACGCCCGTCGATGGGACCATCATCTATTACGGCCGTGTACCCGGCGACCCGGACGCGCTGGCCTCGCTGCAAAGCCCGGTGCTGGGCCATTTCGGCAGCCAGGACCAGTTCATCAACACCGATATGGTCGCGGGCTTCCAAGGCGCGCTCGAAGCGGTCGGCGCCGACCACGATCTGCACACCTACGACGCGGATCACGCCTTCGCCAATCCAACCAGTGCCGCCTATGACAATGAGGACGCCCAGCTCGCCTGGCGGCGTACGCTGGCATTCTTGCAGGAAACGATCGGCAGCTAGTTTCGCCTCGGTGCGGCTCAATTGCATTTGCAAGTCATTCGCACTAGGGTCACGGGCCGCAAATTGATTGAGCGTATTTGGTGGGGTTGCGGCCGGTCTCTGGCCTAGAGACCGGCCGATCTCCCCATAGTGGTCCGAACCTTGACGATAGAGTTACAAGCCAGCCCCCTGAAACGCGTGCGGCCGCGATGGAACGGCTGGACGGCGGTAGCTCTAACGGTCGCGTTCTTGGTCGCGCTGCCTGTCCTGATCGTCGTCAGCCGCGTTTTTCAGGACACGGGCGGTGCCTGGGATCACTTGGCGTCGACCGTTCTGCCGACCTACATCGTGAATACAGTGCTGCTGATTGTCGGTGTTTCGGTGCTGGCCGGGTCGATGGGGGTGACGACGGCCTGGCTGGTCACCATGCACCGGTTTCCCGGCAGCCGCATTCTGGAATGGGCACTCCTGCTACCGCTCGCCGTGCCGGCCTATGTCATGGCCTATGTCTTCACGGATCTGCTGGAATTCGCCGGTCCGGTGCAAAGCGCGTTAAGGGATATGTTCGGCTGGGGCGCCCGCGACTACTGGTTCCCGCGCATTCGGTCGCTGGAAGGCGCTATCGTGATGATGTCGCTGGCGCTCTATCCGTACGTTTATTTGCTGACGCGCGCCGCGTTCCTGGAACAGTCGATTTGCGTGTTGGAGGTCAGCCGGACGCTCGGTCGCGGCCCGGTTCGCAGCTTCTTTTCCGTTGCCTTGCCTTTGGCCCGGCCCGCGATCGCCGCTGGGCTGGCGTTGGTGTTGATGGAGGCGATCGCCGACTACGGTACCGTGGAGTATTTCGGCGTGCCGACCTTCGCCACCGGGATCTACCGGACCTGGTTCGGTATGGGCGAGCCGGTGGCGGCGGCCCAACTGGCGGCCTTCATGATGATCTTCGTCGCGGCCCTACTGGTGATCGAAAGGCGCGCCCGCGGCCGGGCGAAGTACCACCACACCACCGGCCGCTACCGGCGGATCAATCCACGCCCGCTGCGCGGCTGGAAGGCGGTGCTTGCGAGTGTGAGTTGCAGCCTGCCGCTGATCTTGGGGTTCGTCCTGCCCGCCAGCGTGCTGCTTGACTACGCCCTGATCGAGGGCGATGCGACATGGGGCCGGGGCTTTACACAGTTCGCCTGGCACAGCCTGATCCTGGCGAGCGTTACGGCCGCCGTGGCGATTGTGGTCGCCACCCTGCTAGCCTACAGCGTGCGGTTGAACCCGACGCGGATAAGCCGGTTTGCGGTTCGCACCGCATCGATGGGCTATGCGGTGCCGGGGTCCGTCATCGCCGTCGGCGTGTTGATCCCGTTTGCCGGCTTCGACAACGCGCTAGACGCCTTCATGCAGCGGACATTTGGCCTCTCGACGGGCCTCATTCTGACAGGCACCATCGCGGCCCTGGTTTTCGCCTATCTGGTCCGCTTCCTGGCCGTGTCCTACAACACGATCGAGGCCAGCCTGGGCAAGATCAGCCCGGCGATGGACCACGCCTCGCGCTCGTTGGGGCAGGGGCCTCGGGGCACGCTGTTGCGGGTTCACGCGCCGATCATGCGCGGGGGGATTCTGACGGCCGCGCTGCTGGTCTTCGTCGACGTGATGAAGGAGTTGCCGGCCACCCTGATCGTGCGGCCTTTCAACTTCGACACGCTGGCGATCAGGGTCTATCGCCTGGCGTCCGACGAAAGACTGGCCGAAGCCTCGACCGCCGCATTGACCATCGTTGCCGTCGGCGTCTTACCGGTGATTTTACTCAGCGCGGCAATCCGCCGATCGCGCCCCGGCCACGCGCCGGACCCGTAGGCCGGCCGCCCGCTACTCCTCGCTTGCCGCCTCGCGCAGTCGGGCCAGCAGCTGGGTGTCCGCCTCGCCCGTAACCGGCGTTCCGACCAATCGCTGATAGGCCTGGATCGCGCTGCGCGTGCGGTTGCCCATGATGCCGTCGGCCGGTCCGGGTGAGAAACCAAGCGCGCTCAACAGGGTCTGGATCTCGCGAATGCCCTCGCGATCGACGGGCTCTGCTGCGCCGGCCGCAACCGGCGTCGGCAGCGTCTCCGGCAGCGGGACGCGATCGCCCGGCGAGGTGACGGCCGACAGCGGCCCGTCGCCATCCTGGCCGATCAGCCGTTCCAGGGCGCGGGCGGCATCGTTGTCGCCGGCGTCCGCGGCAATCCGGTACCAGCCGGCGGCCGCCGCCAGGTCCGGGGCGCCGTCGATGCCGCGTTCGAAAAGCCGACCCATATAAAAGGCCCCGCGTGGGTTGCCGCTGGCGCTGGCTGCTTGAAGCCACTGGGTGGCGAGCGTCAGATTCGGCTCCACCCCGCTGCCCTGCGCATAGCTGAGGCCGGTTGCCAGCTGTGCACGCGGGTGGCCGGCCTCAGCGGCCCGCAGAAACAGGCCGAATGCCTGTTCCTGGTTGCGTTCCGTGCCCAGGCCCCGATCGTTCATCACCCCAAGATTATAGATCGCGTCAACCACACCCTGCTCAGCGGCCTGGCCGAACCAGTAATAGGCGCGTTCATAGCTTTGCTCGACACCGACGCCTTCGGCGTAGCGCGACCCCAGCTCTTGCTGTGCCGGGGCATCGCCCCGCAACGCGGCATCGGCCAGAAGACGAACCTCCGAGGCCGCGCCGGGCGGCAGCGGTGCCAGATCCTCATCGACCAGTGGCTCTTCCTCGACGACGACCACTTCGTCGACAACTTCCTCGACGACTACCGCTTCGTCGGCAACTTCTTCGACAACAGTCTCTTCCACGACGACTTCTTCGACGACGATCTCGTCCTCGCTCGCCTGTTCGCTGGTCTGCTCTGCGGGCTGGTCCTGCTGGAACTGGTCCGGTGTTCGAGGCTGCTCATCCGCCGTCGCGACCGGCCGATCCTGTTGCGACTGGTCGGGCCCTTGCGGCTCGCGTTGCCCGGCCGCCGATGCGTCGGGCCGTTCAGCGCCGGTCTCACCGGGTGTCTGCTGTTCCGTAGAGGATGGCGCCTGCGCGCCCGGGGTTTCAGTATCGGCACCTTGATCTGTCTGTCCGCCCGCAGCGTCCGTGCCTGCCTGTGGCTGGCCCGTCCCTGGCGCTGCCATAACGGCGCTTTCGTCGGTCGCACTCATCGACAGCGTGTCGGGTTCGCCGCGCAGCCAACCGAACAGGCGCTGATTGCGGTCCTCGTCGGTTGCGATGTAGACGCCGCCTACGACAACAAGCAGGCCGATGATGATCCAGGCGATCGCTGCGGTACTGAAGCGCCGGCGCGGTCGGCTGCGGCTCGGTGCGACGATCTCATCTGCATTGTCCGAACCGTCTGCGAGCAATAGGTCAAGCGCCGGGTCCTCGTCCTGCGAGGGCTCCTGCTGGGGCTCTTGGGGCGGCTCCGGCGGCGGGCTTACCGTCTGGTTTTCCGGGGGTTCCGTCGGCGTCCGTTCGCTCGTGTCGGCCAACAGGTCGGGCTCGCGGGTTTCGACGTTTTCATCATAGACCAGCGACGGTGTCGGACGGTCCAACACCTGGCGCAGCTGGTCTTGCTGGGTGTCCAGATGGGATTCGATGCGATCCAGCCGATTCTGGATTCGCTGCAACGCAGCCAGAAAGTCGGCCGCCGATACGTTGCCCGATTCCCCGCTGGAGCCGCCGGACTCGCCGGATTCGGTTGTGTCGTCAGCCATCGCCAAAGCCTTGACCGGTTGCGCGCGCTTGCCGCATGAGGACTCTTCCATAAGCGCTATCTGGAGAAGGCAAACTAGACCAGCGCCGGGTTCGTCACAACGCGTTTGCCGGATTGCCCAACAGCGTGTTGCCGATCGCAACCGATATCGCTAGTGTGCCGCGCCTGTT
This sequence comes from Pseudomonadota bacterium, assembly GCA_039177555.1. Lineage (GTDB taxonomy): Bacteria > Pseudomonadota > Alphaproteobacteria > DSM-16000 > Inquilinaceae > JANQGH01. Next base: position 2,274 of record JBCDFV010000014.1, on the reverse strand, counting down.
GGGGCGTAGCCAAGTGGTAAGGCAGCGGTTTTTGGTACCGCCATTCGCAGGTTCGATCCCTGCCGCCCCAGCCAGCCAAAGCAATTCGACACCCACCCTAGCTTCCTGCTCGGAACATCCCGATCGCGAACCGCCGTCGCCCTTGGCGTCGTTCCGATAATCGTCGCGGCGACCACCAGGCACTCACGGCAACCAGACCGCCGGGGTAGGCATGTCGGCGGGCGCCATACCCAGCCCTGATCACGATTATGCGACGACGCTTGTATTCCGGCCGACCATGCCCATTTCGTACTCTGTCGGAAATATATCGAAGCGATACGTATCGTGCTGAGGGGTGTCTCAGCGATTGAGGAGAGAAAGATGACCGCCAGCGGATTTGGGTCGTCCTGGATTGCCGGCATGGCCGTATGGGGCGTTATTTTGGCTGGATTCTCGATTGCAGACAAAGTGCAAGGCGAGGTGGTGGCAGAGTTGCCTCAAGCGCAAGCTGTCGAAGCCGCCGCGCCTCCAGCCAGTTTTGAGTATCGCCACGGCGTGCACTATTGGCAGGAAGACCGCGACGAGCCGGTTTTCGAATGGCCCGGTCAAGCGGCCGCGATGTAGCGTTCAGGCAAGTCCCCGGCCTCGGACGCTTGCGCGCCGCCTGCAAGGCCCCGACCGATCAAGCATCGGCGGGGCCTTGTTTTATTTCGGACGGCGATCTGGCATCCGGCACCAATCCAACGATCGTCTCGGCGACACCGATCAACTGATCGCGGCTCGCGCCTGAGCGCGCGAACATGCCCATTCCAGTCCAGGCAACGGTCAGGGCGCGGGCCAGCGCTCCGACGTCGGTGCCTTGGGCAATGCTGCCATTCTGAACGCCATCTTCCAGGCATTGCCGCAACGCCGTTTCGGTCGCCGCCAGGCAACGGCACGCGTGTCGGCCAATCCTCCCGTCACCACCGCTTTCACCGACCGTCCCGACGATCAGACAGCCGGCGGGATGTGACCGGTCGGTGAGGTTGTCGGCGCCCGCGCGAAACCAATCAGCTATGACGCTTGGCGCATCGGCGCCACGGTCAAGCAATGGCGCCAGGCCCGGTCGGCCATAACGGTCGAAGTACCGGTCCAGCGCTTTTTCAAACAGCGCGTCCTTGTCCCCGAACGCCGCATAAAGCGATGGCTGGTTGATGCCGGTCGCGCGAACGAGCGCCTTGTACGAGGTTCCCGCATACCCGTTCTCCCAAAAGACATCGACGATGATGTCAAGTGTCCGGTCGGGGTCGAAACTCCGCGGCCGGCCGCGCTTTGCCTCTTGTGAGCAAACAGTGTGTTTATCCGCCGGCATAAACCAGCCTCTATTTTTGTAACGATCAATACATATATGTCGGATCCTGTCCAACAGGAACCCACGTAGAGGAACGATCATGACACGGTTCAGCGGCAAGACGGTACTCATCACGGGCGGTACCAGCGGTATTGGCCTGGCAACGGCACAGCGAATCCTGGCTGACGGCGGCAAGGCAATCGTGACTGGCAGTCGGGACGAGAGCCTTCAGCGGGCTAGGGAGGCGTTGAACGGCGCTGAAATCATCAAGAATGACGCCGCCGATCCGACGTCGGGTGACGCATTGGCGGCCGAGGTGCGCGCCTCGGTGGGCAGCCTGGATGGTGTATTCCTGAATGCCGGTTTCGGCCGGTTCCAAGCCCTCGACGGTGTGACGGCCGACGAATTCGACGCCCAATTCGCCGTCAATGTTCGGGGACCGCTGCTGCAGGCCAAATCGTTGGAACCCCTTTTGCGAGATGGGGGTTCGATCGTTTTGAACACCTCGGTGGTCAGGGATCTCGGGATGCCCCACTCTTTGATCTATGCCTCGACGAAAGGCGCCGTGCGCTCGCTGACGCGCGCTCTGGCTCGCGAACTGGCGCCGCGTCAGGTGCGCGTGAATGCCGTCAGCCCTGGGCCAATAGGCACCGGTTTCTTCGACCGAACCGGACTTCCCCAAGAGGCGATCGAGGAGTTCGGCGCGAACATCATGGCCCAGGTCCCGCTTGGCCGTTTTGGCACGCCCGATGAGGTGGCGGCGGTTGCTAGCTTCCTGCTGTCCGACGATGCCAGCTTCGTCACTGGCTCTGAATACATCGTCGATGGCGGCATGTCCGAGCTCTAGGATCAATCGACATTCAGGATTCCGTTTGGGTTTGATGTGTGATTCATAGGCTTCCAGATTTGCTGGTCTGGAGGCCTATGATGCCCAAACGCTACGAACTCAGCGCCGTTCAATGGCG
>JBCDFV010000013.1:0-96737 GCA_039177555.1 Pseudomonadota bacterium | reverse complement strand
CGTGTCGGTACCCTATCTCTGGCTGCTGGTGTTCTTCGCGGTGCCGTTCCTGATCGTCTTGAAGATCAGCCTGTCGGAACCGCAGTTCGCCCAGCCGCCTTACGCGCCGCTGATCGAATGGGGCGAGGGTCTCGCCCTGAACATCCGGCTCAATCTCGCCAACTACGCGTTGCTCGCCGACGACCGGCTCTACCTCGTCGCCTATCTGAACTCGATCAAGATCGCCTTCTTCTCAACGCTGATCTGCCTGGCGATCGGCTATCCGATGGCCTATGCCATCGCGCGCGCCAACCCGGCCTGGCGCACGGGCCTGTTGATGCTGATCATCCTGCCGTTTTGGACCTCGTTCCTGATCCGTGTCTATGCCTGGATCGGCATCCTGCGCGACAATGGGGTGATCAACAACCTGCTGATCTCGCTTGGCATCATCGACCAGCCGATACAGATGCTGCAGACGGATTTCGCCGTCTATCTGGGCATCACCTATTCCTACCTGCCCTTCATGATCCTGCCCCTGTTCGCCACCTTGCAGCGGCTGGACGACAGCCTGTTGGAGGCCGCGGCCGACCTCGGCTGTCCGCCCTGGCGGACGTTTCTGACGGTCACATTGCCGCTGTCGGCGCCGGGCATCGTCGCCGGTTCGCTGCTGGTTTTCATTCCGGCGGTCGGCGAGTTCGTCATCCCGGCACTGCTGGGCGGCCCGGACACGGTCATGATCGGCCGGGTCTTGTGGGACGAGTTCTTCACCAACCGCGACTGGCCGGTGGCGTCCGCCGTGGCGCTGGTCATGGCGCTGTTGCTGGTGCTGCCGATCATGCTGATACAGTGGCTCTACAGCCGCGAACAGGCGCGCGAGGCATGAGGCGCCGGGGCATCGGCTTTTCCGGCGTCATGCTGGCGATCGGCCTTCTGTTCCTTTACGTGCCGATCGTGCTGCTGATCCTGTTTTCCTTCAACGACAGCCGGCTGGTGACCGTCTGGGGCGGCTGGTCGTTACGCTGGTACGAGGCGCTGTTCAGCGATCAACAGATGCTGCGCGCCGCCTGGCTGTCCATCCGCATCGCCGCCATCACCGCGACGATCGCTGTCGTGCTGGGCACCATGGCCGGCGTCGCGCTGGTGCGCTTCGGCAATTTCCGGGGCCGGTTCCTGTTCACCGGCATGATCGCGACCCCCCTGGTGATGCCCGAGGTGATCATCGGCCTGTCAATGCTGCTGATGTTCGTGGCCATGGACCAGGCGATCGGTTGGCCCGCCGGCCGCGGCATGCTGACCATCATCATCGCCCACGCGACGTTCTGTGCCGCCTATGTCACGGTCGTGGTTCAGTCACGCCTGGGCGCGCTTGACCGATCGCTGGAGGAGGCGGCGATGGATCTGGGCGCCCGGCCGCTGAAGGTGTTCTTCGTCATTACGCTGCCGATCATCGCGCCGGCTTTGATTGCCGGCTGGCTCTTGGCCTTCACCCTGTCGCTGGACGATCTGGTGGTGGCCAGCTTCGTCACCGGTCCGGGCGCGACAACGTTGCCGATGCTGGTCTTCTCCAGTGTCCGGCTCGGGGTCAGCCCTCAGGTGAATGCGCTGGGTTCCATCATCGTCGCGCTGGTCAGCATCGGCATTATCCTGGCCACGGCCCTGATGCATCGGCGCGAGACGCTGCGACAAAGAGATGAGCACATGGCGCGCGCCGGCTGATCAGTTCTCCAGCCGCGTGATCGCCATCTCGTAGCGGAAGTCGCCCTCCGGCGCGGACGCACTGCCGATTACCGGCGCGGCGTCGGCGGGGTCGACCGTCGCGGCCAGTGGGATGTGCCCTTCGGCGGCCATCATGCCGGAGGTCGGGTCCATGCCCAGCCAGCCCGCGCCGGGAACGAAGGCCTCGGCCCACGCATGCAGGTCGAGCGTGTCTTCCTCGGGGCTGTCCGGCTGGTCGTTGGTCAGTTGCACCAGATAGCCCGAGACGAACCGGGCGGCGAAGCCGAGGTGGCGCAGAATCTGAACCAACAAGACGCTTGTGTCCCGGCACGAGCCGATTTTCGTCTCCAACGTCTGCTCGGTCGACTGGACCCCCGGGTCCCAGCGCGTGGTGTATGTGATCGTCTCGGCCAGGCGCTTGTTCAGATCGACCAAAAACCCGATCGTGTTGCGCGGCGTCCGGTCGATTGCGGCCAGCCACTCAGCAAGCAACGGGCCCGCCGGTTCAGGCGTCAGGTAGGGCTGCAACGGCCGCCGATGATGGTCGTCATAGTCGAACGGCGTCTCCAACGCCCACGGCTCAACGAAGAAATCGAACGGGTTCTGCGGCGTTAGCGTCACCGTCAGGCCGACCGTGAGGGTCAGGCGGGCGACCGGCTGCGGGAACACGATCCGGGCGACCCGGTTGCCGGCGGGGCCGAACATCCAATGCAGCACGTGGTCTTCAGGCTCTACCTCCAGACGATAGTCTCGAAACGGCGCCCGGATATAGGGCGCCGGCGCCATCCGCACATAGTGCGGGCCAAGCTCGACCGGCCGGTCGTAGGCATAGGTCGTGCGGTGGCGAAGGCTGACCGTCGGGGGCATGGCGGGCGGTGATGGCGGCCGTTGTGGTGCAGCCCAGCCATACCATGAAAGCGTGTTGGCCGCGCGCCTGAAGGCGATACAAGCGTCGCCCTTTTGTCGACAACGGATGAAACGAGGCCCGGAAGTGGCGTACGAAGCGGAAAAGCTGGAACGCGCGTGTCTGGAGGATCTACAGCAGGCCGCGCCGCCAGAGGTCAGAGAGCGGCTGGGTCTTCAGGCGCTGACGATCGGATCGGCCTTCGTCTCGATCGCCGCCGGTCTGCCGGCCTCGGCGATCGTGATCAACCGTGCCATCGGTCTCGGTCTCGATGGTGGGGAATCGCGCGAAACGGTGCGGCGTATCGTTGATGCCTATGCCGATGCCAGCGTGGCACGATACTTCATTCAGAAACATCCGCAGGCGCAGCCGTCAGATCTTCACGACTGGATGATCGATGCGGGCCTGGAAAAAGCGCGCGGTTGGCAGAAATTCTCGCGCGGTGTCGAGCCGATCGACCCGCCGGAGACCTCGCTGACGGTCCGACAGATCGGGCCGGAGCACGGTGAGGCGTTCGCCCGGATCGCCTGCGATGCGTTTGATTTGGGCGACGCGGCGGTGCCGTGGCTGGCTGCCGTGCCGGGCCGGCCGAACTGGCATGTCTTCATGAGCTTCGACGGCGACCAGCCTGCCGGCACCGGCCTGCTTTTCGTGCAGGACGGTTTGGCCTGGAGCGATTTCGACACGACCGCCCCCGCCTTCCGTAAGCGTGGCGGCCAAAGCGCCCTATTGGCGCACCGGATCCGCTACGCGTCCAATCTGGGCTGTCGGGCGATTTTCACCTGCACCGGCGAGGACGTGCCTGGCGATCCCCAGCATTCCTACAGCAATATCCTGAGAGCCGGGTTTCGCGAGGACTATGTTCGCGAAAACTACGCCCCGCCAAAAGTCGCGACCTGACGCCCCACTCTGACGCGGGCGTGAGCGGAAGTTTGTTGTTCGCCGGCCGGATCACCAAGATATCCTTGTGATGAAGGCGGGCGGCTTGGGCGCCCGCTGATCGCACAAGAAGGCGGTGACATGGCGACGAAACATTTGACTGCGGACGAGGTCGGGCTGCCGATGTTCGAACCGGGAGAAGCGGTCGACGGCAGCGTCTTTTCGTTGCCCAGCCATGTGCGGGCGCGCGAGGCGCTGGAATTCGGCCTGTCGTTGCGGCGCCACGGCTTCAACATCTTCGTCCTGGCCAGCGACAATAGTGGCCGCATGCGCGCGACCATGGGTTTCCTGACGGAAAACGTGACCGGCGATCCGCCGGGCGACTGGGTCTATCTGAACAATTTCCGCCATGGCAACCGGCCGCGCCCCTACCGCCTGCCGGCCGGCGAGGGCCGCCGGTTCCGGGATGCGATGGCGGCACTGATCCCGCGTGTGCGCGAGACCTTGCAGCAGATGTTCGCCAGCGAGGGTTTTCAGGCGCGGGTCAAGGCCGAGACCGAAACGCTGAATCGCGAAATCAGCAGCAAGCTCGACGAACTGCGCAAGGCGGCCGCCGACAAGGGCTTGACCCTGGTCCAGGCGCAACAAGGCGGTTTCGGCTTCGTTCCGGCCCTGGCCCAGGACGAAGAGGCCATGGCCAACCTGACGGATGAGCAGCGGGCCGACCTGCAAGCCGCCCATGCCGAGATGACCAGCGCCCTGGCCGACCTGAACCGTTGGCGGGTTCAGCGCCAATCGACCTATCTGGAATGGCTGCGTGGTTTCGAGCGTAACGCCGCCGACCAGGCGCTGACAGGCCTGCTGGACGAAGTCGAGCAAAGATTCGCGACGGGGCCGGGCCTCGGCCGCTGGTTCGTCGAGATGCGTCAGGACTTGCTGGACCATCTCGAAGCCTTCAAACCGCAGGAGGCGCGCCAGGGCGCACCCTTTGCGCCGCCGGAACTGCGTTATGCGGTCAATCTCATCGTCGACAATGGCGATCTAAGTGCGCCGCCTGTCTATCTGGAAGGCAACCCGACCTATGAAAACCTGTTTGGCAGGATCGAGTATCGGCAGATCCAGGGCGCCTTGCAGACCGACTTCAGCTTGATCCGAGGCGGTGCCCTGCACAAGGCCAATGGCGGCGTTCTGGTCCTGCGCGCCGAGGCTTTGGCCCGCGACGGCCGCGTCTGGCTGGCCTTGAAGGGTGCCTTGCGAGACGGCTTGATCCAGATTGAGGAGATCCACCGCACCGGCGGCGTGCCGATTGCCCATGCGCCGCGTCCGAAGCCCATCGCGCTCGACGTGAAGGTCGTCATCGTCGGTTCGCCGCACTGGTACTACACCTTCTTTTCGGCCGACCCGGACTTTCAGTCCTATTTCAAGGTCAAGGCGGACATCGACAGCGACTTCGAGGCCACGCCGGACTGTGTCGTCGCCTATGCCGGCTTGCTGCGGCACAGGGCGCGGCAGGACGAAGACGCGGTCATCGCGCCGGACGGTATGGTCAAGCTGTTGGGCTTTGCGTCGCGTTGGGCCGGCCATCGCGGTCGCCTGACCTCGCGGTTCGAGATCTTCGAGGATCTGATCGCCGAGGCCGCCAGCCTTAGCGAGAACCGCCGCATCGATGCGGCGGCCGTGATCGCTGCACGCGACGCCCGGCATCGCCGCAACGCCCGGATCGAGGACCGCCTGCAAGAGGGCATCGAGGAACAGAGCGTGCTGATCGACACGACCGGGTCGGTGATCGGCCAGATCAATGCGCTGACCGTACGCGACATGGGCGACCACGCCTTCGGCCTGCCCTCGCGGATCACCGCCCGCTCTGCCGTCGGCCGCCATGGCGTGGTCAATATCGAGCGCGAGGTGGCCATGGGCGGCCCGATCCAGCAAAAGGGCGCCATGGTCCTGCAGGGCTTTCTGATGGGCCGCTTCGCGCGCGGCTTTCCCTTGTCGTTCACCTGCTCGATCACGTTCGAGCAGAGCTATGGCGGGGTCGAGGGCGACAGCGCCTCGATGGCCGAACTGCTGGCCGTGCTGTCCGATCTGGCCGAGGTGCCGTTGCGCCAGGACCTCGCGATCACGGGCTCGGTCAACCAGCGCGGCGACGCCCAGACCATCGGCGGCGCCTATCACAAGGTCGAGGGCTTCTACCGCACCTGCCTGAAGGCCGAGGGCGGCCTGACCGGCCAGCAGGGCGTCGTGGTGCCTGCCACCAACGCGATCCATCTGGTCTTGGAGGACGATGTCGCCGAGGCGATCGCCGACGCCAGATTCCACGTCTACACGGTCGACCGGATCGAGGACGCGGTCGAACTGTTCACCGGCCTGCCCGCAGGGTCACCGGATGCCGACGGCGCGTTCCCGCCCGGCACCCTGTTCGGCCTGGTGCAGGACCGGCTGCGGGCGTTCGACGAAGCGTTGACCGAGCGGGCGAGGCCTTAACGCCTGGCAGCCAGCAGGGCGGCGCCGACCAGCCCGGCGTCAGCACCCTGGCGCGCCGCCTCGATTGGGACGGGGAAGTCCGGCGCCAGGCGGCCGCAGATCGACTTTAGCTCGGCCAAGACGTCGGCACGCAGGCCAATGCCGCCGCCGATGACGATCAGATCCGGGTCGCACAGCCGTCGCGCCGACAGCAAGGCCTGGCCCAGCAGGTTGAGCGCGTCGTCGATAAGGACGGCCGCCCTCGCATCTGTCCTCGCCCGCTCGAACAGCTCGGGCACCTCTATCTCGACACCCAAGGTCTCGGCCGCCCGCGCCTTCAGGGCGGCACCGCTGGCCTCGGTTTCGATGCAGCCGATGGCGCCGCAGCCGCAGCGCCTGCCGCCGACCGGCTTGACCAGGACATGGCCCATGCTGCCCGCCGCGCCGTGGGCCCCCTCGACCAGCTTGCCGTCCGTCACCAGGCCGCCGCCGATGCCGGTGGACACGGTGACGAACAGCAGCGAGCGGATGCCCGACCGCGCCTCGAACTCGGCCCAGGCGGCGGCCTGGGCGTCGTTGACCAGACGGATCGGGCGGCCGAAGGTTGCCTGCAACCGGTCCGCCAACGGGTAGCCGGCGGGGACGGGCAGGATGGTCGGGTTGAGCGCGCGCCATTGCCCGTCCTGTACGATGCCCGTGACGGCAGCGCCGACCGCGTCGAAGCGGCCTTGCCAGTCCCTCGCCAGGCCGACCATGGCGGCGAGCCAATCCTCCGGTTGGCCGGACGTCGGGGTGGCGACCTGCCGTCGCTCTTCGATGGCGCCATCGACGATCAGTGCCGCGGCGATCTTGGTGCCGCCGATGTCAAAGGCGAGGACGGGGCGCGTCGCGGCGCTCAGCTCACGCGGTGCGGTCAATGATCGCCTCGGCGCTGCGTTCGAAGGCCTCCAAGCGCTCCGGATACCGTTCCAGCAGGGTGGCAAGCAAGGCGTCCACGATCAGCATCTGGCCGATCTTGGACGGCAGGGCGCCGCCGGTGAGCGGGCCTTCGGGATTGGCGGCCACCAGGGTGATATCCGCGAGCTGCGACAGCTTCGACCGGGCCTGGTTGGTGATCGCGATGACCGAGGCGCCGCCCTTGCGCGCATGCTCGGCCGGTCGGATCACGTCCAGGGTCGCGCCGGAACTGGAGACGCAGACCGCGACGTCGTCAGGGGTCAGCGTGCTCGCGGCCATAACCGAGACATGGGCGTCGTCATAGCGCAGCACGGTGCCGCCGGCGCGCAACAGCTTGATCGACATATGCTCGGCGATCGGTGTGCTGTTGCCGACGGCGAACACGTCCACACGGCGCGCGCGGGCCAGCATATCGGCGGCGCGTTCGATGACGTCGTCGGCCTGCAACGAGGCGGTCTCTTTCAAGGCCGCGATCGCCATCTCGGCCATGGTGTCGATCGGCGCGCGGATCGGATCGGCGGCCGGCTGGTCCTGGGCCAGATGCGCCAGTTCCAGGGCGACCGCGAGGCGGAACCTGGCGAAACCGTCGAACCCGGCCGAGCGCACCAGGCGCGTTATCGTCGCCTCGCTGGTTTGCGACGCCTCCGCCAGATCCGTGATCGTCTGGTGCGCGACCGTGTCCGGCTGATCCAGCACATAGCGCGCGACCCGCGCCATCTGGGGCGGCCAGCCATCCATGCTGGCCCTGAGACGCGCGAACAGGCCGTTAGGCGACGGGTTGCTCATCCCTTGATCGCGCCGGCGGTCAGTGCCCTGGTCAGATAGCGAAAGCAGACCAGCCCAACCAACATCGGCGGCAGCAGGGACAGCACCATGGCCGCCGAGGTCGGGCCCCAGCGAATGCCGAACGAGGTCGCGAACAGGGTCGCGCCGACGGTCACCGGCGTGGCCGATCTTGTCGTCAGGATCAGGCCGAACAGGAATTCGTTCCAGGCATAGATGAAGCTCAAGATCGCGATCGATATCAGCATCGGCCGGCCCAACGGTATCACGATGCGCCACAGCAGCATGCCGATGCTGGCGCCGTCCACCCTTGCGGCCTCCTCGATCTCATAGGGCAGGTCGCGCACCATCGCGATCGCGAACAACAACGCGAAGGGCAGGTTGATGATCGCCGCGATGATCGACAGGCCAAGCCTGGTGTCCAACAGGCCCAGCCATTGGAACATGAAGTAGAAGGGGATCGCGAAGATCACCAAGGGCAGGGTGCGCAGCATCAGGACGATCGGCACGATCGTACCGCCGCCGAACTTCATGCGCACGATGGCGTAGGCGGCCGGGACGGCCAGGACCAGCGCGATCGCCGTGCCGGCGGCGGCGAGCACGAAGCTGTTCATCAGATAGCGCGGGAAGTTGAGGGTCGGCGTCGTCAGCACCTCGGCATAGTGCTGCAAGGTCGGCGCGAACAGCCAGACGGGCGGCGAGGCGTTGATGTCCGCGTTGGTCTTGAACGATGTGAAAACCGTGAACACGACGGGCAGGTTCAAGATCAGCGCGGCGACGATGAACAACACCCAGCGCCAGGTCCAGCCGATAGGGCCGGGGTCTCGTTTCCGGCTCATGTCCGCGCACCCTTCAGCACATAGCGCATGGTTGCCCAAAGCAGCAGCAGGGAAAACGCCATCAGGATCAGCGACGAGGCGATGGCAAAGCCCAGCCGGCCCTGCTGGAAGAACGCCCGATAGATGAAGATGCTCGAGCTGGTGGTCAGCGTGCCCGGGCCGCCGCCGGTCAGCACATAGATGTGGTCAAACACCCGAAAACTGTCGATGAACCGGATGAACGCCGTGATCGCGATCGCCGGCCCCATCAGGGGCAGCACGATGCGGCGGACCTGATCGCGCGGCTTGGCGCCGTCGACATAGGCGGCGTCCAGCAGCTCATCGGGGATCGCCTGCAACGCCGTCAGCAGCAGCAACAGCGCGAATGGTGTCCATTGCAGAACCTCAATCGCGATCACCACCGTGACCACCCAATCCGGCCCCAACAGGTTCGGATAAAGGCCGAATAGGGCCAGGTACTGGGGCACGACGCCGACGAACTCGTTCAGCATCAGCTTGTACATGATGCCCATCAGCGCCGGCGAGATCATCAGCGGCAGGATCAGGATGGCCAGCAGAAACCGATAGCGCTCCAACAGCGGCCGCAGCGCGATCGCCAGGGTTAGCGCGATGATGATCTGGGCCGTGGTCGCAATCACCGCAAAGCGCAGCGAGAACCATAGCGATTGCCAAAAGGCCGCGCTGCCGGCCGCGTCGACGAAGTTATCGAAACCGGTCAGCGTCGGGCTGCTCAACGTCTCGAACGTGACGTCGGACAGCGAGTAGTAGAGGTTGGAAAGAAACGGGAACCCCAGCCAGATGACCATGAAGATCGCCAGCGGGGCGATCAGCCACCAGGCCTCACGGCGTCGATGCATGGCGCTTCGCCCTTGAACGGCGCGTCGGTCGCCCGCCAGAGGCCGTGGCCATCCGGCGGGCGCAACCATTGGCCGGCGCTATTGGGCCATCGCTTCGGCCATGCCGCTGGCGGCCTGGCTCAACGCCGTGTCGATGTCGGTCTGGCCCGACCAATAGCCCGAGAACTCCTGCGCCAGGACCTCGTAGACCGGCACCGCATAGGCCGCCGTGCCGCCATTGATGACGAAGCCATAGTCGGCCGCGAACTGGCCGATCAGCGGGAATTCCGGCCGTTGGTCGGACATGCCCTCAAGGATGCTCGGCACCGCCGGTGTGCCGCCGGCCGCCGCATAGACCTCCTGCGCCTCGATACTGGCGAGATAGTTCAGGAACTGGCCGGCCTGGTCCTTGTTCTCAGACGCCGCGTTCATGCCGATGCCCAGGCTGTGGCTGTGCGTGCGGTGGCCTTCCGGGCCCGCCGGCATGGGCGCGATGCCGACCAGGCCGCCCGTCTCCGGGTACTCGTCCGGGTCGTTGACGATGTTGAAGGCCGCGTTCCACTGCAGGGTCGTGGCGGCCCGCCCGGTGCCGAAGGCGGCATTGGCCTCCGCGAATTCATACGACAGGCTGCCCGGCGGTGTGGCGCCGGCATCGATGATGGTCTGATAGATCTCCAGGCCACGGCGGGCCGCGTCGCTGTCGATGGTGATGTTGCCATCATCGTCCATCCAGTTGCCGCCGTTGGAGACCAGCGTGCTTTGCCAGATCATGATGTTGAAGATCAGGTTCTGAAGCTGCAGCGCGCTGCCGAACTGGGTCGGTGCATCCGGATTGATCGACTGGGTGAAGAACAGGGCCGTGGCGATGTAGTCGTCCCAGGTCCAGTCGCCGGGATCGACCGGATCGCGCGCCGCGCCCAGATGTTCCGCCGCGATCTCGCTATAGCGCGCTTGCCAGTCCGGGTTGTTCATCAACTCGTCGATCAGGTCGGTGCGGTAAAAGGCGAAATGCACGCTGATGTCGGTCGGAATGCCGTAGATCGAGCCGTCGGCCGACAGGCTGTCCAGCGCCACCGGGGCGAAATGGTCGGCGACGCCGGGATCGAGATACGGGTCCAGCGGCTCCAGAAACGGTGCGTAGCGGCCGAGTGTATAGGTCGTGACCAGCGCCAGGTCGAACTCCGTGCTGCCGGCGGCGAGATCCGCCAACTCCTTGTCGAAAAAGCCTTGCCGGCTGAACAGCAACTGGTCGACCTCGAAGCCAAGCTCCTGGCCCGGGCCTTCGTTGAAGGCATCGATGACGGCCTGCATGGCGTCGCTTTCCGGCCCCGGCCAGAACAGCAATGTGACGTCTGCCTGTGCGGCCTGCGCGCCAAGGACGGCGGCCAAGGCGAATGCCGATGCTCCGATAAATCTCCGCTTCATCTCACTTACTCCCTGTTTGTGATCGATGGGCTTGATGCTTCTGGTCGGCCTCGGTCAGCGCCTCGGCGAACCAGCTAGTGACGAATTCCGGCCGGGTGATCGCCGAACCGACGACAACGGCCCACGCCCCCGCCTTGCGGGCCGCCATGGCGTCCGCCGGCGTCCTGACATTGCCCTCCGCGACAACCGGTATGGACAGCGTCGCCGCCGCATCGCGGATGAGGGCAAGGTCGGGGCAGGGCCGGCCGCTGGTGTCCGTGCAATCCAGGCTCAGCGTTGTTGCGGCCGCGTCGGCGCCGCTCTCGGCCGCCGCTTGCGCCTCGGTGAGTGTCGAGATGTCGGCCAGAACCGGCCTGTTCAGCGCATGGGCAGCGGCAAAGAGGTCGTCAACCGGTGCCGGCCGCGCGCCGATCGTGGCGTCGATGGCGACGATGTCGGCGCCCGCCCCGATAACGGCGGTGACATCGTCCGTGGTGCCTGTGATCCAGGCCGGATTGTTGCCAAACGGCCGCTTGATCAGGCCGATCAACGGCCGATCGGTCACCTCGCGGGCGGCACGAATGTTGGCCGCGCCCTCGATCCGAAAGCCGGCGGCACCGCCGTCCGTCGTCGCGCGCACATAATCGGCCACGACTTCCGGCCGGTCGAACGGCCCGCCGGCAACCGGCTGGCACGACACGATCAGCCGGCCACGCACCTTTTCGAAGACAGACGCGAAAGACATGCGCTATGAAAATAACCACTGGACGCTATGTCAACAGTGAAAATAATCGCCGTTCATCCGTGCGCCACTTCCGCAGACGGGCTCCAAGGCGCGTCAGCCGGAGGTTGAGACCCGAAGCTGGTCGATGATGGCGCCGGAAAACGGGCTCCAGAGCGGCACCCGCACGCCGGCCGCCGCCAGAACCGACGAGGCCCAATTGTTGCAGGTGTAAAGCGCGTTGTAGCGCCCATGGGCTTGGAAAAAGGCGTCGGTCTCCATATGGCCGGCAACGCCCAGCGGCACGGCCTGGCCGTTTTCGTCCAGCACGGCCGTGTCGACGATGCCGTCGACGAGCGCCTGGTAATCGTCCTCCGGCAGCAGGATGAAGACGTTGTTCTCCGGGTCGAACCGGGCAGCACCGTACTTGATGTGCATGACGGAGCCGCCGATGCCCATCACGGCGCGCACCGCCGTGCCGATCGTCATGTCGTCCCAGGTCGGCGTGTTGACGTAGAAATCGCGATGGCCCCAGCCGATGCCGACATGGGTCGCCATCTGGCCGAGCTGCGGCCCCATCTGCGCAATCGCCGGATCGAACACCTCGCGCCAGTCGTGCCCGCCGGCAACGATCGGCACGATCAGGTCGACATGGATGCCGTTGTCCGCGACAATCACCGGAATGCCGCCCGGCGCGCTTTGAAAGTCCGCATTCACCGGAATGCGGGCGAAGACGAAGACGGCGAGAAAGTAAAGCGCAACCAGGCCGAAGGGCAGGGCGAGCAGGTAGAGCAGCCAGCGCCAATAGCCCCGTCGGCGCGTCCGGGTGGGCGTGATCGCTTCGGTCATGCCCGCCGCATGATCAGCCGAAAGGCGGCAGAATCAGAGCCAAAGCGGCGCCGAAATAGGGAATCCGCGGTCCCGCCCGAGCGGCAAGCGCCCCCGTGGCCGCCGCCATCGGCTAACTGGCCTTTTCCAGGGCGTCGCGCAGTTGCTGTTCGGCGGTCTGCAGTTCGCGCTCGGCGTTCTGACGCTGTTGGCGGCCTTCCTCGGCGATCTGCACGCTTTCCTCGATCGTGGAGATCAGGTCGGCGTTGGCCTTCTTGATGCTCTCGATGTCGAAGACGCCGCGCTCGATCTCGCGCCTGATCTCCGCGTTCGCGGTCTTCAGGTTGGCCGCGTTGGCCTCCAACAGCTCGTTGGTCAGGTCGTTGGCCTTGCGGATCGTGCCGGCGGCCTGCTGCGAGCGATGCAGGGTCACCGCTTGCGCGATCTGCACCTCCCATAACGGGATGGTGTTGACCACGGTGCTGTCGATCTTGGTCACCAGCGACTTGTCGTTGTCTTGGACCAGCGCGATTGAGGGCAGGGACTGCATGGTCACCTGCCGGGTCAGCTTCAGATCGTGGACCTTGCGCTCAAGATCGTTCTTGGCGGCGATCAGGCGCTGCAAGGCTTGCGATTTCAGCGGGTCGTCGCCCTCGGCGGCCTGGCGGGCGGCCGGGATCTCCTCGGCCTCGACCCGGCGCAGCTTTTCCTCGCCGGCGGCGATGTAAAGCTCCAGATCGTGGAAATAGGCCAGCGAACTCTCATACAGCCGGTCGAGCATGATGATGTCGCGCAACAAATCGTCTTTGTGCTGCTCCAGGTTCGTGCGCAGCCCGTGGATCTGCCGCTGCACGGTCTCATACCGCTGCAATACCCGGGCCAGCGGCTTGGCGGCGCCGAACAGGCGGGCCAGAAAGCCGGGCTTTTCCGACAGGCCGGACAGGTCGAAGCCGCGCACGCTCAGCACCACTTCGTTCAGAACCTTGCCCGCCTGGCCCGCCTCCTTATTGCGCACCCCGTCCAGCATCTGGCCGGTGACAGAGCGCAAATCGCTTTGCGCCTTGGCGCCGAAGCCGATGATCGATTGGGCGTCCGTCAGGTCGATGCCGACGATCAGCTCTTCAATCTTGCTCTTGTCCACGCCCTCCGCCTGCTCATAGGGCACCACGTCGCCGGTGGGCGCCGGTGTCAGGGGCGGCATGGAGGCGATGGTGGCGGTCTGGGTCGCGGTTGCGGTTTGCGTTGTTGTCTGGGCCGCGGTCGGGTTGGGCGTTTCGCTCATGACAGTCCCCGTCTTGTCTCGTTGCTCTTCGGCGATCGCTCAAAGCTGCGATCTATATAGGCGTTCGGCGGTTCCCTGGCACCTTTTTGCGCCGATCTAGCTTTTGCCCTGGACCGCAACGCTTGCTAAGTAGGCCGCAAAAGGCTTCTTGAAGCGGGGGAACGGCGGCGCATGCGCATCGGAATTGACCTAGGCGGCACAAAGATCGAGGGCATCGCGCTGGACGATGACGGGCAGGAACGCATAAGGCGCCGCGTCTCCACGCCCAAGGAAGACTATGACGGCACCGTCCGGACGATCATTGAGCTGGCTCGCTCGTTCGAGAGCGAGCTCGGCACCTCCGCGACCTTGGGCATCGGCATGCCCGGCGCGATCTCGCCGCAAACCGGCCTGGTCAAGAACGCCAACTCGACCTGGCTGATCGGCCGCACCTTCGATAAGGACCTGATGGCGGCTTGGGGGCGCGAGGTGCGCTGCGCCAACGACGCCAACTGCCTGGCGGTCTCCGAAGCCGTCGACGGCGCGGCGGCCGGGGCGGAGGTGGTGTTCGCCGTGATCATCGGCACCGGCACCGGTGCGGGCATCGCGATAAACGGCAGGGCCCATACCGGCCAGAACGCCATCGCGGGCGAGTTCGGGCACATTCCGCTGCCTTGGGCCGGGCCAGAGGATGACCCCCCGCCGCCCTGCTATTGCGGCAAGAAGGGCTGCCTTGAGACCTACATCTCGGGCACCGGCTTCGAAAAGGACTATGCCAAGGTGGTCGGGGACCGTATCCCCGGTTCTGCGATCATGGTCCGCGCCATGGATGGCGAGAAGGAAGCCCTGGCCACGCTCGACCGCTATGAAAGCCGACTGGCGCGCGGTCTGGCGGTCGTGATCAATGTGCTGGACCCGGATGTCGTCGTTCTCGGCGGCGGCATGTCGAATATTGAGCGCCTCTACGATGCCATGCCGAAGCTGCTGCCGCAGTGGGTCTTTGGCGGCGAGGTGGCGACGCCGGTGCGCCAGTCCAAACACGGCGACAGCAGCGGTGTGCGCGGCGCCGCCTGGCTGTGGGGTAAAGGCGAAACAGACGGCCGCTAACTGTCCCCTTGCCGGCGGCCCTGAGCCGGGGCTATCCATGGCCGGGCTTGGATCATTGGGGATCATCGGTTGGGCGACGCGGCGTCGTCACGGAGTAAGCGACATGGAATTGCAGGATTTGCTGTCCGCGCTAGGTGTCGACCAGCGCCAGATCACCGGCGGACCGCGCATCGTGCGCTCGCCGATCGACGGCGCGGAACTGGCGGCCTTGACCGATCACGAGCCGGAGGAGGTCGACGCCGCGATCGATCGAGCGGAAACCGCGTTCAAGGCTTGGCGCACGGTCCCCGCGCCGCGCCGTGGCGAGTTGGTGCGCCTGTTCGGGGAGGAACTGCGCGCGCATAAGGGCCTGCTCGGCCAGCTCGTGACCTTGGAGATGGGCAAGATCCTGCAGGAAGGCCTTGGCGAAGTGCAGGAGATGATCGACATCTGCGACTTCGCCGTTGGCCTGTCGCGCCAGCTTTATGGCCTGACCATCGCGTCCGAACGGCCGGGCCATCGCATGGCGGAGACTTGGCAGCCGCTTGGCCCCGTCGGCGTCATCAGCGCCTTCAACTTCCCGGTCGCGGTCTGGTCGTGGAACGCCGCGCTGGCCTTCGTCTGCGGCGATCCGGTGATTTGGAAACCGTCGGAGAAGACGCCGCTGACCGCGCTCGCCTGCCAGGCCCTGTTCCGGCGCGCGGCGGAAGCGTTCGGCGAAGTGCCCGAGGGCCTGATGGAGGTCATCATCGGCCCGCGCGAAATCGGCGAACGGCTGGTCGACAGCCCGAAGGTGCCGCTGATCAGCGCCACCGGTTCCACCCGCATGGGCCGCGAGGTCGGGCCGCGCGTCGCCGCCAGGCTGGGCCGGTCGCTGCTGGAACTGGGCGGCAACAACGGCATGATCGTGGCCCCAAGCGCCGATCTTGAACTCGCCGTGCGCGCGGTGCTGTTCAGCGCGGTTGGCACCTGCGGCCAGCGCTGCACCAGCCTGCGCCGGCTGATCGTGCATGACGGCATCTATGACCGCCTGTTGCCGTCCCTGATCGGCGCCTATGCGAAGATCCCCATCGGCAATCCGCTTGAGGCCGGCACCCTGGTCGGCCCGCTGACCGACGCGGCGGCGGCGGACGGGATGGCGGAGGCCTTGGCGACGGCTAGGGCCGACGGCGGCACGGTCCATGGCGGCGACCGGGTGACCGACGGCGTACCGGAAGGCGGCGTCTATGTGCGCCCGGCCATCGTCGAGATGCCCTCACAGACGGACATCGTCCGCCACGAGACCTTCGCGCCGATCCTTTATGTCATGAAGTACAGCGACCTGGACGAGGCGATCGCCCTGCACAACGACGTGCCGCAGGGCCTCAGCTCGTGCATCTTCACCGGCGATGTACGCGAGGCGGAAACGTTCCTGTCGCCGATCGGCAGCGATTGCGGCATCGCCAACGTCAATATCGGCCCATCGGGCGCGGAAATCGGCGGTGCGTTCGGCGGCGAGAAGGAAACCGGCGGCGGCCGCGAATCCGGCTCCGACGCCTGGAAGGCCTATATGCGTCGACAGACGCAGACGGTGAATTATTCGACGGAATTGCCCTTGGCGCAGGGCATTGAGTTCACGCTAGACTGACGGGATCGCTTGACGATAGCGGCCGCGCAACGCCTAATCCCCCACAAACCGATGACAAGGTCCTCAACTAGGGAGAGTTTCATGGCTTTTATTGGCAAGGCGGCGCGCGGCATGTCCGTAATGGGCGCAGTGGCGGGAATGTGTCTTTCGACCGGTCTCGCACTGGCGCAAGACGACGCATCCGTCGCCGTCACGGCGATCGTTGAGCATCCGGCCCTCGACGCCGCCCGCGATGGCGTTCTCGATGTGCTGACCGAGAATGGCTACACCGAGGGCGAGAACCTCACCTTCATCTATCAAAGCGCGCAGGGTAATCCGGCCACGGCCGCGCAGATCGCGCGCCAGTTCGTCGGCCAGGGCCATCACGTCCTGGTGCCGATTTCTACGCCGTCGGCCCAGGCCATGGCCTCCGCGACCCAGGATATGCCCATCGTCTTTACGGCGGTGACCGATCCCGTCGGCGCGCAACTGGTCAGCGACCCGGATGCGCCTGGCGGCAACATCACGGGCCTGTCCGACATGTCGCCCTTGGCCGACCATCTGGACCTGATCCGTGAGTTCATGCCCGACGCCACGCGGATCGGCGTGCCGTATAATCCGGGCGAGGCCAACGCGGTCACGCTGGTCACGACCCTGAGCGAAATGGCGCCTGAATGGGGCTTTAACGTTGTCGAGGCGGCGGCCCCGCGGTCGGCCGACGTCCTGGGTGCGGCCCAGAGCCTGGTCGGCGAGGCGGATCTGATCTATGTGCCGACCGACAACACGATCGTTTCGGCGCTGGAGGCGGTGCTGTCCGTCGGACAGGACGCCAACTTGCCGGTGTTCTCCGGCGATACCGACAGCGTCGAGCGCGGCGCGGTCGCCACGGTCGGCTTCGATTACTATCAGATCGGTCGGCAGACGGGTGACATCGTGCTGCGCATCCTGAACGGCGAAGATCCGGGGTCGATCCCGGTCACCATCGCGTCGGGTTCCGACCTGTTCGTCAATCCGGCGGCGGCCGAGGCCATGGGCATCGAGATCCCGCCGGCCGTGATGGATCGCGCTACGACGATCGTCGAATAGCGTGAGAGCTTGATCAACGGGACCGCCGGCATGTCTGTCGGCGGTCTCTTGTTCCCCAGGAGTTTCAGGACGGTGCCGCCATGAGTACGTTCGCGTTCCTCGGCGCGATTGAAATCGGGCTCGTCTTCGCGCTCGTTGCTCTCGGCGTCTTCCTATCCTTTCGAATTCTGAACTTTCCGGACCTGACGGTTGACGGCAGCTTTCCCCTGGGCGCCGCCGTAACCGCGACCTTGATCGTCAGCGGCGTCAATCCGTGGCTGGCGACGGCCATTGCCATGGTGGCCGGGGCCTGCGCCGGCCTGGTCACCGCGTTCCTGAACGTGCGCTTCAACATCCTGCACCTGCTGGCCAGCATCCTGACCATGATCGCGCTCTACTCGATCAATCTGCGCATCATGGGCCGGCCGAACGTCGCCCTGTTACAGCAGGAAACGGTGTTGACGCCGTTCTACAATCTCGGCCTGACGCAGGCGGAGGTGAAGCCGATCTTTCTCGCCGTGTTGCTGGTCATCGTGGTTCTGCTGCTTTGGCGTTTTCTGGTCAGCGACTTTGGCCTGGCCATGCGTGCCACGGGCGCCAATCCGCGCATGGCCCGTGCCCAGGGCATCGCCACCAGCGGCCAGATCTACACCGGCATGGCGCTGTCGAACGCGCTGGTCGCGCTGGCCGGCGCCATGTTCGCCCAGACCAACGGTTTTGCCGATGTCACCAGCGGTGTCGGCACGATCGTGGTCGGCCTCGCCGCCGTCATCCTGGGCGAAACCCTGTTCCGCAGCCGCGCGATGCTGATCATTCTGACCGCCTGCGTCATCGGCTCGATCCTCTACCGGGTCGCCCTGGCCTTGGCCCTCAACACGCCGGCGCTGGGGCTGGAGGCCTCCGACCTGCAACTCGTCACCGCCGTTCTTGTCATCGTGGCGCTGATCCTGCCCGGCGTGCGCAACCCGCTGAAGTCGCTGATCCGGGGGGGCAAGTCATGATCTCGCTCAGCGACATTCACGTCACCTTCGCGCGCGGCACGCCGCTTGAAACCAAGGCCATTCGCGGCATCGACCTGTCGATTCCGGCGGGCGAGTTCGTCGCCGTCATCGGCTCGAACGGTGCGGGCAAGTCCACCTTGCTGAACGTGTTGACCGGTGATGCCCCCCTGGAACGCGGCCGGGTCGTGATCGATGAAACCGACGTGTCCACCTGGCCGGCACCGCGCCGCGCCGGGATGGTCGCCCGGGTGTTCCAGGACCCCATGGCCGGCACCTGCGAGGGGCTGTCGATCGAGGAGAACATGGCCTTGGCGGCGGCGCGGGGCAGCCGGCGCGGTCTGGGTGCCGCCTTGACCCATGTCCGCCGCGACAGCTTTCGGGAAAGGCTGGCGGAACTGGGCCTCGGGCTTGAGAACCGTCTGGGCGATCGCATGGGCCAGCTTTCTGGCGGCCAGCGCCAGGCGGTCAGCCTGCTGATGGCGACCTTGGCCGACATGCGCATCCTGCTGCTGGACGAGCATACGGCCGCGCTGGACCCGCGCATCGCCGCCTTTGTCCTGGAGCTGACGCGCCGCTTTGTCGAGTCGTTCAATTTGACCGCCCTGATGGTCACGCATTCCATGCGCCAGGCGCTCGACTATGGCGATCGCACGGTCATGCTGCACGAGGGCAAGATCGTCTTCGACGTTTCCGGTGCCGAGCGCGAGGCGTTGGACGTGCCCCACCTGGTCGAGCTGTTCACCAAGGTGCGCGGCGAGGAACTGGACGACGATGCCCTGCTGCTGGGTTAGGGCCGCCTGACGTGCAAGGACGGTTTCTTGTTCTGGCGGGCGTCTTGGGCGCGCTGGCGGTGGCGTTCGGGGCGTTCGGCGCCCACGGCCTTGGCGATGTCCTGTCCGTTGAGGCGCTTGGCTGGGTCGACACCGCCAGCCGGTATCAGTTGATCCATGCCGCCGCCCTGGTCGGGCTGGCGGCCCTGCCGGCGCCTGCCGGGCGTTTGGTGAACGCGGCGGCCTTGGCCCTGTTTTTCGGTGCTTTCATCTTCGGCGGCGCGCTCTACCTTCTGGCGCTGACGGATCTGCGCTGGCTGGGGGCCGTCGCGCCGGTGGGCGGCACCCTGATGATCATTGGCTGGTGTCTGCTGATCGTTGCCGGGGTCAGGGGCCTGGCGAACCGTAACGAAGGACCGCCGCGATGACCCGGCATCTGGACGCCACCGGCCTGATCTGTCCCATGCCCGTCTTGAAGGCGCGCAAGGCGTTGACGGGCATGCAGGCGGGCGAGCAGTTGGAGGTGCTGACCACCGACCCCGCCGCGCACAAGGATTTCGAAGCCTTCTGCGAGGCGACGGGTCACCTTCTGCTGTCCGTAACGGTGGACGGCGACGTGACACGCTTCGTGATCGCCAAGCGCGGGTGACCGTGATGCGGACTGGCCAGGACGCAGGGGGCGCGCACCATGCTTAGTGTCTTCCTCATACTGCTGCCCATTGCGCTGTTGGACAGCACGTCGATCATTCCGCTGTGCATCGTGCCGCTGGTCATCCTGCTCAGCGGGCCGAACCCGGTCGGCCGCAGCCTGGCGATGGTTTCGGGGATCTTCGTGACTTACGTCGTCGTCGGCCTGCTGATCCTGTTCGGCTTGCGCCAGGCGTTTGATGCCATTGATGCCTACGTACTGCGCGTCTGGCAGCACCCCAACGCCGAAGAACTGATCTTCGAGATCATTGTCGGCCTTGTGCTTGTTTTCCTGGGCATCCGCATGGCACGACGCCGCGGAGGCAAAAAGGAAAAGCAAAAGCCGACACCGTCCGCGATGACCGGCGCTGAGGCGTTCGTCGCCGGCGTCGTCATGGCCGTGGTCGGCATACCAGGGGCGGTGCCCTATCTCGCTGGCATCGATCTGATCATCAGAAGCGGGTTGTCGTCCGTTCAGTCGGTGGTGCTGGTCGGTCTTTACAACGTCGTGTTCGTCGCGCCGCTGATCGGCATCGTCGTTTTGCGCCTGGTGTTTGGGGAACGCAGTCAGGCCTTTCTCGACCGCGCCAGAGGTTTTCTCAGCCGCTGGGGCCGTCGTGCCGTCATCTTCCTGATGATCGCGTTCGGCCTGGTCTTTGTCGCCGACGGCATCGGCTGGTTCCTGGGCACGCCACTGATACCGGTTTAGGGTCGGTCGGTCTGTGCGGCGGCGCTTACCAGAGCCAGGTCTCCGGATTGGGCACCGGGTCGCGCCGCCCCGCGAACTGCAGGCCCTTAACACAGCGGATGATCATCCAGATGGCCGTTAGAACCGCGGTGGCGAAACCGATGATGATGAACGCCAGGAGAAAACTGGCGATGCCGTACAGCAGCCCAATCCAGAAGGTTCTGATCAGGTAGGTGTAATGGCTTTGCGCCCAGCCGGAGGCCTGGCTCCGGTTGATGTAGGCCATGATCACGCCGATCAGCACCGTGATGCCGATCACGAAACCGACCAGGTAGAGAATGTAGATCAGTTGGACATTGTCCTTGCCCGGCTCGACATAGCCCGACGGGCCGCCACTTTGTTGCGATGCGGTATCGCTCAC
Source organism: Pseudomonadota bacterium (assembly GCA_039177555.1). Classification (GTDB taxonomy): domain Bacteria; phylum Pseudomonadota; class Alphaproteobacteria; order DSM-16000; family Inquilinaceae; genus JANQGH01. The sequence continues at coordinate 75,843 of JBCDFV010000013.1, read as the reverse complement.
GGTTCGAATCTCCCGATGATGAGACCGCGATGGTTGCGAGCCAGGCGGTTTCGGTCAAGTTTCGATTGCACGCGCGCGATCGGCGGATCGGTCATGCCCGGATGTTCTGGACCTGATCGGCAAAGCGTGCGATTTCGGGGCATCGCGCGACGCGCGGCATTCATTCAGTTCTCGCTCAATTTCGGGGGGTACGACCGGTGCGCATCCAGACATTCACCGCTGGCGAAAAGATCTTGTCGCAGGGCGAGGAGGGTGATTCCGCCTTCCAGATCCTGGAAGGAGAGGTCGAGATCAAGGTTGGCGAGGGCAAGAAAGAGAAGAGCCTCGGAACCCTGTGCGAGGGCGAAATCTTCGGCGAGATGAGCCTGATCGACCCCGGCCCGCGCTCCGCGACCGTGGTTGCCAAGACCGACACCAAGTGCGCCGTCACCTCGTACGACGAGTTCACGGGCGCGCTGCAGGACGACCCGGAACGCGCGGCGGAGTTCATGAAAACGCTCGTGCGGCGCCTGCGCCACATGAACGAGAAGATGATGAGCATGGACCCGAAGCGGCGCGGCCTTTTCGGCCTGATCCGCGAGTGGCAGGACACGGCCGACCTTGAAGAGCTGGACCAGGAATCGCTGGCCTACTGGTCGTTCCGGTATCTCTAGCGCCCAACCGTGCGGCATCTGCTTGGCGTCTGTGCCACCAGGGCGCAGACTGAGGCGGATCTGACGGCAACGGAGGCGGCCCGCCATGGCGCGCCATCCGCGCAGCGTGCTCGACACGCATGAGGTGACCAACCAGCCGCCGCCGCGCGGCGACGTTGATCTCTGGCAGGACGACGCGCCGCTGCGCGAGGCGGTGGCGCGCGAGGGCGCCGACGGCCATGCGGGCGACCTGGCCGCGTTCGGCGCCGACATCGGCCGTGCCGAGGCCCGCGAGCAAGGCCGCCTGGCCAATCGCTACCCGCCGGAACTGCGCGCCTTTGATGCCGGCGGGCGGCGCATCGACGAGGTCGCCTACCATCCGGCCTATCACGATTTGCTGGGCCGGGGCATCGCTGCCGGCTATGCCGCGCGCGCCTGGTCGGGCGACATCCCGGGCGGCCATGTCGCTCACGCGGCGATGGTCTATCTTATGTCGCAGATCGAACCGGGCGTTTGCTGTCCGATGACCATGACCTACGCTGCCGTGCCCGCGCTTCGCGCCGATCCGGGCCTTGAGGCGGAGTGGCGACCGCGCCTGCTATCCCGCACCTACGATCCAACGTCGCGGCCGGCGGCGGAGAAATCTGGCGCAACCATGGGCATGGCGATGACGGAAAAGCAGGGCGGGTCCGACGTTCGGGCGAACACGACCCGCGCCGAACCGGACGGCGATGGCTACCGCCTGACCGGGCACAAATGGTTCTGTTCCGCCCCCATGTCCGACGCGTTCCTGACCCTCGCGCAGGCCCCGGGCGGCCTCACCTGCTTCCTGGCGCCGCGCTGGACGCCGGACGGCACGCGCAACGCCATCCATCTGATGCGGTTGAAGGACAAGCTGGGCAACCGGTCCAACGCCTCGGCGGAGATCGAGTACCACGGGGCCTGGGCCCAGCGGCTTGGCGACGAGGGCGCCGGGGTCAAGACGATCGTCGAGATGGTGCACCACACGCGGCTTGACACGGCGATGGCCCCGGCGGGCCTGATGCGCGCGGCACTGGCCGAGGCCGCCTGGTGGTGCCGCAACCGCACGGCCTTTCAGCGCCGCTTGATCGACCAGCCGCTGATGATGGCGGTCCTCGGCGACCTGTCCCTGGACTGGCAGGGCGCGCTGGCGCTGGGCCTGCGTGTCGCCCGCGCCTTCGACGCCAGCGCCACGGACGAGGCCGAACGATCCTTTGCCCGCCTGGCCGTGGCCTTGGCCAAGTACAGCGCCAACAAGCGCTGCCCGTCCTTGGTCTACGAGGCCATGGAGTGTCTGGGTGGTGCGGGCTATGTCGAGGAAAGCCCGCTGCCGCTGCTCTATCGCGAGGCGCCGCTCAACTCGATCTGGGAGGGATCGGGCAACGTCATCTGCTTGGATGTCTTGAGAACTCTGGCACGCGATCCGCAATCGCGGGAGACCCTCGTCGCGGAACTAGAAGCCGCCCGTGGTTGTCATGGGCTGTATGACGCTGCGCTGGATCGGCCAACGAGCCGCTGGTCCAGCGACCTCCACGAAAGTGAAGCGCGCTGGTTCGTGGAGACATATGCGCTGCTTCTCCAGGCGTCGATCTTGCTGCGAGGCGCGCCCAGCGCGGTTGCCGAGGCGTTCGTGGCTGCTAGGCTTGCCGGCGACCGTGGCCAGACGGCCGGGGCGCTGGATCGAAGGTTTGATCCCACGCCGCTGCTGGACCGTTTGTAGCGAATGTCCGGTTGGAACTACGCCCCCGCTTGACCGCGCCGGTCCGGTACCTCGACCATTCCCCAGGCGATGATGAAGGACAACAGCAGCAGGACGCCGGTCATCGCAAACGTGATGGCATAAGACCCGGTGATCAGCAGGACCGTGCTGCACAGCGCCATTCCAACAGTACCGCCCAGCATTTGAATGGTGATGTTGACGCCACTTGCCTCGCCCTGATGGTCCTCTGGCGCAGCGCTCATCAATGCCTTGCGCGAGGGCGTTGCCATGAACGGCAGAGAGATGCCCCACAAGATCAATGGACCGACCATCCAGCCGTAACTCGACTGGTAAGCGCCATAGGCGATACCCAATACGGCTAACCCATTGACCACCAGAGCGATTAGGAGCGGCCGCCTCGCTCCGAACCGATCCGTGGCGCGGCCTGACAGATACGAGGTCAGCAATGTCGGAACGACAGCAGCAATGACGCCCAACCCAGCCTCGATGGCAGAACGGTTCAGCACCTGCTGCAAGAACAGCGGCACGAAAACGAAGATTGCCATCTTGTCGAATTGGAACATGGCAAAGATCAGATTGCCGCCGGTAAAGGTCTTGATGCGCAACAAGCGAAGCTCGATCAGCGGCTGCTTCAGCTTCAATTCTAGGAAGACGAACGCGATCATCAACGCGGCACCACCGGCGGCCAAAGCGATGATCGGTAGTGAAAGCCAGCCCCACTCCTGCCCCTGCATCAGCGCGATTACGAGCGCGGAGAGACCGACGACGAGCAGGACAAAGCCGCCGCCGTCGAATGAGGTTTTTTTTGCTGGCCCGTCGTCCTTTGGATCCTGTCGGTTGGCCATCAGTACCACCAGGACGATCGCTGCGATCAACGGTACGTTAATCCAGAATATCCAGCGCCATGAGATCGCCGAGGTGAAGAATCCGCCGACCAGCGGACCGCACGCCATGAAGCAGGCTGCAATCGCGACCTGTATGCCAAAGGCGGTCCCTCGATTCTCGCCAGGAAAGGCGCGGCTGATCGTGGCGATTGAGTTCGGGAAGATGATCGCCGCCCCGACGCCCTGTGCCGCGAGCGCGGCAATGAGCCAAGTGCCGCTTTGAGCCAGACCCGACGCGGCAGCCGCCGCGGCAAATATCGCCGCGCCAATATAGAATGATTTGCTGAGGCCAATCATGTCGCCGAGGCGTCCGCCAAACGCAACCAGGCAAGTGAATGCCAGCAGATAGGCGTTGATCACCCAGTGCGACGCCACGACGGACATGGAAAGGTCGGTTCTGATCGTGTCTAGCGCGACGCCAATCACCGTCTCGTTGAGCACCGTCAGGCCAAGAACGCAGGCCATCGCTGCCAGTACCCACCAGCGAGCGGCTTCTGGTCGGATTAGTGCCATGGAGAACCTCTCATTGAGCCATCGCAACCCGCTGCGCCGCGTCGAGCAGCATGCGGTCGCCATCGGCGGGGCCAAGCAGGGATAGTCCGATCGGGGCGCCGTCGGCTGTCGCCAACGGCAGCGTCACTTCCGGCATGCCCAGCAAGGGTGCCAGGCAGGACAGCCGGAAGGTGTTTTCGCGCAAGGCCGCCGCCGTCGCGTCATCATGCCCTTTCTTCGGCGCGATGGTCGGTACGGTCGGCAGCATCAGCACGGTGTCGTCGCCCAGCAGGTCGGCCACCTGCGCCTCGACGTTCGCGCGTAGCCGGCGCGCATCGGTCGTATCGGCCGTCGCCACGCGTTCGACATTCGCAAAACGCTTCGCCGTGCGGGACCCGAAATGAGGCTTCGTGCTTTTGATCCAGTCACCGAACGTGGCCCAGACCTCCGGCGGGCGCAGGGCGTTGTAGGCGGCCAGCCAGTCGGCATAGCGTCCTTCATCCAAGACCGTGTGCTCCGCCGGCACCAAAGCCGCTTCGACACGACGCGCCGCGGCCTCAAGGGACGGCCGCACACTGTCGTCGGCCAACTCGAAAGCGTCATCCAGCCACAGCAAGCGGCGGATCGGCCTGGCCGCATCAACCGCCTCCAAAAGGACATCGCCGACGCGGGCCAACAAGTCGGCGTCGCGGGCGAACCAGCCGACGGTGTCGAAGCTGGGCGATAGGGGCAGCACGCCGTCGATCGGAACCCGGCCATAGGTCGGACGAAAGCCGTAGACGCCGCAATAGCTGGCGGGAATGCGCACCGATCCGGCCGTATCCGTGCCCAGCGCGAAATCGACCAACCCGCCTGCCGTTGCGGATGCCGAGCCGCTGGACGACCCGCCCGGAACGCGGTCCGGCGCGGCGGAATTCAGCGGTGTGCCGTAATGCACATTTTCGCCGAACGGGCTGAAGGCCAGTTCATCCGCGATCGCGATGCCGATCAGATGTGCGCCTGCATCAAGGCAGGCCTTCACCGAGGACGCGGTCGAGATTGCGGGCTCATGCGTCGCCAGCCAATCGGGATTGCCGCCGCCCGTCACCAAGCCCTCGACGTCGAACATGTCCTTGACCGCAAAGGTCAGGCCCGCCAGTGGCCCGTCGGCAGCGCCGTGCAGATCGAGGCGCAGCCGAAGGGCGCCGAGGTCGTCAACGGTCGTCATGGCTCTTTCGGCAGGGGTGGGCGGGGAACCCATGATACGCCCAAGAACCGGGTCCGGCGCAATCTCTTGTTAGCTCACCCGATCAGCGCGATCCGGTTCGGGCGGATACCCACCTGAATGCGCGCGCCGATCGCCGGCATGGCATCGGGGTCGACCTGCAGCAACAGATCGCCGATCTCGGTCTTGGCCATCACTTCGGCAACGCTGCCGAGATAGCTGGTAGACGTGACCTCGCCCGGCACGCAGCCGTCAGCCACCCCGTCGGTGGACAGGAACAGCGCCTCCGGCCTGAGCGCGACCTCGACCGGCCCTGCAGAGGCGCCGCGCTCTGGGATCTCTATGACGGCCGGGCCGACATGAAGGGTCGCTTGGCCGTTTTCGACGGCGGTGATCTGACCTTCCACCAGGCGCGCATCGCCGATGAAGGTCGCGACGAAGGCGTTCGCCGGGCGCTCATACAGGTCGCGCGGTGTGCCGATTTGGGCGATCCGCCCATGGTCCATGACCACGATGCGGTCGGACACGGCCAGCGCCTCCTCCTGATCGTGGGTGACATAGACGGTCGTGATGCCCAGGCGCTGCTGCAGTTCGCGGATGTCCTGGCGGACCTGGCGGCGGAGCTTGGCGTCCAGGTTCGACAGCGGTTCGTCGAACAGCAGCACCTCCGGCTCCAGCACCAGGGCCCGCGCCACGGCGACGCGCTGTTGCTGGCCGCCCGACAGCTCCGACGGCAGCCTGGCGTCCATGCCGGTAAGGCCCACCTGCTCCAGCGTGGCGCGGGCACGGTCCAACGCCACGCGTTTCGATGTGCCCGAAACCCGCAGGCCGTAGCCGACATTCTCCGCCACGGTCAGATGCGGGAACAGGGCATAGGACTGAAACACCATGGCGATGTTGCGCTGGGCCGCAGACAAAAGCGTAACGTCCTTGCCGCCGATGAAGACGACCCCTTCGGTGGCCAACTCAAGACCGGCAATCAGGCGCAGGGTCGTCGTCTTGCCGCAGCCCGATGGGCCCAGCAGGGTCAGCAGTTCGCCCGCCGGCACGGAGAGGTCGATCGCGTCCACGGCCGCAACCTCGCCGTAGCGTTTGCTGACGCGGTCGAACCGCACCTCTGCGATGTCGGCGGTCTTGGACTCGTTCTCAGCGGACATGGTGACCCCTGTTGTCATCCGGTCACGATAGCGGCCGGCCGGCGCCGGATACGCACACCGCCAACCGCCCATTGGATCAGGCCGACAACCGCGATCAGCAACACGATCAAGACGGCGCAATAGGCCACCGCAATGCCGTAGCGGCCGTTTTCGACCTGGCCGATGATGTAATGCGTGGCCCAGTGATACCGCGCGCTGGCCAGGAAGACGATGGCGCTGACTGCCGTCACGGCACTGACGAAACTGTAGACCAGCGCGGCGACCAAGGCTGGCCGTAACAAGGGCATGATGACCCGCCGCAGGGTCGTCAAGGTGCTGGCGCCAAGGGTGAGTGACGCCTCGTCCAGGGACCGGTCGATCTGCGCCATCGCGGCCATGCCGGCGCGGATCCCGACCGGCATGTTGCGCGACAGGAACGACAGGATCAGGATCAGGGCGGTGCCGGTCATTTCGATCGGCGGCGTGTTGAACGCCATCACGTAGGACAGGCCGATCACCGTTCCCGGCGTCGCAAAGCTCAACATCGTCAGGAAATCGAAGGCGCCGCGCAGGCGAAAGCGTCGCCGTGCGAGAATGTAGGCGGTCAGCAGGCCGACCGCGGCCGTCAGCGGCGCCGCCAGGGCCGAGACCCACAGCGTGGTCCAGAAGCTGTTCCAGGCCCCACCGGCCCAGACGATGCCATGGTCGGTCAGCGCCACGTTGAACGCAGTCACGAAATGGCGCAGCGTCAGACTGTGGTCGCGGCCCCAGATTTCGGTGAAGGCACCGAACAGGATCACCCCGTAGATCACCAGTGTGATGAACGCCCAGGGCAGCGCGATGGCCGCGATCGGGATCGCCAGACTGCGCGGCAGCGTCAGCGGCGCGCCACCATCGCCCTTGCCGGTGACCGTGACGTAAGAGCGATTGCCGACCCAATAGCGCTGCAGGCAAAACGCGGTCAGGGTGAAGCTGAGCAACAGCAGCCCAAGGACCGCCGCCCGCCCTTGATCGAACTGGGCGCCGGTTATGGCGAAGAAGATCTCGGTCGACAGCACGCGATAGCCGCCGCCGATGACGATCGGATTGCCGAAATCCGCCAGGCTTTCGATGAACGCCAGCAAGAAGGCCGACGCCAAACCGGGCCTGATCAGCGGCAGGGTCACGGTCATGAACGCCTGCCGGCGGCTGGCCCGCAGGGTCTGGGCGGCCTCTTCCATGCTGGGGCTGACGCCCTGGACGACGCCGATCAGGACCAGGAAGGACAGCGGCGTGAAGGCCAGGGTCTGGGCCAAAACCAGCCCGGGAAAACCATAGACCCAACGCGTCGGCCGGACATTCAGCAGGTCGGCGACGAATTGCGTCACCGTGCCGGACCGGCCGAACAGCAGGATCAGGGCCAGGCCAACCACGAAAGGCGGCGTTACGATCGGCAGCAGGGTCAGCATGCGCAGGCTGCGCCGGCCGGGCAGCGTGGTCCGGCTGACCAGCAGGGCGAACGACAGGCCGAGAAGCGTCGAGGTGCAGCCGACGACGATGGCGAGAAACAGCGAATTGACGGCACTGCCGCATTGCGGCGCGGTGCCCCAAAGGCAGCCGAGACCCCAAACCGCGTCGCTGGTGACCCGGTTGAGAATCGCGGTCGATCTCAACGTGCCGTCGCGATCGACGATCGCCGCCTGAAAGACCTCCGACAAGGGGTAGAGGATCAGGACGGCGACCAGCGCGACGACGAACAGGATCGAGCCGATGACGAAGGCATCGCCCGTCATAACGCCGCGCTGGGCCAGGCCGCGCGCCAGGATTGCGATGAAGCAGAAGCCCGCGATGAAGGTGCCGAGCCCCAGGGCAATCATGGCTGGCCTGCCATCAGCATCGGCGGGCGCCAGATACGGATCGACGACGATGGCCAGGATCAACAGCGCCAGCCCCGCGCCGCTGGCGGCAATCAGGCCCTTGGCGCGTTCGGTTCCGGCCCTGTCGGTCGTGTCCAGGGCGGCCGCCAGCACGAACAGCACGGGCATCGGCAACCACCACCAGGCACCGCCGATGACGGCGTCGAGCAGGGTTGGGTTCTGGCTGGCAAAGGGGTGGGTCAGCCAGGCAAAGGCGAGCAGCCCGTCAGGCGTGCCGAACCACGGCAGCAGCAACGTCGCCACGAGGCCAAGCCACGGCCAGACGGATCGCGGCCGGGGCCCGTCAAGACCCCGGCCAGTCGTGATCGCTTCAGCCATTCGGCCGATCCGACCGGCGGATTACGGCAGCGAGCCGATCTCCTCGTCCCAACGCTGCAGCAGGCGGCTGCGCGTATCGGACGAGCCGTAGGTCGCGAAGTCGTAGTCGATCAGCGTTATCTCATCGAGATTCGGCGCCTCCGGCGGTGTCGGCGCATTCACGTTCGACGGCACCTGGAAGGCGTTCACGGTCGCGGCGATCGATTGCGCGTCCGAGCTCAGCGCCCAATCGTAGAAGGCGCGCGCCGCATCCGGGTTAGGCCCGTCGGCGACGATCGACATGGAGCCGACCTCGTAGCCGGTGCCCTCGCACGGGGCGACGACGGCGATCGGGAAACCCTCGACCGCTTGGGCCACGGCGTCGTGCATGAAGACGATGCCGATCGTGGCCTCACCGCGCGCCGCCGCCCGGATCGGCGCGGAGCCCGACTGGGTATACTCACTGACATTGGGATGCATCGCGGCCAGGAATTCGAACGCCTCATCCTCGCCCAGCAGTTGGACCAGCGTGGCCAACAGCGTGTACGCGGTCCCTGACGAATTCGGATTGGCGACCTGGATTTCGCCCTCGAAACGGGGATCAAGCAGATCCTCCCAGCAGGCCGGCGCGTCGCCCTCTAGAAGTTCGGTGTTGTAGCCGAAACCAAGGCCACCGGCGTAGATGCCGACCGTCTTGTTACCGCTGGTTTCGCCCTGGCGTACGGCCCAGTCCTGCAACTCGCCCAGCATCGGCGACTGGTATTCCGCGGTCAAACCTTCTTCGGCGGCCTGCAGGTGCGGGTCGCCGGTGCCGCCCCACCAAACATCACCGCGCGGGTTGTCACGCTCGGCCAGCAGTTGGGCGTAGGTCTCGCCGGAACTGCGGCGCGTCATGTTGACTGGAATGCCCGTTTCCGCCGTAAACGCGGCAGCCATGGCCTCGCACCACTCGACCTGCGCGGCACAATAATAGGTCAGGCTGTCATCTTGCGCCGACGCCGCCGGCGCCAAGGCGACCAGGGCCATGCCGGTCATCAGTCCAAGGCGATGTTTCATGTTCATGTCGAGTCCTCCCCATTGGTACGTCGCCGAATATCGACGTTTGTAGAGCGCGTGACACTATGACAGTTTCGTGAAACTTCCATAACGTTTGTTGTCGCGGTCGCCGATTGCATTGACGAAAGGTCTGTGGGCGTTCAGCGGCATACGCCATGATCTTCGTGGCTCGCTCGTCCGTATTAAGCACGCTCTAAGCGTAGTTTGGCAGGACACACCGGTAATGGCGCGAGACCTTGAGCTCAAGACAAGGCACCTCGTTCTGGTGCTGGGCGATCAGTTGGATGCCCGCTCGGCCGCGTTCGACGATTTTGATCCCAAGGCGGACGCTGTGCTGATGATGGAGGTGGCCGAAGAGGCGACCTACATCCCGCAGCACAAGATCCGGCTGGCCCTGTTCTTCTCCGCAATGCGCCATTTTCGCCGGGCGCTTGAAGAGCGCGGCTGCACGGTTCACTACGCGACGCTGGACGACGCGGACAATCGGGGCACCTTTGCCGCCGAGATTGAACGCCTGGTTCATGAGACCCGGCCCGCGAAGCTGGTTGTGGCCAAGCCCGGCGACCATCGCGTGGAGCAGGCAATCCGGCAGGCGGCGAAGGCTCTAGACGTACCGCTGGAGATCCGCGCCGACCGGCACTTCATGTGCGATTTGGACACCTTCCGCGATCACGCGGAGGGCCGCCGGTCGCTGCGGCTGGAGACCTTCTATCGCGACATGCGGCGGCGTCACGACGTGCTGATGGCGGGGAACGAGCCCGAGGGCGGCCAATGGAACTTCGACAAGGACAACCGCGAGAGCTTTGGCGCCGGCGGCCCCGGCGCTATCCGGTCGCTCCAATCGTTTCAGCCGGACAGGATTACACGAGACGTCATCGCGATGGTCGAACGGCGCTTTGCCGCCAGCCCCGGTACGCTCGCCCATTTCGACTATCCGGTCACGCGGGACGACGCATCGGCGGCCTTGCGCGATTTCATCGACCATCGATTACCGAATTTCGGCCGCTATCAGGACGCTATGGTCAGCGGCCAGCCCTATCTCTACCACGCGCGGCTGTCCTGCGTGCTGAACCTTCATCTGCTCGACCCGCGCGAGGCCATCGAGGCTGCGATCGACGCTTACCGCGCGGGCCGTGCGCCACTCAACTCGGTCGAGGGCTTCGTTCGCCAGATTTTGGGCTGGCGGGAGTATGTGCGCGGCATCTATTGGCTGAAAATGCCGGCCTACGGGGACCTCAACGCGCTCGATGCAACTCTGCCCATGCCGGCCTTCATGTGGACCGGCGAGACGGAGATGAACTGCCTTCGGCAGGCCGTCGGCCAGCTTGTCGACCACGCCTATGCCCACCACATCCAGCGCCTGATGGTTCTGGGCCTGTTCGCTATGCTGCTGGGCGTACACCCGTACGCGGTGCATCGCTGGCACATGTCGATGTACGCCGATGCGATCGACTGGGTCTCGCTGCCCAACGTGCTGGGCATGAGCCAGTATGGCGATGGCGGCATCGTCGGCAGCAAGCCTTATGCCGCCTCGGGCAACTACATCAACAGGATGAGCGACTATTGCGCCGGCTGCCGGTTCGATCCGAAGAAGGCGACCGGCGAGGATGCCTGCCCGTTCACGACGCTCTATTGGGACTTTCTTGGCCGCAACCGCCCGCGAATCTCGGGCCTGCGGCACATGGGCTATCAGTTGAAGAACCTCGACCGTAAGGACGATGCCGAGCGCCGCGAGATTGGCCAACGGGCGGATCGGTTGAAGTCCGACCTAACGTCAGACGCCTATCTGTGAGCCGGTCAGGACACCGGCGACGTCTTCTGCCGCGTTGATCATGCAGTAATGGTCCGCCTCGATTTCCGCGTACGTCCAGTGATCTTGCTCCAGCCGTGACTGTACGCGATCGACAGCCGCACCTGTCATGACCAGGAACTGGCTGCGCAGGCAGTGCACGTACGTCTTTGGCAGGGCGTCGATGATCGCACTGTCGAAACGCAGCTTCTCGACGAAGGGCGGCCAGCTCGGCACGCCGAAGGCCGCCGCGTCGACGCCGGCATCGGCAAAGAAATCCAACAGTGATCGGCCATTCTCCGGGATCAACGTGTCGAGATAGATCAGCCGCTCGATCGACTGAGCCATCCGGTCCGCGGCCCCGGTGATGACGAAGCTGGCATAGCTGTGGCCGCACAGATGCAGGGCCTCGGCGTCGAGCCGACCGATCAAATCGCACAGCTCGGTGATGTGATCCGACAGGGTCGCGTGTTCAGGGTCGGACAGCGTGATGGCGTCCGTCCGATGGCCCTGGGCTTCCAACAGCGCGCGGACCTGATCGAAGTCTGCCTTGGTGCGCTTGCCGCCGGGCACGAACAGAAAGTGGGTCATCAGAGGCATCTCCGGGTTTTTGCACAGGGGAACTGGTGGGCATTTGTCACCCGACCTCCGCCATGTGAAGGTCGGGCGGCGCGCGTGTGAACAGGCGGGTAAGGGCGCAGAGATAGGCGATCCCGATGCACAGCCAGACCGACCCCAAGATCAGCGCGTCGCGATCGAGACTGGCGAGCAACACCAGCGTGATCGCCGCGCCGACCAGCGGCAGCAGCAGGCCGCGCAGCGCGCCGATTGGCCGAATTCTCGGGTGCCATTTGACGTAAAGGACCGCGACCGACAGGTTCACGGCGGTAAAGGCCAGAAAGGCGCCGAAATTGATGAACGAGGTCGAGCTTTCCTCGGTCAGAAACAGCGCCGCCAGGCCGATCGCGCCGGCGAACAACAGGTTAAGCGCCGGCGTGCGCAAACGCGGATGCAGATAGCCGAAGATACGGCGCGGCAGCACGCCGTCGCGCCCCATGGCGTAAAGCAGGCGTCCGACGCTCGCCTGCGCCGACAGTCCGGCGGTGAACTGGGCGATCACCAGGCCGGCCAGGAAGATCGCGGCGAACAGGTCGCCGCCGATCGTCATCGCGATCTCGAACGAAGCCGCATCCGCATTGTCGAAATCGCCGCCGGGATGGACCAGCTGGGCGAAATACGCCGCGACGATGAAGACCGCACCGCCGATCAGCGCGATCGCCAGGATCGCCCGCGGCATGGTGCGTTGCGGGTCCTTGGTTTCCTCTGTCAGGGTCGTGACCGCGTCGAAGCCGAGGAAGGAGTACGCCGCCACGGCCGCCCCCGACAGCGCGGCGGACAGCGGCACGTCGGCCTGAAAGAACGGCGCCGCCGAGACCAAACCCCCGGGACCCAGGGCGGCCACGACATAGCGGCCGCACAGAAAGACGAAGGCGGCGACGATCAGGCACTGCACCGCCATCAGGATGATATTGGTCCGGCTGGCGAACACGATACCGATGATGTTCACCGCCGTCGTGATGGCGATGTAGAGCACGATCCAAAGCCAGGAGGGCACGGACGGGAACTCCGCGCTCAAATAGGCGGCGCCGATCAGCCAGATCACCATCGGTATGAAGAAGTAGTCGAGCAGCACCGCCCAGCCGACTAGGAAGCCGACATGGGCGCCGATGGCGCGCCTGGCATAGCTGTAGGCGGAGCCGGCGACCGGGTACAGATTGGCCATCCGGCCATAGCTGATCGCCGTCAGCAGCACCGCGACAAGGGCGAGAAGGTAGGACATGGCCACCGTGCCCTGGCTCTTCTCGGCCAGGATGCCGAAGGTGCCGTAGACGATGATCGGCGCCATGTAGGCAAGGCCGAACAGGATCACCGCCGGCAGGCCGAGGCTGCGCCGCAGGGTTGTCGCCGTCGGGGATGGTGTCACGGTCTTCGGCTCCATCGGTCGACTCGGGCGTCAACCGATGGTAGCCGATTTTGCGCGCTTACTCCGCCGGCTGTTCGATCGCCTTCTTGGCGGCCTCCGGCGATTTCGGCCGCTCGATCAGGCCCATGAAGACCGCCAACAACGGCGGCACGATCAACAGCGTCAGCAAGGCCGACAGCGCCAGCCCGCCAAGCACCACCGAACCGAGGCCGCGATACAGCTCCGACCCCGCGCCGGGGAACACGACCAGCGGCAGCATGCCGAAGATGCTGGTGAGCGTGGACATGAAGATCGGCCGGATGCGGTTGCGCGTGGCCTCGGTGATGGCGTCGACCACCGCCATGGCCTCCTGGCGGTAGTGGTACAGGCTCTGATGCACCAGCAGGATGGCGTTGTTCACCACGATGCCGATCAGGATCACGAAGCCCAGCAAGGTCAGCATGTCCAGCGGCTGGTTGATGAACATGTTCAAGACCGCCAGGCCGCCAACACCGCCCGCCGCCGCCACCGGCACCGCGACCATGATGATCAGCGGGTAATAGAAGCTCTCGAACAGCACGGCCATGACCAGATAGACGATGACCAGGGCCAGCAAGAGGTCCAGCACCATCGCTTCCCAGGTCTTGGTCAACTCGTCGGCGGTGCCGGAAAGGTTGATGCGTACGCCCGGCGGCAACCCCTGCTCGCGCAAGGGCGCCAGCACGTTGTTCTCGATCCGCTCCATCGCCGCCTCAAGCGGGATTCCGGGGGCGGGCACGACCAGCAAGGTGATGGTTCGCACGCGCTCCACATGGCGGATTTCGGTCGGGCCGGCCGTATTGATAACATCGGCCAGGCTTTCGACCGGCACGATCGCACCATCGCGCGTGACGATCGGTATGGCGGCAATGCCTTGGGTTTCGGTGATCTGGTCGGTCGGCCCCTGCAGCATCAGGTCGATGCGCTGGCCATCGACCGTGATCTCGGCCACACGCAGGCCGCCGTTGAAGGCGTCGACCGAGGCGCCGAGTTCGGCGTTGGTCACGCCGTTATCCGCCAGCCGCACGGGGTCGGGAATGACCCGCACCTCCGGCGCGCCCAGTTCCAGCCCCGGAATCGGCCGGAACTGGTTGCCTTCCTGGGTCGGGAACTCGCCGGCAACGGCGCCCGTCACCTGCAGGGCGACGCCCAGCACCTCTTCCAGATTGCCGCCGGAAATGTCGACATCGATCGATCGCGAACCGCCAAGCCCGCGGCCGAACAGGGAGAATTGCGAGACGATGCCGAACGTGCCCGGTTCGGAGAAGATCGGCTGCTGAATGATCGGGATCAGTTCGCCGGCCCGTGTCTCGTCGACCGACGTCGCGCCGACGAAGCTGTTGTTCTCAAGCGCCACGAAGAAGAAATTGTCCATCAGCGGCGGCCCGTCCGGGTCCTGCTCGCGCTCCTCCCCAGGCCGGACCCAAAGGTCGCTGACCTGGGCCTCGACATTCGCCGCGATCTCGGTCGCGGTTTCAAGGTTGTACCCTGGCGGCGGCACGATCAGCCCGAAGACGAAGTTGCGGTCGCCCTGGGGCAGGTATTCCAGCTTGGGCAGGAACGTGATGGTGGCGGCCACCGCAATGGTGCAGACCACCGCGACCAGGCTGAGCGCGGCAACGCGCGAGCGCACGACGGCCCGGGTAAAGGCGATCGTGCCGGTGGCAAAGCCTCGGGCGAACCAGTCGATGACCGGCAGGCGCAGACTCTTGGATGGATCGCCAACGCCCGGGCGGGCCAGCAGGCGCGACGATAGGGCCGGGATCACGGTGATGGCCACCAGCAGGGACAGCAACACCGACACCGAGATCGCAACGGCGATGTCGCGGAAAAGCTGGCCGATCTCCAACTCCATGATCAGGATCGGGATGAACACCATGACGGTGGTCAACGCCGAAACGAACACCGCCCCCCAAACCTGGGTCGCGCCCTTATAGGCGGCCTCGCGCGCCGACATGCCGCGCTGGCGCAGCCGGAAGATGTTCTCCAGAACCACGATCGCGGCATCGACCACCATACCGACGGCAAAGGCGATACCGGCCAGCGACACGACGTTGAGAGATCGGCCCAAGGCCGCCATGGCCACGAACGAGCCGATGACCGAGACCGGGATGGCCAGCGAGACGACCAAAGTCGCCCGGCCGGACCGCAGGAACAAGAGCAGCATCGCCGCCGCCAGCAAGCCGCCGACGATGATGTTCTGCTGAACCAGCGATATGGCGGAGTTGATGTAGATCGTCTCGTCATAGACCTGGCGCAGCTCCAGCCCCTCGGCCGGTATGGCGAACGCGTTCAGCTCGTCGATCGCGATCTTCAGCTGCTCCATCACCTCGATGACGTTGGCGCCGGTCTCGCGCTGGGCGTTGATGGCGATCGTATCCTCGCCCATGGCCCGGATCGCCGCGCCCGGTTCGGAATAGCCGAATTGAACCGTGGCCACGTCACCGACGGTGACCCGGCCAACGGCGCCGGTCGTGGGGTCCGACTCGCTGCGCAACAGGATGGACTCGACCTGGTCCAGGCGGGTGAACTCCCCCTCCATCCGGATCAGATAGCTGCGCTTGCCTTCCTCGACATTGCCGGCGGAGACCGAGACGTTGGCGGCGCGCAATGCCGCGACCATCTGGGGCACCGTCAGGCGATACCGGGCCATGCGTTCCGGGTCGATGACGATCTGCATCTCCGGCTCGGTGCCGCCGAAGAAGTTGACCGCCGCCACGCCGGGAACCCGCTGCAAACGGTCCTGAATGACGTTCTCGACGAACAACCCGTACTCGCTGATCGGTGTCTCGTTGCCCGGCTGGCGGGTCAGCACGTACCAGGCAATCGCGTTGTCGTCGGCGTCGGCGGTCGTGATGACAGGCTGGTCGACCTCGTCGGGATACCCGGACACCCGGTCCAGCCGGTTAGCCACCAGCAAGAGTGCCCGGTCCATGTTGGTCGAGATGTTGAAGGTCAGCGTGACCGTGCCGGAACTGTTGGACGCTGTGGCGTCCATGCTTTCCAGCCCCTCAAGGCCGCGCAGCACCTCTTCTTGCCGGTTGACGATCTCGCGCTCGACCTCCGCCGGGGCTGCGCCCGGCCAAAAGGTCGAAATCGAGATCACCGGACGGTTGATGTCCGGCGTCAGCTGGATCGGGATCGTCTGCAAGGCGACGTAGCCGAACATGACGATCATCAGGACCGCGGCGATGACCGCGATCGGCCGCTCGATGGCGAGGCGGATCAGGTTCATGGATCTTCCCGCCGTTAGCCGGGCGCGCCGCCGGGCGGTGCGTCGCCGGTACGCACGGCCTGGCCCGGCGCCAAGCGTTCGTTGCCGCGCACCACGACCTCGTCTCCCTCAGCCAGGCCGTTGACGACCTCGAACCGTTCGCCGACCGAAACGCCGATGGCGATGGGCCGCGGCTGCGCGGTGCCGTCGACCACGACGAAGACCATGGAGCCGGCCGGACCGTTCACCACCGCGTCCTTGTGCACGGTCAGCACGTCGCGTGCCGCACCGGTGGGGATCATCGCCGTCACGCTCTGGTTCGCCGCCAAGGCCTCATCGTGCTCGTCGAAGGATGGCGTCATGCGAACGCGCCTGGTGCGGGTCAGCGGGTCCTCTACCGGCACAACGGCCCGAACCACGGCCGACAGCAGGTCGGCGTCATCGCCGCCGCGCTCGGCCAGACGGACGTCGACCTCGATCCCCGGTTCCAAACCGCCCAGCCGGTCGAACGGCACGGCGACCTCGATCTCCAGATTGGTGTCGTTCACGACGGTAACCACCGGCGCGCCCACGGTCAGGTATTCGCCGGTCTCGGTGTAGCGTTCCGAGACGACGCCGGAAAAGGGTGCCCGGATGGTGCCGTATTGCAGGTCGAGCCGGGCCAGATCGAAGGCCACCAAGGTCCGCCTCAGCCGCGCCTCGGCCTCGGCCGCCAGGCTTTCCATGCGCAGCACTTCCTGCACGGCGTCGTCATAGCGTCCTTGCGAGAAGGCCGCACTTTCGCGCAAGCCTTCTTGACGTTCCAAATCCTGGCGGGCGATCATCTCGCCGGCGCGCGCGGCTGCGGCCCTGGCCTCGATCTCGCCGACCTCGGCTTCGACCAGGGCGACCTCGGCCTCGAACCTTTCCAAATCCATGATGACGAGCATGTCGCCTTCCGCGACATGATCGCCGACATCGACCTCGACGTTCGACACCGCGCCGGCCACCCGCGCGGCGATCGTGGCGCTTTCGCGTGCGACCAGGCGGCCGATCACCGGCTGGGTCTGGCGCATGGGCTCAATGATCACGGGATCGGTCGCCACCAACGCGGCAGGTTGCGCGTGGGCAGACAGGCCAGGGCCCGCGATGGCCAGCACGAGGGCGAGCAAACCAGTAACGGCGCGATAGCGCATGTGTCGGTATCCGATCAGCGGCGGTTCGGTTTCGGCGATAATCGCGTGGTCAATTACAACGATGTGATAGTGGGGTCATTTCTTGATATGGCAAGCGTCAGTTGGCGGGAACCTGAATGTCTGCTGACACGTGGCGCCCATGTCTGCGCCTGCGTTGTCCGCGTTGGCGCTGAAAACGGCGGTTATTGACCGATAGCGATCGCCTCGCGATCCACCATGCGCAAGACGATCTCGTTGCTTGGCAGGAACGCTTGGTTCAGGTCGGTGATTGCGACCTGAAGATCGTTGGCCAGCCTCGTCGGATCGGCCTCCGGCAACGGGTGCACGGACAGGACGATCGCCGGATCGCCCTGAACGAACGGCCCGCCATCGGCATCGTCGGGGCCGGGTCTTATACTTGCGACATCACCAAGCGCGACGATCCCGGCAGAGTCGCTGTCTCCCCCGGGCTGAAACCAGAGCACCAGATCGTCAAGATCATCCGGCGACATGGCAAGGTCCTGCAGAGATACGCTCAGAACCGTCGGTTCCGATGGATTGGTTCGGGCGGGCACTTGCGCCTCGTTGAGCGCCGCCGCGACGTCTGCCGGTGTCCGTTTCAGCGACGACAACCGCTCGGGGTCCAGCGCGATCTCCAGTGGGGCCTCCGCCCCGAACAGTTCAACGGACGACACACCCGGTACGCGCTGTAGCCCGGGCCGTACGGTCTCACCAGCGATGGTGCGATAATCGGCGATCGACCGATCGTTGCCCGGAACCGTCGTCAGCGCCAGCCAGCGAGCCTCGCCCGCGTCATCCTGACCGAACGCCGGCGCGGCCAGAAAGACAGCCAGAAAGACAGCCAGAAACCAGACCAACGCGCCTTTCGGTCTGCCGGCCAGATGATGAAAGACCATGTCGATTGCCGATGATTATCGATGACTCCTCAGCGCGCCACCTTACATGGAGGCCTCGCAGCCGTCGATCAGATGCGCTAGACAGTCATGGCGTCACGATGCATTGACCGTATCGGCGGCCCGTTCTGACGCCGCGTCTGGCTGTGGTCAACACTTGGGACGGCCGCATCATACGACGATAACCGCCAGGAAGGCCCATGCGCACCGCCCTGTTCACGCACCCCATCTGCATCGACCATGATCCGGGGCCGGGCCATCCGGAATCGCCCGATCGGCTGCGGGCGATCATGCGGGCCCTGGAAACCGAGGAATTCGCGCTTCTGGACCGGCGCGAGGCGCCGGAGGCGACGGTCGATCAGATCCTGCTGGCCCATCCGCGCGCCCATGTGGACCGGCTGTTGCAGCTCGTGCCGGATGAAGGGCTGATCGACATCGACATGGACACGGCCATCAACCCGGCCTCGGGCCAGGCGGCCCTGCGCGCGGCCGGTGCGGTGTGCGCCGCGGTCGACGCGGTGATGGCCGGGTCCGACGATCCCGAGGGCGCCCGCAACGCCTTTTGTGCCGTCAGACCGCCCGGCCACCATGCGGAAACGGCGCGGGCCATGGGCTTTTGCCTGTTCAACAGCGTTGCCATCGGTGCCCTGCATGCGCGGCAGGCGCACGGGCTTGGCCGTGTCGCGGTGGTCGATTTCGACGTTCATCACGGCAACGGTACGCAAGAGATCTTCTGGCAAACGCCGGAACTGATGTACGCGTCGACCCACCAGGTCCCGCTCTATCCCGGGACCGGCGCGGTGACGGAGCGCGGCTGCGCCGGCAATGTGGTCAATGTGCCCCTGCCGCCGATGGCCGGCTCGCCAGAGTTTCGTCAGGCGATGACCGCCCAGATTCTGCCGGCAATCGACGCCTTCAAGCCTGAGATGATCCTCATTTCCGCCGGTTTCGACGGCCATACGCTTGACCCCATGGCCGGCCTTGACCTGACCGACGGGGATTTCGCCTGGGCGACCGAAAAGCTGGCTACGCTGGCTGCTGCCCATTGTCGCGGCCGGATCGTGTCGGCTTTGGAGGGCGGTTACAATTTGATGGCGTTGGCGGGCAGCACGGCCGCCCATCTCAGGGTCTTGATGGCGTCGTGAAGACGCCGGTTGCTCTTGCCCTGGCGTGGCGCGGTGGGTAAGACCAACGGTCGCCAAGACGGCGTCGACCGTCCATCCCGCCCGGCGCCGAGGAGATGAGAGCACGATGACCGAGGCCGGCGTTCCCGCCGATATCAAAAAGCTCAGCTTCGAGCAGGCGTTGGAGGAGCTTGAGAGCATTGTCCGCAAGCTGGAACAGGGCGAAATCGACCTCGACCAGTCGATTGCCGCCTACGAGCGCGGCGCGTTGTTGAAATCCCACTGCGAGGCCAAGTTGCGCGAGGCACAGGCAAAGGTGGACCGCATCACCCAGGCGGCCGATGGCAGTCTCCGCACCGAACCCACGGATCTGACGTGAAGCTGGTATCCTCCGTCGATCTGGATGCGGAACTGGACAGGGCCCGGGTCGAAATTGAACAGACCCTTGACCGGCTGCTGCCCATACCGCAGGACGGCGAAGCGCGCCTGCACGAGGCGATGCGCTATGCCACGCTGGACGGCGGTAAGCGGTTGCGCCCGTTCATGGTGCTGGCGAGTGCTGAGCTGTTTTCGATCAGCCGTTCCAGCGCCTTGCGGGTCGCCGCGGCGGTGGAGTGCATCCACTGCTATTCGCTGGTCCATGACGATTTGCCGGCCATGGACGATGACAACCTGCGGCGCGGGCGGCCGACCGTTCACGTCGCCTTCGACGACGCCACGGCGATCCTCGTCGGCGACGGGCTGTTGCCGCTTGCCTTTGAGATCCTGACCGATGCCGAGACCCATGCCGACCCGAAGGTCAGGCTGGAGCTGATCAAGCGTCTCGCGGCGGCCTCGGGCGCCCACGGCATGGTCGCTGGCCAGATGATGGACATGGTCGCCGAGCGCGGCGAGTTCGGCATCGGGGCGATCACCCGGCTGCAACGGCTGAAGACCGGAGAGCTGTTTGCCTTCGCGTGCGAGGCCGGGGCGGTCATGGCCAAGGCCGACAGCGCCAGCCATCACGCCCTGCACGCCTACGCGCACGATCTGGGCCTGGCGTTTCAGATCGCCGATGATCTCTTGGACGTGGAAGGCCGCGATGAGGAGGTCGGCAAGGCGTTGCGCAAGGATGCCGAGGCCGGCAAGGCCACCTTCGTGTCGATTTTGGGCGTCGACAGGGCCCGGGACCAGGCGAGTCTTTTGGCCGATCAGGCAATCCGCCACTTGGAAATGTTCGATGAACGCGCAGATATCTTACGCAAGACAGCGCGGTTTGTGGTTGAGCGGCGGAAATGACGGCTGAACGGCCCAAATCGGCGGTGATAGCGACAACGGGATCATCATGGCGGTAGACACCCCCCTTCTTGACGGCATCGATCAGCCGGCCGATCTGCGCGACTTGACGACGGACCAGTTACGCCAGGTCGCCGACGAGCTGCGCGCCGAAACGATCGACGCCGTCTCCGTGACCGGCGGCCATCTTGGTGCCGGCCTGGGTGTGGTCGAACTGACGGTCGCCCTGCACCATGTCTTCGATACGCCGGCCGACCGGCTGATCTGGGATGTCGGCCATCAGGCTTACCCGCACAAGATTCTGACCGGCCGCCGCGACCGGATCCGCACCCTGCGCCAGGGCGGCGGCCTGTCCGGCTTCACCAAGCGCAGCGAAAGCCCCTACGACCCGTTCGGTGCCGCCCACAGCTCGACCTCGATCTCAGCCGGCCTGGGCATGGCGGTGGCGCGCGACCTCGCCGGCCGCGACAACAACGTTGTCTGCGTTATCGGCGACGGCGCCATGAGCGCCGGCATGGCCTATGAGGCGATGAACAATGCCGGCTCCAAGGACAGCCGGCTGATCGTTATCCTGAACGACAACGACATGTCGATCGCGCCGCCGGTTGGCGCGATGAGCGCCTATCTGTCGCGCCTGATCTCGTCGCGCACCTATCGCAGCCTGCGCACGCTCATGCGCGACCTGTCCGACAAGTTCCCGCGACCGTTCAAGAATGCCGCCCGCCGGGCAGAGGAGTATGCCCGCGGCATGGTCACGGGCGGAACGTTGTTCGAAGAGCTGGGCTTCTTCTATATCGGCCCGATCGACGGCCACAATCTGGACCATCTGCTGCCGGTGCTGCGCAACGTGAAGCGCGCCAAGGAAGGCCCGATCCTGATCCATTGCGTGACCCAGAAGGGCAAGGGCTACACCCACGCCGAAAAGGCATCCGACAAGTATCACGGCGTTTCGAAGTTCGACGTGGTGACCGGCACGCAGGTCAAGGCCAAGGCCAACGCGCCGTCCTACACCCGCGTCTTCGCCGACAGCCTCATCAAGGCGGCGGAGGCGGACGACAAGGTGGTCGCGGTGACGGCCGCGATGCCGTCCGGCACGGGCCTGAACCTGTTCGCCGAGCGGTTCCCCGACCGGTGTTTCGATGTCGGTATCGCCGAACAGCATGCCGTGACCTTCTCAGCAGGTCTGGCAACGGAAGGCTACCGCCCGTTCGCGGCGATCTATTCGACCTTTCTCCAGCGCGCTTACGACCAGATCGTGCACGATGTGGCGATCCAAAAGCTGCCGGTGCGGTTCGCGATCGATCGCGCCGGCCTGGTCGGTGCGGATGGTCAGACCCATGCGGGCGCCTTCGATATCGCCTATCTCGGCTGCCTGCCCGGTATGGTGCTGATGGCCGCCGGCGATGAGGCAGAACTGTGCCACATGGTGGCGACCGCTGCCGCCTATGACGAGGGTCCGGTCGCCTTCCGCTATCCGCGCGGCGAGGGCGTCGGCGTCGATATGCCGGAACAGGGCGCGCTGCTCGACATCGGGCGCGGCCGCATCGTGCGGGAAGGCACGAAGGTGGCCCTGCTCAGCTATGGCGGGCGGCTGCAGACCTGCCTGGACGCGGCCGAGGATCTGGCTGCGCGCGGTCTCAGTACCACGGTGGCCGATG
Organism: Pseudomonadota bacterium; assembly: GCA_039177555.1. Lineage (GTDB taxonomy): Bacteria > Pseudomonadota > Alphaproteobacteria > DSM-16000 > Inquilinaceae > JANQGH01. Next base: position 53,355 of record JBCDFV010000013.1, on the reverse strand, counting down.
CCCGTTTTGCCAAGCCCCTGGATGAGGATCTGGTGCGGCGTCTGGTGTTGAACCACGAGGTGCTGATCACGGTCGAGGAAGGCTCGATCGGCGGCTTCGGCTCCTTCGTTCTGCACAGCCTGGCCCGCCAGGGTCTGCTCGATCGCGGCGTGACGATCCGCCCGATGACGTTGCCGGACCGGTTCCAGGACCATGACAAGCCGGCCTTGCAGTACCAGAGCGCCGGGCTGGACAGCCACCATGTGGTGGCCGAGGTCCTGGCCACCCTGGGCGTTGCCGATCCCGCCGAAATGCCCGTTCGGGCCTAACCGACTCGCGCAATCGCGGCTGACTGCCGCTTACACCGTTCTCCAGGAGGCCTCGCTGCCATGATGAAGTATCTGCACACCATGATCCGCGTCACCGACATTGACGAGACGATCAGGTTCTTCGAGTTGCTGGGCCTGCAAGAAACCCATCGCCACGAAAGCGAAAAGGGCCGGTTTACGCTTGTGTTCCTGGCCGCGCCGGGCAACGAGGACGCTAAGGTCGAGCTGACCTACAATTGGGACCCGGAGGAGTACACGGGCGGCCGGAACTTCGGCCATCTGGCCTATCGCGTCGACGACATCTATGGCCTGTGCCAGAAACTCATGGACAATGGCGTAACCATCAACCGGCCGCCACGCGACGGCCATATGGCCTTCGTGCGCACGCCTGACGACATTTCGATCGAGCTGTTGCAGGAAGGCGACGCGCTGCCGCCGCAGGAGCCGTGGGCGTCGATGCCGAACACCGGGTCATGGTAACGCGCTAGGCGATGGCCGCGGCCAAGCGCCGGGTCGACCAGCTATTGGTCGATCGCGGGCTGGCGGAGTCGCGCACCAAGGCCCAGGCCCTGATCATGGCCGGCCTCGTGCTGGCCGGGACGCGCCGCGTCGCCAAGGCTGGTGAGACTGTTCCCCTCGATCAGCCGCTGACCGTCAAGGGCCAGGACCATCCCTGGGTCAGCCGGGGCGGGCTGAAACTGGTCGAAGGCCTGGACCGCTTCCAGATCGACCCGACGGGGCTTGTCTGTCTGGATATCGGCGCCTCAACGGGCGGCTTCACCGACGTCTTGCTGTCACGCGGCGCGGCGCGGGTCTACGCGGTTGATGTCGGCCACGGCCAATTGGCCTGGAAGCTGCGCCAGGACGAGCGGGTCACGGTGTTGGAACGAACCAACGCCCGCCACCTGACGGCCGAGCAGGTTCCCGAGCCGGTGCGCCTGATTGTCTGCGACGCCAGCTTCATCGGCTTGGCCAAGGTGCTGGAAACGCCCCTCGGTTTTGCCGCGCCAGGCGCGCGTCTGGTGGCGCTGATCAAGCCGCAGTTCGAGGTCGGAAAGGGCCGAGTGGGCAAGGGCGGCGTTGTGTCCGACCCGGCCCTGCATGACGAGGTCTGCCAATCGGTCACCGACTGGCTGAACGGCCTCCCCGGCTGGCGGGTCATCGGGTTGACCGAAAGCCCGATCAAGGGCCCGGAAGGCAACCGCGAGTTTCTGATCGGCGCCGTCTACGAGCCGGCCTGAGGCCCAAGCGCGCGCTGACGCAACAGATGGTCGGCCAGCACGATGGCCATCATCGCTTCGCCGATGGGCACGGCGCGAATGCCAACACAGGGGTCGTGGCGCCCTTTGGTGACGATCTCGGTCTCCTGACCGTCGATGTCGATGGTCCGGCGCGTCGTCAGGATTGAGCTGGTTGGCTTCACGGCGAAGCGCACGACGATGTCCTGCCCCGTCGAGATGCCGCCCAGCACGCCGCCGGCATGGTTTGACAGGAAGCGCGGGCCTTCATTGCCGGCGCGCATCTCGTCGGCATTGTCTTCGCCCGGCAGTTCTGCCGCCGCGAAGCCGTCGCCGATCTCCACACCCTTCACGGCGTTGATGGTCATCATCGCCCGCGCCAGATCGCTGTCCAGCTTGTCGTAAATGGGCTCGCCGAGCCCGGCCGGCGCGCCCTCGGCCCGCACCTCGATCACCGCGCCGATCGACGAGCCGGCCTTGCGAACGCCGTCGAGATAGCCGGCCCAGCCTTCCGCCGCCTGCGGATCGGGGCAAAAGAACGGGTTCTGATCCACCTGGTCCCAGTCCCAGCGATCGGGATCGATGCGGTGCGGCCCCATTTGAACCAGCGCGCCGCGCACCGTGATGGCCGCGCCCAGCACCTTGCGCGCGATGGCGCCCACGGCGACCCGCGCCGCCGTCTCGCGCGCCGACGAACGCCCGCCACCCCGATAGTCGCGGATGCCGTACTTTTTCCAGTAGGTGTAGTCGGCGTGGCCGGGCCGAAACTTGCGCGCGATTTCCGAATAGTCCTTCGAACGCTGGTCCGTATTCTCGATCATCAGGCTGACGGGCGTGCCCGTCGTCTTGCCCTCGAACGTGCCGGACAGGATGCGCACCTGGTCGGCCTCGCGGCGCTGGGTGGTGTAGCGCGACTGGCCGGGCCGCCTCTTGTCCAGATAGGGCTGGATGTCCGCCTCGCTCAAGTCCAGCAACGGCGGCACGCCGTCGACGACCGCGCCCAGGGCCGGCCCATGGCTTTCGCCCCAGGTGGTGAATCGAAAAAGCGTTCCGAAGCTGTTACCGGCCATCGTCGTCGTCGCGTTCGTTCAGTTTGGCGATTGCCGCCCGATCCAAGCCATAGACGATAGCATCATCCAAGACCTTGGCACCCACAGCGTCGTAAAGCGCGCGGGCGGCTTCGTAGTCGGCCGATCGGCCCGTGGTCCAGCGCATGCGCCGGCAGCCCTCTTGTTCCGCGACCCGTGCCAGGCTGACCATCAAGGCCCTGCCAGCGCCGCGCCCTCTGGCGGCTTCAGAAACGTACAGTTCCTTCATGAACAGTTCTCGGCCCAGCCCATAGCCCGGAACGACAAGGGCATAGGTGACAAAGCCGGCCATCGTCGATCCGTCCCAGGCAATCTGGCAAAAAACCGTCGGCGCCTCGCCGAACAGATGCAGGGTCAAAAACGCCTCGATCTGACCGTCGGTATTGCCGAACCGGTGATTGTAATGGTCCAGCATGGCGCCGAACAGCGGTACCAGATCCGGCAGATCGGACGGGCGGGCGCGCCGAACCGTGATCACCGCAACCGCCCCTTTTCCGGTCGGCCTATTCGTGGGGTTTCAGCGTTCCCAACAGCTTGGCCGTTTCCGGCACCGTGTCGATCGCCAGCATGCCGACGGTGTGATAGCCATTGTCGACATGGTGGACCTCGCCGGTCACGGCCGTGCTGAGGTCGCTGAGCAGATACACGCCCGAGGCGCCGACCTGGTCGGTCGTGACGTTGCCGCGCATGGGCGCGTTCAACTCGTTCCATTTCAAGATAAAGCGGAAATCGCCGATGCCGCTGGCCGCAAGGGTCTTGATCGGGCCGGCCGAAATCGCGTTGACGCGAATACCCCGCGGCCCCAAATCGACCGCGAGATAGCGGACGCTGGCCTCCAATGCCGCCTTCGCGACGCCCATGACGTTGTAATGCGGCATGACGCGTTCGGCGCCGTAATAGGTTAAGGTCAGGATACTGCCGCCGTCCGTCATCAACTTTGCCGCGCGCTGGGCCACGGCGGTCAGGCTGTAGCAGGAGATGTCCATGGTGCGCAGGAAGTTTTCCCGCGATGTGTCCAAATAGAGACCGTCCAACTCCGACTTATCGGAAAAGGCAATGGCGTGGACAATGAAATCCAGCTGGCCCCACCGCTGTTTCACGGTCTCGAACACGGCATCAAGACTGTCTGTATCCGTCACATCGCAGGGAATGACGAGGTCGCTTCCAACCCGCTCCGCCAAGGGCGTGACGCGGCGCAACAACGGTTCCCCTTGATAGGTGAACGCCAATTCCGCACCCTGGGAGGCGCAGGCATTGGCGATTCCCCAGGCGATCGACCGGTCATTGGCAACCCCCATGATCAGGCCGCGTTTGCCAGCCATGATGGGCGAGGAAACGGACATGAAAACGCCTCTCTTTAGGATTTTCGGCCCTGAATTGGGCGGGGTGATCCTACACGAAAGCCGAGGTTGGTCAACGACACCCGGCAGCCCGACAAGCGCGGGAGGCTAAGCCGATGAACCGACTGTTTCAGCAGGTCATGGGCGCGCTGACGGCCTATCGCCGGGCGGCGGATTTCTTCAGTTTCAGCCGCTATGCCCTGTCCCGGTTCTACTGGGATGAATGCATGCGGGCGGCGGCGTCCCTGACCTATACCGTGCTGCTGGCGCTGGTGCCCTTGACCGCCCTGGTGCTGGCGATTTTCACCGCGTTTCCCGCCTTCGCCGATTTGCAGGACACCGCACAGCAACTGATCTTCGACAATTTCGTCCCGCAGGTCGGCGAGGCCGTCTGGGAAAACCTGGAATCGCTGGCGGGCAATGCCGGCGGCCTGACGGCCGTTGGCACCATCGGTCTTGTCGTGACGTCGGTACTGATGCTGGCCACGATCGAGAGTTCGTTCAACGCCATTTGGCACGTCAAGGAAAGCCGCTCCTGGCTGACAAGGCTGCTGACCTTCTGGGCCGTCCTGACCCTGACGCCGTTGCTGTTCGGCGCCAGCCTGTCCCTCGGCAGCAGGCTTCTGAACGAAACCCGCGATGTCGGCGGCGGTTTCGTCGTCGATATGGTCTCGGTGGTCTTGCCGATCCTGTTACAGATCGTCGGCTTTGCCTTGCTGTACTGGATCATCCCCAACCGCTCTGTCCGGTGGCCCGACGCGGCAATTGGCGGCCTGGTCGCCGGCATCCTGTTCGAACTGGCCAAGCGCCTGTTCGCGCTCTACCTGACGACATTCCCGACCTATCAGACGCTCTATGGCGCGTTGGCGACCATTCCGATTTTCCTGGTTTGGCTCTATCTCGTCTGGTCGATCACCCTGTTCGGTGCTGTGGTCACGGCCGCCTTGCCGGATTGGCGGTCCGGCAAGGCGATCGGCAGTCGGCTCGATGCCATGCTGCCAGGACCGAGGCTGACCCTGGCGGCCGGCATCCTCCGCGTCCTGTCCGAGGCGGGCCGCATGGGCGTCAGCGTGTCGCGAACCCACATCCTGAACCATATTCCGGTCGGGCCGGCGGCGCTTGACGCGATGCTTGAGGTGCTGCGCGAGGGCCGCTTCGTGGCCCGTACAACCGACGACCGCTGGGTCATGACGCGCGAGCCTTATACGGCGACCTTGCATGATCTGCTGCAGGCGCTCGGCATCGGCATGCGAGGTCCGGTGGGGCGCATTGGCGCGGTCAGGGGGGCTTGGCAGGAACGGCTGGTGGAACACGTTGAAAAGGCGGAGCGCGATTCCGCGCAGGCCCTGTCGATCACCTTGGCGGACCTCTTCAACGTTTCTGAGGACAAGACGGTGACGGCGCTGCCGAACCGCGAAACCGGATAGCTTGCAAAGAACCTTACGGACTCTTGATGGACTCTGACAGTTTCCCGACCGCTGCGGCGGCCGAAGACCCCTACGCTCTGTTCGACCGCTGGATGGCCGAAGCGACCGCGGCCGAACCCAACGATCCCAACGCCGCCGCGCTGGCGACGGTGTCGGCCGATGGCGCGCCCTCGGTCCGCGTCGTGCTGTTGAAAACCGTCGACAGCCGCGGGTTTGCCTTCTTCACCAACCTGGACAGCCATAAGGGCCGCGACCTGCAGGCCAACCCGCGCGCGGCGTTGAACCTGCATTGGAAAAGCCTGGGCCGCCAGGTGCGTATCGAGGGACGGGTGGAGCAAGTCTCGGATGCGGAGGCGGATGCCTATTACGCCACGCGCCCGCGCGGGTCGCGCATCGGTGCCTGGGCCTCCAAACAGTCGCGGCCGCTGGACGACCGGGCGACGCTTGAGGGCCGCGTGGCGGATTTCGACGGCCGGTTCGGCGGCGACGACATCCCGCGTCCCGATTTCTGGTCGGGCTTTCGGGTTGTGCCTGAGAAGATCGAGTTCTGGCAGGGCCGCCAATCGCGCCTCCATGACCGGCTGGTCTTCCGGCGCGAGAAGGACGGCTGGACGACGCAGCTTCTCTATCCCTGATGGTCCGCGATGCCACGCGCGACGGTTGACGAGGCCACGTCCGCCAGGCTGCGGCGCCAGGCAACCATCGCCAGCATCTGCGTCGCGCTCATCCTGATCCTGTTGAAGGTCGGCGCGTGGCTGTTGACCGGATCGATCACCATTCTGGCCTCGCTCTTGGACAGTGCGGTCGACCTGATCGCGTCGCTGGTCACGTTCTTGACCGTTCGCGCCGCCATCAAGCCGCCCGATCGCGCCCATCGCTTTGGCCATGCCAAAGCCGAACCTCTGGGCGCGCTTGTCCAGGCGGCATTCGTTGCCGGGTCGGCGCTGTTCCTCATCTTCGAGTCGGTTGGCCGGCTGTTAACACCGCGTCCGGTCGCGGATGCGACGATCGGTGTCGCGGTGATGGTCATCGCAATCGCCCTGACGAGCGCGTTGGTCTTGTACCAGAGAACGGTCGTTGCCCGGACCGGTTCCATCGCGATCAAGGCCGACCGCACGCAGCATCTTACCGATCTCGTTTTGAACCTGTCGGTGATCGCTGCCCTGATCGCGGTCAGCCAGACGGGCTGGTTTTGGCTCGATCCGGTCGCCGCCATGCTGTTGTCGCTATGGCTGCTGCGCTGCGCGGCCTTGATCGTCCGGCCGGCCCTGGACCTGCTGATGGACCGCGAACTGCCGGCCGAAGATCGCCAGCGTATCGAGGGCATCGTGCGGGCCAACCCCAACGTGGTCGACCTGCACGATTTGCGCACTAGGGACGCCGGCAGCCGCCAGTTCATCGAACTGCATCTGGAGGTCGACGGCGGGATAACGGTCGACGCGGCCCACGACATTTGCGATGCCGTCGAAGCCGATCTTCGCGCCGCCTTTCCGACCGCGGACATCATCTTGCATCAGGAGCCGGCCGGCCTGGATGATCGGAGGCTGGACACGCTGATTGCCGATGAAAGCCGCCAACTTGACCGGCAATCGGAATGAACAGGCCGCGACTTCGCCGGCAAATGCGGGTTGGCTTACGGCGAACCGGTGGCGGGTTGCGGCCTACGGGTTTGCCTACGTCTTCGGACTGCGCCGGCTCAGTATCGCGCAGCCCTTCTCGGTCGACTTGGCCACCGCCTTCCAATCCGGGAACTCCCGCAGCCAGGCTTGGACAGCTTGGTGCTCGCTCCGTCGATTGTAGTCGTCGAGAAATACCGTACCATTCTCGGCAACCCGCCCAAAAAGCGTGGGTGCGGCGGGATATCTGGCCATGGATCCGGTGTCTACCGGTGGCCCGTCAACGACCAAACAGTCGAAGTCACCGGCCGGCAACTCGCCGAGATCGTACCAACGAAAGACCTGTCCGTGGAACTGGTACTCCTTGAGCGGTGCTCGCAGGACCGTCACTTGCGCTGTCAATCCACGGTCATCCAGCCTTTTTCTTGTCTCGTTTGCAGCAGCCCCCAGGTGCTCGAGGCTGAACAGATGGCCGTGACCAACGATCTCCAAACAGCGGCCGATGACAAGGCTGGACACCCCACTTCCGCATTCCAATATGCGCGCCGAATGTGTTTTCGCCAGGATGTGGTCGGCCAACATCAGCAGGAAATCGGGCGACGCTGCCCACCCTCTTGTTGGCGGAAGCCAACCTCGGTCGACCCGAAGCTTTCTCAGCAGCATGTCGAGAGCCTCGGACTGCTGTGTTACTTCGATCAGCATTTGCGGCAGTGTGGTTCGCGCGTGGGTTCGAAACTCCTTCGCCAGTGCAGTCATCGTGTTCTCCAGCCTGTCAAGGCGAACGCTTAGGTCAGACGGCGGGGTATCACCGTCGGCAGTGCGCGTTGCCGATACAGCGGATGCCATCGAGGGCTGCTGTTGGGGCACTGGTGTCGTATCGGTTTTGCGTTCGCCCAGTTTCAGGATCAACTTGGTATCCGCGGCCCGGAAGACGTAGAAGGCGGTTGCCAGCTCCGTTGCGGCGGGCTTTCGCTGACTGCGCAACCGATCAAAGACGACGCGGTCCACGCCCGCGCCCTTTTGATTGCTTGCGATGCACCAAGCAGGTAGGTCCCAATGGCATTTCTGCTTGTCGATCATCAGGCAATTCGTGTCGACGAAGCCCTTGCGCGTTGCCGGTGAGACACCCTTGTCCGGTCCGATGGATTCCCATTCGTCAATGAAAAGAGGCCGTTGGGTGGCGGGGTCAACGTACCATCGATACGAATACGCCCAGTCCGCCCCTTCGATGGCTTTCAAGAGGCTGGAGACGTGGTTGGGCGCCCACCAGTTGTCGTCGTCGAGATAGGCCAGATAGCGGCTGTTGGCCGCATAGCTTAATATCGTCCGAATGGCACCGCCGGACCAGTTGAAGTAAAACCCATCACGGAACGACGATGTCGAATAGCCGAGATCCAGCACGGTGATGGACCGGTTGGCTGGACACTCCGCCTTCAATTCCTCGACGATCTGGCGGCTTCCCTCGGCGTGATCAATCCCCAGCATGATCTGAATGCTGCCTTTGAGATCTTGCTCGAACACCGACCGCACGGCCCGGCGCAACTGGTCCCGAAGGATCGTTGGTATGATGACCGCTGCTTCGTGGATCATGACCGTTTCGGCTTGCCTTCTTCCCAGCGCCTCACATGCCCTAAGATCTGCCGCATCTGAATACCGATACCTCGCAAACGGGCCCCCCAGATGAGGCGGGTTGGGTTCGTCGCCAAGCAGATTGGGTCAGCGTGGCCATTTCTTAGTCTTTGCCGCCACGAGATGGCAAGTGAGACCAGGGAAACCAGCGCCTGGCAAGGCCATCTGCTTTTGCGAGTGCGATTTGGGATGGAGGTGGCAAGGCCCAAGTCTGGCGAGCGCTGCTCGACAACCGAGGGCAAAGAGCGCTTGGTTGGGAAACAAGCCATTGCATAGCGGCAGCCTGGGCTGTATCGCTCGGCTGGCCAACCCTCGCTTCTGCGGGCACAATCGGGCCCGCCGGCGATGGGGGCCGAATGAAGGAGAGCCGCTGTGACGCTGAAGGTCGTACTGTCACCTTTGTCGGGGACGGAGGCGGATGCCTCCTCGCTAGCAACCGCCATCGCGCTGGGCACGCGGTTCGGGGCCCATGTCAAAGCCATTCATACAAAGTCCGATCCAACGGATTCCGCGCCTTTGATCGGCGAGGGCATGTCGGGCATCGTCATGGAACAGGTCATGCGCGCGTCGCAGACCGAGATCGACAAGCGCGAGAGCGCGGCGAAGATCACCTTCGACAAGGCCCAGGCAATATCCGGCCTGCGGTTGGCCGCCGCGCCGACCGGCGAGGCCGGCGGGTCGATGTCCTACCGAGAGATCGAGGGCAGGGAGGACCAGCTTGTCGCCGAATACGGCCGGCTGAGCGATCTGATCGTGCTGCCCAATCAGGCGGTCGGCGACGGCAGCGTGCAGGCCGCGGTGACCTTGGAAGCAGCGCTGATGAGCAGCGGCCGGCCGGTCTTGATAGCGTCGCCCGAAGGCGGCCCCGCCGGCGCTTCCGTGGCGATCGCCTGGAACGGCGGGCGCGAGGTCGCGCACACGGTTCAGGCGGCAATGCCCATACTCACCCAGGCGGATCAGGTACACATCTTGACTGTCGGAACGGAAAAGACCGATGTCACGCGCGGCGACGGTTTGGTCGACTATCTCGCCTGGCATGACATTTCCGCCCAGCTCTCCAAGCTTCAGCCGCAGCGGGGCTCCACCGGTGACGCGCTGATGACCGCCGCTGGCGAACGGGGGTGCGACATGATCATCATGGGCGGCTATGGCCACAGCCGCATGCGCGAGCTGATTTTCGGCGGCGTCACCCGGCATGCGCTGAACCACGCCCAGATCGCGGTCATGATGGCGCATTAGGCGCGGGTCCGACGCCGATGCCAGATACACGCTTGCCCGCCGGTCGTGCCGCCGCATTGGCGGCGATCCGCGATGCCCTGGGACCTGCCGGGATCATCGACGCGCCGGAGGAGATGGCGCCTTACTGCCGGTCCTGGCGTGACGACATCCACGGGCGCGTTCCGCTCGTGGCCAGGCCGGCCTCGACGGACGAGGTGGCGCGGGTGGTGGCCCTGTGCGCCGAGGCGAGCATCGCCATCGTGCCGCAGGGCGGCAACACCGGCCTGACCGGGGCCGGCCAGCCGCACGACGATGCCAGCGAGATCATCCTGTCGCTCAGCCGGATGAACCGTATCCGCGCCGTCGATCCGCTGAACGACACCATGACGGTCGAGGCCGGCTGTGTCTTGCAGACGATCCAAGAGGCGGCACTGAAGGCCGACCGGCTGTTCCCGCTCAGCCTGGCGGCCCAGGGCTCGTGCCAGATCGGCGGCAACCTCTCCACCAATGCCGGCGGCATCCACGTCGTCCGCTACGGCAGTGCGAAGGGCCTGGTGCTCGGGCTTGAGGTCGTGCTGGCCGATGGGCGGGTCTGGCACGGCCTGAAGGGCCTGCGCAAGGACAATGCCGGCTATGACCTGAAGCAGTTGTTTCTAGGCACCGAGGGCACGCTGGGCGTGATCACGGCGGCCGTGTTGAAGCTCTATCCGCGCCCGACCGATCGCGCCACCGCGTTCCTGGCGGTCGAGAACCCGGCCGCAGCATTGACCATGCTGGCCCGGGCCAAGGCGGCGTTCGGCGAGGCCGTTACCGCCTTTGAGTTGATCCAGCGCCGGGGCGTGGAACTCGCGGCGGCCAAGCTCGACGGCGTGTCCGACCCGATGGAAGGCGCGCATCCCTGGTACGTGCTGATGGAACTAACGGGCCAGTCGGCGCCGGGCACGCTCGATCAGGGGCTGGAAACCTATCTCGCCGACGCCTTCGAGGCCGGCGTGGTCGCCGACGCCACGATCGCCATGTCGGACGCCCATGCCGACCGGCTGTGGCACATGCGCGAGGGCTTGGCGGAGGCCCAGAATGTCGACGGCGTCAGCATCAAGCACGACGTTTCCGTACCCGTTTCCTCGATCCCGGAGTTTCTCTCGCGGGCGAACGCGGCATTGCTTGAGGCCTATCCGACCATTCGGCTGCTGGCCTTCGGCCATGTCGGCGATGGCAACCTGCACTACAACCCGGCCCAGCCGCTGGATTGGGCGGCGGACGCCTACCGTGCCGAACGGCCGCGGATCAACCGCATCGTGCACGACATCGTGGTCGATCTCGGCGGATCGATCAGCGCCGAACACGGCATCGGCATCCTGCGCAAGGCCGAACTGGCGCACTATGCCGACCCGGTGACCCTGGACCTGATGGCCACGGTCAAGCGCGCCTTGGACCCGTATGATCTGCTGAACCCCGGCAAGGTTTTCGATCTATCGTCCAGCTAAGCCAGTCCGACAGCGATCCGGCCCTGCCGGCGGCACCGGCGCGGAAGGTCCTCGTCCCCAGCGCGATCGGCAATGTGTTGGAATGGTACGACTTTGCCCTTTACGGCTATCTGGCCCCCGTCATCGCGCGGCTGTTCTTCCCCAGCGACGACGCGCTGACCGGCTTGATCCAGACCTACGCCGTTTTCGCCATCGGGTTTCTCGCCCGGCCGATCGGCGGCGTGATCTTCGGTCATCTCGGCGACCGGATTGGGCGGCGCGCCATGTTGAGCTGGTCGATCGCCATGATGGCCGTGCCGACCTTGCTGTTGGGCTTCCTGCCGACATATCAGGACATTGGGGTGTTGGCCCCCATCCTGCTCGTGATCATTCGGATCTTGCAGGGCATGTCGTCCGGCGGCGAATACAGCGGGTCGGTGACCCTGTTGGTCGAACACGCCCCGGCGTCACGGCGCGGGCTTTACGGCAGCCTTGCGGCCTCGTCGGCCATGGTCGGCTCTCTTCTAGGGGCCGGTGCCGGCTGGCTGGTATCCGATGTGTTTCCGGCCGATGTGCTGCGGGACTGGGGCTGGCGCGTGCCGTTCGTCGGCGGCATCGCGGTTGGTGCCTTCGGTCTTTGGATCCGCTACCGCATGGCCGATTCGCCCGTGTTCGGAGAACTTCGGCGACAAGGGGCGGTCGAACGACAACCGCTAACGGCGGCGTTCAAGACACAGAAGCGCGCCATGGTGCTGTGCCTGCTGCTCAATTGGGGGACATCGGCCGGCTACTTCGTGATCTTCACCTGGTTCGCCGGGTATATGAGAGACGTCATCGGACTTCCTTTGCACGTGGCGCTTGGCATCGGCACGCTTGGGCTGGTCGCTGGCCTGCTGTTCGTCGCTCTTTTTGGCCATCTCTCGGACCGCGTTGGCCAGCGAAGGCTGCTGGTCGTCACCATGGTTTTGAGCATCCTTTGCGTCTTGCCGCTGTTATTGCTGTCGACCGAGGGTACCGTCGCGGCGGTACTGATCGCCCAACTGGGCCTGGCAATCCTGATCGCCGGCCCGCTGGGCGTCATGCCGGCGCTTTTCGTTTCACTGTTCTCCTCGGCGACGCGCTGTTCGGGCTTCTCCGTCTCCTACAATCTGGGCGTGGCCGTCTTCGGCGGCACGGCGCCGCTGATCGCGACGGCGCTGATCCAGCTCACCGGCTGGTCGGCGGCGCCGGGGCTTTACCTGATCGTGGCCATGCTCGTCGCGCTCGCGGCGCTGGCATTCCTGGCCCGTGCCGGCGCCGGTCGGCCGGAATCCGCGGCGGCCGGTTCGCGGCAGTCTGACTGATGGGACGATCGGCCGGCGCTCACGATCCTGGCGCGGCCTGAGCGCTCTTGTCGCCACGCGACTCGGCCGGCGGGCGCACCGTCAAGATCACGCAAAACGAGATCAGCCCGGCCGCGATCACATACCAGGCCGGCGCGGTCTGGCTACCCGTGACCTCGATCAGCCAGGTCGCGATCAACGGCGCCGTGCCGCCGAACAGTGCGACGCTGACATTCATCGCCACCGCCACGCCGGTGTAGCGGACATGGGCCGGCACCATGTCGGTCAACGCGACCGGCGCGGCGCCATTCGGCATCGCCATGTTGATCGCAAACAACACGAGAAGCGCCCAGGTCAGGCCTAGCGCGCCGGCCTCGGCGGCCAAAAAGATCGGCACGATGAGAACCGCGAAGCCAAGCGCGGTGACCGCCAGCACGCGCTTGTAGCCGATCGTGTCGGCAAGCCAGCCGCCGACCGGCAGGAACACAAGTAGCACCGCGAGCGAAACGGTACTGGCGAGCTGCGGGTCGATGCTGGCACCGCTGTTGAAGTGCGGCATATAGGCCGGCAGCCAGACGAAGACCGTGTAGAACGACACCGTCCCGACCACGATCACGCCGACCATCTTCAGCGCATCGACCGGCGCCTCGCGCAACAGCCGCATTAGGGGGTGGGTGACCAGCTGCCCACGCTCGCGGGCCTTCAGAAAGTCCGGCGTCTCGTGCAGGTGGCGGCGCAGCCATAGACCGACGAAGCCAAGAACCAACCCGCCGGCGAACGGCAATCGCCAGGCCCATGCGTGTATCTGATCAGGCGTGAACAGCGACTTGGCCAGCAGCACGATGGCCGACCCGATTAGAATGCCGAAGACCGTGCCCGTGTAGGCAAGGCTGCCAAAAACACCGCGGCGGCCGGCGGGCGCGGTTTCCACGAGATAACAGATGGCACCGCCCTGTTCGCCGCCGACCGACAGCCCCTGCACGATGCGCAGCAAGATCAACAGGGCGGCCGCCCAAACCCCGATATCGGCATGGGTCGGCACCACCGCCATCAGGGTTGTCGGCACCATCATCGCCATGATCGACACGCGCAGAGCCCTTTTCCGGCCCAGCCGGTCGCCGATCCAGCCAAAGAGGGCGCCGCCCAGCGGCCGCATGAAATAGCCGACGGCGAAAACGCCATAGGTCTGGATCAGGCCGGCGATGCGATCGTCGGACGGAAAGAACGCCTGGCTCAGATACGGCGCCAGATATGCGAAGACGACGAAGTCGTACCATTCCAGCGTATTGCCGGCGTTCAACGCCAAAACGGATTTGGTTCGCGCCGACACCATGGCTAGCGCCGTTCCCGATCGTATCCGTGGCCTTGCCTAGAGGGTCGTCCGCCTGCGGTCATCAAAACTCCCCCCCAATCGTTCGCAACGTTAGACCCGCCGCGACAGCGCGTCGAGCCAGACCGCGACATCGCTGCTGGTCACCGTCGCGGCGCGCACCAGCGCGTCGAAATGCTGGATCAGCGCAATCACGCGGTCGCCCTGCGGAAAGACCAGATAGCGCTGGCCAAGATAGATGATCGCCCGGGTGTGGCCAAAGACGGTCAAGGGGGCGGAATAGAGCGCGCAGCCGTCATAGAGATGCAGGCGCACGCCCGGGTAAAGCTCATCGCAATAGCGCGCCAGGGCCTCGATCTGGCGTCGCCGGACCCGCCGGTCCAGACCGCGCCAGATGCCGCCGCCTTCGGCAAACTCGTGCAGGGTCTGCACCGCCATGGCGATCTCGAACTCGCTTTCCGGCCGGCGCAGCAGAGACAGCTTTTCCGTTGCATCGGCAATCGCCTGGTCGGGGTTCTTCAAGGCGATATCGCGAAACTCGAACTTCAGGACCGCATCGGTTTTCATCGCCGATGGCAGGGTCGACGGCACGTAGCGGATCTTCTGGCCCAGCACCTCCAGATGCCAGTCGATGATGTCCTGGTCGGCCGGCAACAGCTTCGCCGGTGCGACCCGCACCGCCTGTTCCAGGATCGTCGAGGCGTGGCCGGGCTGGCTGGAGATGCCCAAAAGCCAGTCGCAGCTGACCCCAAGCACGGTGGACAGTCGGGCCAAGGTCTCGCCATTGGGCAGGGTGGTTCCCGCCGTCCGCAGCAGTTGCGACAAGGCGGACCGATCGATCGAGGCTGCCGCCGCAACCGCCGATCGGGACTGACCGCTAAGCACAATCGCCTCGGACAGCCTGTCCCGAAACAGCCGGGCCCGCTCTCTCTTGTCCATGAGATTGCTCATCACGGTTGAATTCTATCAACAAGATGGATAAAACGCTACTGAACAAGACAGTGTTCACGACACCCTCGTCGTCATCGCCAAGCCGATCGTCTAACGTCGCGCGGCTTGCAGTAAACAGGGCGACAAAGGGTCGGTTTGTATGGTTGAGACGCGGACACGGACGATGGCCAAGGCGGTGACTTGGCAAGTGCTCGGTCTCGTCACCACCACCTTGATCGGCTGGCTGATTACTGGTTCAGCCGCCGCGTCCGCCGGTCTGGCCGCCAGTTCCGCTGCCGTCGGCTTTGCCTGCTACGTGCTGCACGAACGGCTGTGGCATGTCGTGCCCTGGGGTATCCGGCGACGGTGAGTCTTCTAGGCGGCGATGCTCCGCCGTGCCGCTTCGCATTCGTCGCAGCCGGCGTCCGCGGGATGCAGGAATACCAACGGGTCCTGTGCCAGATGCCGCCGTGCGACATCGACGATATCGCGCGAACGGGCCAGCCTTGCGTGGGCATGGCCGACCGTCCCCTCTGCCTGCAGGTCCTCGGCGCGCAGCCAGGCATCCACGAGGGCAAACCTCTCACAGCAATGGTCGTTTTCCAGATAGTCGATGCGCACCTTGGCCCCGTCCTTCAGCACCGTGCAGTGATGGGGCACGGCATAGGGCACGCGGGCCAGCACCTCAGCGAGATGCAGCGTCGTATTCGCGTCCTGGCCGGCGCCCAGCAGCAATACCTGGCCGTCCAACTCATGCACCCGGCCGACCGGGCTTTCCGCCCGATGCGGCGGCAAGGGCAGGGGGTCGCCCGTGATCCTCGCCGCCTCAGGCCCGGCCGCCGCGAAGGCGAAAAACTGGTCGCTGCGCTGAACGCCGGGCAGGCGCCAGAACGTGTCGGCCACGACGCCCAAGCTCGGCGCGGCTGATGTGCTCAACGGGTCAAACGGTTCGTCGTCCTCATCGGACCAGGACGGCATGACCAGCGTTCCATCGGGCCCGATGGCATCGCGCAAGGCGGCGATCAGGCCTGCTGGTCCGCCCTCCACCGGGCGCGTCGCGCGAAACGATGTGTGGACGAGCAAGACACCGCCCGGTTCCACGCCCAAGGCCGCCAACTGGTCGACGATTTCTGCCGTCGTCAGCGGCCGTCGTTCACCGTCATCCACCATCGTTGGTTCGGGTGTCGGCGGCGTCAGTTGCGGGTGGCGACCGTAATCGCCGCGCCGGCCATCAGCGCGCCGGTGCCGCGATTGACCAGCTTCATGGCGCGCCGGCTTCGAAACGCCTGTCGCGCTCGTGCCGCCAGCAGCACATAGGCGCCCAGCACCACGGCATAGACCAGGGCCACGACGAGCGCGAGTTCGAAGAAGCCGAGCCAGTCAAGCGCCGGCAACGAGATGATCGTCGGCAGCAGCGACAGATAGAACAGCATGGTCTTCGGGTTGCCCAGCGTCAGCGCCACGCCGCCGGCGAACAGGCGAATGGCGTCGCCTGTCGGCGGCGCGGCAGAGGATGGCGGACTTGCGGGCGCCGTCCACAGCTTCCAGGCCAGATACAGCAGATACGCCACGCCCAGATACTTGATGGCCACAAATACCGGGTGGAACGTCTCGGCGACGGCCGCCAGCCCAAACACGGCGCAGGCGAGCCAGATCACATCGCCGAGCAGCAGGCCAAGGCAAAAGGCCGGCGCGCCCGCTGTGCCCCTGCCCATGACGCGGGCAATAAGCGCGGCGATCGCCGGGCCCGGCGAGGCGCAGGCGATGGCAAACACGCCGGCGAAAAGAAGCAGCGATGCAGCATCCATTGTGGGCTGTCCCTCATGGCGAAGACCGTGATCACGCTCGATTCCTAACCGTGATCGGCACCCTAGGACAACCAGCGCAACGACCGGTCGCCGAATACCGGCATTGCGGATCGAGGGGCGGCCGATGGATGGTTCGGCCGGCTGTTGTTGCAGAACCCCATGACACGGGGCCTATCTGCATGTAATAAGTGAGAGTAGTATGATCATGCGTATTTGGGTTTTCTTCAGGGCGGCGGAGGCCCTGCGGGCACGCGTCAAAAGTGTGAAACAAGGGGTAGAAAGCCGTGCAAACGCCAGCAGTTCTCGAAACACCACGCGAGGCCGCCGACCGGGCCTTTCAGGACCGGATCGTCGACAACGCCATGATGCAGCGGGTCCATGACGCGCGGGAGCGCGGGCTCTATCCCTACTATGCCGAGCAGGTGCCTGTCGGCTCGAACCATGTGGAGATCGACGGCAAACGATTGCTTCAGCTTGGTTCGTCGAACTATCTGGGTCTGGCGGCGGACAGGCGGGTTTGGGAACGGGTGGTCAGCGCCGTTGCCGAGAACGGGACGTCTTGCACCTCAAGCCGCCTGCTGACCGGAACGCGGCCCTTGCATCACCGGCTGGAACGGCGCCTGGCGGCGTTTCTCGGCAAGCCGGCCGCCCTGGTCTTTCCCACGGGCTATCTGGCCAACATTGGCGCAATTCCGGCCCTGGTCGGTCGCCACGACGCGGTCTTCTACGATGCCGACGCCCATGCCTGCGTCTATGACGGCGTGGTGCTGTCCGGCGCTACGGCGCACCGCTTCCGCCACAACGATGTCGACCATCTGGACAACCTGCTGGCGAAGAGCGCGGCGCCGCGCAAGCTGATCGTGATCGACAGCCTCTATTCGCTGAATGGCGACCTGGCGCCGTTGGCCGAGATGGTCGATGTCGGCGACCGGCACGGGGCCTGGATGTTCCTGGACGACGCCCATGGCATCGGCGTGCTCGGCCCCGGCGGGCGGGGGCTGGCGGCCGCCTGCGATGTCACGGACCGGGTGCCGGTCATCATGGGCGTGTTCAGCAAGTCCTTTGCCTCCACGGGCGGCTTCATCGCCGGCAGCGCGGACTTGATCGACCATCTGCGCTTCAACGCCAGGTCCTATCTGTTCAGCAACGCCATCGCGCCCGCCCAAGCCGCCGCGGCGCTGGCGTCGCTCGACATCCTGGAAGCGGAGCCCGACCTGCCGCACCGCGCGCTGGACCTGGCCGAACGGGCACGGGCGCGGCTGCGCGCCATGGGCTGGCGCTGCGGCGGCGATGGCAGCCAGATGGTGCCGATCGTGATCGGCGACGTCATGCTGGCGTTTCGCGTTACCCACGCCCTGCGCGACCACGGGGTCAATGTCAGCCCGGCGGTCTGGCCCGGCGTGCCGAAGGGCAAGGACCTGCTGCGCATCGGCTTTCCGCCAAGCCTGTCGGAGGCGGAGTTCGAGCAGGCGCTTGCCGCGTTCGCCAAGGTGGCCGAGGCGATCCCCGAGGCGCGGCTGGCCGACGAAAGCCAGCCCAAACTGCGCGTTGCCGGCTGACCGTCGGCGGCCGCCCGGCCGTGCCATCATCGTCGGCGCCGCTGGCCAACTGGGCGCCGCGCTGGCCGACGAACTGGCGGCGTCCGGCTGTGACCTGGGGCTCTGCGGCCGTGACGTCCCAGCCTTGGCGGCCCTGACGGAACGTCTCCGCGGCCGGTACGCCGTCGACATCCAGCATGAAGAGGTCGACGTCACGAGGCCGGCCACCCTCGCGGACTTCTTTTCGACCTATGGTGCTTCTCGGCCGGTCGACTGGGTTGTCGTCTGTGCCGGGATCGGCGGTGCCCGGGCGAATGGTGGCGTCATGGAAGACGGGGCCACGGCCGACCGCATGGTGGCCGTAAACCTGTTAGGCGCCCTGACCGCCCTGCGCTTGGCGCTCGATCTGTTCGACGGCGCGCGACCGGGCCGGATCGTGGTGATCGCGTCCCTGGCCGCTTACATCGGCAGCCCGGAGTCTCCGGTCTATGCCGCGACCAAGGCGGGTCTGCGCGCCGCCTGCCTGTCGCTGCGCCCCGCGCTGGCTGCGCGCGATGTCGGCGTGACGATCGCCAATCCGGGCTACCTGGCCGACCGGGTCGCGGATGGGGCCGCAAGCTGGCGGCCCTTTGCCATGCCCGCCGATGTCGCCGCGCGCCGCATCGTCAAGGCGGCGATGCGGGGCCGGGCCGAAATCGCCTTTCCCTGGCAAATGGCGTTGCTGGTCCGGCTGCTTGCGCGCCTGCCGGTGCGCCTGCGTGAACGGCTTTACACCCGCATCTCGGGCGATCCGGTGGCGCGTAGGGCCTGACTTCCGGCAACGCGCCGTGAGGGAACGTTGCGGCGTCAACCCACTGACGCCGGTCGGTGGACGGCCACCCCGGCCATCACCAGCGCAATGCCCACAAGGTCCCACGGGGTGGGGATCTGTCCCAGAACGATGGCGGCCACAACGGTCGCGGTTGCCGGAAGCAGGGCGAGCATCAGGGCGAACGACGCGCGCGGCAGTCTCGACATCGCCATCTGGTCGCACACGTAAGGAATAACCGAAGAACACAGCCCGACGCCGATACCGGCCAGCACCAACAGCGGCATGCCGAAGGCCTGGAGTGCCTGGACGAGGCCGATCGGCACGAGGATGAGCCCGGCAATCGCCATCGCCGCGCCCAGCCGTTCAATGCCGCCGGCGGCGCCCGCCTGCGCCACCCGATGGCCCAGCACGATGTAGCCGACGAAAAGGGCGGCGTTCAGGGCCGACCAGAACAGCCCCCAAGGATCGCCGGACCACGAAACGTCGATCAGCACGAAAACGCCGACCGCGACCAGAACCAGCGCCAGCAGATTGCGCCGTGTGCGCAGGCCGAACAGGGCCAGGCCGACCGTGCCGACGAACTCCATCGCCGCCACCAGGCTCATCGGCAGGCGATCGAGCGCCAGGTAGAACGCCGTGTTCATCACGGCAAGGCAGAGACCGAGACCGACCAGCAGCAACCCTGTCCTGCCGTCAGCGCAGCGCAGCGTGCGCCATGGCTTGGTGATGGGGGCGAAGATCAGGGCGGCCGACGCGATGCGAAACCAGGCCACGCCCAGCACGCCCACCGCCGGGAACAGCAGCACGGCGAAGGAGGGTCCCAGATAGTGAAAGACGGCACTGACCCCAAACCAGGCGTGGGGCGGCACGGTGGCGGCGGCGCGGTCAAACCGAGCGGTGGAGCGGGGGAACCTTGACATAGCGACAGACTCGAAGTCTCCGCTGCGAAACGCTATGCTAAGTGGAAGGTCAAGTCGCAGAATTGCAGATGATAGTAAGGTGATTTCCGTGAAAGACCTCCGATATGGGATCGGAGTACTCGACGCCATTGATCTAGCGTTGCTCCAGGCGCTGTCGTCCGAGGCGAGGCTGAGCATCGCCGCGCTTGCCCGGCGCGTCGGCCTCTCCGCGCCCAGCGTGTCGGAACGGCTGAAGCGGCTTGAGGAGATGGGTGTCATCGAGGGCTACGTCGCCCAAATCAATCCGCGTGCGCTCGGTTACCACCTTGCGGCCTGGCTGCGCATCCGGCCCATACCGGGTCAGTTGCCCAAGGTGGCGGAAATCGTGAGATCGCTGCCGCAGATCGTCTCCTGCGACCGCGTCACCGGCGAGGACTGCTTTATCGCGCGGGCCCTGGTGCGGTCGGTCGAGGATCTGGAATCTCTGATCGACAAGATCATTCCCTACGCCACGATCAACACCTCGATCATCCAGTCCTCGCCGGTTGAGCCCCGCTTGCCACCCTTCGTGACGGCCGGAAAATGACCTCGCCCTGAATCAACGCCAATCAACGCTAATCAACGCCAATCAACGCCCGATTTTTGGCGGCGCTGAATGATCGCCTGCGCTAGACAGAGACCATGCTGTTCGATCTGCCGAACGACGACGTCCTCTACGATGCGCTGGTCCGGCGCGACCCCGCCTATGACGGGTTCGCCTTCGTTGCCGTGAAAAGCACCGGGGTCTTCTGTCGGCTGGTCTGCCCGGCGCGAAATCCGAAACGCGAGAACAGCGTCTTTTACGACTCCGTCGCGGCCTGCCTGGCGGCCGGTTACCGTCCATGCAAGCGATGCCGGCCCTTGGCGCCCGCCGGCGAGGCCGACCCGCTCGTCAAGTCCCTGACCGAGGCGCTGGAGCGCGACCCGGCACGGCGCTGGCGTGAGACCGATCTGGTCGCCCTTGGCCATGATCCGTCGACCGTACGCCGGGCCTTCAAACGCCATTTCGGCATCACCTTTCTGGACATGGCGCGCCTCAGGCGCCTGGGCAGCGCGTCGAAGACGCTGTCATCGGGCGAGCCGGTCATCCAGGCGCAGTTGGAGGCCGGCTTCGAGTCCGCCAGCGGCTTCCGGGCCGCCTTTGGGCGCCTGCTGGGCCAGCCGCCAGCCGGGTTGCGCGGCCGCAGCCTGCTGACGGCCGCCTGGATCGAGACGCCGATCGGCCCGATGGTTGCGATCGCCGACCAGCATGCGTTGCACCTGCTGGAGTTCTTCGAACGCAAGGCCCTGCCGGCGGAGTTGAAGCGCCTGCAGGAGACGACGCGGTCGGGCATCGCCATCGGGCCGTCGCCGCTGATCGATCGGCTGAAGACCGAGCTTGCCCAGTATTTCGACGGGCGCTTGGCGGCGTTCTCGGTTCCGCTTGCCCGACAAGGGTCGGACTTCACGCGGCAGGTTTGGGACAGGCTGAGGGCACTGCCGGTGGGCGAGACGCGCAGCTATTCCGAGATCGCCGCCGACATCGGCCGGCCGGCCGCCGTCAGGGCGGTGGCGCGGGCCAACGGCGCCAACCCGATCGCCATTGTCGTGCCCTGCCATCGTATCATCGGCGCCAATGGCGACCTGACCGGCTATGGTGGCGGGCTGTGGCGAAAGCGCTGGTTGCTGGAACATGAGCGCCGCGCGGCGGCACACCAACAAGACATGAAAATCGCGGGGTAGCAGCATGGATCAATCGGAAAAGGCCCGTCAGTTTCACGCTCTGCATGTCAAGGGCACCCCGCTGGTGCTCTACAACATCTGGGACGCAGGCAGCGCCGCTGCCGTCGCGAAGGCCGGTGCCCCGGCGGTCGCGACCGGAAGCTGGTCGGTCGCCGCCGCCCAGGGCTTCCAGGATGGCGAGGCGGTTCCACTGGACGTTGTGGAACAGGTCGCCCGGCACATCGCCGGTGCGGTCGAGGTGCCGGTCAGCATCGATTTCGAGGGCGGTTATGCCGAGGCGCCGGACGCGGTTGCCCAAAACGTCGCCCGGATTGTCGGCGCCGGCGCCATCGGCATCAATTTCGAGGATCAAGTCGTCGGCGGCGATGGCCTTTACGGTATTGAGGCGCAATGCGCCCGCATTGCCGCGATCCACAGCCGCGCTGAGACCCTTGGCATTCCGCTGTTTATCAACGCCCGGACGGATCTGTTTCTGAAGCAGCCCGACCGAGCGCGCCACGCCGAGATCCTGGACGAGGCCAAACAGCGTGCCGCTGCCTATCGGGACGCCGGTGCCAGCGGCTTCTTCGCACCCGCGCTGGTCGAAGAGGCGCTGATCGCCGATCTGTGCGCTGCGGTAGCGCTGCCGGTGAACATCATGATGATGGGTGGCGCACCGACGGTCGAAAGGCTGGCCAAGCTTGGCGTGGCCCGGGTCAGCCACGGTCCGGGGCCTTATCGGTCGGCCATGGCGGCCCTGACGGAAGAGGCCGGAAAGGTCTACGCCGCGGCGAGCGCGTAGGTCGTTTCGCGCATCACGCTGGCGACATCGCCGTCGGCAGTCTCGCTTGCCAGTCCAGCCGCATCGATAGGTTGGCCGAAGACCGCCTCTATGCGGCGCTTCTTCATGTTGCGCACCTCATGGGCCGCGGCGGCGTGATAGAGCAGCGGGCTCAATCTTCGACAGGCGCGCCTCAATCGGGACATCTGGGCGTCGATAAAGACGGGCACGATCACGGCGCCGGTCTCGGCTGCGAGCTTGAAGGTGGCCTTTTGCCAGGGGCCGTCGACGTAAGTGCCCGATGGCGTGCACGTGCCGTCCGGTCCGGCCGGAAAGGCGACGACCGCACCGCCTTCGTTCAGGTGCTGACGGGCCGTCGCGAAGCTGCGCGCCATGTTTCGCGCGCGTTTCCGGCTGAAGCGACCGGACGGTGACGGCAGGTCGATCGGGATCGACCGATCCGCCACGCTCGGCAATTGCGCCAGTGGGCGGAACGTAATGAACAGCGCGTCGCTGCGGATGTGGCGGTCGATCAGATGACCGAGAACGGCGGCATCCGGGATGCCCGTGGGATGGTTGGCGACGAAAACGGCGGCACGGTCGCGAGGGATCTGCGGCAAGGTCTCGCCGATGGCTTCGGCCTCGGCATCCGCCAACCGCAGATAGGCTCCCCAAATCGATTCCCCAGGCTTCATTTCCGCATGGGCCCTGCGGCTCAGCCGCGCACAGGACCACGCACCGAACAACGCCTCCAGCGAACGAAAGAAGTGCCGAAATGCCCAAGGGTCGTCCGGCATGGCGAACGATACACGATAATCCCGCAGACTGACCTGATTTGGCTCGATCATCGCAACCTCCCATCGCTGACTAGAGTCAGTATAAGGGAAGAAAAAAGTCGACATCAATTTAAAGTGTCATTCAGGCAGATCTTTTTGGTCAGTTTGCTCTTTGGGGTGGTTGCGCGTTCGTTCAGTATCCGTATGGATTGGTAATCGTACAGTTGTCCGGGTCTGTTTTGCGCACCAGAATGGTGAGAATCAACTCCGCCGTGAAGCCAGCGAGCCCGCCACGCAGACGGTGGCGTCGACGTTATCCGGACAGCTGATCGAACGCCTCCAGCGCCTCGGCGCCGTAGACGGAGGACGGGCCGCCGCCCATCTCGACCGCTACGCCGATCACGTCCAGCACCTCGTCGCGCGTCGCGCCATATTTGATGACCGCGCGCACGTGAAAGGACAGGCAGCCCTCGCAGCGGATCGCAATGGCGATCGCCAGCGCGATCAACTCCTTGGTTTTCTTGTCCAAGGCGCCGTCCTTGCCCGCCTCGCGCACCAGGCCGCGAAAGGCGCGCATGGTGTCCGGCGCGGCCTTGAACAGGGCGGCGCTGCGGGCGTCGACGTCTTTGGAAAACTGGGCCCAGTCCTTGCTCATTGGTCGCTCATTGGTCGTTGTCCTTCATCGGCGGTGTGTCACAGGCCGCAGAGTCGACAACCCGACGATTGACGACATTGATGGAAGTCAAACGGGTCCAGCTTTCCTACCGCGAGGAGGTTCACAGCGCGGGTCCGGCCACCCCACCTATTCCGCCGGCTTGCGGGCCAGAACGTACCGGTCGCGCAGCCAGGCGGCGACCCGCTCGGCGATCTGTCGCGCCTCGTCCTCCGACTTCACGCGCGGGTTGGTGCGTCGCCGGTGACCGCCGCCGACACCGCGCATGACCAGCTCGATGCCGAACTGCAGATCGTCATGGCCCGTGCCTTCATGGCGCGGCGGTCCCGCAAGCGTGTCGCGACTGTCCATGCGCAATCATGGGCATATATTCCTCAATTGAGTCAAGCATCGCCGATTTGGGATCGTTTGGTGGCCGCGCTCTCAGGTCGCCGGGCTGCGGCTAGCGGGCAATTCTGCTCAAAGTCTCCTCGATTGCCCGCACGACCGCTTGCGATTTGTCCATGTCGAGCGCGTCGGGATGGGGAGCGGCGAAACGGCTTGCGTCGTTGTCGAAATACTGGCCCGAGGCTTCCGCGAACGCGTCCTCTGTGGCGCTGCGGGTCAGAATGCGCGCGCCGATGCGGATGTCGCCGCCGGCAGCGCCAAAGCCCTCCTTCACCATCTTGGTGCCGAGCATCGAGCCCGGATTGACTGCCACGATCACGGGGCCGTCCGGCCCGAGCGCCAGGCCCATCTGGCGCGACCACATGGTCAGCGCCAGCTTGCTTTGCGCATAGGCCGGCATGTGGGCCAGCTGCACCTGCCCTCTAAGCGCCCGAAGATCGACCGGCGCCTGTGCCGCGGACGACAGATTGATGACCCGGCCGTCCGTGCCGAGAAGCGGCAGCAGGCGTTCTGTCAGCAGGTAGGGCGCCAGCGTGTTGACCGCAAACCGGATATCGAGCCCGTCCTCGGTTATCGTATCGGGTGTGCGAAGAATACCGGCATTGTTGATCACTACGTCCAGCTTGGTGTGCTTGGCGGCGACCGCCTTGGCGAGCGCCTCGACCTCGGTCATGCGCGAAAGATCGGCCAGATAGCCGTCGATCGCGCGGCCGTCGGACACGGCCCCCAGGGCCTCTTGCGCCTCGGCCAGCTTTGCCGGATTGCGCCCATGCAGCAGCACGTCGTGGCCCGCCGAAACCAGCATCTTCGCCGTTTCCAGCCCGATGCCGTCGGTCGCACCGGTAATCAGAATGGTCTTTTGCACGTTTCGAACTCCTGGGGACGGCGCTCAACGATGGTGCGCCATGGATGCGGATGGGATCTGCGGGATGCCTCAGGCGAGGTCGTCTTTGCCCTCGATCAGGAAGTGATGGCTGTTGGAGCCTGCGGTGCGGGCTTTGAGATGGGGCACATAGTCCGGGTCGCTCATGAAGGCCTTGGCAGCATCCTTCGAAGGCCACTTGATGATAATCCGAAGGGCGGCCCCTCCACCCTCGCCCTCCAGACGCTCGTGGCTGGCGGTGCGGGCGAGATATTGGCCGCCATGCTGGGCGACCAGCTTGTTGGCGGGGCCGATATAGTCGGGAATCCACACATCGCTGGTTGGGGTGACTTCAAGAACGGAATAGTAGGCCATTTGACTGTGCTCCTCTGGTTTGACGTTGAGATGAGGCCGCGCGCCTCTGACCGACGCGTCCCAAACATATGTGCTGGATTATCCGAATAAACGGGGATAAAGAGATTTAATAATTCGCATTTTCTATATAATCGATGCGAATGCGGAGCAATCTGCCCTGCGCTGCATCGGCGATGCTCAAGGCATGAAGTCAGGCGACAAGCGGTCGGCAAGGCGCCGCAGCGTCGTCTCGATATCCGCGCGGTTGAACCGGAGATTGAGGGCGACGTGGTTGACGCCTAGTGCTCGCAAGTCGTCCAGGTAGCGCCGCAGAAACGAGATGCCTGAACGAAAGCCGAGATGAATGGGGCTGGGCGCGGCGTCCATATCCTCGACCAGGTCGATGTACAGCGACTGCATGACCGGTTTGTCCGGCCCGCCCGCGGCCGCCACGCGGCGCCGATATGCGCTGACCAGGCGTCCCTGGGCCGCCGCGTCCCTCGGATAGGTCATCCACCCGTCGCCATTCTCAGCGATCCAATCGGGCGATTGCTGACTGCCACCGGTGATCAACATGGGTATGCGCCCGCCGACGGGTTTGGGCAGCATGTCGATCCGCCCCGGCAGCGTTCCCTGTGCCGTTTGCAGTCGGGGCGCGTCCTCGCCCATGGCCCGGATGTAGTCGACGCTGTCGCGAAACCGCTCTCCGCGATCCGGAAAGCTCATATTGAGCGCCGGATACTCCTCCGGTCGGTCTCCCGATGCGATGCCAAGAAGCAACCGACCATCGGACAGCGCGTCGGCCGAAGCGGCGGCCTTGGCCACATGGGCCGGATGACGGAGCGGTAGGATGATGCTGGCAACACCCAGTGCGATGTCCCTCGTCGATGCCGCCAGCGTTCCCAGATAGACGAACGGGTCGTAGGTCTGGCCCGCATCGCCGAACGAGGGCACGTTGAATGGCACGTCGCGCAGCCACGCGGCGGAAAAGCCAAGCTCCTCGGCCAGCCGCACCCGTTCCAAGTGTCGTTCCATCGTTGGGATGGGGCTGGCGGGATAGGCCTCAATCGGCACAACGAGGCCAAGGCTTAGCCCGCCCGGTTTGAAGACCGAGCCGAAGGCTCGGTTGATCCGGGCAAAGCGAAGATCTTGATCGCTATCGAGCATGTCCTTTCCTCTCACGCACAACGGCTTGGGTCAGTAGCGCACCAACGTGCGGCTCTCGACGCTCTGGCGAATGGTGGTAACCGTCTCGTCTTCAACCATGTCCAGCGCGCTGTGGCCGATCGAAGGGCGCCCGCGATTGTCGTAGATGTTGAAATAGGCCACTTCGTCGGGCGTCATCTTGGATCGGTACAGCCATTCATGATCCGTGTTCGCCACGAGACCCATGATGTGGCCGCGACGATCGGGATAGATCAGATCGATCAGGATCCAATCCTGATCTCGCACGCTCGACGGGCGCACGAAGCCGAGCGGCGCGCTGTTGATCGGGTGTTCGACGGGCCTCCAGACATTGATAAAGGCGTAGTGTCCCTTCGCCCATTCCGTCGCCTCGTCGCCGCCGATGATATCAACGAGACGCTGTTCCGCACCCTCCTGGCTGTAGTCGCTGTGGACATTGCGGGCCGGCTTTCGGTCCGAATCCGGATCGTCGATGCGAACCGTATGATCGAAGATCAGCACCTCCTGCGCGCCAACCTCTCGGATCAGCAGTTCGGTCAGTTCCCGATCGTAGGCCCCCCGCCAGTCAGTGCCGTTGGCAAAGGAGGACACTCGCGTCGGAGCGTGTGAGAAGGCTACGCTGTCCTTGATGAATGAAACCTGTGCCTCGTCGGCACGAACATCGCGGACAGGGACACTGCAAGGCACAAGCTCCGGCGACACGATCTTACCGACCACCCCGCCGGCATCGATGTGAAATGCCTGTCGAGCCCGGCTGTGGACATGATAGTTGACAGTCGCTGTGCGGGGCATGTCGGGTCTCAATTGATATCTTCTTGAACGGTTGATGCCAATTTATGACTGCTGTATTGAACATAAACGGCAGATTTTGCAGTTCAGTAATCGGTTTTTGGATATAATTGGATGGATACCGACAGTGTTCGCCTGTTCGTTCTCGCTGCGGAAAAGCTGAATATCAGCGCCGCCGGGCGGGCGCTTGGCATGGCACCGGCCGTTGCCAGCGCCCGGCTCGCAAAGCTCGAAAAGGGCCTGGGCGCGGACTTACTGCACCGCTCGACCCGCAAGGTGGCCCTGTCCCTGGAAGGGGCGGAGTTTCTGCCGTTCGCCAGGGAAATGCTGGCCCAGGAAACGGCGGCCCGTGCCGCCTTGGGCCTGGAAAGCCCGACCGTGACCGGCACCTTGCGATTCGCGGCGCCAAGCACCTTTGCCCAGCTTTACATCGCCCCGTTGTTGCCGGAGTTTTTGGAGCGGCATCCGGGTATCAGCCTCGATCTGCGGCTGTCCGATACCCGGTTCGACCTGATCGAGGGCAGTTTCGACCTGGCCTTGCGCAACACGCCGCTTGAGGACACCAGCCTCAAGGGCCGCAAACTGGCCGATGACACCCGCATCCTGTGCGCCGCGCCCGGCTATCTCGATCAACACGGCAAACCGCGACACCCGGACGATCTGTCGGCCCACCGTCTGATTGCCTTCAAGGATGCGTCACCCAAACGGCTGATCGGCCGCGACGGAGCCAAAGGCGTCTTCGATCCGCGCCTGGCCGGATGCCGCCTGGTTCTGGATGATGGCTTGAGCCAGAAGGTTGCGACCATCGCGGGGGCCGGCATCTCGACCAACTCGCTTTGGAGTGTGCACCGGGAAATCACCGATGGGACATTGGTTCGTGTCTTGCCGGACTTCGAGGTCGACGATCGATCCGTGCTCTGGCTCGTCTATCCGAAGTCCAACGTTCTGACGGCCAAGGTTCGGACGTTTATCGACTTCCTGTTGGCGAAAATTGGCGGATCCCCTGCCTGGATTCGGGCTTGATCGCGATCGTCGGATCGCTGCAATTTGCCGCCGACGTAAACCCATCCCCCGCAAAGACCTGGAGCGCGTAGTGTCTGAGGAGGTGCCGAAAAACCTCGAGGCGATCGACGCCGATTGGGTGGTCGGCATGTTGCGCCGCCACGGTCACGATGCGTCGGCGATAACCGGCCTGCGCGTCGAGCCTCTCAGGGCGGAAAACAGCAGCGTCGCCCGGCTGCACCTCGCCGGCCCGTCAGCCCCGATGCGCCTGCCGCAGACATTGTTTCTGAAGCTCTGCCCTGCTGGCCACGGATTTCTTGGCAAGTCGGAAATTGCCTACTACACGCGCGACTACGAGCGCCGGTCCGAGGCGCCGATCGTACCCTGCTATGCCGCGGTCGGGCGGCGCGACATCGCCATGGCCGACAGCATCGGCGAGGGCTATGCGCTGCTGCTGGCCGATCTGGGCACGGAATTTACTGACAACAAGCTGATCGAGCCGACCGGCGCGCATGCGGCGTCCCTCGGCCGCGCGATCGGCAGCCTTCACGCCCATCGGTGGGGGGTGGATGCCGATCCGGAAGGTCCGCACGACCTGGACGCCGATGTCGATCGATGTCTCGGGCACGTCTCGTCGGGGCTTGCACCGGTTTTGGACGCGCTCGGCGATGCGATCGATGCCGCCGGCCGCAAGCGGCTGCTGCGTGTGTTTGACCAGGATGTCGCCCGCTTGCGTGCCCGCGCGACGCAGGGGGACGGCCTGACGTTGGTCCATGGCGACCCAAACCCGACCAATGTGCTGACGCCCCGCACCTCCGACGATCAAGGCAACCGCCAGCCGCTGTTCCTGATCGATCGTCAGCCCTTTGACTGGTCGTTGCGTCTGTGGCTCGGCGCTTCGGACCTCGTGCTGGCAAGCGTGCCCTACTGGTCCGTCGACGCGCGGCGCGCCCGCGAACGCGCATTGCTGCGGGGTTATCACGCCACGCTTCTCGCCGACGGCGTGACCGACTACGCCTGGGACGTGCTCATCGACGACTGGCGCGCCTGCCTCGTCCACGCGGTGCTCGTCGCCGTCGAATGGGGCGCCGATCCCGCCACGCTGGACAGCATGCGCTGGCTTTGGGAGGCGCAATTGAGGCGGGCCCTCGCGGCATTGGCGGACTGGGAAGAGGGCAGCGCTACCGCCGCACGGTAGCCTGCCGCATGGCGAAACCCGGCGTTCGATCCCGATAACCCCTTGCCGACCAAGCCATTGACGGGCCGTTGACGGGCGTCGGTCCATGGTGACCGCGGTAAGGCGATGGATCGAACCGCCGTACCAAGAGCATTCGATGTCGGTACCGCGCCGATACGCTGGAACCTGAACCAGCATCCCGAGCAAGGCCGGTATCGCCGCCCTGCCCCTGGTAGGGGGTACCAGCGGCAGGGCTTGCTATCCCATCTCGGCGGCGAATGGCCTCCCGCCGTCGGGGTGGGATGGCTGCCTGCCGCGCTCAGGTTTCAAACTGTTCCTTTAGAATCCGCTCTTCGAGATTCTGTTCCGGATCGAACAGCAGGGTCAGGACCGTGCTGCGGTCCTCGCTGACCTCGACCCGGGCCACGTCGCGCACCTCCGTGTAATCGGCGACGGCACTGACCGGCCGCTTCTCTGCCTCTAGCACGTCAAAGCTGACGGTCGCCGTGTGCGGCACCAGGGCGCCCCGCCAGCGCCGTGGGCGAAAGGCGCTGATCGGCGTCAGCGCCAGCACGCCGGCGGCCAGCGGGATGATCGGGCCGTGGGCCGACAGATTGTAGGCCGTGCTGCCGGCGGGCGTGCAGACCAGGACACCGTCGCAAATCAGTTCCGTCAGCCGCTCCACCCCGTCGATCGAGATGCGTAGCTTGGCCGTCTGGCGGGTTTCCCGCAGCAGCGACACTTCGTTGAACGCCCGCGCCGTGTCCTGGGCGCCGTTCACGTCGGTGGTGCGCATCTGCAAGGGATGCAGCTTGAACTGCTGCGCCCTGGCCAGCCGTTTCGGCAAGCCGTCCTTCTCGAACGGGTTCAAGAGAAAGCCGACGGAGCCGCAATTCATGCCGTAAATCGGCAGGTCGCGGTCCATGAAGCGGTGCAGCGTTTCCAGCATATGGCCATCGCCGCCCAGCGCGACGACGATGTTGGCATCGTCCGGTTGGATGTCGCCGTACTGGTCGATCAGTTGCGCCTTGGCTGCCCGCGCCTCATCGGTGTCCGCGGCCACGAAGGCGACACGATCCGGCGCGTTCCCGGCTGACACGCGTTTGGCCGCCTTCGGATTGGCTAGGTCGTCCATGAGGCAGGACCTTATACGAGTTTCCGGCGCTGAGATATGCGATGTTGGCTTCGGCCAACCGCTTCAATGCTTGTGCGCGCTTGGGCGCGCTTTGTGCCACTATGGCCGCGACAAACCCTTGCGCTTGCCCCCAAGAGGAGATGAGACGTGCGCGTTGCCAAACATGTTGTGTTGATCCTGCTGGCCTCGTTGGCGCTTGGCGGTCTGTCCAGCGTCGCCCAAGACCAGACGTCAGACCAGACCGCCGAGCAGCCGTTCGAAGACCAGGAAGCCAGCGACCGGCACGAACTCTACTACTACCCGGAAGTGACCACCCGGGAGACCTATATCGCGCGCGCCCCGTCCTTGCCGGACAGCGACAGGCAGCGGCGTTTGGGCTTCGTCATCGGCTTTACCCAACAGCAATATGAGCAGTCGTACTTCCCGCCCGTCGCGGTCTTCGCCAAGGGCACGGATGCGGAGAAGATGCTGATCGTCGCCACCACGGACGGCGTCATCGGCTCGCTCTACCAGGCCCGCGCCTACCTGGCGCAGTTGACCTCGATCGCCCGCGTGTCGCCGGTCTTCGTCGACAACCGGGTGGAGGATTTCTACACCTTCCTCGATCTCCTGGTGCTGATGGGTTTTGAACAGCTGACGATCAGCGATGGCCGGACCTACACCCACCAGATCATCTTCGAGCCGCGACAGAACTGATGGGGGCGCTGCCGCCTAAGGCAGGCCGATCAGAAGGCCCAGAGACTGTCCAGCATTGCGCCGTCGGCGAGGAACCGATGGTCGGGGCCTTCGAAGCCGGGCTGCGTCATGGCGGTCAAGACGACGAGGGCGGTCTGTCCGGTGCCGTAGGGCGACACGATGACCGAATGCAGGCGATAGCCCAGCGGGCAGCCACGGCTGGCCGGGATCGTGTCGCTGTCGCTGAGCACGACCTGGTCGTCTTGCGTGCTCAGCGTCAGGGCGTAGAGCATCGGTTTGTCATAATCGAACACGCACGCCTCGACCGCGCCGTCGTAAGCACGCTGGCTCAGGCCGATCTGCAGCGCCGGCTCGCTCGGTCGCACCGGCGAAAGCGGCCGGACCGTGAAGTGTAGCTGGTCGGCCGGCGCCATGTCGTACAGCGTTCGGGTCGCCAAGGTGATGCCCGGCCGATCGCCGCTGATACCGTACCGCGCCAGGACGTTTGCGCCGTCGTCCAAAACCTGATCGAGGGCGATGGTCGCCGCGTCGTCCAGCGATCCGTCCTGCTCCATCTGGTGGACGGTGGCCTCGTCCATCAACACGCGCACCGGCGAGCCGCCGGCCCAGCTATTGTCGCTGTTGTCGATCACGAACAGGTCGGCATAGCCGGCGCCCAGCCCGTCGGTCTGGCCGTATTGGACGAAGGCGAAATAGCGGTCGTCTTGCGAGAACCCGATCAGGTGCAGATTTGCGGCATCGCCGGCGCTTGCGGCCCTTGCCACCATGACCAGAGCGGCGAGCAGCATGACGGCCGCCATGCCGCGAAGGCCGGTCATCGAGCTACCCCCCCGTCACGCTCATATGCCGGCCGACAGCCGGCTGGCGTCGCCGCCGATCGATCACGAAATCGTGTCCCTTGGGCTTGCGGCCGATGGCCCGTTCGATCGCCTCGTAAAGCGGGCCGTCGTCATCTGGCGAGGCGCGCAAGGGCGCGCGCAGGTCGGCTGCGTCTTCCTGGCCCAGGCACATATACAACGTGCCGGTGCAGGTCAGCCGCACCCGGTTGCAGCTTTCGCAGAAATTATGGGTCATCGGCGTGATGAAGCCGATGCGCCGTCCGGTCTCCGCCACCCGCACATAGCGGGCCGGACCACCGGTCGAATAGTCCAGATCCGTCAGCGTCCAGCGCTTTTCGATATCGGCGCGCAGCACCGACAAGGGCAGGTATTGATCGACCCGCGTCTCGCCGCCGATATCGCCCATCGGCATGACCTCGATGAAGGTCAGGTCGTACCCCTCGCGCCCGCACCAGGCGATCAGCCGGTCGGTCTCGTCGTCATTCACGCCGCGCAGCGCGACGGCGTTGATCTTGATCGCCAGACCCGCCGCCTTGGCCGCCGCCAGCCCGTCCATCACCTTGTCGAACTTGCCCCAGCGGGTCAGTTCCAGGAACTTGTCCGGGTCCAGCGTGTCCAGCGAAACATTGATCCTTTTGACACCGTATTCGGCCAGCTTGTCGGCAAAACGGGCAAGCTGGCTGCCATTGGTGGTCAGCGTCAGCTCATCCAGCGCGCCGGTTTTGAGATGGCGCGACAGGCTTTCGATCAGCGACATGATGTTGCGCCGAACCAGCGGCTCGCCGCCAGTCAGCCGCAGCTTGCGCACGCCTTGGCGAATGAAGGCCGAGCACAGCCGATCCAACTCCTCCAAGGTCAGCAGCTCGGCCTTGGGCAGAAACGTCATGTTCTCCGCCATGCAATAGACACAGCGGAAGTCGCAGCGGTCGGT
Source organism: Pseudomonadota bacterium (assembly GCA_039177555.1). Classification (GTDB taxonomy): domain Bacteria; phylum Pseudomonadota; class Alphaproteobacteria; order DSM-16000; family Inquilinaceae; genus JANQGH01. Next base: position 20,060 of record JBCDFV010000013.1, on the reverse strand, counting down.
GACGGACACGCGCAGATAGGTGATCGCCCGGCCGAACGGGTCGATCAAGGGGGCCGTTTGGGTCGAAAACGCCGGCATCCCATCCATCGTCTAGTCTCGCGCTTGACGGTGTTTCATCAACCTAAGATAGGGTCTCCAACGCCGTTCGTCGCCCCTGAAGTCTTTGCGGTTATTCGACGATCTGCGAATACGGCGCTTGAACGGGCCGATCGCGCACACGACACTCATTGAAGCACCGGAGTGAGAGCTGGGCATGCCCGATAGCGTGGACACGCAGAAAACGGACGAGAATTGGCTGGTACGGCCGGCGCCGGACGATCCCCATCTGACGCGCCGCCTGGCCGGCCAGGATCATGACGGCGCCAGCGTCGACATCGCCGTGGTCGAGGAACGGCCGCTGACCCTGTTCCTGAACGGCCAGGAGATCGTCACGGTGATGACGATCGGCGACCGGCCGGACGACTTGGCCGTCGGCTACCTGCTGAACCAGAACATGCTGCGCGACGACGACGAGATTCTGGGCGTGGAGTATGACGACGACATCGAGGTGGTGGTCGTGCGAACCGCCCGCCAGACCGATTTTGAGGAAAAGCTGCGCAAGAAGACGACCACGTCGGGCTGCGCCCAGGGCACCGTCTTCGGCGACATCATGGAAAGTTTCGACGAGACGGTACTGCCGGCCGACGCGCGCTTGCAAACCAGTTGGATCTACGCCCTCAGCAAGGCCATCAACCTGACGCCCAGCCTCTACCTGGCCGCCGGTGCCATCCATGGCTGCGTGCTGTGCCATCGGGACAAGCCGTTGATCTATATGGAAGATGTCGGCCGTCACAATGCCGTCGACAAGATCCGCGGCTATCTGCACGTGAACGGAATTGGCACGGCGGACAAGATCCTCTACACCACCGGTCGGTTGACCAGCGAGATGGTGATCAAGACCGTGCAGATGGGCATTCCGATCCTTATCTCGCGCTCCGGCTTTACCGCCTGGGGCGTCGAACTGGCCCGGCGCGCGGGGCTGACCTTGATCGGCCGTGCGAAGGGCAAGCGGTTCGTCGCGCTTTCCGGCCTCGACCGCCTCGTCTACGACGCCGATCCCAACCAGGTGCCGGAGGAAGACCGGCGCCACCGCCGCAAATCGGCTGAAGACCAGGACGCGGAGGCGCGGACATGATTGAGCGTGACTACATCGCGGGCATTGTGCTGGCCGGCGGCCTGGCCCGGCGCATGGGCGGCGGCGACAAGGGGCTGCGCCTGCTCGGCGGGCGCCCCGTGCTCGATCACGTCATTGCCAGGGTCAAGCCGCAGGTGACGGATCTGGCGATCAATGCCAATGGCGACGCCGGCCGCTTTGCCGATTGGCGCTTACCCGTGGTGCCGGACCCGATCGCCGACAATCCTGGGCCGCTGGCCGGCGTCCTGGCCGGGCTGGACTGGGCGGCCGCCGCCGTGCCCGGCGCGACCCATGTCGCGTCCTTCCCGTGCGACGCCCCGTTCGTGCCGCTCGATTTGGTCGCGAGACTGGCGGAGGTGCTGGTTGAGCAGGGTGCCGACATGGCCTGCGCCCGGTCCGACGGCCGCAACCATCCGGTCGTCGGCCTTTGGCCGATTGCGTTGCGGGATGCGCTGCGCGCCGCCCTGGTCGACGAAGCCGTGCGCAAGGTCGATATCTGGACCGCGCGTTATCGGCTCGCGACCGCCAACTTCGACGCCACACCGGCCGATCCCTTCTTCAACGCCAACAAGCCCGACGATCTTGCCGCGGCCGAACGCCTCTTGACCGGCTGACGGCCGATAACGCCACCGCTGGCAGGTATGCGATACCTGAGCGCGTGCTACACCCTGATACGGTCGCCGGTTCCTTGATCGAAAAAGTAGAGGTGCGCCGGGTCGATCGCGATACCGATCTCGGTGCCCATCTCCGCCTCGAAATCCTTGTCCATCTTGACCGTCACCGTGTGCGGCGCGGCGGAACCGTCGTGCAGTTCGCAGGTGACCAGCGTGTGGTCGCCGATCAGCTCGTTGGAATAGATCTCCGCCGGGATCAGGCCGTTGCCGGCGGCGACGACCGAGCAATCCTCGGGCCGAAATCCGATCACGGCCGGGCCTATCGAAAGATCCTTGCCCAAAGAGTGCGCAAACCCGGGGCCGGTGAACGCCCCGCTCGTCAGCGTGCCGTCCACCATGTTCATCGGTGGCGAGCCGATAAAGCTGGCGACGAATAGGTTGGCCGGGTCGCGGTAGATCGTCTTCGGCCGGTCGAACTGCATCAGCCGGCCATGGTTCAAGATGGCGACCCGGTGCGCCAGGGTCATGGCCTCGACCTGGTCGTGGGTGACGTAGATCGTCGTCGTGCCCAACGTGTTTTGCATGTGCTTTAGTTCGGACCGCATATGCACGCGCAGCTTGGCGTCCAGGTTCGACAGCGGCTCGTCCATCAGGAACACGGCCGGCCGGCGGATGATGGCGCGGGCCAGCGCCACGCGTTGCCGCTGGCCACCGGACAGCTCGCGCGGATAGCGGGTGAGGTAGTCCTCAAGCTGAACCTGGGCCGCGACCTCGCGCACGGTCTTGTCCCGCGCCGGCGGTGGCACTTTGCGCAGCTTCAGGGGATAGCCGATGTTCTCCGCCACGGTCTTGTGCGGGTAAAGCGCGTAGGACTGAAACACCATGGCCGCGTCGCGGTACTTCGGCAGGATGTCGGTCACGTCGCGGTCGCCGATATGGACCCGGCCGGAGGTCACTTCTTCCAGCCCCGCGATCATGCGCAGCGCCGTGGTCTTGCCGCAGCCGGACGGGCCCAGCAGCACCAGAAACTCGCCTTCCTCCACCACCATGGAGAGGTCGTGCAGGACCTGAACAGGCCCGAACGACTTGCTCAGCTTGTCGAGCGTGACTTGCATAACCTTAACCTTTAACGGCGCCGACCAGCAGGCCCTTGGCGATGAAGCGCTGCAGGGCGAGGGCGATCAGGACAACGGGAATGATCATCAGCAGGATCAGCACGGACATGGACCACCATTGGGGGCCCCGCGTCGCGTTTTGCGCCGCCACGAGCAGTGGCATGGTCTGGGCGTCGACCGAGGACAGGAACAGCGCCAGCAGATATTCGTTCCAGGCCAGCACCAGAACCAGCAGGCTGGTCGCGGCAATGCCGGGCTTGGCCAGCGGCAGCACGATGTCGAAAAAGATCTGGAACTTGGTCGCCCCGTCCATCTCCGCGCTTTCGTCCAGATCGCGCGGGATCGACAGGAAGAAGTCGTGCATCAGCCATACCACGATCGGCAGGTTCACCGTCGCGTAGGTGATGATCATGGCGACATGGGTGTCCAACAGGCCGATGCGCTGGAACATCACATAGACCGGCACCGCGACGATCACCGGCGGCAGAATACGCTGTGAGATCATCCAGAACAGAATGTCGCCATTGCCCAGCCTGGCGCTGAACCGCCGCGCAACGGTCCGGGCCAGCAGCGCGAAGATGGCCAGCCCGACGATCAGCGACAGCCACCAGGGAACGCCGGCGACAACGGTCAGCACAATCATGGCGACGATGCCGACCACGAAGGACAGAATGCTGGCAAAACGCGGCTTGTAGGTGATGCGGGCAAGGGCGTAGGCCGCCATCGAGCCGGCGAGCACGGCCAGAACCGTGCTGATCGCGGCGATGATCACGGAGTTAACATAGGGCCGGAACGTGTCGCCGCCGACCTCGACCAGCAGATAGTCCCAGGCATGCAGGGACGGTTCGTAGTCGACAAAGGGCAGGTAGCGCGGCCCCTCATTCACGTCGATCGGCAGCTTGAACGAGGTGACCAGCAGCCAGTAAAGCGGGAACAGCACCACGATGGTCCAGAACAGGAGGCCGGCATAGACCAGCACCGAGGTGCCGGGCGCCATGATGCCCAGGCGCTTCGGCTCGAACAGCTTGGCGTAGAGGCCTTTCGGCTGGTTGGGCGTGGCGGCGGTCATGTGAAGCGCGCCTTCTGCCGTTGCACGACGAGATTGAAGAAGGACACGCAGATCACCACGGCGACGAACAACAGCATGTAGCCGATCGCCGCAGATCCGCCGAGATCCTGGGTGCGCCAGGCGAAAAAGGCGTGCAGCGTCATGGACTCCGTGGCAATGCCCGGCCCGCCATTGGTCAGCACGTTGGGCAGGTCGATGATCTTGAAGGCCTCGATCACCCGGATCAGCATCACGGTCGCGGCCACCGGCACGATCGTCGGCCAGGTGACGTCGCGGAACACTTGCCATGGGCCGGCGCCGTCAAGCTGGGCCGCCTCGATCTGGTCGCGCGGCTGGCTTTCCAGGGCCGCCAGCATGACGATGAAGATGAAGGCGATCCATTGCCAGCTATCGCCGACAACCACGACCATGCGGGCAGCCCAGGCATCATTGGCCCAGGCGACATCGGCAAAACCAAACAGGGACCAGATGGGTTCCAGCGGCCCCTTGGACATGTCCGCCAGCATGCGGAACATGTAGGCGATGCCGACCGGCGTCACCATCAGCGGCATGAAGAAGACGACACGGAAGAAGGCGCGACCGCGGATCGGCTTGGCGCACAGCAAGGCCAGTCCCAGCGCGATCGCAAACTGGATCGAGCAGCCGACGGTGACGTAGAACAGGGTCACCATCAGCGACCCGAAGGCGCCGCCTTCCGACAGGGTCACCGTGGCCAGCACGACGATGCCGAAGCCAACCGTGGCGGTGATCAACCGTCCGATCGTGCCAAGGACCCGCGCGCGGCCGCTGATCCAGTACCGCACCAGCCACCAGATGATCAGACCGGCGCCGCCAAGCATGACGATCCAGCCGAACCAGCCAACGGCGCCGAACGTGCCCAGGAAGTGGTACTGCTCGCTGCCGAACAGCAGCCGGTCGAAATTGCGAAAGCCGGCCCAGCGAAGCTCAAAGCCGCCGGGTGCTAGGCGAAAGCGGGTGAGCGACAGGTATGCCGAAACGATCAGCGGAAAGATCGAGAACGCCAGGATCACGATCACCGCCGGCAGGATGAAGACCTTGGACGAGTGGCGGTCCAGCCACGCGGACATGCCGCGCCCGGCGCCCAACGCCTGCGGCGGCGTCGCGGACGTGTCCATCGCGCTCACCCTATCGGAGGACATGGAAACTCAGGCAGGAGACGCGCCCCACTGGCAGAGCAGGGCGGGGCGCGCCGTTACCCCGGGTGCCTAACCCCCGATGCCAAGCGCCGAATGATAGGCGCCAAGCTGTTCCAGCCGGTTGAGATCTTCCGTGATCTCCTCCCAACCGTCATGGATGGCCGTGATGGTCTGATCGATATCGATCTCGCCGGCCAGCAGGCGTGCCAGGGCGGTATCCAGAACGATCTGCTGATAGCGCTGGTTCTGCGGAATGCGCATGTCCAACAGCATGTTCGGGCTCGACAGGCTGGCCCCGATCGCGCCGAGATAGTTTTCGGCCGCCGCTTCGCTCATGCCGGCCGCGACCCAGTTGTCGATATTGTTGAACTGGGAGAACCGGTAGGGATTGAACCCGGTAATGCCGATGGTGACGTCCTGGTTCGATTGTTCCGGCTGGCTCATGTACGAGAAGAAGGCGTACGCCGCTTCCTGTACCATCGGCTCGGCGGCCGCGTTGATGCCGCCCGACCAGCCGCCGAACGCGGCGTACGGGGCGTGGTTGACCCCGTCGATCGCGTGCGGGCAGATCTCCGGCGTGCAGGACACCAGTTCACCGGTCTCGCGGTCCAGCACCTCGGTCGATCCGGGCGCGATCGTTGCGCCGACCAGGTCGATCACGTTGGACGTGTCGGGATCGATCGCCAGGGTGCCGATATCGCCCCAGTCGACCGTCAAGGCGCAGCGGCCTGCTGTGAACAGGCCGCGCGTATCGCCGACGTCCAGGTTGATCTCATCGGGCGGGCCATACTGCGTGGTGTCGACATAGACCTCCAGCGCCCGGCGGAAGGCGGCGTTGTCGACCAGCGGGGTCATATCCTCGGTGCTGAAGAACGCGCCTTGGCCGGTGCCCATGGATTGGATGTATCCGCCGGCGATGGTGTAGATCGCCCAATAGGCCTGCGCGTTCCGTTTCTTGGAGATGCAGGAGCCGTAATCGGCCTCGCCGTCGCCGTTCATGTCCATGCCGTGGGCGGCTTCGGCGATGGCCAGATAGTCGTCCCACGTGGCCGGCGGGTCCATGCCCAGCTCGTCCAGCACGTCGGTGCGGTAATAGACCATCTGGAAGTCGCCATCCAACGTCAGCATGTAGGTGCGGCCGTTGAAGGTTTGCGAGAAATCGCGGAAGAAGGGCGCGATGTCGTCTTCCTGCAGGGCGTCGTCCGCGTTGACCCAATCGGTCACGTCGACCAGAAAGCCCGGCTGAACGTAGTCGATCGCCCATTGCGGCGCGAACACGGCGGCATCGACACTGTTGGTGCCGGTCGCCCAGTCGGTAAGCAGCCGGGTGTACAGGTCCGAAAAAGGCACGGTGATCACGTTGACTTCCGCCCCGGTCGCCGCGGCGAAATCGGGTGCCCGCCGTTGCAGCGGCTCGGCGATCTGCGGGCCGGTGAACGTGATCACATTGACGGTAACGCCGTCATACTGGGCCGAGGCCGACCCGCTGGCCAGCAGTGCGGCCATGGCCACGCCGGCGCCCAGCGCGGACAGGCCGAGGCGCACACGTGCTTGTGTCTTGATGGTCTTGGTCATGCGGTTCCTCCCTTAAGGACACATCATTGTTGGTGCCGGTAACGGCAACTCTTGTTCTGGCGCCCGCGTCGCACCCGGATCGAGGTCCGGACAATGCGGGCCGCTTGGTCCCCCATGTGCCATGCTTGCAAGAAGCGGGATCGTTCGTCAATTTCCGTGCGACGTACTCCTGCATTTTTGGCGCATTGTCTTCACGGGTGAAGCCGGGCTCGCCTATTTGGCTCAGACTCAGCCGCGCCAGACTGCACCGTTTGGGAATTCGTGGTCGGCGAGGCTCGCCTCTTTCATCGTGATGCTGTAGCCGGGCCGGTCCGGCGGCACGTAGGCAGCGTCCTTGATCCGGCAGGGGTCGACGAAATGCTCGTGCAGATGGTCGACATACTCCACCACGCGGCCGTCCTTCGATCCGGATATGGAGACATAGTCGATCATGGCCAGGTGCTGGACATACTCGCACAAGCCCACGCCGCCGGCATGGGGGCAGACCGGCACGCCGAACTTCGCCGCCATCAGCATCACCGCCAGCACCTCGTTCACGCCGCCCAGCCGGCAGGCGTCGATCTGGCAGAAATCGATCGCCTCGGCCTGGAATAGCTGTTTGAAGGTGATGCGGTTCTGGCACATTTCGCCGGTGGCAACGCCGATGCCGTCCGACTTCAGCGCGCGACGAATGGCGGCATGGCCCAGCACGTCGTCGGGCGACACCGGCTCTTCGATCCATAGCGGCCGCCACGGCGCCAGTGCCTTCACCCAGTCGATCGCCTGGCCGACTTCCCAGACCTGGTTGGCGTCGATCATCAGGAACCGGTCGTCGCCGATCTCGTCGCGCACGATCGCGGCGCGGCGCTTGTCATCCTCCAGGTCGCGCCCGACCTTGATTTTCACATGCCGGAAGCCGGCCGCGATCGCCTCGCGGCACAGCCGGCGTACCTTGTCGTCGGGGTAGCCGAGCCAGCCGGCGGACGTCGTGTAGGCCGGATAACCGTTCCGCTCCAGATCCGCGATCCGCTCGCTCTTGCCGGCCTCCTGTGCGCGCAGCAGGTCAAGCGCCTCGTCCGGCGTCAGCGCATCGGTGATGTGCCGGAAATCGATCAGGCCGACGATCTCTTCCGGCGTCATGTCGCAGACCAGGCGCCAGACCGGCTTGCCCACCTGCTTGGCCCACAAATCCCAGACCGCGTTTACGATCGCGGCCGTCGCCAGATGGGTCACGCCCTTTTCCGGGCCCAGCCAGCGCAGCTTGCTGTCGCCGGTCAGCCGGCGCCAAAACCCGGCCATGTCGGCCGTGATCTCCTTCAGGCTCAGCCCTTCGATGAGGGGCGCCAGGGCCTCGACGGCCGCGACACAAAGCTGGTTGCCATTGCCGAGCGTGAAAGTCAGCCCATGTCCTGTGAGTGCCGGATCGTCGGTCGCGACCGTGACATAGGCGGCCGAATAGTCCGGGTCGGGGTTCATGGCGTCCGATCCGTCCAGCGTGCGCGAGGTCGGAAACCGTATGTCGCGGGCGGTGATGGATGTCAGGCTGGTCACGCGGGGCTCACAGTGTTTGAACAACAGGTGCCGGCCATGATGAGAGAAGATGGGGTGTCGTGACAGTCTTTTCCTGGTCTCGGGCCGGGCTTCTGACCCTGGTTTCGGTCGCGATGGTGGCGTGCGCCGCGCCTCAGAAGGGCGCGGTCGTCAGCGCGCCGGCACCGGTGGAGCGCTTCGCCGAGGGGCTGGTGTGGCAGCTTGATCACCCGGACCTGCCGACCGCCTATCTCGTTGGTACCCAGCATGTTGACGGCCCGGGCGTGACACCGGTCGTTCAAACGGCCCGCTTGCTGTTGTCCGAGGTCGACGTGGTGGCTCTCGAGGTCGACGAGAACCCGCCGGACGACATCGCGCCGCTGGTCTGGCAGCATTTCACCGACACATCGCCGCCGTTTCTGGACCAGGAATTGGATCCCCGCCTGTGGAGTTTCCTGGCCCGCCAAGGCGGCACGATCGGCGTGCCCACGTCCCGATTGAGGCTGCTGTCGCCGACCGGTGCCGCCTTCATCTTCAGCAACGAGTTCGCGCCGTCGGGGCCACGACCCTCAGACTACGGCGTCGACGCGCGGATCGCCGATCTCGCGCAGCAGCGTCAGGTGCCGGTCATCGGACTGGAATCCCACGAAGAGGCGCTGCGCAGCCTGTTTCGCGTCGGCGACTGGGCCGATCGCTGGATCGATCCCGACGCCATTGTCGGAAATGCCCTGTTGCAGACCGTGCTTGTGGGCAAGGTTGGCGCGTGGCGACCGAGACGGCCGAACCCGACGGCGTCGGCCGCCTATGCCAGTGAAGATATCGCCTACTTTGCCGCCGTTTCGTTTGACGACACGCGCGCCATGACCCCGGCTGCCCGCGACCTGCAGCGGGTGACCCGCGACTATCTACTCGTCGAGCGCAACTACCGCTTTGTTGACCGCATGCTCGAACGGCTGCCGGACGGCCCCATGCTGGTGGCCGTCGGCGCCGCCCATTTGCCTGGCCCCGAAGGCATGCTGGAACTGCTGGCCGCCCGCGGCTTCGAGGCCACGCGCGTTCCGCTGGCGCGCTGATCGGTCGCGCGTCGCTAAGGCCCGGCACCGGGATGCTGATCGACCAGGCCGAGCCGAGGGACACGAGCCCCTGGCGCCAGCAGCGCCCCCGGGGCGATCACCGCGTTGGCGCCGATCTTGGCGCCGTTGCCGACCAGGGCGCCGAACTTGTCGACGCCCGTGTCGATCGTGTCGCCCTGCCAGCGGATCCGGATCTGCTTGTCCGCCAGTTCATTGCGATGGTTGGCGATGATGGCGCCGGCCTCGATGTTCACATCCGCACCCAGAAGCGAATCGCCGACGAAACTCAAATGCGCCAGCGTCGCGCCCTGAAACAGGAAGCTGGACTTCAGTTCGCAGCACGGTCCGACCACGCAGTTCTGATCGACAAAGGCCCCGCCCCGAAGATAGGCGTTGGCGCCGATGAATGCATGCGGACCGATGATCGCCGGCCCCTTCAGGACGGCGCCGGTCTCGACGGTCGCCGAGCGGTGAACGGCAACGTCCTTTCTCAGCACGTAATCGGCGGATAGAAGTTTCAGGGCCGCGTGGACCAGCTCTTCCGCCTGCGCCGTCGCTTCCCAAGGGACAGACGTTGCCTTGCCGAACGGCGATGCCGACCATTCCGGGACGAAACGCTCGATCCGCACTTGGCCCTGGATCGGCTGCATGATGCTGTGATCGTCGCGCTGTTTCGACCTGGCTATTCCGCCGCCACGGGCTCCACCGCCGCCACGCGCGCGGCGCAGAACTTGAACTCTGGGATCTTGCCGAACGGGTCGAGCTGGGGGTTGGTCAGGATGTTCGCGGCCGCCTCGACGAAGGCGAACGGGATGAAGATCATGCCGGGCGAGACATCGCGGTCCGCGCGGGCCATCAGTTCGATCGTGCCGCGTCTGGTTTCGACGCGCACCGTGCCGCCGGGCGCCACGCCCAGCCGGCCCAGTTCACGCGGATGCAGGTGGCAGACCGCACCCGGTTCCAGCTTGTCGAGCACGCCCGCCCGGCGCGTCATGGCGCCGGTGTGCCAATGCTCCAACAGGCGGCCGGTGGTCAGGATCATCGGGTAGTCGTGGTCGGGCACTTCCGCCGGCGGCAGCAACTCCGCCGGCACGAACAGGCCGCGCCCGCTGGCGGTCGGAAAACCGTCGCCGAAGATCACTTCGTGGCCCGGCTCGTCCTCGCGCTCGACCGGATAGGTGACCGCGTCCTCCCGCTCCAGCCGATCCCAGGTGATGCCCTTGATCGACGGCATCATCTGGCGTTTCTCGGCGAACACGTCGCGCGGATGGGTGTAGGCCCAGTCCAGCCCCAGCCGGCGGGCGATCTCCTGGATGATCCACCAATCCTGGCGCGTATCGCCGGGCAGGGGCAGGGCCGCGCGGCCAAGCTGCACCCGCCGGTCGGTGTTCGTGAAGGTGCCGTCCTTTTCCGGAAACGCACTGGCCGGCAAGACGACATCGGCATAGGCCGCCGTCTCGGTCAGGAACAGATCCTGCACCACCAGATGGTCCAGCCGTGACAGCGCCGTGCGGGCGTGGTTGAGATCCGGGTCCGACATGGCCGGGTTCTCGCCCATGATGTACATGCCCTTGATCGCGCCGTCATAGGCCGCGTTGGTGATCTCCACGACCGTCAAGCCCGACTTCTGCGGCAGCTTGGTATCCCAGAATTCCTCAAATAGGGTGCGGATCTCGGTGTCCTCGACGCCCTGATAGTCCGGAAAGACCATCGGGATCAGCCCGGCGTCGGATGCGCCTTGCACATTGTTCTGGCCGCGCAGCGGGTGCAGCCCGGTGCCCGGCCGGCCGACATGGCCGGTCATCAGCGCCAGCGCGATCAGGCAGCGCGAGTTGTCGGTCCCATGGACGTGCTGCGAGATGCCCATGCCCCAGAAGATCATCGCCGTCTTGGCCGTGGCGTAGGCGCGGGCAATGGCGCGGATGATGGCCGCGTCGATACCGCAGATCGGCGCCATTTCCTCCGGCGAGAAACCTTCGGCGTTGTCCTTCAGCGCCTCGAAATTCTCGGTGAAGCCGGCGACGTATTGGGCGTCGACCAAATCTTCCTCGATGATCGTATGGATCATGGCGTTCAACAGCGCCACGTCGGTGCCTGGCCGGAACTGCAGGCGGTGGGTGGCATGGCGGCTCAACGTCTGGCCGCGCGGGTCGGCGACGATCAAGGTCGCGCCGTTCTTGGCCGCGTTCTTGATGTAGGTGGCGGCTACCGGATGGTTCACCGTCGGGTTGGCGCCGATCACGAAGATAACCTCGGCCTTTGCGCAGTCAGCCACAGGCGCGGTAACGGCGCCCGAACCGGTCGTCTCCATCAGGGCCGCCACTGAAGAGGCGTGGCAAAGGCGGGTGCAATGGTCGACATTGTTGGTACCGAAGCCGGTGCGCACCAGCTTCTGGAACAGATAGGCCTCTTCGTTCGACCCCTTGGCCGACCCGAAGCCGGCCAGCGCCTCGGGCCCAACCTCGTCGCGGATGCGCTTCAGGCCGCCGGCCGCCCGCTCCAGCGCCTCATCCCAGGTCGCCTCGCGGAAATGGGTCCAGGGGTTGGCCGGGTCGACCATTGTGTCCGGCGTTTTCGGCGCGTCATCCCGGCGGATCAGCGGTGTCATCAACCGGTGCGGGTGGGCCACATAGTCGAAGCCGAACCGCCCCTTCACGCACAACCGGTTGTGATTGGCCGGCCCGTCCCGACCATCGACCGACAGGATGCGGTCATCCTTGACGTTGAACGTCAACTGACAGCCGACGCCGCAATAGGGGCACAGCGAGGCGACCTGCCGGTCCGGCTCCGCCGCCTTGCGGCCGGCGTCGTCGAGGATTGAGGCCGGCAGTAGGGCGCCGGTCGGGCAGGCCTGCACGCACTCGCCACAGCCCACACAGGTGCTGTCGCCCATCGGGTCGTCGAAGTCGAACACGATTTTCGATCCGACACCCCGCGCGGCCATGCCGATCACGTCATTGACCTGCACCTCGCGGCATGCCCGGACGCAGAGGTTGCAGTGGATGCAGGCGTCTAGCTGGACGGCCATGGCCGGATGGCTGCGGTCCGGCGCCGGCTCGGTCGGCTGCGGCGGCAGGCGGCTGGCGCTCAGGCCGATCCGGTCGGCCCATTGCCAAAGATCGCTGTCCGGATCGTGGGTGGTCTCGCGGGCCGGCTGGTCCGCCAGCAGCAGCTCAAAGACCATCGCGCGCGACTTGTGGGCCCGGTCGCTGGCGGTGTGGACCACCATGCCCGGTTCCGGCTTGCGGATGCACGACGCGGCGAGGACGCGCGCGCCCTCGATCTCCACCATGCAGGCGCGGCAGTTGCCGTCCGGGCGGTAACCGGGCGCGTCCTTATGACACAGATGCGGGATCTCGATGCCCTGCCGCTGCGCCACTTGCCAGATGGTTTCGCCGTCCCGCGCGGTGACCGGCCGCCCATCAAGAGTAAACTCCACGCCCTTGCCCATCAGGAATACTCACACTTCGGTGACTGGCGTTGCAGGCATCGCCCGCGGCGATACATCGAAACCATCTTAGCAAAGATGGGCCCTTTATGGCGCGACTCTTAGCACTGACCACCGCGACGCCGCCCCACCGCGTCAAACAGTCCGAAGCCAAGGCCATCGCGCGCGAGCTTTATGGCCGTCAACGCCCCGACATAGATCGCTATCTGCCGGTCTTCGACAATGCCGGCATCGACAGCCGCGCGCTGGCGATGCCCATCGACTGGTATCTGGAACCGCATGGCTGGCGCGACCGAAACGACGTCTACGCACGCTGCGCGATCGATCTGCTGGCGAAAACCGCCGCAGAGGCGCTGGAGCAGGCCGGCCTGGGCGCGGACGAGGTGGACGCGTTGGTGGTAGTGTCGTCGACGGGCGTCTCCACGCCATCGCTCGACGCTGTCCTGATGGATCGCTTGCCCTTCCGGCGCGATGTGCTGCGGCTGCCGATCTTCGGCCTGGGCTGCGCTGGCGGCGTATCCGGCCTGGCGCGGGCCGCCATGATGGCCCGCGCGATGCCGGGCTCCAACGTCCTGCTGCTTACCGTGGAACTGTGCAGCCTGGCCTTCCGCCTGGATGATGCCAGCAAGGCCGGCATTGTCGCCGCCGCCCTGTTCGCAGACGGTGCGGCCGCCGCGATCGTGCGCCATGACGAGGCTGAGGACGGGCCCGGCCTGGTCGCCTGGGGCGAGCATTGCTGGCCGTCGACGCTGGATATCATGGGCTGGCGGGTCGAGGATGACGGGCTCGGCGTGATCTTCGCGCGCTCCATCCCGCATCTGGTCCGCGAACGCTTTGTCGACGCGTTGGACGGCTTCTTGGCGCGACAGTCTTTGGGACGCGAGGGCCTGGACGGCTATGTCTGCCATCCGGGCGGCGCCAAGGTTTTGGCGGCCTTGGAGGACGAATTGCAGGTCGCCGCACCGGGGCTGGTGGCGGAACGCGCGGTGCTGGCCGCCCATGGCAACATGTCGGCCGTGACCGTGCTGTTCGTTCTGGCCCAGCGGCTGGCGGACGGTATTGCCGGCCGACACGCGTTGACCTCGTTGGGGCCGGGATTTACGGCGGCCTTCATGCTGGCGGACTTTTGAGCGATGCCCGTCTTTCCTATTCTGCTCCTGCTCGTCGCCCTACAGCGGGTCGCGGAACTCATTTACGCCCGACGCAATGAAGGCCGCCTTCGCCAGCGCGGCGGGGTGGAGGTCGGTGCCGCCCACTATCCGCTGTTTATCCTGCTGCACGGATCGTGGCTGATCGTCCTGGCCTTGGCCGTACCGTGGGACGCACCGGTCAGTTGGCCACTGATCGCGGCTTTCCTGGTCCTGCAGGCCGGCCGGGTCTGGGTGATCGCCAGCCTCGGCCCCTATTGGACGACCCGGATCATCACCGTTCCGGGTGCCCCGCTGGTCCGATCGGGGCCCTATCGCTGGCTGAAACACCCCAACTATCTGGTCGTGGCCTTGGAGATCCCGTTGCTGCCCCTGGTGGCCGGCCAGGTCTGGCTGGCGGTCGGTTTCGGGCTGGCCAATCTGGCCCTGCTGGCCTGGCGCATTCGGGTCGAAAACGGCGCGTTGGCGGATCGGCCGGCTAGCCGCCGTTCCCAGGCCCATCGGGGAAGTACCTGAACACGCACATCAGCGGATTTGGGGCCGCCTGGCCCAGGCCACAGATCGAGGCGTCGCGCATCGCGTCGGACAGCTCGGTCAGAAGCGGTTCGTCCCAGACCTCGTGCTGCATCAGCATCAGCGCCTTTTCCGTGCCCAACCGGCACGGCGTGCACTGGCCACAGCTTTCGTCGGCGAAGAAGCGCATCAGGTTGCGGGCGATGGCGCGAACGTCGTCCTGGTCGGAAAACACGATGACCGCCGCTGAGCCGATCAGGCAGCCATGCGCCTCCAAGGTGCCGAAATCGAGCGGGATATCGTCCATGGAGGCCGGCAGAATGCCGCCGGACGCACCGCCGGGCAGGTAGCCGGCGAACCGGTGCCCCGGCGCCATGCCGCCGCAAAACTCGTCGATCAGCGCGCGCACCGTGATGCCAGCCGGCGCCAGCTTCACCCCCGGCTCCGCGACGCGGCCCGACACCGAAAAGCTGCGTGGTCCCTTGGCGCCGTTCAGCCCCTGGCTGGCGAACCAGTCGGCGCCCTTTTCGACCACGTCCCGCACCCAGAACAGCGTTTCGACATTGTGCGACAGGGTCGGTCGGCCGAACAGGCCAACCTCTGAAACATAAGGCGGGCGATGGCGGGGCAGGCCGCGCTTGCCCTCGATGCTGGCCATCATCGCGGACTCCTCGCCGCAGATATAGGCCCCCGCGCCACGTCTCAGGTAAACCGTCGCGCCGCCGGTCAGGCCGGCTTTTTCCAGCGCTTCCAACTCCCGGGTCAGGATGGTCAAACCCGCCGGGTATTCGTCGCGAACATAGACATAGATTTCGTCCACACCCACCGCCCAGGCGGCGATCAGCATGCCCTCCAGAAACCGATGGGGATCGCTTTCCAGGAAGAAACGGTCCTTGAAGGTGCCCGGCTCGCCCTCGTCGGCGTTGACCGCCATCAGGCGCGGCTTCGGCGTCTTCGCCACCGCCTGCCATTTCAGCGCCGTCGGGAACCCCGCACCGCCGAAGCCGCGCAAGCCCGCCTCGTCGATGATCGCGATGATCTCCTCCGGCGCGTGCCGCCCCTCGCGACACGCGCGCAACAGGTCATAGCCGCCCGCCGCGCGGTAGGCGGCGAGATCCTTATAGGCAGGGATCTCGGGCGAGACATGCCCGCCAGCCACGGCGTTGGCGATCTTGGCCTCGCTGGCATGGTCGAGATGCCGGTGACCGACCTCGGCGACGGGCGCGGTGGCGCAACGGCCCATGCAGGGTGCGCGCACGACCCGGACATCCGGCCCCAGCGTTTCCGTCAGCCCGTCGGCCAGCGCCTCGCCGCCCATCATGGCGCAGGTGACGCTGTCGCAAACCCGAACGGTCAGCGGGGCGGGGGTCTCGCCATCCGCCAGCACGTCGAAATGGGCGTAAAAGGTGGCGACCTCGTAGACCTCGGTCAGGGACAGGCCGCTGGCCTCCGCCAAGGCGGCCAGGTGCCGGTGGAACAGGGCGCCATATGCGGCTTGCAACCGATGCAGGTTCTCGATCAGCAGATCCGGCCGTAGCCCGGCCTCAGGACCGTCGACCGCCAAGACGGCACGCATCTCCGCCAGCGCCTCGTCGTCGACCTGCCGTCCCTTCGGAAACGGCTTGGGGCCGCGTCCGCGCCGGGCGAAGGGGACATTTGGGGACGGGTTGGCCATCGCGTTCGCTCTTCAGGTCGCGCCGACGACTTCCAGCGCGACGCGATCGGCGTTGATGACCACCTTGCCGCGATGTTCGAAGTTGACGGTGATGGTTGAGCCGATGGCCGATTGAATCTGGCCGATGCCCCAATCCTCGGCTTGCGGATGCCGCACCAGCGTGCCGGGAACCAGGCTTTCGATCATAAACGCACCCTTTGCTCTTGGCGGTCGCGGCGGCGGCCGGCGGAACACTCCGATCGTAGGTCGCGGCCAACAGGATCGCCAGCCCTCCATTGCCTCCGGCCAATCGGCGGCGACGAGGTCCGAGAAACCCTCATGTCACAAAATCCGCATATTTCCAAAGGGTTAAATCAAAATCTTGGCCTAAGAAGAATGGTTGTCGCAGCTTTCGCGTATGGATATAGTCGCGCCGCTCCGGCAGGGGGGCGGGAATCGTTGAGTTAAGTTGGGAGTGCGCACAATGGGTGTTCAGATGTCTGAACCACTCGTTCCTCCGGATTACCGGCCGACGGACGATGAACCGTTCATGAGCCCGATGATGAAGTCGTACTTCCGCGCCAAGCTGTTGCGCTGGCGGGCGGAGCTGCTGGCAGAATCGACGGAAACCATCGCCAGCTTGCAAGAAGGCGGGCTGCAGAAGCCCGACCTGGCCGACCGGGCCTCCGACGAGGCCGACCGCGCCCTGGAGCTGCGCACCCGCGATCGCGAACGCAAGCTGATCTCCAAGATCGATGCGGCGCTGGGCCGGCTTGAGCGTGACGAGTACGGCTATTGCGAAGACACCGGCGAGCCGATTTCGATCCGCCGGCTCGACGCCCGCCCGATCGCCACCTTGAGCCTGGAGGCGCAGGAACGGCACGAGCGCATGGAGCGGACCCACCGCGACGATTGATGCTGGCCGCCAAACCGCCCAAATGTCGATCCACGCTGCGGCTGATCGGCGATCGCGGGTGAGGTTTGGTTTGTTCGCTTGGCGAGACAAGAGACGTGCAAGAACCGCTCTGTTTTGGCTCACCGCGATTGTGCTCTTGGCTCTAGCGGGACGGCCGGCGTCATCTCTGGCTCAAGGCGGTCCGGAATGGCTGGCTGACGACCAGGCCGCATTGCCATGGCCGCTCTACGACGAGGCACCCCCGGGGGAGCCCGACGCCGGCGCGCGTGAACCCCGGCCGCTGGCCAGCCCGGTGGCGCCGGTCGACAGCGCCGGGCTTGAACGCCGCGCCGTCTTCGACGTCGGCCGGCCGATCGGCTTGGCGGTCTTCATGCGTGACGATGCCCTCTGGCTCGTCTTCGCGGCCGAGGGCGCTCTTGACGCCATTGACCTGGCTCGACAGGGCGAGCTTGGCCTCGGCACGGCACTGATCGCTGAGGCGCGGGGCGGGGTCGCCCTCCGGTTCGACAACCCGCGCGGGCGCAGGCCCGCGATCGAGCTCGATGGTACGGCCTGGACCATCGTGCTCGGGGAAGGCGCCGTTACCGAATCGCAAGCCTTGACCGTGCGCGCCGAACCGGACCACGCGCAGGGCGCCAGACTGTTCATCGAAGCGGTCGCCGCGACCCGGCCGGTCGCGTTCGTCGACACCACGGTCGGTGACATCCTGGTCGCCATGCCGCTGGCGGTTGCCGGAAGGGGCATCGGCGACGGTCGGCGCTACGCGGAATTCGATCTCATGCCCTCGCTTCTGGGCATCGTCGTGCGGCCGTCCATCGAGGATCTGCGCCTGCGCGGCGTCGATGGCGGCGTCGCGATCACCGCGGAATCGGGCCTGCAACTCTCCTAACTGCCGCTTCCTTTCGGGCGTTGTTGCCTCGGCTTTGACGATCAAAAATTGCTCTTGTCAAACGAGAACAAAACAAGTACATAGTTCCGCATTGATCATCGCCGCCCGCTATGGGACACAAGGGAGGACCATTGATGTCGACCGCAAATCTCCGCCTCGTTGAAAGGCCCTCCATGGATAAGCAAAAGGCGCTGGATGCCGCGCTAGGACAGATCGAACGGGCGTTCGGCAAGGGCTCGATCATGAAGCTGGGCAGCGACGCCCAGAATGTCGAGGTCGAGGCGATTTCGACCGGCTCGCTCAGCCTGGACATCGCGCTGGGCATCGGCGGCTTGCCCAAGGGCCGTATTGTCGAGATCTACGGGCCGGAAAGCTCCGGCAAGACCACGCTGGCCCTTCATGTGGTCGCCGAGGCGCAGAAGGTCGGCGGCACGTGCGCCTTTGTCGACGCGGAACACGCGCTGGACCCGACCTATGCCCGCAAGCTGGGCGTCGATATCGACGAGCTCCTGATCTCCCAGCCGGATGCCGGCGAACAGGCGCTGGAAATCGCCGACACGCTGGTCCGCTCCGGCGCCATCGACGTGCTGGTGATCGATTCCGTCGCCGCGCTCGTGCCCCGGGCGGAACTGGAAGGCGAGATGGGCGACAGCCATGTCGGCCTGCAGGCACGGTTGATGAGCCAGGCCTTGCGCAAGCTGACCTCGTCGATCTCGCGCTCCAACTGTCTGGTCATCTTCATCAACCAGATCCGGCTGAAGATCGGCGTGATGTTCGGCAGCCCGGAAACCACGTCCGGCGGCAACGCGCTGAAATTCTATGCCTCGGTCCGGCTGGACATCAGGCGCATCGGCGCGGTCAAGGACCGGGACGAGGTGGTCGGCAACCAGACCAAGGTCAAGGTGGTCAAGAACAAGATGGCGCCGCCGTTCAAGACCGTCGAGTTCGACATCATGTATGGCGAAGGCGTTTCCAAGACCGGCGAGTTGCTGGATCTCGGCGTCCAGGCCGGCGTGGTAGAGAAAGCCGGCTCCTGGTTCTCCTACAGTGGCACGCGCATCGGCCAGGGCCGCGAAAACGCCAAGAATTTCCTCCGCGAAAACGTCGACGTTGCGACCGAGATCGAAACCAAGATCCGCGCCAATGCCGGGCTCGTCTCCGAAAAGATGCTGCAGGGCGAGGTTGCCGGCGCACGCGACGACGACGCCGATGCCGATGGCAAACTGCCGGTCTGAGCCGCCCTGCGGTCGCCGGCGCGTGGGACGGATGACGCTGCCCTTTTAGGCCCCGCCGGCCAACGCTCGGCATGGGGGTGATGATGGTCGAGGCCCGTGCCGCTCGCGTCGGTGCGGGCCTTTGATCGTATCGCACGGGACAGGTGTCCGGGCCCGGCGCTATATGGGCATGCTGGACAGTGACCTTATGGCCGGGCTAAAAGCGCGCTCCGGCGGGTGATGCAGTGCGCTCGTGACGGTCCGACATAGGGGACGGCCGGTGGTGAACACTCCCGGCTGCACGCCGTTCGATGGTCGGGGCGCACGGGCGCGGGCGATAACCACGCCGCCATCCGAGAACGCACGCGAAACAGACATGCCCAGCGCAAACGACATTCGCCAGACCTTCCTGGACTATTTCGCCCGTAACGATCACGAGGTCGTGGCGTCGGGTCCGCTCGTACCGCGCAACGACCCGACCCTGCTGTTCACCAATGCCGGCATGGTGCAGTTCAAAAACCTGTTCACCGGCGCGGAGCAGCGGCCCTACCGGCGGGCCGTTACCTCACAGAAAGTCGTGCGCGCCGGCGGCAAGCACAACGACCTGGAAAATGTCGGCTACAACGGGCGCCATCACACATTTTTCGAGATGTTGGGCAACTTCTCGTTCGGTGACTATTTCAAGGACGTTGCCATCGAGCATGCTTGGACCCTGGTCACCAAGGAATTCGGCCTGCCTGCCGACCGGCTGTCGGTGACCGTGTATGTCGATGACGACGAAGCGTTCGATCTGTGGCGCAAGATCGCCGGCCTGCCCGCCGATCGCATCATCCGCATCCCCGGTTCCGACAATTTCTGGGCCATGGGCGACACCGGCCCCTGCGGCCCCTGTTCGGAGATCTTCTATGATCACGGGCCGACCGTGCAGGGTGGCCCGCCGGGCAGTCCCGATGAAGACGGCGACCGTTTCACCGAGATCTGGAATCTCGTCT
>JBCDFV010000012.1:0-121544 GCA_039177555.1 Pseudomonadota bacterium | reverse complement strand
GAAACCACACGCTCGCGAAGATCAAGGGAATACGCTCGAGGCATCTCTGCTGGCCTCCTTCTCCAGCAGACACCATGAATCACAAATCCAACGACCTGTGAATCCCCTTTCGATTCTAATCAGGACGGAAACGCTCTAGCGGCCCTTGAACACCGGTCGGCGCTTGGCGAAGAAGGCGTCCCGACCCTCGGCGAAATCCGCCGAGCCGAAGAGCGCCGCTTGAGCATCGACCTCGGCGTCGAGGGCCTCGTCCAGAGATCGATAAGGCTCTGCGAACGCCCGCTTTGCGCTGGCCACCGACAGCGGCGCGGTTGCGGCGATCTCCTTGCCGATCGCCATCGCATCGCCGACGGCGTCACCTTCGGCAAGCTGGTCAGCCAAGCCCCAGTCTGCCGCCTGGCGGCCATCGATAGGCCGTCCGGTGTATGCCAGCAGGCGGGCGCGGCCGACGCCAATGCGTTGTGGCAAGACCCAGGTCGCGCCCATGTCCGGCATCAGCCCGATCTTGCCAAAGGCGCAAGACCATTGGGCATCCGCAGCCGTGACCACGACATCGCACAGGGCCGCGATCGACAGGCCGGCACCATAGGCATAGCCCTCGACGGCCGCGATGATCGGCGTCGACATCTCGGCAATCTGTCTGACCAGCTGATGCGCCTCGCCAAGACGCACGCGTCCCTGGTCGGGCGTGATGCCCTCCATGCTTTTCAGATCGCCGCCGGCACAGAAGCTGCCGCCGGCGCCGGTCAAGACGATAGCGCGAAGCGCGGGCTCGGCGTCGAGATCGGCCAGGGCGCCAAAGAGTTCGCGGCGCATCGTCAGCGACAGCGCGTTGCGGCGGGCCGGGGCATTCAGCGTGACGATGCCGATCTCTCCATCCCGTCGGACCGCAAGCTCCTCATAGCGACCATCAGCCATCGTGGTTCCCTCAGCCAATCCGGGTCTTGGCCAGCATGTCGGCATCCAGATCGAACCCGAAACCCGGACGGTCCGACAGGGTGATCCAGCCGTCCCCATCGACCGTCAGCGGCTCGGCCATGGAGAAGTCGCGCCGGTCCAGGCCCCATTCCGGCGGATCGAACGGGAATTCAAGCCAGGGGGCATCCACCAGGCCCGCGGTCAGATGCGCGTTGGCCAACACGCCCCAGCCATTGGTCCAAGTGTGCGGGGTGAAGGTCAGATTGTGCTCAGCCGCGGCATAGGCGACGCGGCGCAGGCCGGTAATGCCGCCGACCAGCGCGACGTCGGGTTGCAGGACATCGACCGCGCCCTGCCCGATCAGTTCCCGGAACTCGTAAAGCTCGCGGGTCATCTCGCCGCCGGCGATGCGCACGTCGAGACGCTCGCGCAAATGCCGCATGCCGGCATAGTCGGCGCGGTGCAGCGGCTCCTCCATCCAATAGACGTCAAGGTCGTCCAGCGCCCGGCCCACGGCCAGCGCGTCCTTCACGGTCCAAGGCGGATAGGTGTCGGCCGGCTGGCGCCAGCCCTGATTGCAGTCGACCATCAGGGTCAGCCGATCGCCGACCCGTGCGCGGATTGTCTCCAGCGCCTTGATGTCGTCGCGCCAGTCGCCGCGGTGAAACCGGACTTTCATGGCCCCGAACCCCTCGGCCAAACGGCGCTCGGCAACGTCGGCCATGTCGTCCGGCCCCCGCAGCGTGCCCGACGAGGCATAGGCGCGCACGCGGTTCGACAAGCCGCCCAGCAATTTCCAAACCGGCTGGCCGGTCAGTTTGCCCGCCAAGTCCCATAACGCCAGATCCAGGGGCCAACAGCGGCCATAATGGAAGCTGAGATTGTTCAAGACCCGCCAATGGCGCTCAATCGCTAAAGGGTCCTGACCGGTGAACAACTGCTCGTGCCCCTCGAAACCCAGCATGACGTCGCCGGAGCCGATGCCGGTCAGACCGGCGTTGGTCTCGACCTGAACGATCGTGGCATCGAACTGGGTGCGCGGGGTGCTGTCCCAACTGGCACGGAAGGGCGGGTCGAGGTCCAGCCGGTGATGGCTGATCTCAATGGCGGAGATGCGGGTGTCAGAAGGGTGAACCGAGGTCATGCCGGCGACCATACAGCGTCAGGAACCCGATAGCACTCGCGATGCAAATCGCAGGAGATCGTCGTCGCCGGGGGTGCGCCAATTCGCCTGCAACATGGTGGCGTTCTCCGGCTGGCGGATCTGGGCCGCCAGCGCCGCAGGATCCAGTGCGGCAGCGGCCGGCACATCGAAGGAATGATCGATGGAACCGGCAAGACCGGCGAACAGGTCCGCCAGCGCGCCAGCATCACGACCGCCGC
Organism: Pseudomonadota bacterium; assembly: GCA_039177555.1. Lineage (GTDB taxonomy): Bacteria > Pseudomonadota > Alphaproteobacteria > DSM-16000 > Inquilinaceae > JANQGH01. Next base: position 119,243 of record JBCDFV010000012.1, on the reverse strand, counting down.
CCATGGCCTCGGCGACACGCGCGAATCGACCGTCATCATTCTCTACGTTCCACCGCAACGTGGCGGCCATGGCGGCGGCAACGGCTTGACCGTGATGGATCTTGACCATCGAGGCGAGCGCATGGCCGATCGCATGCGCGATCGCCGTGCCGGCATTGTCGATGGCGGTACCGGCATAGGCGGCGGCAAGCTGCATCGCGCCGCGCGCCTCCAGGTCGGCCGGGTCTTGGATCGTGGACGGCAACGCGTCCACGATCATGCGTATGGCGGTCAATGCGATCGCCGTGTTGCCGGCGCTGGCACTGCGATTGGTCGCCGCCTCCATGGCATGGACCAGCGCGTCCAACCCCGTCGCGGTCGTCAGGGACGGCGGCAGGCCGACCGTCAGTTCCGGATCCAGCAGCACCTGGCGCGGCTTCAAGGCCCGCCCCCACAGCCATTGCTTGGCGCCCGTTTGATCGCCGAGAATCGCGGTGCGCGTCATCTCCGACCCGGTACCCGAGGTGGTCGGGATCGCCAGAATGGGCAAGGCGCCGTCCGGCAGCGGTTCGCGGCCGAGCGCGAAGCGGGTTAGCGGGCCATCGCTCACCGCGCCTACGGCCACCGACTTGGCCAGATCAAGCGCCGAACCGCCGCCGAAACCGACGATCGCCGCCGCACCGCAGTCTCTGGCCTGTTTCGACGCACGCAAGGCGTCGTCGAAGCCGGGTTCGCCCCGGATCCCGTCGAACAAAGCCACGTCGAGACCGTCGCTCGACAGCCCAGCGAGCAAACGATCCGTGTGGCCATGCGCGGCGAGACCTGGATCGGCGACGACCAGCACCGACCGGTTGCCACGTGCCAATTGGCGGACCAACGCTGCCGCGCGATCAATCGATCCGAGGCCACCGGAAACCGGCGGCATGCCATCAAGGTCAAAGGGGCGCGGTGAAGCCATAGGGCGGGATAACGGCATCTTGAAGAAGGCAGCGAATCAGAGACAGCGACCGCAGAATACATACAAGCGACACATGTAAGGACCGGTGTGCCCGGGCGTAGTCCGTAAGTGTATCTGAGGCGGCCAGCTTCGCCGACGTTGCGCGACGGCGCAAGACCGATCCGCCTACGAGCGTTGCCGGTATGCACGACAGTGCCGGCGAGAAGACAGTATCGGGCCGCGCCACTGTTGAGCGGGGCACCGGCTGGCTGGCCCGGCTGTTGGCCCGCTTCGCGCGGCTGCCGTCGGCAAGCGACGATATCGAGGTGACGGTCACCTTCCGTCGTGAGGGCGATCGCGAGGTTTGGGAGCGACGGTATGGCTCCGAACTCATGAGCAGCGCGTTGGAAGCCGGACGCGGCGCCTGGCGCCATCTGGTGGTGGAACGGTTCGGCCCGATCGCGTTCGGCTTTGCCCTAAAGGTGGATGAAAGCGGCTTGGAGATGCATCTGAGGCGCTGGTCCATCGCCGGGGTTCGCCTGCCGCTATGGCTGGCACCACGCCTCACGGCCGTCGAAACACAAAAGGACGGCGTCTTTCAGTTTGACGTTTCGGCGTCCAGCCGGCTGGCCGGCCCGATCGTGCGTTACCGCAGCTGGCTGGCCTAAGCGGCGGCTTTTCGCGCGGCGCGTGGCTGCCAGGGGTTCAGCTTGGTCAGCGCCTTGCCGTCGCTGTCGAACAGGTGGCAGCGCTCCGCCGGCAGGGAAATCGACAGCGCGTCGTCGACATCGACGTCGGGCTCGCCGATGGCTTGCAGCACCATCATGCCGTCGCCGACACCGCCAATATGGATATCGGTCATGCCGCCCAGCCGCTCGACCACAAGGGCCGTGCCCGACAACACCGCATCGCCGCCCCGCTCGCCCAAGACCGCGTGTTCCGGCCTGATCCCGAGTGTGAGCGGCGTGCCGACCGAAACGCCATCGGGCACGACGGGCACGGTGATCGTGGCGTTGCCCGGCAGGCCGACCGTTACGCCCTGGTCGTTGACGGCCTGGGCCGTGCAGGAGATGAAGTTCATCTTCGGACTGCCGATGAAGCCGGCGACGAACAAGTTTCTGGGGTTGTGATAGAGCTCCAGCGGCGAGCCGACCTGTTCCAAGACGCCGAGATTCATGACCACGATCCGGTCCGCCAGGGTCATGGCCTCGACCTGGTCGTGGGTCACATAGATCATGGTGGCATTCAGGTCGTGGTGCAGGCGCGCGATCTCGACCCGCATTTGAACGCGCAAGGCCGCATCCAGGTTCGACAAGGGCTCGTCGAACAAAAAGACCTTGGGGTTGCGCACGATGGCGCGGCCGATGGCGACGCGCTGGCGCTGGCCGCCGGACAGTTCGCGCGGCTTGCGGCGCAACAGCGGCTCCAACTGAAGGATGCGCGCGGCCTCGGCCACCTTCGATTTGATCTCGGCCAGCGGCGCCCGCGCCTGGCGCAAGCCGAAACCCATATTGCGCTCGACATTCATGTGCGGATAGAGCGCGTAGGACTGGAAGACCATGGCGATGCCGCGCTTGGCCGGCGGTAGTAGCGAAACGTTGGCGCCATCGATCTCGACCTCGCCGGAGGTCTGGTCCTCCAACCCAGCGATGATGCGCAGCAAGGTCGACTTGCCGCAGCCGGACGGGCCAACGAAAACGATGAACTCCCGGTCTTCAATCTCAAGATCGACGCCCTTCAGCACCTCGGTGGCGCCGAAGGATTTGTTGATCGCGTGCAGGGCAAGATTTGCCATGGCGAGACCCCTCTATAAGTCGACCGGCCGGCGTTCGCGAATGCTCTGGTCCGCCGCCAGAACGATCGCCAGCGAGCTGACCGCGTCTTCCATGTGCGCGCCAAGGTCCACATCGTTGCGGATGGCGTTCAGGAAATAGGCCTGCTCGCGGTCGCACAGCCCTTGATGGTCCGGCTCGTCGGTCATGTCGATCACCTCATCTTGTCTGACGAGGGTGTTGTCCGCGTCGATCGCACCGTGATGGACCAGCAGCGCGTTGGTCTTGGTGTGCGTGTCCATGTCGGCGGAGCCCTGGTCGCTGTCGCCTTCCTGCTTCATGACGATGCTGACCGAGCCTTTCGGGCCGATGACGTCCTTCACGAAGAAGGCCACCTCGCTCATCATCGGGCCCCAGCCAGCCTCGTACCAACCGACCGAGCCGTCCTCGAAGAACACTTGCAGATGGCCGTAATTGTACATCTCGGGCGCCACCTCGTCGGTCAGCCGCGCCCCCATGCCGTGCACCCGGACCGGCTTTGACCCGGTGATTTGGCACATGACGTCCACATAATGGACGCCGCAATCGACGATCGGCGACAGGGAGCGCATCAGGTTCTTGTGCCAGATCCAGGCGTCGCCGGTGCTTTGCTGGTTCAGGTTCATGCGCATGACGGTGGGCGAGCCCAGCTCGCGCGCGAGTTCCACCAGCCTTATCCAGGACGGGTGATGGCGCAGGATGTAGCCGACCACCAGCTTGCGGTTGGTCCGTCTGGCCGTCTCGACCACACGGCGCGCGTCCTCGACCGTTTCGGCCAGGGGCTTTTCGACGAAGACGTGGGCACCCGCCTCCATCGCCGCGACTGCGTAGTCCGCATGGGTGTCCGCCCAGGTGTTGATCGAGACCGCGTCAGGCTTGGTTGCTTCTAGCGCGGCATAGAAATCGTCGAACCGCCGATGGCCCTGCAACTCCTCCGGGATGGTTCGGCCACCCTTGATGGTGCGGTTGACGAGACCGCAGATCTCGAAGCCGTCCAGCGCCTGGTAGGACAGCGCGTGGGACATGCCCATATGGCCGAGGCCGGCGACGAGGACTCTGATCGGTGCGTCGGACATGGCCTACCCCTTCACCGCGCCGGAGGTGATGCCGCGCACAAGCTGGCGCGAGAAGATGGCGTAGAGCACCAGCACCGGCACGATCGCCAGGGTCAGGGCGGCCAGAATGGCGTTCCAGTTGGTCTCGAACTGGCCGATGAATTGCTGGGCGCCCAGCGTGATCGTCTTGGTCTCCTCGCCCGGCGCCAGGATCAGCGGAAACCACAGATCGTTCCAGATCGGGATCATGGTGAACACCGCCACCGTCGCCACCGCCGGACGTACCAGCGGCAAGGCCAATTGGAAGAAGATCCGGTACTCGCTCAAGCCGTCGACCCGGGCGGCGTCCTTCAACTCCTTCGACACTGTGCGCATGAACTCGCTCAAAATGAAAATCGTCAGCGGCAGGCCCTGTGCCGTGTAGACCAGGATCAGGGCCCACAGCGTGTTAATCAGCCCCAGATTGACCACCAGTTCCAGGATACCGATCGTGCCCAGGCGGATCGGGATCATGATACCCAGCGCCAGATAGAGGGCCATCAGGGTGTTCATGCGAAAGCGGTATTCGGCCAGCGCAAAGGCGGCCATCGACCCTGCGACCAGGACGAAGAACAGGGCGCCTAAGGTAACGATCAGGCTGTTGGCGAAGTAGCCGAGGAAATCAGCGTTTTGCAGGACGGTTTGATAGCCAACCAGGTCGAACACCCCTTCGCCTACCGGCAGCCCCAAAGGATCTCCGAAGATCGCCCTGCGCGACTTCAACGAGTTGATGACGATCAGGATAACCGGGAACACCGACAGCAAGGTGTAGGCCAGCAAAATGCCGTGGGCGGCAAACAGCGTGGGCAGGTTGCGACGTGCCTTGTTCACCGGCCCAGCCTCACAGCTCGTAGCGCTGCATGCGGCGCTGAATGACGAACAGGTAGAGACAGACGCCGGTCAGGATGATCAGGAACATCATGGTCGCCACCGTGGCGCCCATGTAGCGATCGCCAAGCTGCAACTGCTGGCCGAAGAAGGTGCGGTACAGGAACGTGCCCAGAATGTCGGTCGAGAAGTTGGGGCCGGCCAAGGCGCCCTTGACGGCGTAGATCAGGTCAAAGGCGTTGAAATTACCGACGAAGGTCAGGATCGAGATCACGCCGATCGTCGGCAGGATCAGCGGCAGCTTGATCTTCCAGAAGATGTTCCAGCCGCTGGTGCCGTCGACATGGGCGGCGTCTATCAGTTCGTCGGGAATGGCCAGCAATGCGGCATAGATCAGCAGCATCGGGATACCGACATATTGCCAGACCGAGATCAGCGACAGGGTGACCAGCGCACTGCTTTCGAGGCCGAGCCAGGGCGCAAACCAACTGCCCAGGCCAATAGCGTCAAGGATCGAGGACGACACGCCCCAAATCGGGCTCAAGATCAGTTGCCAGATAAAGCCGACGATCACGACCGACAGCAAGGTCGGCATGAACAGCATCGTTCTGTAGGTGTTGCGCAGCCTGAGCGCAGGCATGGACAGCAGGGCCGCCAGCATGATGCCGATCGGGTTCTGTACCGCCATATGGATGGCGAAGAAGATGAAATTATTGACGAAGGCGTTCCAGAACTGGCTGGACCAGCGCTCGTCGCCGAACAGGGTCTCGTAGTTTTCGGTGCCGACGAAGCTGCGCACGCCGGCGCTGTCGGCATCGAAAAAGCTGAGCCGCAGCGTGTCCGCCAGCGGCCAGATCATGAACAGGGTGTAGACGATCGTCGCCGGCGCCAGAAAGACGATGATATGGAACCGGAACGGCCGTCGGTGGGGGGTACTCATCGGGTTTGATCCGCGCGGAGATGCCGGGGCCGGACCAGCCGGCCCCGGCAGGGTCCCCTAACCGCGCTTACTGCTGCGGCTCGTACCAGCTCGCCAGACCGTCCTGAAGCTGCGTCGCCGCCTCTTCCGGCGTCATGGTGCCGTTGATGACGTTGGCGCTGACGCCCCACATCTCGTTCCAGAGGTTGGGCGTGCCGCGCGACAGGATCTGGTGACCGCTGCGGATCGTCTCCTCGCACTGCTCGCGCCAGCTGATGAACTCCTGCGCCAGCGGGTCTTCCAGACTGATCGCATGGTTCGACAGGCTGAAGAAGCCCGGCAACGAGTTGGAGTAGAGCTCCGCAAACTCAGGCGAACCGACCCATTCCAGGAACACCCGCGCCTCGTCCGGATGCTCCGTCGCGGCGTTCATACCCAGCGCGATATCCGTGTGGTCGTTGATATAGCAGGTGTCGCCCGCGTTTTGGACCGGCGGCCGGAAGGCGCCCATCTCGAAATCGGCCTGGGAATTGAACAGCGAGATCTCCCACGAGCCGGACGGATAGATCGCGCCCCGGCCGAGGGTGAACAGGTTCTGGCTGTCCGGATAGGACTGGGCCTCATAGCCCGGCGCCAGATAGTTGCTCCAGCGCGCCAGGGTGGCGAACGGCTCGACGAACTGGCTGTCGGTCATGGCGTGATCGCCGGCGATGAGGCCGAGGCGCCCATCTTCACCCGCCCAGTAGTTCGGACCGATGTTCTGATAGCCCATGGTGGCCGATTCCCACTGGTCGGCCGTACCCATGACCAGCGGAATGTAGCCGCCATCCTCGGCAATCACATCCAGGATAGCGAAAAACTCTTCTTCGGTTTCGGGTGCCTCAATGCCCAACTCGGCAAAGGCATCGGCATTGTAGATGAAGCCATGGATGACCGAGGCCATCGGCATGCAGAAGGTGGCCGATCCGTCATCGGTCTGCCAGGCGGACTTGGCCACGTCGGAGAAGCTGTTCAGACCTTCGAGATCATTCAACTGTGCCAAATGGCCAAGGTCGTAAAGCGCCAGCGCGGCGTCGAAAGGCCGGCACGTGATCAGATCGCCGGCGGTGCCGCCTTCCAGACGGGCATTGAGGGCGGCGTTGTATTCGGTCGGCGCGGTCGGCGCGAATTCGATGTTGATGTTGGGATGCTGGGCCTCGAACGCCGGGATGATGGTGTCGCGCCAGATCCCGAGGTCGTCGTTGCGCCAGCTCTCGATGGTCAGCGTGACGTCCTGCGCACTCGCCGCGCCGGCGCTGAGGCCAAGGGCGATGGCCGAGGCGCCGGCCACCAGAAGGCCGCGATGAATGGACTGTTTGAACATCTGTCTTCTCCTCACCTGTTGATGGGAAACGGCGATGGCCGGTTCCCGTTAATTGCCCCGCCCGTTCAGGAGGTGGCGTTGGTTGCCGTTCCCGCCGGAGCTTGGTCCAGCCGTTCCAGCGCTTGTCGCAGCCGACCGCCGGCTTCCGCCAGCAACGCATCGGCCGATTGTACATCCAGGCCGCGCGCGACCAGTACGGCGGCCTTCACACGGTTGCCAGTACGCTCAAGCGCATCGGCGGCCGTGTCAAAGTCGCAATCGGCGATCTGGGCCACCATGCGCCGGCCGCGATCGCGCAGCTTGGCGTTGGACATCTGCACATCCACCATCATGCCGTCATGAACCCCGCCCAGCCGAATCATCGCCAACGTCGTCAGCAGGTTCAGCGCCACCTTTTGCGCCGTGCCCGCCTTCATCCGGGTAGAGCCTGCAACCGGCTCCGCCCCCGTGTCCAGCAAGATGGCATGTTGGGCCGCGTTCAGGAGAGGCGCGTCCCTGTTATTCGCCATGCCGATGGTGACGGCACTTCGGGCGCGCGCCGCCTCGACCGCCGCGACCGTGAAGCGCGTGGTGCCGCTGGCGGCAACACCGACGACGACATCAGCGGCGCCAACAGCGTGTTTGGCGATCAGGGCCGCGCCTGTCTCGGCGTCGTCCTCCGCCCCTTCGACCGACCCGGTCAGGGCGGCGTCGCCGCCGGCCAGCAGATACAAGATGCGATTTGAGGGAAAACTGTAAGTCGGCGTCAGCTCAACACCGTCCTGGACGGAAAGCCTGCCGCTGGCACCGGCCCCGACAAAGATCAACCTTCCGTCGCCGGCGTCTAGGGCTTCCGACGTCGTTCGCGCCGCCTCGGCGATCGCCGGCAGGGCGGGACCGACGGCGACAACGGCCGTCAACTGCGCCTCGTACAAGCCGGCTAGGATTTCGTGATCCGGCCAGGTATCGAGACCACGATAGCGGTCGCTGACATCTTCGGTACCCATCAGGTGCCCGCAGCCTCCCTCTTCTGTCTCATCTACCTTAGCGTCAAGCAGATACCAATACAATACCAAAACTGTATCTCAGCAACGCTTTGAATTTTCTGAGAAAGCCGTACAATCTGGCGCTTAAAATACGTTGTCTTCGGTAGAAACCGCAAAAATCGTGCCGAGCCACTAGCGCATTCATGCAATTTGGTTCTATAGTGGTCTGGTCTGCGCGGGAGTGGGCGGCGATGAATGGACAGGTGTTTATCGGGATCGACGGCGGCGCCACCGGCACGCGATTGCGGCTGGAAAACGCCGACGGATCGGTGTGCGCCGATGCCGCCGCCGGCCCGTCCAGCCTCACATTGGGCGTCGAGGCCGCCTGGCGTAACATCAAGGCGGCGTTGGACGATGCCCTGGCTGAAGCCAGCCTTGGACCGAGTTCGCTGGCCCAAGCGATCGTTGCCGCGGGCTTAGCCGGCAGCCGCAACCCGGAACGGCGGGATGCGTTCCTGGCAGCCGCGCCTGGGCTTGGCAGTCTGCATGTCTATTCGGATGGTTATGTGGCGCTGATCGGCGCCCATGGGGGACGCCCGGGCGTTGTCGTCGCGATCGGTACCGGCACGGTCGCCCATGTCTTGAACATCGACGGGACCAGCCGCCAGGTCGGCGGCTGGGGCTTTCCGGTTGGCGACGAGGGCGGCGGCGCCTGGCTGGGCTGGCGCGCGGTTGCCGAAACGCTGCACGTGGCCGACGGCCGCCGAACGGACCCGCCGGGGGGCAGCCCGCTACACCGCGACTTGGCCGCGGCGCTGGGCCCCGACCACGAAGACCTCGTTTCCTGGACCGTTGGGGCGAACACGACACGCTATGCCAGTCTCGCCCCGACCGTGATCGACCACGCCAAGCGCGGCGACGAGGGCGCGAGGGCGCTGCTTGAGGAAGGCAACCGACAGATCGAGGCGCTGATCCGCGCCGCCGATCCGTCGGACACGCTGCCGCTGGCCCTTACCGGCAGCTTGGCGCCGATCTATGAGCAATCGCTCTCGCCCGGTTTGGCGGCGCGTCTGGTGGCGCCCGAAGGGACGGCGGTTGACGGCGCGATGTTACTGGCGCGCGGGCAAGCACCGGACGAGGTGCTGGTGGCATGACCGTCGAACTGGCACCGCTGGCCGATCTGCGGCCCGACCCGGACGATTCCGCGCCGCTTTACCTTCAACTGGCCAAGCGTCTGACCGAGGCCATCCGCAACGGGCGCTGGAAGGCCGGCGACGCGCTGCCCTCGGAACGGCAGATGTGCGAGATTCTGGGCGTGTCGCGGGTCACCTTGCGCAAGGCGCTGGACACCCTGGCCGCCGACGGTCTGGTCGAGGCCCGGCACGGCTCGGGAACATTCGTGTCCGACCGGGTGCACCAGCCGATGTCGGTTCTGACCAGCTTTTCCTACGACATGGAATCGCGCGGCCAGACGCCCTCGTCACGCTGGCTGAAGCATGGCTATTTCCCGGCCACGCCGGAGGAGGCGATGGCCCTGGGGTCGACGCCCGGCGACACGATCTTTCGTCTGCACCGGCTGCGGCTGGCGGATGGCGAGCCGATGGCGATCGAAATCGCGGTCCTAAGCCGGCACGACGTGCCCGATCCGGCGGCGATCGGCACGTCCCTTTACGCCTATCTCGCCGCGCGCGGCCGCGAGCCGGTGCGGGCGCTGGAACATCTGCGCGCGACCATCCTGCACGGCGAGGACGCGTCGGTCCTGTCCATGCCGGACAACAGCCCGGCGCTCTACATCACCCGGATCGGCTATCTGACCGACGGCAAGGTGGTGGAGTTCACGCGGTCCTATTATCGCGGCGACCGCTATGATTTCGTTGCCGAACTGCATCGGCAGCCTGACACCTCCGTGCCCGCCGAATGAGTGATGCGATAAGCGGTCGGATCGTCACCGAGACGGGGGTCGTCGAGGGAACGCTGCGCTTTGGCGCACGTATCGATGCGATCGAACCGGGATCGGCGGACGAAACGATCATCGTGCCCGGCTTTGTCGATCTGCATGTCCATGGCGGCGGCGGTGCAGACGTCATGGAGGGTGCCGATGCGGTCCGAACCATGGCGCGGCTGCACGGCCGGCACGGCACGACATCGCTGCTGGCGACCACGATGACCGCGCCGCCGGACGAGGTTGTCGCGGCCTTGACCGGCATTGCCGAGGCCATGGCCAACGCAGCGCCGGACGCCGCAGACATTCTCGGCGCCCATCTGGAAGGGCCGTTCATCAGCCCGAACAAGCTGGGTGCCCAGCCGCCCGCCGCCCTGGGGCCTGACCTGGCGTTGCTGCAACGGTTGCTCGACATCTGCCCGATCAAGGTGGCGACGGTGGCGCCGGACATGGGGGCCGACGCGCCGGTCGAGCCGGCACTGATGTCGGCCTTTTTCCGCGCGCTGACCGATCGCGGGGCGCGGGTGCAGCTCGGCCACTCCCCGTGCAGCTACGAGACGGCCGTCGACGCGTTCGGCAAGGGCGCGACCGGGGTCACCCATCTGTTCAACGCCATGTCGGCCTTGCACCACCGCTCCCCCGGGCTGGCGGGCGCCGCCCTCGCCCATGCGGAGCATGGCGAGCTGATCCCCGACCTGTTGCACGTGCATCCTGGCGCCATTCGCGTCGGCCTGCGCGCCGTTCCGGGCCTCTACGCCATCTCCGACGCCACGGCGGCGACCGGCATGCCAGACGGCGACTATCGGCTGGGCCGGCATACCGTGCGCAAATGCGACAACGGAGTGCGCCTGGCCGATGGCACCCTGGCGGGCAGCGCGCTGACCATGGATCGCGCGTTCGCCAACCTGGTCGAGATCGGCCTCGACATCGCCGATGCGGCGCGCCGCACCTCGACCATCGCCGCCGATTATCTGGGGCTTGCCGATCGCGGGCGGATCGCGCCCGGGCAGCGTGCCGATCTGGCCGTTTTCGACAGCGATATGACCCTGCAACGTGTTTACAAGGAAGGACGGCCCATTGATGTCCGTGATGCTTGAAGAGGCGCGGCAATGCCCTGCCGTGGCCAGCCGCTTACTGGCGAAGGACACCGATCTTTATGACCGGCTGGCAGCCGACCTTGCGCGTGAGCCGCCGCCGTTTGTCGCCATGCTAGGGCGCGGCTCGTCCGGTCAGGCGACCAGTTACGGCGCGTTCATCATCGAAACGCTGCTCGGCGTCATGTGCGGCTCGCTGGCGCCGTCGACGGTAACGCTGCACGACGCGCGGCTGAAAGCCGGCGGCGCCTTGGCGCTGGCCGTGTCGCAAAGCGGGCGCAGCCCCGACCTGGTGCAGACGTTCCAGCGGGTCAAAGAGGGCGGCTCGCGCACCGTGGCCTTGGTCAACAAGCCGGCGTCGCCGCTGGCCGACCTCGCCGATACCGTACTGCCGCACCATGCCGGCGACGAAAACGCGGTTGCGGCGACCAAGACGTTCGTCGCCAGTCTGGTCGGGATGGCGCGGCTGGTAACGGCCTGGTCGGGCCGCCAGGATCTGGCCGACGCCCTCACCGCCCTGCCCGATCGGCTGGAAGAGGCCCTGTCCCAGGACTGGTCGCGCGCCCTGGACCTGCTTCGACCCGTCGACCACATGCTGGTCATCGCCCGTGGCGCCAGCCTGTCCGTCGCCGGAGAGGCCGCCCTGAAGTTGAAGGAAACCTGCGCGCTGCAGGCCGAAGCCTTCAGCGCGGCGGAGGTCATGCACGGCCCGCGCGTCCTGGTCGAGAAAGGCTATCCGATCTTAGGCCTGGCCCCTTCCGGGCCGGATGCCGACAGCACTGTGAGCACTCTCGCGGAACTGGCGCGTGACGGCGCCAATGTCCTGTGCGCCGGCGCGCCGGTTGAGGGCGGCATCGCGCTGCCGCTGCCCGCGCCGTTACACCCAATGCTGGACCCGATCGTCACGATCGCGGCGTTCTATCCGTTCGTGGCCGCGCTATCGGTTGCCAGGGGTCTGTCGCCCGACCAGCCGCGCCATCTGTCCAAGGTGACGGAAACGATCTGAGCGACGAGAAAGCCCTTCGCAAATGCCTGATACGCGATAGCAGAAACCAGAGGTCGGCCCGATCGTAGCGTTAAAGCGGTTCAGCGCCTCAACGTTCAGTTCATTTCTGGTGACGACCGCCTCGTTTCGGCGTGTTGACCATCACAGGAATTAGGGTTTACGTCGCGACATCCCGTCCAGGGATCAAAAAAAGTCCCACCAACCGGACCCCCAACCGGCGCTTTCGTCCAAAACGGTGATGATGGTGTCGTCGCCAGTTTGATCGATATCGAACTCCTTGCGCCGTCCAAAGAAGCCCCCCAGCCGGATTGAGCCGTCTAACGAACCATCGTTGTCGGTGTCGAACTTGATCTCCGAACGGCCGAACCAACCAGTTGCGACCTCGACATCGAAGCCGAAACCCTCGATGACGATCGTATCCCCAGCCGCGAAGTCCTTGATCCAATCACCGTCGAACTCGAAGGCCGTCGCAGTGAACGTGTCATCGCCCCGCCCGCCCTTGAGAACGTTGTAACCCTCGCCAGCTTTGAGGATGTCGTTTCCCGACCCGCCGGACACAACCGCGCCTCCGCCAAGATCCTCGATCTCGTCATCTCCAGATCCGCCGAAGAGAAAATCCTTTTCGTCGCCGCCAATGATCCAATCATTGCCGGCATCACCAGACAGGATGTTGAAGCCAGATTTCGCGTACACAAGATCATTTCCTCTTCCCCCGCTTATGACATCGTTTCCTTCACCCCCGGCGCCCAAATCGTCCCCGTTCCCCAGGTTCTTGACACCACCATTGTCAAAGCTGAAATACCAATCGGCATCGTTGGGCAGGCTGAAACTGGTCGCTGCCCCGTCATTTTGGACGACCTTCTCCACCCCCGCTTTGAAGGCATCGATCGTCTCCTGATCGTCGCTGTATGTCTCCAGCGCGAAACTGACTTGTCCCAGCGCGGCGGCCGTCGACGTAAACGAATCCTCAGCTGTTGGGTCAGGCATTGTGTAACTGCCTTCGATGTCACCTTTCTCTGGCGTTTTCACCTGGCCATCGTCGGTATGCCAAATGGCGAGTTGCCTCGGGATGCCGAACCAACTTTGATAGGTTCCGTATTCGAGCACCAACCCATTATCCGTTGTGCCCTGATTGGGAGAGTATCCGCCCAGAAACTTGGTTGGAAAAACGCCTGCCACAAAGACAGTATCGCCTGAGGTGACGACCTGGTTTTCGGACGTCAGCACAATCGGTGGACTAGCGCCTACCGGGCCGATCGTAGCCCTGTCTTCGTCGCCGGTGTCGATAAAGAAGAACTTGCTCTTTTGGGTCTCCCAATTCCCATACGCCATTACCGCCTCCACTTAGTTCAAGTTGCTAGAGATCAAATACAACTCTTTTTTGTAAGCACGCCCAGCAGTCGACCGCCGATAAGGTAGAGAGCACTCAGCCTCTTCACCAAAAACGATAATTTCGCAACATTTTAAACCCGTGGAGTCACAGTTAATCCATGGATGAGAGTCTCATTTTCACCGGTCCAAATGCTTTGGAACCAACGCTACAATTTCCAACTGTGACATGGGTTGGTCGGATTGCTGAGAGTCAGATCATCCGGAGACAGAGCAGACCACACTAAGTGACTTCACTTCGGATTTGGTCCGGGAGCCGTGCAACCTTGCGGGTTGGTTGAAGCTGTGCTGCGCGGGCCGTCGGCGTCAGATCCCCGCGCGCCAAATGCGACCTGCTTAACTATCATCGATGCTCCCTTCGTTGCCTCAATGTAGGTTGCAAGCAGCTTCTCCGCTGACCAGCCCTGTCGCTAACCGAAAGTGACGGCGACAATCCGAGTGGCATAAGGCTTCAGTGTCTCAGCGGGTTGCTTGGTGCGCAATGGCGTGTCGAGGCGCGGCTCGATGAACCGGCGGCAGATCCGTCAACTGAACCTTTCGATCCGATAGGGATCGACATCGATGTTCGGGCGGCCGCCGAGGATCAGGTCGGCCAGCAAGCGCCCGGATTTTGGCCCGGACGTCAGGCCGATGTGGTGGTGGCCAAAACCAAAGAACACTCTCGGGTGCGTTTGCGATCCGCCCAGCACCGGCAGGCTGTCCGCGGTCGAGGGGCGGTGGCCCATCCAGGCGCGTTTGCCCGATGACGTGAAGCCCGGATAGAGGCGCTGGATGCCCCTTTCCAACAGCGCGATCGGCGCCTTGCCGGGAGGTTGCTTCAGGCCGCCGAACTCAGCAATGCCGGCGATCCGCAGGCCGTTTTCCATCGGTGTGGCCACGAACTTGCCGTCGGCGACCATGTAGGGAGCGGGCGGCTGGTTACTTGGGTTCTCGAAGACCATGTGATAGCCGCGTTCGCTTTCCAGCTTCACCTTATGGCCTAACGGCTCGACCAGCGTCTTCGACCAGGCGCCGCCGCAAATGGCCAGTCGGTCGGCACTGAACTCGCCGCCCTGATATCGGACGCGAACACCGGCTTCGTCGGGCTCGATCGAGTTGACGTCGGCGATGATCCGCTTGCCGCCCTGGCCCTCGAACCAGGCGGTCAGGTCGGCGACATAGGCGCCCGGATTGGTGATCCGGCCGTGATCCGTCATGCGATAGGCGAAGCCCGCCGTCGGCCCGATGGCGGGATCGAAGGCACGCAGCGCCTCGGCGTCCATTTCGTCCCCGGTAATGCCGTGCTCGTGCCGAAGCGCCCAGCCAAACGCGTCCTGCTGAAACGCCGCCCGGTCGCGATAGACATAGAGATAGTCGCCAGGAACGATCCAGCGTTCGGCGGGCGTACCTTTCGCCAGCGCCTGATGCTGCTCCACCGTATCGGACAGCAGCGGCATCAGGCCGGCCGCGGTCTCGCGCACCCTGTCGGCCTTGCCCGCCGCAAGGAAGGAAGCGAGCCAGGGCAGCATCCGCGGCAGGTACGACCAGCGCAGGAACAGCGGCTTGTTCGGATTCAGCAGCATGGCGGGTGCCTGGGCGAGCAGGCCCGGAACCGACACCGGCACGATGGCGCAGCGGGCCAGGACACCGCCATTGCCGAACGACGCCGCCTGATCGGCAACGCCGCGGTCGATCAGCGTGACCTCGGCGCCTTGACGGCGCAGCCATTCCGCCGTCGAAACACCGACGATCCCCCCTCCGACGATGGCGACGTGCACGCGCGCTCTCCTTGTTCTCGTTGCCTCGGCCACCTTTGCGGGCGACAGTCAGAATCCCACCTGCGGCGGGACCGACCGGACCTTAGCATTCAGCCGTTGGAATCGGGACCGGCACCGCGGCCGGCATGCCGGAGGGTCTCGTGATGGCGGCGATCGAACTTGCGCGCGAGCACGATCCAGGATTTGGTTCGCTCAACCCCTGGGATCTCCGCAATTTCGTCGAGGAGGGCGTCGAGGTCTTCAAGGCGCAGCGCCTCGACGCTCAAGAACAGGTCATGCTCGCCACTTACCGCCAGCGCCAGCTTGATCTCGGGAAATGCATTCAGCCGGTCGACCACCTGGCGTGACTTCTGCTGATTGACCGAGAGCATCACCAGGGCTTGCGAGTTTTCGTCGGCCGGCTTGCGCGCCAGGATCGCGGCATAGCCGGTGATGGCCCCTGTCCGTTCTAGCCTGGCGATGCGTTCATGGACGGTCGAGCGTGCGATGCCGAGCTGGCGGGCGAGCGACGCGGTCGATGCCCGCGCGTTCGCCTGCAGCAAGGAGGCCAGCCGTCGGTCGGTATCGTCCCTGAAATAGTCCATGGTGCCCGCGGCTCCGCTTGCCAGATCGAGGCCGCATGATCCGGCAATCCGTAGGCTGAGGCACGGAAATTCGCATACGCCCACGCAGCCAACGGCGAAACCGGATCAGGCGACCTTGACCTGCTCGCTCAGTTCCGGATCGGCGTAGTAGGCGCCGAACCGGTTGGCCAGAAAGGCGCCAAGCCGGATGTCTTCCTGCCGGATCAGGCCACGCGGCGGCAGTTCCCCATTCACCAGCAGATCCAGGGCGCCACAGATACCGGCGGCGGTGGTAAGCTGAATGGCCGAGAAGTCGACGCCGTTCAGGTTTCGGCCGTGGACCTTACGGGCGAAGGTCTCTTGCAGGAAGACGCCGTTGCGGTCGCCGGTGGCCGTGACGAAGATGACCACCACGTCCTGATGGGTGGCGGGAATGGCGTTGACCAGGATGTCGCGCAAGAGATCGCGCCGGTTGCGCAGGCCCAGATCGTTCAACAGCGCCTTCATGATGAAGCAGTGGCCGGGATAGCGGATGGTCTTGTAATTCAGCATGCGCACATTGCCGTCGAGCGTGTCGCACAGGGAGCCTAAGCCGCCGGAGGTGTTGAAGGCCTCGAACCGGACGCCGTCGAGCGAGAATTCCTCCAGATCGCCAAGCGCCGACACCTCGCGCCGCCTGCCGTCCACGACCGCCTCGCAAGGTTCGATGTACTCGTTGATGACCCCGTCCGTGCTCCAGGTCAGGTTATAGTTCAGGGCATTCGACGGGTATTGCGGCAGCGCACCGACCCGCATGCGCAGACTGTCGAGACTGTCGAAATGGGTCGCCAGGTCGAAGGCGACGATCGAGACGAAGCCGGGTGCGAGACCACATTGCGGAATGAAGGCGCTGTCGGCCGTTTCCGCGAGCGCCCGTACCGCCTTGGTGCTGGCGACATCCTCGGTCAAATCGAGATAGTGGACACCGGCCCCGGCGGCCGCCTCGGCAAGCCCCTGGGTCAAGTAGAAAGGCAACGCGCTGAGCACCGCAAACTGGCCATCCAAGGCCCGTTTCAGGGCGTCGGCATCTGCCATGTCCAGGCGAAGGGTCTTGGCTGCGTGGGCAGGCGTCGTCCGCTCCAGGGCCGCATCGTCATGGTCGGCGATTGTGACATCGTAGGCGCCCGATGCCGTCAGCATGGCACCGATGCTCTGACCGATCGTGCCAGCGCCGGCAACCAGCACGCGTATTTTTTCCGCCATGGATCACCCCTCCAGATCGTCCGGCCTAGCTGACCGCAAAACAGCGACGGGTGCCACACGCATCGGGTCGGCCATCGGCAGCGAAGCCGGCATTCCGTCGATCATTCCGACGATCCGTCGAAACCTCGGCCGGCAGAGTCACCAAGCGATTTCGTCACCAAGCGAGTTCAAGACATTGGCGAAACTCAGCCGATCAGGCCGCCCTGGTTCTGCGCGACGTCATGGGCATGGATAAACGTGAGGCGGCCAAGGCCCTAGAGGCCACCGAATCCGTGTTGCGCCATCGCCTGTCGGCGGCGTGCAGGCCAGGCGCGGCGAGCCCTTGCCGACGATCGAGACGATGGTCGAGCGCCTGGCGATCGTGCGCGACGCCGACATCGACACCGGCAAGAGCCCGATCACGCATGACGTGTTTGGCAGCGGACGAAGGAGATCGAAGACACCGGCGCCGGGTCAATCGAGCCGGAAAGCTATTGCGGCCAGGACGACTAGCCCCTACCCGCGTGCCGGACCGCGTCGGACTATGGAAAGGTGCGGATATTGGCAGGCTGGTCCAGTTCGGAAATGAAGAGCCGCGCGCGCGCCGGCTGGCCCCTATAGGTGCCGATCCAAACCCGGTATAGCCCGGTTGCCGGCACGCCGATCATGATGCGCGGGTTCAAGCCATACCAGCCATCATCGTTGCAAAAGACCTCGCCCTCCGGCGTCACCACGCCCATCGTCAGGTCGGCCCCGTCGAAGCCGCGCGCATAGAAATAGAGGTCATATTCGCTGCCGGCCCGATACTGGAGGTCGACGGCGGGCTGACTGGGATAAAAGCCCACGCATGTCAGCTTAGTGCCTGGCGGCTGGGCCGCAACCGGCATGATGTCGACCGTAAACGTTTCGGGATCGGGGACGAACCCGGTGACAAGGCTGACCGCGCCGGCCAGCGGCTCGACGTCCGGTGCCGAGCTTTGCGTGCTTTGACAGGCCGTCAGCATCAGCGAAAGGATCACGAACAGGGCCAAGCGCATGAACGATCTCTTCCGGAGGTGGGTGATCAAACAACAGGTGGGCGCGGAGGCCGCCTTCCCTTTGCCCTAGCGGAGATCTCTGATCTGCGGACCCTGAGACAGTTCTGAGATGAACAGCCGGGCGCTCGCCGGCGCGCCGGTGTAGGTGCCGATCCAGACCAGGTATCGCCCGCTGCTCGGCGCGCCGACGACGACGCGCGGGTTCAAGTCATACCAGCCATCGTCGTTGCACAGGATTTCCCCCTCAGGGGTCACGACACCCAATACCAAATCGGCGCCATCATACCCTCGCCCATAAAAGAAAAGGTCGAACGTGCTGGTGGCTTGAAATTGCAGTTCCAAGGCCGGCCGGGCCGGATAGAATCCGGGGCAAGCGATGGGTGAGACCGCGGTCTCAAACGGCACGATCTCGAAATCGCGCTGGCGCGGATCAGGCAGGAAACCTGACGTCAGGCTGATGGATTGCGCCGCCCGATCGCCGCTCGTGCCGTCGACCGTCGTGCCTTGACAGGCAGCCAATAGCAAGGCCACGCCGCACACAACAAGAAACCGCATTGCAATCGCCCCCGAGATTGAACTTGCCTCACCCCGTACAACATCGTGATTGGGATTGCAATTGCCGGCGCTTAGCTCATCCAGTTGCCGCCGTCGACGTTCAGGGTCTGGGCAACCACATAGTCGGAGTCAGACGAGGCCAGGAACACAGCCGCACCGACATGGTCGTCGGGACGGCCCATACGGCCGTGGGGAACGGCCTCGCCGACCAGGCGCTTTTTCTCCCCCAGCGGACGGCCCTCATACCGGGCGAACAGGGCGTCGACCTCGTCCCACATGGGCGTGTCGACGACACCGGGGGAGATGCCGTTGACATTGATGCCGTGCCGGATCAGGTCCAGCCCGGCCGACTGGGTGAGGCTGATCACGGCGGCCTTGCTGGCGCAATAGACGGCGACAAGCGCTTCGCCGCGCCGGCCTGCCTGCGACGCCATGTTGATGATCTTGCCGCCCCGCCCCTGTTGGACCATGCGCCTTGCCACGGCCTGCAAGGTGAACAGCATGCCCTTTACGTTGACCGCGAATACGCGGTCGTAGCTGGCCTCGGTAATGTCGAGGATCGGTGCCATGTCGAAGATGGCGGCGTTGTTGACTAGGATGTCGATGCCACCGAACCGGTCGGCGGCGGCCTGAACAGCGGCGTCGATCGACGATTGATCCGTCACGTCCAACGGCAGCCCGATGGCCTTGTCGCCGAACCGGCTGGCCAGCGCGATGGCTTCATTGGCCAACAGATCGGCGACCGCCACGCGCGCGCCCTCATCGATGTAGCGTTCAACGATCGCGGCGCCGATGCCCCTGGCGCCGCCGGTCACCAGGGCGGTCCTGCCATCCAACTTCACGCCGGTTACCAGCAGGTATAACCGCCGTCGGCCAAGACGATGCTGCCGGTCATCAGGCTTGAGGCGTCCGTGGCCAGGAACAGGACAATGGCGGCGACCTCATGAACCTCTCCCATGCGCCCCATCGGCGTATGGCCGACCCAGGCGTCGTACATCTCTTTGTTGTCTTTCACGAACGCGTTGAGCTCCGTCAAGATGTAGGTCGGGGCCACGGCGTTCACCCGGACACCGCGATCCGCCCACTCCGCCGCCAGCGACTTTGTGAGCTGATGCACGCCCGCCTTGGACGCGTTGTAATAGCTCTGCTCCTGCGGCCGATTGACGATGAAGCCGGACATCGAGCCGATATTGACGATGGTGCCGTGCCGACGGCCAAGCATGGCGCGGCCAAAGGCACGACAGCACCAGAAGAGACCGTTCAGATTGACGTCGACCACGTGCCGCCAATGTTCGTCGGCGACTTCTTCGGCCGGCGTTTCGCTGCGCGCGATCCCGGCATTGTTGACCAGAATGTCGGTACCGCCGTGGCGCTCGGCCAGCTCGGCCGCCAACTGGTCGACCTGCGCGCTGTCGGTGACGTCGAGTGCGACGCCGGTGGCGCGATCCGACCCCAGCTTTGCGGCCGCCTCGGCCGCGCCCGGACCGTCGATATCGGCGACGACGACGGTTGCGCCCGCCTGATACAGCGCTTCGCAGCAGGCGAAGCCGATGCCCCGCGCGCCGCCGGTCACGACGGCGACCCGGCCGGTCAAATCGTAGGGGGCGAGATAGTCGTGGGACAGCGCCATTGGTTCAGTCTCCGGCCGATGCTCAACCCGCGGCGCTGGGCGCGACCGGCTCCGCGTCGAGATCGGCCATGGGATTGCGCGCCAGGCGCGGCAGCGCCTTGCCGTCGTCGCGGAACAGATGGCAGGTGGCGCCGTCTATGCGCAGCCGAATGGCGTCGTTGACGCGATAGGTCATGGCGCCGGGGCCCTTGAGATTGAGCGTTTGACCGCCGAGCACCTCGGTGTAGAGGAACGTCTCGCCACCAAGCCTTTCGGCGACAACGACCCGGCCGGCCAGATCGCCCGGGTTTGCTGGATCGTCCGTGACCGCTTTCAACTCCTCAGGTCGCACACCCATGGTCACGACATCACCTGCGGACATGCCGCCGCCGGACACAGGCACGGTGACTTCCGTACCGTCGGACAAGGCGACCGTTGTGCCATCGACGCTGACAGACGAGACCTTGGCATCGATGAAGTTCATCTTCGGGCTGCCGATGAAGCCCGCGACGAATAGGCTTTCCGGGTGATGATAGAGATCGAGCGGCGAGCCGACCTGTTCGATATGGCCGGCATTCATCACCACGATTTTGTCGGCCATGGTCATGGCCTCGACCTGATCATGGGTGACGTAAACCATGGTGGCGTCGAGCGAATTGTGCAGGCGCGCGATTTCGATGCGCATCTGCACGCGCAGTGCCGCGTCTAGGTTCGACAGCGGCTCGTCGAACAGGAACACGCGCGGTTCGCGCACGATCGCGCGGCCGATGGCCACGCGCTGGCGTTGGCCGCCGGACAGGGCGCGCGGCTTGCGGTCCAACAGCGGCTCCAGATGCAGGATCTTCGCCGCCTCGCCAACCTTGGCCATGCGCTCTTCCCGCGAGACGCCGGCCAGGCGTAAGGCGAAGGCCATGTTGTCGGCCACGGTCATGTGCGGATAAAGCGCGTAGGACTGGAACACCATCGCCAGGCCCCGGCGATCGGGCGGCAGCTCGTTGACCCGCTCGCCATCGATCGACAGGTCGCCGCCGGAGATTTCCTCCAGCCCGGCGATCATGCGCAGCAAGGTGGACTTGCCGCAGCCTGACGGGCCGACCAAGACGACAAACTCTCGATCCTCGATATCGAGCGAGAGATCCTGGATCACCTCGACGTCGCCATAGACTTTCTTGATGTTGCGCAAGGTCAGCGTTGCCATCTTGCGTCCCTCCTATTTCACGGCGCCGAAGGTCAGCCCGCGCACCAGCTGTTTCTGGCTTAGCCAACCGAAGATGAGGATCGGCGCGATCGCCATGGTCGAGGCCGCTGAAAGCTTGGCCCAGAACAGCCCTTCCGGGCTTGAGAACGAAGCGATGAACACGGTCAGCGGCGCGGCCGCCACGGTGGTCAGGTTCAGGCTCCAGAAGGCTTCGTTCCAGGCCAGAATGACCGATAGCAGACCGGTCGAGGCTATGCCCGGCACCGACAGCGGAACCAGAATGAAGCGCAGCTCCTGCCGTGGCGACGCCCCGTCCATGCGGCCGGCCTCGAGGATGTCCTTCGGCACTTCCTTGAAGAAGGTGAACAGCATCCAGACGATGATCGGCAGGTTCATCAAGGCGAAGACGATGACCAGGCCCATATGGCTGTCGAGCAACCGCAGATCGCGAAAGATCAGGTAGACCGGCACCAGAACGCCGACCGGCGGCAGCATCTTGGTCGACAGCATCCACAAGAGGGTGCCGCGTGTCCGCTTGCCGGGGAAAAACGCCATCGCATAAGCCGCCGGAATGGCGAACAGCAGCGCCAGTATGGTCGAGCCGAACGAGATGATGATGCTGTTCATGGCGAAGCGGAAATAGTCCGCCCGTTCCTGCACCGCGGCGTAGTTCTCCAGCGTCGGCTCGAAGAAGATGTTCGGCGTGCCGCTGACCGCATCCAGCTCGGTCTTGAAGCTGGTCAGGAACATCCAGAGGACCGGAAAGAACACCAGGAACGCGACGACCCAGCCAAGAAGGGTCATCATCAGTTTGTGGCGCTGGCTTGTCGGCATCGTGCGATCCTCCCCGTCAGGCGTCCAGGTTCCGGGCCACCGAGCGGACCAGGAAGATGGCGACGATGTTGGCCAGGATGATCGCGATCACGCCGCCTGCCGAGGCGCCGCCGACGTCGAACTCAAGCAGCGCGCGGATGTAGATGAAGAACGCCAGGTTGGTGGTCGCCAGACCGGGGCCGCCGGAGGTGGTGACGAAGATCTCGGCGAAGATGGTCAGCAAGAAGATCGTCTCGATCATGATCACGACGGTGATCGACCGGCCGAGATGGGGCAGGATGATGAAGTAGAACATCGACAGCGGCCCGGCGCCGTCCATGCGCGCCGCCTCCTTCTGCTCCTCGTCCAGCGATTGCAGGGCGGTGAGCAGGATGAGGGTTGCGAACGGGATCCACTGCCAGGCCACGATGATGATGACCGACAGCATCGGTACGTCGGCGAACCAGTCGACCGGCGGCAGGCCCAGCGATCGGGTGATCCAGGCGAACAGGCCGTTGACCGGATGCATCAGCATGTTCTTCCAGATCAGCGCGCTGACCGTCGGCATGACGAAAAACGGCGCAATGATGAACAGTCGGGCGGCGCCGACGCCCCAAAAATCCTGGTTCAGCAAGACCGCGAACAGGGTGCCGAAAACGACCGTGATCGCCAGCACCGAACCGACCAGCACCAGCGTGTTGATCATCGCGGTCCACAGCGCCGGGTCGTCGAGCAGATAGGCGTAGTTCTGCAGACCGGCAAAGCCGCGAATGGTCGGGGCGATCAGGTTATAGTTCTGAAGCGAAAACCAGATGGTCATCACCAGCGGGATGATCATCCAGATCAGCAGCACGCCGACCGAAGGGGCGACCAGCGGCAGCGTATTGACGCGGCGCTGCGTTTCTCGTCGGAACAGAGCCATCTTCCGATCCCCCAATCAGCCGTGCGTTGGTATCAAGAGAGTAAGGCGCACCGGTCCTGTCGGCCGGCGGGATGCGCCCCGCCGGCCGTTCTCCGGCCCGTCGATGGTCAGTCGATGTAGCCGGCCTGGCGCATCACCCGCTCGGTCGAGGACTGGGCACTGGCCAGCGCCTGCTCGACCGACATCTGCCCCGTCAGCGCCGCCGCCATCATCTGGCCGACCGTGGCGCCGATGGCCTGAAACTCCGGAATCCCCGCGTATTGAACGCCGGAATAGGGTTTCGGGTTGGCCGTCGTGTTTATCGGATCGGCTGATTGGATGGCCGCGAGAACA
Organism: Pseudomonadota bacterium; assembly: GCA_039177555.1. Taxonomy (GTDB): domain Bacteria; phylum Pseudomonadota; class Alphaproteobacteria; order DSM-16000; family Inquilinaceae; genus JANQGH01. Next base: position 95,908 of record JBCDFV010000012.1, on the reverse strand, counting down.
GATCCGGCAAAGGGTGCTGCCTCTTGATAGTTGGGGTTTTCATACGTGCTGATCCGGGTCCCAGGAGGCGCCGCAACCCAACCGTTGTTTTCGGCCACAAGCTCGATGTAATCCTGCGACGTGGCCCAGGTGACGAAGCGCGTCGCGGCGTCCGTCGCATCGCTCGACGCCGGAATGGCGAGTGCCCAGGACCAGAGCCAGTTCGACCCCACCGGATGCACGTCAATCGGCGCCCGGGCGAAGCCAAGCTGGTCGGAGACCTGGCTTTGATCGGGATTGAACAGCATGCCGGCGGCCACGGTCGCATCGATCCACATGCCGCAGCGACCGGTGGAGAACAGAGCCAGGTTTTCGTTGAAGCCGTTGGAGCTGGCGCCCGGAGGGCCGTAATTGTTCAAAAGATCGACGTAGAAGTTCACGGCCGCCGCCCATTCCGGGCTGTCGAGCTGTGGGTTCCAGTCCATGTCGAACCACTGGCCGCCGAACGTGTTTACGAGGGTGGACAGGAAGGCCATGTTCTCGCCCCAACCCGGCTTGCCGCGCAGGCAAATGGCGTAGAACTCGTTGTCCGGATCGTGGATCGCGGCGGCCCATTCGGCGACCTGGTCATAGGTCGGCTGGTCCGGCACCTCGATGCCGGCATCGGCAAAGACGTCCGACCGGTAGAACAGCATCGAGCTTTCGGCATAAAACGGCAGGGCATAAAGCATGTCGTCATAGGACAGGCCCGCGCGCACCGGTTCCAGCACGTCATTGAGCCGGTAGTCGTCCGGCAAATTGTCCATGGCGGTCAGCCAACCTTCGGCCGCCCAGATGGGCACCTCGTACGTGCCGATCGTCATGACGTCGAACTGACCGCCGCCCGTGGCGATGTCCGTGGTCGCGCGCTGGCGCAACACGTTCTCCTCAAGCACGACCCATTCCAGCTCGATATCCGGATTGGCGGCCTCGAACGCGCTCGACAGGCCTTGCATCACGACCATGTCGCCATTGTTCACCGTGGCGATCGTGACCGTGGTCTGGGCCATGGCCGGCACGGCCGCGCCAAGCGCCACCGCAAGCGCCATGGTCGAACTCAATACCGCGGCTGACTTCACGGACTTAATCATTGCTCTCCTCCCTAGTGGCATTTCTGTGACTGAGCATTTGCCCTTTATGCGATCATATGCCCTATTTCTGAAGATGCAAGCAATATCTCAACCGCATGGACGAATGGCGCAAAGGTTGCTGCGCGTCGGCGTTCTGTGGTGGATTGGTTCGGAAACAGGGGCTGCGCATGAACGGGAACAATCGCCCGTCTGTTGAGCAAGACGCGACCACGCACTGGACCGACAGTCAGAATTGCGAGAATGCCGGTGGAAAAACAGGATCGACGGTTGGACCTCGCGGCCAAGGCCGGCTGGTACTACTACATCAACGGCGATACCCAGGACGCGATCGCACGAAAGCTGCAGGTCTCGCGGCAAGCCGCCCAACGGCTGGTGGCATTGGCCGTCAGTGAAAAGCTGATCAAGTTCCGACTGGACCATCCGATCGCCGAATGCGTTGCGCTGACGGAGGCGCTTCGCGACCGCTTTCGGCTGGACTATGCCGACGTGACGCCTGACGACGGACCTGAGGTTCGCGATGGGTTGGGCGTCGCCGCGGCGGCCTATCTGGAGCAGTTGCTGGCATCCCAGTCGCCGATCGTGTTGGGTTTCGGAACCGGTCGCACCCTTCGGGCGGCGGTCGAGGAACTGACGCCGATCAACCGGCCGCAACACCGTATTCTATCGCTGGTCGGCAACATGACCGGCGACGGGCGGGCCAGCCCCTTCGACGTCGCGGTGCGGCTTGCCGACCGGACCGGCGCGCAATGCTATCCCATGCCGACGCCGGTGGTAGCGGGCAGTATCGCGGAGAAGGAACTACTGCTCACGCAGCGGTCGGTCGAAACCGTGCGCAATCTGGCGGCGCAGGCCAAGGCCTTCGTTGTCGGCATCGGGCCGGTTTGCTGGAACGCGCCGATCCAGGCCGACGGCTTTTTGGATGAGGCGGAGGTGGGAGAGTTGCTTGACGCGGGTGCCGTCGGCGAGCTGATCAGTTGGCCGTTCGATGCCGACGGCGCATGGATCGAAAGCGGCATTGTCGATCGGCTGATGGGGACGCGGCCGCAAGCCCCGCCCACCAGTCCGACAATCGCGGTGGCGGGCGGGCCGGACAAGACCCAGGCGATACGCGCCGCTTTGCGCGGCGGCCTGCTGACCGGGTTGATCACGGACAAAGCCACGGCCGAAACTCTTTTGAAAGGGGCCTGATGCAGGTGTCTTGACACCGGGCGCAGCTTGCTCTCATTCTCTTAAGTATCCAGTGAGTTACTTAAGTCCACGGGACCGATCCGATGGACGATGAAGGGGAGGACGACCGTGTCGATCAAACGCACCTTGCTGATTTCCGCTGCCATTGTGGCCGTCAGCGGACCTGCCTTGGCCCAGGACAATGCCTGGCAGCCGGCGGAGCCCGTGACCATCATCGTGCCCTGGTCGGCCGGCGGGTCGACCGACAGCGTGACCCGCGTGCTGGCGGGCGAGTTGGAACAGGCGCTGGGCCAGACCGTGGTCATCGTCAACCAGCCGGGCGCGTCCGGCTCGGTGGGCACGACGAACGCCTGGCAGGCGCCGCATGACGGTTTGACCTGGGCCGCTGGTGCTGCCGTCGATCTCGGCAGCTATCCGGTCTTGGACATGCTCGACGTGCCGATCGAGGACTGGACCCTCTACCTGCACATCGCGAACGTCGCGGTGGTCGGCGCCAATCCCGATGCCGGGTACGAGGATTTCGGCGACCTGGTGGCGGCCATGCAGGCCAGCCCCGGAGAGGTCACCGTGGCCACGGCCGGTGTCACGTCTGGCGGGCACAACGCCATGCAGGCCATCGCCCAGGCAGGCGACGTGGAATACCGGCATGTCACCTATGATGGCGGCAACCCGGCCGTGCTGGCCACGGTCGCGGGCGAGACCAACATCACCACCCAGCTTGCGTCGGAGCAGGCGGAGATGATCCGCGCCGGGCGCATTGTGCCGCTGGCAGTCGTGGCCAGTGCGCCGCTTGAGCTGGAGGGTTATGGGTCCATCCCGGCGATCACGGACTGGCTGCCGGACATCCAGACCGCCAACAACTATTTCGGCATTTGGGCACCGGCGGATGTGCCGGCGGAGGTCACCGAGACCATGGACGCGGTCTGGGCCGACACGATCATGAACTCAGACGCGCTCGCGGAGTATGCCGCCAATCGCGGCGCGTTCTTCGACCCGTCGATGGGCGACGATGCGCAGGCAGCCGTCAGGCCGATCCTGGAGCAGAATGTCTGGCTGTTGTTCGATAGCGGCCAAGCGCCGAACAATCCGGAGGACTACGGCATCGCCCGGCCGTAGCCGTCTAATGACAACCCATACCCCTGGCGCTGACAGCCGGCGTCGGGGGCTTCCGGCATCGACAATCGTGCCGGCCGCCGCGATGAGCCAGAACCGAGAGATCGTCCTTTGGCCGGCCTAGAATCGTTCCTGTCCGCGATCGCCGGCTTCGTCACCAGCTTCGCCATCATCGACGTTTTCTGGGCGACGTTGCTGGGCATCGTCGTCGGCATGCTGCCGGGGCTGACCGCAACCCTGGGCGTCGCCCTGATGACGACGCTGACGTTTCAGATGGAGGCGGACCGGGCGATCCTGATCCTGATCTGCATGTATGTCGGCGCCATCTATGGCGGCAGCCGCAGCGCCATTCTCTTGAACATTCCTGGCACGCCAGCCAACGCCGCGACCTCGCTGGACGGCTATCCGCTGGCCCGATCGGGCCAGGCCGGCCGCGCCATGGCGATCGCCACGACAGGCTCGTTCGTTGGGGGCTTGATCGGGATGCTGGCACTCGCCGTCGTCGCGCCCGCGCTGGCCGAATTCGCGCTCTCGTTTGGCGCATTCGAGTTCTTCTGGCTGGCGGTATTCGGCGTCTTGATCGCCGGCCAGTTGACGGCCCTGGACGACCCGCTGAAGGGCTGGATCGCCGGCTTTTTGGGCCTGTTTGTCGCCATGATCGGCCAAGAGGGCATCCACGCGGTGCCGCGTTTCGCCTACGGCTCCACCGATCTGGCCGGCGGCATCGGCCTTTTGCCGGCGATGGTCGGTGCCTTCGGCTTTGCCGAGATCCTGACGGTAATGCGCCAGCAATCCTACGAGGTGGTACGCGGCAAGGTCGGCAGCATTTGGTCCGGTGTCCGCCAAGCGGTGCGCTATCGCATCACCGCCATCCGATCCGGCCTGATCGGCACCTTCATGGGCCTGGTGCCCGGCGTTGGTGAGGACATGGGCGCCTGGGCGTCCTACGCGGCGGCGCGCCAGACCTCCCGCGAGAAGGGTCAGTTCGGCAAGGGCTCGGTCGAGGGGCTGATGGCGGCCGAAACCGGCAACAATGCCGCCGTGCCGGGTGCGCTGATCCCTGTTCTGACACTGGCCGTGCCCGGCTCCGCCCCGGCGGCCGTCCTGCTGGCGGCCATGATCATTCACGGCATCCGGCCGGGCCCGCTGATCATGATCGAGTTTCCGGACTTCGTCTTTTCCGTCGTCGCCATGGTGTTCCTGGCAACCTGCGCGATGTTCGTGCTCGGCCTCTTGCTGACCCGGCCGTTGCTGTTGGTATTACGGGTTACAAGAGAGCGGCTGATGCCGGTCATCTTCGTGCTTTGCACCGTCGGCGCCTTCGCCATTGCCAGCCGCACCTTCGATGTCTGGATCATGCTGGTGTTCGGCGTGCTCGGTTTCATCCTGCGCGAGCTGAAATACCCCATGGCGCCCCTGATCCTGGGCATCGTGCTGGGCGACATTCTGGACAAGAGCCTGCGTCGCGGCCTGGTCCTGACCGACGGCGACCTGACGCCGTTCTTCACCCGGCCGATCAGCATCGTCCTGTTCGGGTCCGCCTTGCTGTTCATCATTCTCAGCATGCCCGGCACGCGCCGCCTGATGGCCAGGATGCTGGCCCGGCGGCGGAACGGAGACGGGCCATGAAGGCGAGCCGCATGGATCGGCTGGACTTCGTCTCGGCCATCGTGCTGACCGCGTTCGGCATCGCCGTCCTGGTGGAGAGCCTGCGCCTGCCCCGGCTCGATCACCTGAACGTCAATCCCTACACGGTGCCCGGGATCGTGCCGGGTATGTTGGGCGCGATCCTGACCCTGTGCGGGCTCGCCATGCTAATCCGGTCGATCCTGCGCGGAGGGTGGCGGCTGGATCTCACGGCCGATACGGTCGGCGGCTTTGTCCGCTCACCCTCGGTCCGGCGGGTCGCCTTGGTACTGGCCCTGACGCTCGGCTACGCGCTTGGTTTGTTCGGCTGGCTGCCGTTCTGGTTGGCGACCATGGCCTTCGTCTTTGCCTTCGTGGTAGCCACCGAGGCGATGGCGCTGGGCAAGCTGCCGCCGCTGCCCAACATCGCGATTGCCGCGGCCATCGCGGCCGTGACGGGCGCGGGTGTCGAGTTCGTCTTTGAGCGACTGTTCTACGTCAGACTGCCGGGATAGAAGATGCTGGATCTGAGCCTTTGCAACGAGGTGGTGCGCGACCTGGACTTCGCCGGCCAGTGCAAGCTGGCCGCCCAACTCGGCTATGTCGGCCTGGAGGTCGCGCCCTTCACCCTGTCGGACGAACCCCATCGGTTGCCCGACAGCGCGCTTCATAGCTATCGCGCGATCGCCGAGGATCATGGCTTGCGCATCACCGGGCTGCACTGGCTCTTGGTCGCACCCGCCGGCCTCTCGATTACCACCGACGATGCCGGTCTGAGAGGACGCACCACGGACGTTCTGCGCACTTTGGTCGACATGTGCGCGGCGCTTGGCGGGACGGTGCTCGTTCACGGCTCGCCGGCCCAGCGCCGATTGGAGGATGCCGCGTCGCCCGAGGCCGCGCGTGCCAATGCGCTGCAGTGCTTCCGCGTTGCGGCCGAAGCGGCCGAGAAGGCCGGCGTGACCTATTGCCTGGAACCGCTCGCCCCGCGCGAGACGGCGTTCATCAACACGGTGGCCGAGGCGGTTGCGATGGTCGAAGAGATCGGCAGTCCGGCGTTCAAGACCATGATCGACACGTCGGCCGCCGCGCTTGCCGAGGACCAGCCCGTGCCTGACCTGATCCGCCAATGGTGGCCGACGGGACATCTGGCGCACATCCAGGTCAATGACCACAACCGCCGTGCGCCCGGCCAGGGTGACGATCGGTTCGGTCCCGTCTTCGCGGCCATCGCCGATGTCGGGTTCGCCGGGCCGGTTTCGGTCGAACCCTTCGACTACATCCCCGACGGCCCGACCACGGCGGCGGTCGCGGCCGGCTATCTGCGCGGTGTCCAGGAGCAGATGCGATGACGTCGAACGCGCCACGCCTGCGGGTTCGGGACAGCCGGCTGGTGATCCGCAACGCCTTTGCACGCATGCCGTTCCGCTTCGGCGTCGTGACCATGACGGCGGCCCCCGTGGGCCTGCTGGAAGTCACCCTCGAAACCGAGAATGGCCAGACCTGCAAGGGCTACGCGTCAGACATCCTGGCCTACAAGTGGTTCGACAAGACACCGGATAAGACACCGGCTGACAACGTCGCCGACCTGCTGATGGCGCTGAGGCACGCGCGAGAGGTCTACGCCGATGCGGAACCCGATACGCCGTTCGGCCTATGGCGCGACACGCGGCAAGAAATCGAGCGGCGGGCGCTGGCGGACGGGTTCAACAGGCTGGGGGCTTCCTTCGGCGCCTCGATGCTGGAACGGGCCGTCATCGACGCTGCCGGCCGGTTGGCGGGGCGTCCGTTCGACGCGCTGGTGCGCAAGGGGATACTGGGCATCAACTGTCGAAACATCTTTCCGGTGCTGGAGCCGGATGAGCATTTGGCGGCCCTTCCCGACCGGCCGCTCGACACGGTGGCGCTGCGCCACACGGTCGGCCTGGTCGACCCGATCACCGCCGCAGACGCAGCGTCGGACGATCTGCCCGACGACGGCTTTCCAACAACGTTGGAGGACTATCTTCGGATCGACGGGCTGCGATACCTGAAGGTGAAGGTCGCGGGCGATCGGGAAGCGGACATCGATCGGCTAACGCAAATCGCTTCGATCGTCGCAAACGCGGGTCGGCCAATCGCGATCACCCTGGACGGCAACGAACAGTACAAGCAGATCGACGACTTCGTCGCGCTGATCGAACAGGTTCGATCAACGCCTGCCTTGGACGATTTCTACGACGCCATTCTGTTCATTGAACAGCCCCTCGACCGCTCGGTCGCCATGGCGGAGCCACTGCCTGCAAAGGCCCTCGCGGCCATCGGCAAACCCCTGCTGATCGACGAGGCCGACGGCTGGACCGAGGCCTATGCCGACGCTATTGCGCTCGGCTATCACGGCGTCAGCCACAAGAACTGCAAGGGCGTCTATCGCTCGTTCCTGAACCTGGCTTTGGCAGACCATCACAATCGGCGCTCGGCGCGCGCCAGCTATTTCCAGTCCGCCGAAGACCTGACCAACCTCGCCATCGTTCCGTTGCAAGCCGACCTCGCCGTTGTGGCCACGCTGGGCATTCCCCATGTGGAGCGCAACGGCCACCATTACTTCCGGGGCCTGGACCATCTGCCAGGTGCGGACCGCTTCCAGGCGCTGGCCCAGCATCCCGATCTTTACGAACGCCATGGCGATACCGTCGCGCTCAAGATCCGCGAGGGGATGCTGTCCATCGGCTCGCTGCAAGTCCCGGGCCTGGGCGTCGGCGCGCCGCCGGATATGGACAACGGCATCGCCGAGGCCGACTGGCACTTTTCCATGCTTGAAGGAGAACCCGTCTGATGACCGACCTGCCCGAAGGGTTCGCCGACGAGGCCGCGCTCGACGACTTCATGACAAGGCCCATCCCGGACCTGATCGCCGATCTGAAGTCGGTCAGCGGCGACATCACCGTGCTGGGCGTGGGTGGCAAGATGGGGCCGTCGCTGGCCATCCTGGCCAAGCGTGCGGCGCCGGATAAGCGCGTTATCGGCGTCGCCCGCTTTACCGACGCAACCGTCAAGGCACGGTTGGAGGCGGCCGGCGTCGAGACGATCGCCTGCGATCTCTTAGACCGCGCCGCTGTCGCCCGATTGGAGGTGACGGAAAACGTGATCTTCATGGCCGGCCGGAAATTCGGCTCGGCAGGCAATCAGCCGCTGACCTGGGCCATGAACGCGCTGGTGCCGGCGATCGTGGCGGAGCATTTCGCCAAGGCGCGCATCGTCGCCTTCTCCACGGCGTGCGTCTATCCGTTCGTCGATATCCGGCATCAAGGCGCCACCGAGGCCACGCCGCCAACCCCGCCGCCGGGCGAATACGCCGCATCCTGTGTCGGGCGCGAGCGCATGTTCGAATATTACAGCAGCCGCTTCGACACGCCGGGACGGCTGCTGCGCCTGAGCTACGCCATCGACATGCGGTATGGCGTGCTGCACGATGTCGCCACCCTGGTCCGCGACGGCCAGCCGATTTCCGTCGCCATGGGCCACGTCAACGTCATCTGGCAAGGCGATGCCAACGCCTGCGCCTTGCGGGCGCTGAAACACTGCACGACGCCGACGAGCCCCTTGAACATCTCCGGTCCGGAGGTCGCCAGCGTGCGGGCGATGGCGACGGCGATGGGCGAAAAGCTGGACAGAAAACCCATCATCGAAGGCGACGAGGCGGCAACGGCCTGGCTGGTTAACACCGCCGAACAGACTCGCCTTTTCGGATATCCAACAGTGCCGTTGGCCAAGTTATTGGACTGGACGGCCACTTGGGTGAAGGCCGGGGGTGGATCTCTCGGCAAACCTACCCATTTCGAAGTACGTGACGGCAACTACTGACATAAAGCCCACCGCCTCTGCCCCGGTAAAGGCGGCGGAGCGGGCGACCCGCGACCCCGAACGGACGCGGGCCAGCATTCTTAGCGCCGCAACGCAGGAGTTTGCGGCCAAGGGGTTGGAAGGCGCGCGCACCGACGATATCGCCCGTCGGTCAGGTGCTAATAAGCGCATGATCTATCACTATTTCGGCTCAAAGGATGGGCTGTTCCAGGCGGTGCTGGAGGATACTTACGCCCGGATCAGGGGCAGCGAGGCCGACCTGCAACTGACCAGCCGGGACCCGGTCTTGGCCATGGGCCAGTTGGTGGCGTTCAGCTTCGACTGGTTCTTGCGGCACCCGGAATTCGTGAAGCTGCTGAACGAGGAAAACCTGCACGGCGCGGCCCATGTCAGATCGTCGAACGTAGCCCGCAGCCTGAACATGCCGCTGGTTGAGTTGATTTCCGAATTGCTGGAACGCGGCGCGGCCAGCGGGCAGTTCCGCACCGGTGTCGACCCCGTGCAGCTCTACATCTCCATCGCCGGCATCAGCTACTTCTATTTCTCCAACCGGCACACCCTGTCGGCGATTTTCAACCGCCCTCTCGAGGCGCCGGGTGAGCTCAGGCAGCGTCGTCAGCATGTTGTCGAGTTGATCCTGGGGTATCTCAGACCCTGAAGGTCCCACCCCGAATCAGAAATCAATCATAGGCGATAGATGCGATTGACGGCTTCCCACACACCCTGTAAGTAACTGATCAGTTACTTTCTGATCCCGAGATATCATGCAGATTGGGGACATTCCGAGCGACGCCTTGGCCGCCTTCAGGCGCGGCGGTGTGATACCGGCCCATCCGCTGGCGCTAACGGCCGGCCGCACGTTGGATGAGCGGCGTCAGCGCGCGCTGAGCCGCTATTATCTCGACGCCGGTGTCGTCGGGCTGGCGGTCGGTGTGCACACGACCCAGTTCGCGATCCGGGAAGTGAACCTGTTCGAAACGGTTCTCAGGCTGGCCACCGAAGAGGCGGCGACTTGGGTATCGCGCCCGACATTCCTGGTCGCCGGCGCCATCGGCCCAACCCGTCAGGCCGTGGCGGAGGCGACGATCGCGCGCGACCTTGGATATCATGCCGTCCTGCTCAGCCTCGCAGGCTTCGACAGCGCCAGCGACGCCGAGATGATCGACCACGTCCGGGCGGTCACCGCTGTGATGCCGGTGATGGGCTTTTATCTGCAGCCGGCGGTTGGCGGCCGCGTGCTGTCGCGCACCTTTTGGCGGGAGTTCGCCGCGCTCGACAACATCGTCGGCATCAAGATCGCGCCGTTCAACCGCTATCGAACGTTAGACGTGATCCAGGGCGTCGTCGCGGCCGGCGCCGAGGACCGGATCGCGCTGTACACCGGCAATGACGATCACATCGTGCTAGACCTCTTGACCCCTTACTCTGTGCTGCGTGACGGCGAACCGGTCGACGTTAGGATCGTCGGCGGCCTTCTGGGCCATTGGTCGGTTTGGACGCACAGCGCGGTCAAGATGGTCGATGAAATCAAGGCGCTGCCGGACGAGGCCCTGGACAGCCGCTGGCTGACACGGGACGCCGACACGACGGACGCCAACGGCGCCTTTTTCGATGCCGCGAACGACTATCGCGGCGTCATTGCGGGCTTGCATGAGGTCCTGCGCCGCCAAGGCCTGTTGGAGGGCATTTGGTGCCTTGATTCTCAGGAAGGGCTTGGCCCCGGACAGGCGGCGGAGATCGATCGGGTTTACGCTTCCTACCCGAATTTGAACGACGACGCTTTCATCGCGAAACACCGCGACCGCTGGCTCAACACTTAAGACGAGGGGAGATCTTCATGGCGGGCGACGACCGCATTGGCATCATCATGCACGGCGTAACCGGCCGCATGGGCATGAACCAGCACCTGATCCGCTCGGTCCTGGCGATCCGCGACCAGGGCGGCCTGACACTGAGCGACGGGCGACGGGTCAAGGTCGACCCGATCATCGTCGGGCGCAATCCGGACAAGATCGAGCGGCTGGCCAAGCAGCACGGCGTAGCGCGCTGGACGACGGACATGGCGGCGGCACTGGCCAATCCCGACGACACCATCTTCTTCGATGCGGCCTCGACCCAACTGCGCACCGACCTGCTGCAGCAGGCGATCGCGGCAGGCAAGCACGTCTATTGCGAAAAGCCGGTTTCCGATTCACTGGAAGACGCGCTGTCCGTCTATCGGGCCGCGCGTGATGCGGGCATCAAGCACGGCGTGGTGCAGGACAAGCTGTTCCTGCCGGGCCTGCGCAAGATGGCTATGCTGCGCGACAGCGGGTTTTTCGGCCGGCTGCTGTCGGTGCGAGGCGAGTTCGGCTATTGGGTTTTCGAGGGTGACTGGCAGCCGGCCCAGCGCCCGTCCTGGAACTATCGCAAGGACGAAGGCGGCGGCATCATCCTCGACATGCTGTGCCATTGGCGCTACGTGCTCGACAATCTGTTCGGCGAGGTGAAGGCGGTGAGCTGCCTCGGCGCCACGCATATCCCGGAGCGGGTCGATGAGGCCGGCAAAAGCTACGCCGCCGATGCGGACGACGCTGCCTATGCCACCTTCGAGCTTGAGGGCGGCGTAATCGCGCAGATCAACAGTTCCTGGACCACACGGGTCAGGCGGGACGATCTGGTCACGTTCCACGTTGACGGCACGCACGGCAGCGCGGTCGCCGGGCTGTTCGATTGCTGGGTCCAACCGCGTCAGGCGACACCGCGCCCGGTGTGGAACCCCGACCAGCGTCAGACCCTGAACTTTTTCGAGCAGTGGCAGCAGGTCCCCGACAATCAGGAAACCGACAACGGCTTCAAGACCCAGTGGGAGATGTTCCTGCGCCACGTGCTGGAAGATGCCCCCTACCGGTACACCCTGTTGGAGGGTGCGAAGGGTGTGCAACTGGCGGAGCTAGGGCTAAAAAGCTGGGCCGAGCGGCGTTGGTTGGACGTGCCGACCCTGGAGGACTGAGAGCATGACGAGCCTGACCCTGCCCCTGCCGGCCGGCGGGACGGAAAACTACACCCTGTCGGGAACGCCGGTCGAACGGCCGAAATCGCCCCATCGATTCAACCGCATCGCCTTTGCGGCCGCCCATGTGGTCGCCGACCCGATGGCGGCGCATGATCCCTGGATCGAAAGCGCGGTGGACTGGGACAGGACGCTGGCCTTCCGCCACCATCTCTGGGATCTGGGCCTGGCCGTTGCCGAAGCCATGGACACCTCCCAGCGCGGCATGGGGCTGGACTGGTTGACGGCGCGTGAGCTGATCCGGCGCTCGATCGCCGAGGCGCGGACGCGCAGCGACGCCGTCGTCTTCAGCGGTGTCGGCACCGACCATCTCGTCTTGACCGACCATGTCACGATCGACGATGTGGTTCTGGCCTATCTGGAACAGATCGAGGCGGTCGCGGCCGAGGGCGGCCGGATGATCGTCATGGCCAGCCGGGCGCTGGCGGCCAAGGCGCGAAGCTCCGACGATTACGCCTCGGTCTACGGCCGCATCCTGGGCCAGGTGAGCGAACCGGTGATCCTGCACTGGCTGGGCGATATGTTCGATCCGGCCCTGGCCGGATATTGGGGCAATGACGACATCGACGCGGCGATGGAGAACTGCCTGACCATCATCGAGGAAAACGCCGCCAAGATTGACGGCATCAAGATCTCGCTGTTGGACAAGGACAAGGAAATCATCATGCGCCGGCGCCTGCCCGAGGGCGTGCGCATGTATACCGGCGACGATTTCAACTATCCCGAACTGATCGAGGGCGATGGCGAGCACGCGTCGGACGCGCTGCTGGGCATCTTCGACAGCATCGCGCCAGTCGCCTCGGCCGCCCTGGCCGCGTTGGCCGAAGGGGACACGAACCGGTACCGTGCCCTGTTGGCCCCGACCGTGCCCCTGGCACGGCATATCTTCGCGGCGCAGACGCGGTTCTATAAGACGGGCGTGGTGTTCCTGGCCTGGCTGAACGGCCATCAGCCGGCCTTCACCATGGTCGGCGGCCAGGAAAGTGCCCGGTCGGCGCTGCACTTCGCCGAGCTATTTCGCCTGGCCGATGCCGCGGGCCTGCTGGACGACCCAGCCCAAGCCGCAGACCGCTTCGGTGGTTGGCTGTCCGTCCATGCTGGCATCGAACGGTGAGCGTCACGCTTGACGGCCCCCTCGCCGGCCTGTCGCTCAACACCGCCACGGTGCGCGAGCAATGGACGCTGGCGGAGATCATCCCCGCCTGTCGTCGCTTCGGCATCACTGGTATTGCGCCGTGGCGCGACCAGATCGCCCATATCGGTCTCGACGAGACCGAGCGGCTCATCAAGGGCGAGGATTTGACCGTCACCGGCGTGTGCCGGGGCGGAATGTTTACCTGGTCGACCGATGCCGAACGCCAGGCCATGCTGGACAGCAACCGGACGGCGATCGACGAGGCCGCGACCTTGGGCGCCCAATGCCTGGTGCTGGTGGTCGGCGGCCTGGCGCCCGGCTCGAAGGATATGCCGGCCGCGCGCGAGCAGGTGGCCGAGGCACTGGGAACGCTTCTGCCGGAGGCGCGCGCCGCCGGCGTCACGCTGGCCATCGAGCCGCTGCACCCGATGTACGCGGCCGACCGAGCCTGTGTGAACATGCTTGGACAGGCCAACGATCTCTGCGACCTCTTGGGCGACGGCATCGGCGTCGCGGTCGACATCTACCACGTCTGGTGGGACCCGGCCCTGGCGACTGAAATCGCTCGCGCGGGCGACCGTATCCTGGGGTTTCACGTCTGCGACTGGCTGGTGCCGACGACGGATCTCCTGCTCGACCGCGGCATGATGGGCGACGGTGTCATCGACATCCCGGCCATCCGCGCGATGGTCGAGAAGGCCGGCTATGACGGCCATGCGGAGGTCGAGATCTTCAGCGCGGAAACCTGGTGGAAGAAGCCGCCGGAAGAGGTCTTGCGGGTTTGCGGCGAACGCTATTGCAGCGTCGTTTGACACCGTCATCAGGCGCTTGATCAGATCGCTTTTGAACGGGTGGTCGCGGGAGCTGCAAATGGAGCAAACGGTCGTCGAAACCACATCGCTCGCCCTGCTGATGTGCCGCCTTCTGTTGGGTACGGCGGCTTGTACCGATGCCACGTCAATCACGGCGGCCACGATCGATGCGTGCATCGAGCCGGCACCCCGCTACGAGTTGATGATCGGCGGGGCAGGGCCGCTTGCACCGGAGGCCGTTGATGCCTTGGAAGAACGGCTAGAGGACAGCGAGACCTGCGGCTTTTCTGTCGCGGCCGCATCGCCTGACGTTCTTGTTCTGGAAATCGAAACCGCCGACGAACCGACAGCCCTGGTGGGACCGCTGCTTCAGCCGGGTGACCTGAGTTTCGTCAGGGTCGACGTCTCGCACGGGTCCGACGAAAAGTTGCCGGAGAGCTTGACGCGCCTGCCGGATGCCAACGGCCTGACGACCCACATCGTCGATCCAACTCCGCTGTTGGGCAACGCAGAGTTAGCCTCCGCTGATGCCGAGTTCTCAAACTACGGCGACTGGACGATCACCTTTTCGCTCACCAATCGGGGCGCCGAACGGTTCGGAGAAATCACCGAGGAGATGATTGGCCTGCCGCTCGCCATCGTGGTGGACGGTCAGGTTCTCTCAGCACCGGTTATACAAGAACCCATCCGTGGCGGCCGCGCGATGGTCTCCGGCGCCTTCACCGAACAGCAGGCGAACGAGATGGCCAGTATCCTTACCCACGGCCCGCTGCCGGAGGGGCTGTCGATCCTATCCATCGAGGCGCTGCCGGCAGGCGGCAATTAGGTCGATCACCGTCGCCGTTTAGGTTGTGAGCGCGCCGCCTTTGCGAGCAACGACCGGCTTTCCCGGGTCACGGGTCTCGCGGCAAGCGATAGATCTTCCACAAGTTCAGTTCGCTGTTGCCGCAGCGACGGCAGCGGAATTTCGGCTGAAGGTCGATCAGTCTTGTGTCGGCCGCGAACTGGCGTCTCAGGGTCTTCGGATAGACATCGCCGACCCGCTCGCAGCTAAAGCAGCGGATTCTGACCACGTGCCACTCGCGCAAGGCCGACAAACGCACCTCGTAGCGCGAGCCCAGATCCTCCAACTGATAGACGTGACGACGACCCATAGCGCAGCCCGCTCACGGCCTGTCATTGGCCATTAACGGCATCCAAATTGCGGGTAGATCCACCGCAACCCCTCGGGCACGAAGCCCCGCAAATTCGGCAGAAACACCCATCCTCTGACCCAGAACAATTCAAGAACATTGATCAGGAGAGAGTCAATAGATCGGACAACCTAAATGGCAATCCGTCCCGCACCATCGATCGGACCGAGCGCCCGCCGTTCCGTGACAAAACACCCTCGTGACGCGATGTCGCGTGCCTGGGCCAATTGTGAACTGCCCTACCCCTCCCCATCTCCGGCATGGTCCGGACAAGAGGAAGACATGAATCCACAAGGCATTCTCGAACAGTTTTTAGGCCCCAACGCAGGCGGCCGTGCCACCGAGGCGGTGCAGGGCGCCCGGAACCGGGTGGCCGGCAGCGGCATGGCCGGCGTCGCGGGTGGCGTGGCGGCCGGTGGCGTGCTCGGCCTGCTGATCGGCAACAAGAAAGCACGCAAGACGGTCGGCAAGCTTGCCGGCGGCGTGGCGGGCTATGGCGGCGCCGCCGTTTTGGGCGCGCTGGCGCACCGCGCCTATCAGAATTGGCAGTCCGGCAAACAGGCGCCCCAGTCCGGGGAACCTGGACCGGCGGCCCAGGCCGCGCCCGCGCAACTGGCCAGCGATCCGCCGGCACCGCCGCCTGAGGGATCGAAGTTCTTGCCGGAAACGGCACCCGCCCGCGACGGCAGGCCGTTCGAACTGGCGCTGGTCATGTCGATGATCGCGGCCGCCAACGCCGACGGCCATATCGGCCCGGACGAGCAGCAGGTCATCTTCGATCAAGTCGGCCGACTTCCTCTTGATGCCGAGGACAAGGCCTTCGTTTTCGATGCCTTGGCCAAGCCGCCAAGCCTTCAGGACATCGCCGACCTGGCGGACGGCCCGGAACAGGCGGCCGAGCTTTACCTCGCCTCCCGGCTGGCCATCGACCCGGACCATCCGATGGAACAGGCCTATCTCGAAGGCTTGGCCAGCCGCCTCTCTCTGCCGCCCGAACTGGTCAGCCAGTTGGAAGAGCAGGCCGCGGCGGCGACGGCCTAAAACAAGAACCGGGGTGCCTCGAACCATCGAGACACCCCGGCTTTCAAACCGCTACCTACTGTCGATCAGCCGTCGGTGGAACTCGCGGTCGGCAGGTCGTAGGCATGGCCCCATTCGGCCCAGGACCGGTCATAGCTGCGAACCTGCTGGAAGCCAAGCAAACGCAGGGTCAGATAGGAATGGGCGGACGCCTTGCCGTTCTGACAGTGAACGGCAATGTTGTCGTCCGGCGTCACGCCATGGGCGGCGAAGTGGGCCAACAGGTCCTCGGCGGACCGCATGATGCCGTCCTCGTTCAGATTCTGGGCCCACGGGATGTTGCGCGCCCAGGGGATATGACCTTCCTCGAACATCGGGGTCGGCCGCACGTCGATGACCACCACGGACGGATCGTCGCGCCGTTCCATCAGCCAGTCGGCCGAGGCGGCCCGGCGCGGCGTCAGGTTGATCGGGAACACGGTGGGCTCGACCGTCGGCGCCTCTTGGCTGACCGACCAGCCTTCCCGCTCCCAGGCGGGAAAGCCGCCGTTGAGCACGCTGACCTGGCGGTGACCGAGATACTCCAGCAGCCAAAAGAGGCGCGAGGCGTGAAAGCCGCCGCGATCGTCATAGAAGACGACGCGGGTTTCCGGGCCGATGCCGCGCTCGCCCAACATGGCGGCCAGTTCGGACAGCGGCAGAAGATCACCGTCGACATGGCTGACGGGATCGATGATGTCGTCAGCGCTGAGATGGATGGCGCCAGGGATGTGGCCGGCATCATACGCCTCGCGCGGCCGCACATCGACGACCCGCACATTCGGGTCCTCCAGCATCAAGCCCAGGGTTTCGGTTGACGTGAGCAGGTCGGGATTGGCGTAATCGGCCGCGGAGGCGGACGTGGCGCCGAACGCCACAATCGCCACCAAGAGGATCGCTGCGCGCCGCAGCGAAGACAGAGCATGGATCATAGTTAGAATCCTTTCATGGCCATCAGCGCAACGGTCGCGGAAAAGCCCGCGACCGCGCTGACCGGATGATTTCAGTTCGGCTGAGAGACGTAGCGGATGTAAGGCTTCGGCGCCTTCCAACCCGCTGGGAAGAGTTCCTTCGCCTGGTCGTCGGCCACGGCAGGGACGATGATCACGTCTTCGCCCTGCTGCCAGTTCACCGGCGTGGCGACCTTGTGGTCGGCGGTCAGTTGCAGCGAATCGATGACGCGCAGCACCTCGTCGAAGTTGCGGCCCGTGCTCATCGGATAGGCGATCATCAGCTTGATCTTCTTGTCAGGCCCGATGACGTAGACGTTGCGCACCGTCGCGTTGTCGACGGCCGTCCGGCCATCCGCGCTGTTGCCGGCGTCCTCCGGCAGCATGTCGTACAGCTTGGCGACCTTCAGATCGGCGTCGGCGATCATGGGATAGTTCGGTGCCGTGCCCGTGACCTCCTCGATATCTTTGGACCACCGTTGGTGGTCGTCGACCGGATCGACGCTGAGGCCCAGAATCTTGACATTGCGCCGGTCGAACTCCGGCTTCAGCTTGGCCATGTGGCCAAGTTCGGTCGTGCAGACGGGCGTGAAATCCTTTGGATGGGAAAACAGCACCAGCCACGAATTGCCGATGAACTCGTAAAGGTTCAGCCGGCCATGGGTAGAGTCTTGCGTGAAATTCGGAGCCGTGCTGCCGATCTTTAAAGTCATGTGGTCATCCTCTCCTGGGCGTTTGAGTTTGAACGCCGTCATTTCGATATCCCCGCCGCCTTCCTCATCGGTCCCAAGCCGCGCCACGCATATGACCGGCAACGACGTGTTCTCGGTGGCACGCCGTCTAGGTCGCGTGATCGGGTGGGCCGTTCGAAAGCCGGCGTTTCCTTGCCCAACGGCGCCAACATTGACGCGCCGCGGGCCGCCCCAGCCGTATTGGCGAGAAGCGCGGCGGACTAAACGGTCTGCGGCTTCGAAAAACCTGAAGAAAGCAGACTGTTTTTGTGAAACCCGAATGATGCTGGCATGGTGCGGCCCATGGACAAGGCGGCGACCTATCGCGGCCGGCAACGGCCGGCGGCATCACTGCGCGGGCACGGCGCCAACGCCCAGGCCTTCGGTTTCCACTTGAGAACCAATGGGGCGGCATGACACGGCCGAACGCATCCGGCCCGAAAGACATGGTCGAAAAGGCAGTTCGCGAGGCCTTGGGCAAGGGCCGGGTCTTCAAAGCCTACGACCTTGCAATCAAGGGGCTGGAAACCGCAGCGAATGCCGACCGGCTTCACCTGCTGGCGGCGACCGCCCTGGTCCGCAGCGGTGCCATCGACGCCGCCAGAGAGCAGATCCGCCAGGCAACGATCGCAGGCGTCGAACCCGAAGCCATGGACCCCGTGGGCGAAGACGGCACGCTCTTGGCAGACGTCTTCGAAGAGATTTGGCAAAGCGAAGGCCAAGCGGACGATCTTGGCCGAGCTCTGGCCATTCACCTGCACCGCGCCCAGACGAACGGCGACTTCGCTGACCTTGCACAGGCCGCGCTACTGGCCCAGGCCGGAGGCGACCGCGAAAAGGCCCGTGACTTCGCCCAGGTAGCGCTGCGCAAGGCGGCTGATGACCCGACGGACGATCCCGCACGTCCGCTTGTGCTGGCGGAACTGTCCCTCTTGATCGGTCAGGACGGCGAGGCCGCCAGCCAGCTTGAGAAACTGGCCCGTCAATGGGCCGACCGCCCCCTGCTTAGGGCCGAAGCACGGCAACGGCTGGAGGCGCTGTCAACACGCGGTGTCGATGTCGATCAACGGTTGATCGATCTGTTCACGCCCCCCTGCCTGTTGGTCTATGCCGGGATCCGGCTTCGTGGGGGCGCAGACGGAGGCCTTCCGCCCGCACTGGAACCAGCGCTGCGGCAGGCGATCGACAGGACCCTGTCGTCACTGAACCCGGCCATTGCGTATGGTTCGGCAGCTGCCGGCTGCGACCTCCTGTTCTGCGAAGACCTGCTGGCGCGCGGCGCGGAACTGAACGTCGTCCTGCCGTTTCAGCGGGACAGTTTTCGCGACCAGCTGGTCGCGCCCTACGGTCCGGCATGGCTCGCGCGCTTCGACCGCGTTGTCGGGCAAGCGGCGTCGGTTACCGAGGTATGCCAGGAACCCTATGTCGGCGGCGACGCGATATTGCGGTTCGGCAATCAGGTCATCGACGGGACCGCGCGCCTTCGCGGCGCTGTCCTGTCCAGCCCGCCCTATCTCGCGGCGATCTGGGATTTCCTGGCGGACCCGTTTCCGGGCAGCCCGAACGATTTCGTCGACAATTGGGGCGACCCGGCCCGCCTGCGCCTGATGGGTTTGGACGAAATCGCGGACGACGCCAACGTGACCCTGGCTTCGGCCGACACCGAAGACACCTCGATTGCGCGTTCAGACGGCGACGGGGATCTGCAAAAAGTTGCCGGCTTGCTGTTTGCCGACGTGGTCGGTTTCAGCCGGCTGAAGGATGATCAGCTCATCCTGTTCTGGCGCTTCATGCGGGCCATCGCACTGCACGTAGGCACCGACATTCCCACACCCCGCATGATCGACAGTTGGGGCGATGCCATCCTGACCGTCCACGACACGGCCCTGGACTCGGCCAGCTACGCCACGGCGCTCTATACCGCCTTTCGGGCGATCGACAGTCGCGATTTCGGCCTGCCCGAACGGCTGCAACTGCGCATCGGATTGCATGCGGGTCCGATTTTCGAAGGCGACCATCCGTTGACTGGCCAGACCGTGATCTATGGCGGCAACGTCAACCGCGCCGCGCGGATCGAGCCGATCACGGTTCCGGGTTTGGCCTACGGTTCCGAACAGTTCGTGGCCGCCCTGACGGCGGAGGAAAGCGCGCTGGAGGCCGAAAGCCAATTGGCTGGCGGCACCTATCGGCCGCGCTTCCGCTGCTTTTACCGAGGAACCGTCGAACTGCCGAAAGGCTACGGCACGCAGTCGGTCTATGAGGTCAAGCCCTGGCGCGAAGCGTCACATGTGCCCGCCGTGATCGAACCGGGCAAGCACTTGCACGCCACCCTCGCCAACGAGCTTTACCAGCATCGCAGGCTGGCCGCCCTGTTCAAACAACTCGTCGCGCCGCTCGACTTTCCCGAAAGCCTGGTGGGCTTGTTTGAAATGGCGTTCGACGAGATCGTGACCAACATCTGCAGCTACGCCTGGCATGATCGCGGGCAGCACGCGATCGAGGTCGATATCGACGTGTCCGGCAACACCGTCGAGGCCACGTTCACGGACGATGGTGTCGCGTTCAACCCCTTGGAGATGACGGCCGCCCCGATCGATGGCGACATTGACGAGCGCGCGGCCGGCGGGTTGGGGATCCACTTGCTGGGTGAGATGATGGACGAAGTCCGTTATCGTCGCGACGGCGGCGCCAATCACCTGACGGTGGTCAAGAGATGGCGGGACTAGGGGCACCCAACTGTTCAGATTCAGAGGCTGTATTGATGAGCGATGACAGGGCGAACGATGTTGTCGGCGATAGGCATATCGTCGTCCATGTGTCGGGCAGGTTGGATGTGGTCGCGGCCAAAGGATTCGAAGCGCGGCTCACCGCGCACATCGAATCGCCCCCGCCCCTGATCGTGGTCGATTTCTCCGAGTGCAGCTATATCAGCAGTGCCGGGCTTCGCAGCGTGCTGATCGCGGCCAAGCGGGCCGGCTCAATCGACAAGACGCTCGTGCTTGCCGGCATGAACCAGATGGTGCGCGAGGTGTTCCGGGTCAGCGGCTTCGACAAGATGCTGACGATCGAACCGGACGCCGCGACGGCGATCAGCCTTCACTAAGGTCCCGCCGGCGCAACTCTTCCAGCAAATCATCGCGGCCGTTCAGGCAGTGTTTGCGCACGGCGGCGATGGCCCGCGCACAGTTTCGTTCCACCAACGCCGCGACAATCTCGGCGTGATCGCGGATATTGGCGGCCAAGCGTTCACGGCTGAACCCGATCGTCAGGCGCATCGCCTGGATCAGTTCCCAGCCGCGCGGCGCCATTTCTTCTGCCTCCTCGTTGCGGGCAAGCGCGGTGATGGCGCGATGGAAGGCCGCGTTGGTCGCCAGCACCGCATCCGCGTCTTGGGATTTCGTGGCCGCGACATAGGCCGCCTCGGCCGACCGGATGCGGTCCTGGTCGTCGGCCGTGATCCGCTCGCAGGCCCGCTCAACCAGCATCGTTTCGAGAGCCATGCGAATGTCATACATGTTCCGAACATAGTCCGTGCCGACCTTGCGGATGACGGCGCCGCGATGGGGCTGCAACTCCAAGAGACCTTGGCCGGCCAACAGCCGCAATGCTTCGCGAACCGGAATTGGGCTGACGTCATATCGCTGGCTTACCGCCATGATCTTCAGCCGCTGACCCGGCTTGAACGATCCCGCTAAAATGTCCGCCCGCAGCCGCTCCGTCAGGCGTTGGGTCATGGTTCCAGATTGCAGATCTGTCGCGGACTTCATTCGGTCTCCGGGCCGACGCTGACGGCTGGCGGCACAACCGTCTTCATCTGATCATCCACCGCAATGCCGCATAATCACATCAAGGCGGCAAAACACTCTCGACGGTCGAGCACGGTGGCGTCAGCTACCAAGCATATTTGCCGTGAATAACGCGTTTATTGCGAACACACTCTCGATCATCAGAATCGCAATCTCAAATAATCGATATTCTGCGGCTAGCGTCAACTGGCGACGGATGGAAGTCCTCGGCCGTCGGCTGCAAGATCGGGCCGTTCCGGGCGATCATGACGTCCAAGCCAGCGACGCAGGCGCCACACCGGTGCGAGACGGCCAAACCAATGGGGCATGACCGGAGGCGCCCCTATTGGCGTATCAAGATGGCGGACTGCCACGATCGGCGAAGGACCGGCATTTCCGCTGCTTTCAACGACCGTCAACCCCTGGTCGAGAAATGACAGATCGAGTTCGATGGCCTCGGCCACCTTCAGCGGGTCGTAAACCAGCAAGCGGCAGCGCTCGCCGCCCAGGGGATCGTAACGGTAAACGAGGCCGATCTCGGCCTCGTCATGCCCAAGCGGCGCGCGGTGCAGGGAGATCAAAGAGGGGCGATGGGCGGCCAGATCCGCGACGATGGCCGTCAGACTTTCGCGTGTTCTCCGCAAAGCCCAGGCCCGACCGCCGACGGCGGGACCACGCAGCTGCGCAGCGAGGACCTCAACAGAAGCGATCCCCTCGCCCCCATCAGCTTGGCGCGACAAGCGCGCGGCGATCGGCTGATGCGGCACCCAGGCGTCCGGCACGGTCGCCAGCACCGTCGCCCACAGCAGGTCTTGAGCGAGCGTATCGCCCTCCGCCCTGTTTGCGCAGGCGGACAGATAGGCGTCGACGCTGTCGTGCTGCCTGTCGTTCCTTCGCCGGCCCGGCGGCGGCCAACTGCGCGCGATGAACGCGTCCCGCGCGGCGATGGCGAGGGCCGATCGCAGCAATCCACCGGCGGGAACCGGCGCGGACAGGCGATAGGCCAGAAACAGCGCCGCGCGCATGCGTACCGCGAGGGCGGGAAAGGCGTCAAAGATCGCCTTTTCGACATCGTCGGCCGCCTGTCGACGCGCTGCGGCAAGCGCACTCGGTCTTTCGCGTTCATAAGACCATGTCTTCGGGACGGCCACCCAGTCCCGTCTTGGATCGAATTCAGTCGCGACGGGGCGGTCGGGAAGGCTTGGCATATCCGCCTTTCAGCGCGCGAACGGCGTTGCCGTCCTGGCCCGGCCTTTTGACGGCGTAGCGCGGCCCTGGGCGGTGGTGTCCAAGCTGCGCGGGCCCCTCCCCCGCTGTTCCGTTCGAAGCGGAATGAGACGCGCCAAAGGTGGCCGCAATGCCTGGATTGTTGCGAATGCCATCGCAAAACTGGCGCAGGGCTTTACCCCCTTCGCCGGCGTTGGCGAGATCGATGCCGACATCCGATCCGCAGCCGATGCAGGTCAGCCGCTCACCGGCCGCCAGGCGAAACAGATCATCGACCTCAAGGGTGAAAACCCGGCCACACGGGCACTTCAGGCCGGCGGGGCTGGCACTACGGGCCGTGCGGACCGGCTCAGACATCGTCCGGGTCGGCCGTCGCGCCGTCGCGCTCATCGCTTTCCGCATCATCGGGGACTACCGGCACCTCGTGGCTCTCTTCCACTTCTGCCGGCGGCAGCCGCGTCAACCCGCCGGTGGCATCCATCAGATTCAACAGCCGCGCCAGACCGGATGGCAGATCCGCCTGTTCGACGTTCACCTTCATACGGATCTGCATGTCGAGCGCGTGTCGCTGTCTGGAAATCTCGTCGCTGCGCCCGTAGACGGCCGTCAACTCCACTTCGCGCCCGGTCTGCTCGTCAAGCTCGCTGTCTTCCGCCTCGCCCTGGCGCGCCCCGGTGCCGGTGCCGACGCTTTGGCGCACCCGCTCGCCCATCTGCTCGCGCGGCGCTTCGCGCAAGCGGGTTTCCAGGATCTTGACCGCGTATTCCAACTCGGCGTTCTTGATCTGCATCGCCGGTATCGGCAGCATCGACAGCAACGGCAACTCGACCTGGCTTTCGGCGGCCTCGCCTTCGGCATCGGGCTGCCGGACCTTGAACTTCACCGTGCGCAGATCGCCCAACGGCGTTTCAAACGGTTCCGCTGCCACGCCCTCGGCGTTGGGCGCGGGATCGAACCCGACCTTTTCGATGTAGCGCGCCGTCGCCATCGCGGCCTGGGCCTCGGCGTCGATCAGCGCCTTCAGCGGTGCGCCGATGAGCTGGTACAGCGTCAGGGCGCCGTAGTCGCTGCCCTGTTGCGGCCTGTTCTTTGGCATGCCGGATCAGCGTCCCTATTCGGATGTCAGGGAGCGGAAGGTGCGGCCGCCCTCGACCTTCACCTCGGTCCATTGATAGTTGCGGACCGCCGCCCGGATCTTGATCGACGACAGCATATCCTGCGGCAGTTCGCGCAAGGCGTCGGCGCCGATGGCGACATCCAGCCTCGAGTCGCGATCGACCTGCCAGACCTCGCCGATACGTCGGCCCAGATCCTCAAGCGGCGGGGCAATGTTGATATCGTCGGTCAAGTCGGCGACCTCGTCCTCGGTGATCTCCTGACCAACCTCGACGTTGAACCGAAGGACCCTGCGGAAAGCCGCCATCAGCCCCTGCTCGGCCGACTTGGCGTCGAACACCCCTTCTTCGGAGATCAGATCGGTGAAGTTCACGATCATATGGCGCAAACCGGCTTGCCGCAGGTCGATGCGAAAGACGTTGCGATCGACCGGGTTCTTCAGACGGTCCGCCAGGCCGCCGGCATTGGCGACGCGCGGAACCAGAAAGGACAGGAACAGGGTCACCACGCGCTCGATCGCCCGTTCGAACATCGGCGCCAAGGTCGCCTCGCGGCCTTCGGAATTCGCCAGGGATGCGGAGACCGATTCGATGGCGAATTTCAGCTCGATCTCCGCTTCCTCGATCTCCGCACGCGGTATCGGGAAGCGGCGCAGCAGGAAATCCTGCTCGTAATAGCGACTGATCGACCGGGAATAGATGTCAGAGGCAAAACGAGACTTCGCCAGGTCCCGCAAGATTGCCCCGATCACTTGCTCCAAATCCGCCAAAAGCCGCCTCCCCAGCGGTGTTCTGTTCTTGAGTTCGGCCCTTGGCCAACCAGTGCTTACGTCTCGGGAATGTTTTCAAGCAACAGGTTGAGAACCTTGGCCATGCCGGCCGGCATGTCGTCCTGAACCGCCTGCACGTTCACGTTCATATTGTACTCGACCGAGTAGCGGGAGTTCTTCGTCGAGGTCGATTCCTTCTTCGACGAATAGGACGCGCTCAGTTTTGCGCTGGCGAACAGGTACCTGGCGCCGGCCTCGACCCCGACGCTGGCGTTCCGCTCGTCTTTGGAGGTGTCTTCCGCCGACGAGCTGTCGGACAGGTTGGCGGTGAAGTCGATCGTCATGGTATCGATGCGCAGATATGGAATCGGCAGCAAGGTCAGCAGCGGCACCTCGATGTCGATCGTGGTCGTCTCCACCTCGCCATCATCGTTGGTGGTGCGCCGATTGAACTTGAGCGGCACGCTGATCAACGTGCCGTCATCCTTGAACCCGACACTGCGGATGAAGTCGTAGGAGGTGCCCGCCGCCTTGGCTTGCGCCTCGACCGCGGCGATCATGGGCCCGCCAATCAGATTGCCAAACGGGATCGCACCAAGCTGCTGGGTCACATCAGGCATTGCAGGCCCTCTTCATTTGCCGCGGCATTGTCGGTCAAGAACAGACCAAGGATCGCCCGGCGACCATTCGCGCCAAGGATCGACGCAACGGCGGCCAAGCACCGTGAGGACCGATAGCCTACACTAGCATTGGTTGCAGTCATTCAAAAAACGGCGGACCGGTTGCGATCCGCCTGAAAAACCGCTCGTTAGGCGGACCCAGTGGAGTAGCGCGCGTCGATCATGTGCCTTTGGCGTTTCGCGGATTGCCCATCGGGTTTACCATTGTCGTCTCCTTTTCCAAGTTTCCCAACCACCGCCCATCACCGCGAAAGCCGAACGGCTGGAGGACCCGTGACCGCCGCCCTGACACTGCATGAAGACAGGTTGTTTCCGCCCGATCCCGAGCCCCGGTCGATCGCACGACGGCTTTATCGCAACATCCGCGACCTGCCGATCATCAGCCCGCACGGCCATACCGACGCGCAATGGTTCGCCGAGGACGCGCCGTTTCCCGACCCGGCCCAGCTTCTGATCGTGCCGGACCACTACGTGTTCCGCATGCTGTACAGCCAAGGCGTGCCGCTGGAGCACATCGGCATTCGGCGTCGCGACGGCGGACCGGTCGAAACCGATCCTCGGGCCATCTGGCGCGTTTTCGCCGCGCATTGGCATCTGTTCAGAGGCACGCCGACCCGGCTCTGGATGAACCATGTGCTGCATGAGGTGTTCGACGTGCGCGTACGCCTGACGCCGGAAACCGCCGACGACATCTATGACGCGATCGCAGACCGGCTGGCCACCGAAGGTTTTCGCCCAAGGGCGCTCTACGAGAGGTTCGGGATCGAGGTCCTGTGCACGACCGAATCGCCGCTGGACACGTTGGTCCATCATGCGCGTCTTCAGGAGAGTGACTGGCCCGGGCGGGTGATCACGGCGTTTCGACCCGATCCAGTGGTCGATCCCGACTTTTCAGGCTTCGCCGACAACGTCGCGAAGCTTGGCGACCTGACCGGCGAAGATACCGGCAACTGGAACGGCTATCTCCAAGCCCTGAAGGCTCGTCGCCAATTCTTCATCGAGCACGGCGCGACGTCCACCGACCACGGTCACCCGAGTGCCCGTACCGAAGATTTGGACCATGCTTCCTGCGAACGGCTCTTTGCCAAAGCACTAGCGGGTAAGCACACGGCCGAGGAGGCGGAGGCGTTTCGCGGCCAGATGCTGACCGAAATGGCGCGCATGAGCCTGGATGACGGGCTGGTCATGCAGATCCATCCGGGCTCGAACCGAAACCACAATGCAGCGCTGTTCGCCCGCTTCGGCCGGGATGTCGGGGCGGATATTCCAGGCGCCACCAACTATGTCGCCGCGTTGAAGCCACTGCTCGATCGGTTCGGCAACGAGCGGAACCTTTCCATCATCCTGTTCACCCTCGACGAGACCGCCTACAGCCGCGAACTGGCGCCGCTGGCGGGCGTCTATCCGGTCCTGAAGCTGGGACCGGCTTGGTGGTTCTTCGACAGCCCCGAAGGCATCTTGCGCTATCGGCGACTGACCACCGAGACCGCCGGCTTTTACAACACGGTCGGCTTCAACGACGATACACGGGCCTTCCTGTCGATCCCGGCACGGCACGATATGGCGCGCCGGCTGGACTGTGCCTATCTTGCCGACCTGGTCGCCGATCACCGTCTGGATGAGGACGAGGCGCAGGAGGTGGCCAGCGATCTTGCCTATAACCTGGCCAAGCGCGCTTACAAGCTGGAGGCATGAAACGATGATGTGCCTCAGCAACGGAACCCTTAGCAGCCTGCCGGACAAGGTGCGTCGCCCGACCTATGACCGGGCACGTCTGGCGACAGGCATCGTGCATCTGGGCATTGGCAACTTTCATCGGGCGCACCAGGCAGAGTTCACCGATGACGTGCTCGGCCTGCCGGACGCATCGCTTGAGTGGGGCATCACCGGTGTCAGCCTGCGCAGCCCGTCGGTCCGCGACGCGCTGGCACCGCAAGATGGTCTTTACACGGTCGTGCAGCGCGACGGTTCAGGGGCAAAGGCGCGGATCATCGGCAGCGTCCACCAGGTGCTGGTGAACCAGGAGGGGCCAGCGGCGGTTCTGGACGCGATGACCGACCAGAGGGTCCGTATCGTCAGCCTGACAGTGACCGAAAAGGGCTACTGCCACGATCCGGCAACGGGGGGCCTCGACGAGAGCCACCCGGCGATCGTTGCCGATCTTGCGCACCCCGACCGTCCGGGCAGCGCGATCGGTCTGCTGGCTGAGGCCCTCGATCGTCGACGGCGAAGCGGCATACCACCATTCACCGTCCTGACGTGTGACAACCTGCCGAGCAACGGGGATACGGTTCGCAAGCTGGTGCTGCGCTTCGCCGGGTTGCGCGGCCCCGATCTCGCGCGATGGGTCGAGGACACCGTCACCTTCCCAAACACCATGGTGGACCGCATCGTCCCCGCCACGACCGATGCCGACCGCGCGGAAGTCGCGGGCCTTCTGGGCGTGGAGGACGCCTGGCCGGTCGCCGCCGAGCCGTTTCGACAATGGGTCATCGAGGACAGGTTCACCGCGGGCCGACCGGAATGGGATCGCGTCGGCGCCCAACTGGTGAGCGACGTCGCGCCGTTCGAGCTGATGAAGCTGCGCCTGTTGAACGGCAGCCATTCGACACTCGCCTATCTGGGCGTCTTGGCAGGCCATGAGACGGTGGACGCGGTCATGGCCGTCCCGTCGTTCGCGCGGCTGATCCGATCCTTAATGGCGGATGAGTTGGCGCCGACGGTTCCGCCGCCGCCGGATACGGACATGGCGGCGTATCAAGCCGCCTTATGCGAACGGTTCACCAACCCGGCGCTGAAGCACCGAACCCGGCAAATCGCCATGGACGGCTCTCAAAAGCTGCCCCAGCGGCTGTTGGAACCCGCTCGCGACCGTCTAAGTGCCGGCGGGTCCTTGCCGCTGATCGCGCTTGGCGTGGCTGGCTGGTGCCGTTACGTGGGCGGGGTCGACGAGGCCGGCCAGCCAATCAGCGTCGATGACCCGCTGGCCGATCGCCTGAGGGCCGCGTCGGATTCCGCGAACGATCCGGCCGGTAAGGTCGCGGCCCTGCTGGCGGTTCAAGAGGTCTTCGGAACCGACCTGGCCAGATCGGACCGGTTCGTTGCGCCGGTGACGGAAGCCTACGAGAGCCTGGTCACAAACGGCGCTGCGGCAACCGTCGAGGCATGGGCGGCCCGAAGTCGGCGATAGTCCTTTGGGGGTTTACGTCTTCATGTAGTCCGCGAACGCTGCAGCATAGTCCGGATGCCAGCGGGACAGCGGCTGTCGATTTTCGGTGATGTCCTGCGCCGCCCAAAGAATGCGCTTGTTGTCGACGTCGCGGGTGACCTCGTTGTCCTCACAAAGGATGTAGAAGTCACCGCGCCCGAGGCCGGCGACCATTTCGTCGATCACCTGCTCCGGCTCCCACGCGCCGTCGGGCTTTTCCTGGACATGGACCCGGGTGAAGCCCGTGAAGGTGAAGCCGGGAACCAGCAGCGCCGCGCCGACCTGGCAGCCGTCGATAGAGCGCAGCTCGTGCGCCAGTTGTTCGGTGAAGACCTTCACCCCGGCCTTCGAGACGTTGTAGGCGGCATTACCCGGCGGGCAGGTGATGCCTTGTTTGGAGCCGGTGTTGATGATCACCGCCGGCTTGCCAGCCTCGATCATGCTCGGCGCGAACACTTGGGACCCATGGATGACGCCCCAGAGATTGACGTCGAGGATGCGTTGCCAGCGCTCGGCATCGCCCAGAGCCTTACCGACCGGCTCCATGCCGGCATTGTTCATCAACACGGTGACATCACCGAAACGATCCGTAACCGCGTCGCGCAAGCCGTTCAGGGCGGCGCGATCGGACACGTCGATTGGGGCCGTCATCACGTCGGCGGCGCCGTTTGCGGCCTTTGCCGCAACCCGATTGCCGGCCTCAGCCAAGGCGTCGGCGTTGATGTCCGCCACGCAGACGCGCAGGCCCATGGAGGCAAAGCGCTCGGCGGCGGCAAGGCCGATGCCGCTGGCGCCGCCGGTCACGACAGCCGTTCCGCCGGCGACAAATGCTGGATGATCGCTCATGGGTTTCCTGTTCCTCCTCGTGCGCGTGAAGGTGCCGGCAGCCTAGCGCAGCGCCGCCTCGACATTGCCGCCGTCAACCGTCATCACATGGGCCGTTGTCCGCTCAGCAAGGGCCAGATCGACGAAGGCATTCGCCACATGGCGGGCCTCGACCTCTCGGCCCAGCAGATTGCCTTCCATGTAGCGCTGGGTGTCAACTCCGCGCGCTTCAGCCCGTTCGGCGATCATCGCATCCGTAAGCAGGCCGGACCGAATCCGGTCGGCGTTCACCCCATTCACCCGGATGCCGGCACCGCCAAGCTCAAGCGCGTACTGGCGCACCAAAAAGAACGTCGCGGCCTTCGGCAGTCCGTAGGCGCCGAAGTTCTTGCCGGGATTGATCGCCTGCTTGGACACGTTGAACAGCAGGACACCGCCCCTGCCCTGGGTGCGCATAACCCTGGAGGCCGCCTGCGCCATATGCTGGTGGGCGAAGAAGTTCAGCTCGAAGCTTGTGCGCAGCGTGTCGTCATCGAGATCGACCATGGCCCCGCCCCAGGCCGCCCCGGCATTGCTGACCAGGATGTCGACGCCGCCAAAACGGCGCGTGCAGGCGGCCACAGCTTCATTGCCGGCAGTGCGATCGGTCAGGTCCAGGACAACACCGCCGGCATCGCGGCCGAAGCCGGCCAGGGCCGCATCAAGCGAAGCCTGATCGGCATCAACCAGGAAGACATCCGCGCCCTTCGCCCTGACGGCCTCGGCGGTTGCCTGGCCGATGGCACCCGCACCGCCGGTGATCAAGACCACACGGCCGTTCAGCGGCGGCGGCTTGCCCTTGCCCAGCTTGGCCTGTTCCAGCGACCAGTATTCGGTCTCGAACAGGTCGAACTCCTTGATCGGCCGGAACTCGCCGATGCTCTCTGCCTGGTCGATCACGCGGATCTGCTGGTCACCGAGATCGGCCGCGACCCGAGCGGCCTTGGCATTGGCGCCGATGCCGAAAATGCCCAGGCCCGGCACCCAGGCCAGGCCGGGCGTCGGGTCGAGCATCGTCTTGGGCTCGGCCGTCTTGGGCGCATTGCGCTCGAAATAGGCCCGATAGGCATCGGCCCAGTCGCCAACCGCGCGCTCAAGCGCGTCGATATCGCCGTCGGCTGCCGGACCCTGAAGCACCAGCGGCGGCGCCTTTGTGCGGATGACATGGTCGGGTGTCGCCACGCCGCGCGTCGACAGGTCGCCCATGTCGTCCCGTGCCAGGAACGCGGTCAGATGCTCGGCCGCCCGCAGGTCGAAAACGGGCATCGCCGCGTCTCGATCCCGGTGCTTGGTCAGCGCGCCGCGCAGCGCCGGGAACAGACGCTCAGGTTTCGGCGGCTCGATCGCCCGTGCCGCCACGCGTGGGGTGGCCCGCTCCGCCAGAAACGCCTCGACCACGTTCACCTGATCGATCATGCGGTCGTAGGAGATGCGCGCGGTGTCGCCGAAGGTGAAGTGGCCGTGATTGGCCAGCAGCATGCCGGTGACGTCGGGCTTGGCCTCAAACACCTCCGCCGCCGCCTTCGACAGGCCGAAGCCCGGCATGATGTAGGGCACGATCGCGACCGTGTCGCCGAACAGGTCGCGGACGATGGCCTCGACTTCCGGCACGTTGGCCAGCGCCAGCATCGCGGTCGCATGGCTGTGGTCGATGAAGGCGTGCGGCAGGAAGGCGTGCAGCAGCGTTTCCACCGACGGGTTCGGCGACGACGAGTCCAGCAGGTTGCAGCGTAGCTGGTTGACCATGTCTTCGTCGGACAGACGGTCGAGTGGCCGCAGCTTGAGCAGCGGATCCAGCCGAACGCCGGGCAGGCCGGGCGCCTCGATCGAACCCAAATCCCAGCCGCTGCCCTTCACATGCAGCACGCGGATCTCGTCGCCTAAGAGATCGCGGCGCTTAACCTTGCACGAGGTGTTGCCGCCGCCATGCATGACCAGGTCCGGGTCGCCGCCAATCAGGCGCGACGTGTAGACCCGCAACGCCAATGCCTGATCGGCGGGATCAGCGCCTGCCGCATCCACGAGGCTTTGGGCTTCGTCGTCGCGCCACCTGTTTTCAACCATACCGATTTTCCTCTTTGCCCCGTCAGGGGGCCTTTAGTGCATCAACCATGCGGCGCAACGCCACCATGCCCGGATCGTCCAAACCGACGCTCTTTTCGCCGAAGATGCGCGCGCGGCCGACTTGTGCCTGCCGGTCGCGAAACATGTCCATCGTCTCGTACACAGCCCGGTCGATCGCCGCCAGGACGGCCGGGCCATCCAACCGATCGGCCGCAGCCTTCGCGGCCGCGTCCAGGGGGTCGAGCACCGTCTTCTGGCCAAGTTCGGCCTTGCCTCGTGCGCTCATGGCCTGAACAGCGCCCGCAAGCAACCCTGACATCTCGGACCACGGTACTTCGGTGCGGCCACGACAGGCCTTGGCCGCGCTCATCAGGCCAGTGGCCAGCAAGGTGCCGAAGCTGGAGCCCGAAATGCGGGTGAAGGCCTGGGCGCAGCCGAACAGCGCCATGCCGACATCATCCGGTAAATCATCGGCGACCTTCATGATCTCGCGCATGCCGCGCGTCATCGTCACACCGAGATCGCCGTCGCCCAACGCGCCGTCGACCGTGTTCAGCTCATCGGCCGACGCCTCCATCTTCGCTGCGATCAGCGCCAACCCATGGCGCAGTGTCGGCGTGTCGAGGGCCATTCAGACCGTCCAAAAGGCGCAATGCGCCGGCGCCTTCAGGTAACCCTCTAACTCGTCGTCAAGCTTGCACAGCGTGATCGAGATACCGGTCATCTCCATCGACGTGGCATAGCGGCCGACCAGCGGCATGACGAGCTCCGCGCCCGCCGCCTCGATCCGCTGCTTTACGATCCGATAAAGGATGTAGAGTTCCTCCGGCGGCGTAGCGCCGAGGGAGTTGACCAGCGGCGAGACGCGATCGCCCGCGCCGAGCGGCTGGTCGGCCAGCAGCGTGTCCATGATCTCCCCGGCAATTTCATCGGCGGTCCGCAGTTTGCCGCGCCAGACGCCGGGCTCGCCATGGATGCCCATGCCCATTTCCATCTCGTCTTCGCCAAGCTCGAAGGTCGGCTTGCCCGCCTGCGGCACGGTGCAGGGCGTCAGGGCCGCGCCCATGGAAACGCAGTGGTCGGCGGCCTTCTGGGCGATCCGGGTTACCTCGGCCAGATCCTTGCCAGCATCGGCCGCCGCGCCGGCAATCTTGAAGGCATAGACCATCCCCGCCACGCCGCGACGCTTCTCACGCTCCTCGCGGCCGGCGGAGGCGACATCGTCGGCCAGCAGCACCGTCGTTGTGGCGACGTCCTCCATTTCCAACATGTCGCCGGCCATGTCGAAGTTCATGATGTCCCCGCCATAATTGCCATAGAGGCGCAGGACGCCGGCACCGCCATGGGCGGCCCGGATGGCATCGGCCATCTGTTCAACCGACGGCGAGGCGAAGACGTCGCCGATGGCGCAAGCGTCGAGCAGGCCCTTGCCGACATAGCCGGTGAAGATCGGCAAGTGCCCCGAACCGCCGCCCGATACGATGCCCACCTTGCCGTTGATCGGCCCGTCGGCGCGGGCGATCACCCGGCCGGCATCACCCACCTGACGGTAATTGTCGGGATGGGCGGCACACAGCCCTTCCAGCATCTCGTCGACATAGACGGTCGGGTCATTGAGGATCTTTTTCACCGGCGGTTCTCCTGATCCATCCTTGTCATAGCTGCGGACAATAACGCGCCGCCGGCCGGTCGCAAGACCCGCCGGCGGCGTTCAGTTAAGACGCGTGGGTTAGATGCGGTAACCCAAGGCGCGCGCGCCTAGGAGGAAGTTGTTGTACTGGGTCCGCTGGTTGTCGATGCCCAGGCGTTGGACGATCTGGGTCCATTCCTCGGCGGCCTCGTCGAGCGCCTGTTGCGATGTCAGCTCGCCGACCACCGCGCGGGAGATGTTGCGGCCCAGCGCGTCCGCCAGTTCCGGCGTGCCCTCCCAGTAGAACTGCGGATAGCCAACCTCGACATTCGCCAGACCGACGTTCAGATGGTCGCGCGCCCGTTCGAACGTCTCGAAAATGCCGGCGTTGGTCGGCCAGAGATCGTTGTCCGTACCGCGCTGCGGGTTCGGTTCGGTGTAGAGCGTGGCCGCGGCGTCCGTGTAGTGCGTGGCGCCGAACGGATCGGAGCCGCAATACTCGTCCGCCACGATCTGGTCGGAGATCGTCGGGTGCGACATCCGATAGAGGAAGTGGAACGCCGCGTCCTTCACGTCTTGCGGGGCGGCCGCCGGGATCGCGCCGGTACGGCACCACAGTGAGATGGCCTTATGGTTGATGGTGCCGTCTTCCTGCTCCCAGCCCGGCACGATGGCGGCACCCTGCTGTTCGGCCAGTTCCCTGCCCTGCTGTTGCACGGTGAACTCTGCCAGATCGATCCACCAGACCGACATGACGTCCGCACCCGACTGCCAGCGCTGGATGGTCTGCGCCAAATCCATCGACTCCGCGCCCGGCGGGCCAAAGCGGATGATCTCGCGGTACATGTCCAGCGCCTCAACCGCACCCGGGGTGTTGATCTGCGGCGTCATGTTCTCGTCGAAATAGTTCACACCGTTGGACGCCGCGATATCCATCCAGAAGCCCCAGCCGAAATTCGGCGGGTTGACGACCATCGAGGTGCCATAGATGCCTTGGTCCGACAGTTCCTCGGTGAAGAACTGAGTGACCTGCAGGAAATCCGGCCAGGTGCGCGGCACCTCAAGCTCGCGCTGGAACCGCTGCGAGAAACGGCTTTGCAGCTGCAGATCGTCGAAATAGTTCCGGCGGTAGTGCAGGATGTGGATATCGCCATCCAGCATGACGCCGTACCGCTGGCCGTTCCACTTGGTGTAGAACTCGCCATAGGCTGGCATGACCCAATCGAGATAGTCATTGGCGTCGTCATAGCGCGCGAAATACTCGTCCAGCGGCTCCAACTGTCCGGTCTCGGCGAAGGCGCCGAAGAACAGCGACGGGAACTGGACCCAGTCGAAACGCGGCTGGCGCGACAGAAGCTGGGGCAGCACGCGGGCGACGGTATCGCCGCCATCGTACATCTCGCGCCCGGCGATCGAGACGCCGGCATGTTCCTGGAAGTGGGGCGACAGCCATAGCGGGGCATGCAGCCAGTTGGAGTCCTGGAAGTAGGTCAGTTCGATATTGTTGAACCGACCGCCTGGCGGGGTCAGGAAGCTCATATCCTGCGCCTGGGCGCCGCGTCCGGCGAAGAGGCCCTTGCTGCCCGCCATAGCGCCGGCCCCGATCGCGGCCGAGCGTAGGAACTTGCGCCGTGTAAACCCGTTCAAGATACCCATCACATCCTCCCTTTGGTGCTGGACTTACTGTCGTTGGCCGCCGAGGCGACACGCGATTGTTGAACGAAATCGATTTTGCGTCGAGGGTTTAGCTAATGAAGACCTCCGTTTCGGGATGAAATACCATCACGTCGCGAGACCGGTATGACAAGTCGATCGTTTCGCCCTCCCCTGTCTTGACCGACGGCGGGACCATGGCCCGAAACTCAGCGGCGCCATCGCGCAGGCTCAGGATCGAGTGCTCGCCCTGATACTCGTTGATCTCCACGGTGGCGGTGATTTGCTCATCGCCCTCATCGTGTCGGACATGCAGGTTCTGTGGCCGGATGCCGACAATGACGCTCTTCAAGCTTTGATCGCGGATGGCAGCCGCCCGCGGCCCATCGGGAACAAAGGCAGCCGAAGCGTCGCGGATCGTTAGACGCATGGTCGTGCCGTCGTCCTGAACCTCGGCCTCTAGGAAGTTGGTCGGCGGCTCGCCGATGAAGCCGGCCACGAAGGTGTTGGCCGGCCGGTCATAGAGCGTGTCTCGATCGCCGAATTGCTGCAGCTTTGCGTCCGACATCACGGCGACACGGTCGGCCAGCGCCAGCGCCTCCATCTGGTCGTGCGTGACGTAGACGATCGTCCGTTCCAGCGTCTGGTGAATGCGCTTCAATTCGAACAGCATCTGGAACTTCAGATGCGCGTCCAGATGGCTCATCACCTCGTCCAGGATGAACACGGCCGGGTCGCGGATGAGGGCGCGGCCCAAAGACACCCGCTGCTGCTGACCTCCGGAGAGTTGCCGGGGAAACGAGTCGAGGATCGGTTCGATGCGCAAGAGGCGCGCGACCTCGGCGACCTTCTCATCCCGCGTCGGCTTGTCGACGCCCTTGACCTCCAGCGGAAAGGCTAAATTCTGGGCGACCGTGAAGGTCGGATAAAGCGCGTAGGTCTCGAACGCCATGGCGACATTGCGCTGCTCCGGTGTCTGGTCATTCACGGGCTGGCCGTCGAAGGCAATGACGCCGCCCGAAATGGCCTCCAGGCCAACGATCATGCGCAAGGTCGAGGTCTTGCCGCAGCCGGATGGGCCCAGCAGGGCGACGAACTCTCCGTCTTCGATGGCCAGGTCGAGATCCTGGACGGCGTGCACATCGCCGTGCCGGGACGGATAGATCTTGTTGACCTTATCAAGGGTGACGCGGGCCATGTCTCAGTGCGGCCCCACCATGAGATTTCGGCCATCGCCGCGATCGAAATAGAGGAAGTGGTCGCGGTCCAGCGCGATGCGGACCGGTTCGCCGGTCTGGTAGTGGGCTTCGGGCGGCGTGATGACCGTCATCTGCTGATCCCCGACTTTCGCGATCAGGACGCCTGTCGCACCGAGCGCCTCGTAAACGTCAACGGACCCGGTGACCGTGGGACGATTGGCTTCGGCGCCCTCAGGCAGGACGGAGAGATGCTGGGGACGCATGCCGACGGAAATGCCCATGTCCTGCCGGCGCCCAAGCACCGACGCGTGCGGTCCGGCCGGCGGAAAACGGATAGCACCGTCCGCGACCGAGACGTGAATTCCGCTGGCGTCGCGCTCGATGATTGCCTGAAACTCGTTGATCGATGGCTGGCCCAGCACGCGCGCGGCGAACAGATCGGCGGGGTTTTCGAACACGTCGCGCGGGCTGCCGACCTGTATCAGACCGCCCTTGCCCATCACGCCGATGCGGTCGCCAAGCGACAGCGCCTCTGAGTAGTCGTGGGTAACGTAGAGCGTAGCCACCCGCCGCAACTCCTCCAGCGTGTGGAACTGGCGCCGCAGCTCGTGGCGGATCTTGGCGTCGAGATGGCTGATCGGCTCGTCGAGCAGGAAGATATCCGGCTTTGCAACCAGCGTGCGGCCAAGCGCGGTCCGCTGCTTCTGCCCGCCGGAAACCTCGTGCGGGCGCCGATCAAGCAGGTGGTCGATCTTCAGGAGAGAGGCGACGCTGGCGACCGTCCGGTCGATCGTCGGTTTGGGCAGCCGGCGCGCCCGCAAGGGGCTGGCAATGTTCTCGTACACGCTGAGATGCGGGTAAAGCGCGTAGCTTTCGAACGTCATCGCCACGCCACGGCGATAAGGTTTGATCGTGGTGGCATCCCGGTCGCCGATGAACACCCTGCCGGCATCCAGCCTTTCCAGACCGGCGACGCAGCGCAGCAGGGTTGTCTTGCCGATGCCCGACGGGCCGACGATGACGAAGAACTCGCCCTCCTCCACCGTCAGGGACAGCCGATCCAAAACCGGGAAGTCCCAGCCCTTGCAAATCTCGTCGAGAACCAGGCGTGCCATGACCGGTCAGCCCTTCACGACGCCAAGTGACAGGCCGCGCACCATGTAGCGGCGCAGGATGATGAACAGGATCACCGGTGGCAGCATGGCCACCAGCGAAAAGGCCATCACGAAGTTCCACAAGGTCTGGCTGCCGGCCACGAAGGTCGGGATGTGCACGGGGAAGGTCTTGACCGTGGTGCCGGTCAACAGATTGGCGAACAGGTATTCGTTCCAGGCAAAGATCCAGCACAGCATGGCGACGGAGATCATGCCCGGTACGACCAGCGGCAAGGTAACCTTGAAAAAGGCGCGCAGTGGCGTGTAGCCGTCCAGATAGGCAGCCTCCTCAAGCTCCTTCGGCGCGTCACGGAAGAACACCATCATCAGCCAGGTCGCCAACGGCATGTTGAAGACCAGATAGAGCAGTATCAGCGTGATGTAGCTGTCCGTCCCCCAGGGGGTGGCATCGAACAGGAAGAAGATCGGAATCAGGATGGCCACCGGCGGGAACATCCGTTGCGAGAGGATGAAGAAGGCCAGGTTCTCGCCCAGTGCGCCGCGCAGATAGCGCGCCAGCGCGTAGCCGGCCAGCGTGCCCAGAACCAAGGACAAGGCCGTATTGGCGGACGCGATGATGATCGAGTCGATCAGCGATTTCAGGCTGCCCGGATCGGCGAAGATGCCGGAGAAATTGTCGATCCGGAACGTCTCCGGCCAGAAGGTCGGCACCATCCGGTTGATCTCCTCAACCGGCTTCAGGGCCGTGATGACCGCGAAGTAGAGCGGGAACAGGGTGAAGACGAGCCAGATGACCAGGAAGGCCAAGAGGACGTAGCGGATGAGCCGATAGTTAGGCTGGCCCGCTGAAGCCGCGGTTCGGGACGTTGCCATCATCCGCCCCCGCTAATCCACCACGCCGGCATTGCGCATCACCCGTTTCAGATATTGCAGGAACAGGGTGATGATCAGCGCGGCACCGACAAAGATGATGATGGCGTAGCCGGCGGCGAGACCGACCTGGAATTCTCGAATGCCGGTCTGGAAAGCAATGTAGACCGGCAACTCACTGGACTGGGCAGGCCCGCCGGAGGTCATGACATAGACCTTGTCGACGAACTTGTACGCGTCCATGAAGCGCAGGATGAAGGCGATCGCGATGATCTCGCGCAGCATCGGCAAGGTCAGCCGCCGCATGACCTGATAGCCCGAGGCGCCGTCGACCTTCGCCGCCTCGTAGACCGCCGGCGGCAGCGACACCCGGCCGGAGAACACGATCAGCAGCGGCAGCGCCGTCCATTGCCAGGTGTCGGCAATCACCAGCGACCAAAGCGACAGATCCACCGAAAACCAGTCGATCCGTTCGGTACCTTCAAGGATGCCGACATTCAACAAGATGTGGTTCACCGCCCCGTTCGAGGCCTGCAACAGGAACCGCCACAGGATGCCGGTGATCGAGGGTGGCAGCATCATGGGCAACACCATGATGATCAGCAGCACCACACGCATCCAACCGGTCTTGACGGATTCGTAGAGAATTAGAGCCAGGATCGTGCCCAGGACCACCTGTAGGCAGGCGCCAAAGGTGAGGTAAATCGCCAGGTGCCAGAGCGAGTTCTGAAACCGCTCCGACGTCAGCACCGCCTCGAAATTCTGAAAGCCGACCGGCTGCCAGTCCTGCCGAAACAGGCTCATCATGTTTGTGTCGTGGAACGCGTGGTAGAACATCCAGATCGTCGGGTAGATGACGATCAGAACGATCACCAGGATCGGGATGCCGACCATGACCGCCGGCACCCATCTGGGCACGAGGTGAAAACCACGCCGGCGCCGGTTCTGGAACCAATCGGGCGGCACCCCGCCCCCGGGCGGCTGGGGCAAGCTACCGGCCACGAACGGCGAACCGGCGACTGGTCACGTGAGGGCGCGCGTCCGCGTTGGTCACCCCGAAACACCTCCCGCATTCTTCGTCTGAGCCGACCGTTTTTGCAAAGCCGGCAAAAGGACGTTGAATTGTTTCTTGTTGTGAGGAAGGTTCGTCACAGGCTCCAGAATTGTCAAGCCCGTGTCCCGTTTACTGGTAATAACTTCAATCCCCTATCGGGTTAGGGGCAGATGAGCGGTTAGCAACAACCAATAAAGGCGTCATGCAGCTACAGACACCGGAAGGCTATCGTTCCCTGGATGAGGAAGCCGTGAAGGCGTTCGTCGCCGCTTTGCCATCCGTGCGCCAGCGGCTTGGGGGAGAACCGACGGCTTGGTCGGTCGGCGAAGTCGGCGACGGCAACTTGAACCTTGTGTTCCTGGTCGACGGGCCGGACGGGTCCTGCTGTGTGAAGCAGTCCCTGCCCTACGTTCGGCTGGTCGGGCCGGACTGGCCAATGCCGCTGGAACGGGCGTTCTTCGAGCATGAATGCATGGTCGATCACGGACGGCATGTCGGCCGGCTGATACCGGAAGTCTACCACTACGATCCGGAGATGTTCGCGATCGTGATGGAGAAGCTGAGCCCGCACATCATCATGCGGCAGGGCATGATCAACGGCGTTGTCTATCCCAAATTCGCAAGCGACATCGCCGAATACTGCGCCCAGACCCTGTTCAAGACCTCGACGCTGTATTTGCCGGCAGAGGCGGTGAAGCAGCGGGTCGCCGTGTTCGCCGGCAACACGGAATTATGCCGAATCACCGAGGATCTGATCTTTACCGATCCCTATCGCGAGAATGAGCGCAATCGCTGGACCAGCCCGCAACTGGACCCGGTCAAGGCTGCGTTAGAGGCCGACACAGAGCTGAAGCTGGCCATCTCGCGCCTGAAGCTGAAATTCATGGGCTCCACCGAGGCGCTCTTACACGGCGACCTACACACCGGGTCGGTCATGCTGACGCCGGACGATACCAGAATCATCGACCCTGAATTCGCTTTCTACGGTCCGCGCGGCTTCGATCTCGGCGCGGTCATCGGCAATCTGCTGATCAACTATTTCGCCCAAGACGGCCACGCGGCGGAGGGCCGCCCCTCCGAAACGCCGAGGGCCGAGTACCAGGCTTGGGTGCTGGAAACGGTCGAGGCCTTCTGGACCGGATTTCACGGCCGCTTCATCGAGCTTTGGCAAGCCGAAGGAAAGGGCGACGGCTATCCCCACGACCTGTTCGCGGACGAGGCCGGCCGAAGCGCATTAGCCGAGGAGCGCGAACGGTTCATGGACATCCTGCTGCACGACGCGCTGGGCTTTGCCGGCACCAAGATGATCCGGCGCATTCTGGGCCTGGCCCACAACATCGATTTGGAATGGATCGGGGACCCGGACATTCGCGCCAAGTGCGAGCGCAAATGCCTGTCGCTGGCCCGTGAACTGGTACTGCAGACCAGCAGCTTCAACGACATCATGGCCGTTACGAGACGCGCAAGAGAGGTCGCGGCGGCGGCCGGCTAAAACTCAGGCGCTTTGCCTGATCCGTTCGGGAAACAAGGCGGCAATGCTCTCGCGCGAGGCCTCGGCCACGCCGCGTTCGGTGATCAGCCCCGTGACAAGCCGCGCGGGCGTCACGTCGAAGGCATAGTTCGCCGCAGGGCTGGCATCCGGCGTGATCTGCACCGTGGCGATCTCGCCGTTTTCGAGGCGGCCCGGAATGTGGGTGACCTCGTAGGCGGATCGTTGCTCGATGGGGATTTCCGCAACGCCATCGCTGATGGAAAAGTCGATGGTCGGCGATGGCAGGCCGACATAAAACGGCACACCATTGTCGTGGGCGGCCAAGGCTTTCAGGTAGGTGCCGATCTTGTTGCAGACGTCGCCAGTCGCCGTCGTTCGATCGGTGCCGGTGATGCACATATCGACCATGCCGTGCTGCATGAGATGCCCGCCGGCATTGTCGACGATCACGGTGTGCGGCACGCCGTGATTGGCCAGTTCCCACGCGGTCAGGTACGCCCCCTGGTTGCGCGGCCTGGTCTCGTCGACCCAGACATGGACCGGGATGCCGGCGTCGTGGGCCATGTAGATGGGCGCCGTCGCCGTGCCCCAATCAACCGTCGCCAGCCATCCCGCATTGCAATGGGTCAGGATGTTGATCGGCTCACCGCCCTTGGCCTCCGCGATCGCCGTGATGATCGGCAGGCCGTGGCGGCCGATATCGGCGTTGATGGCAACGTCTTCGTCCGCCAGATCCACGGCCAGCCGGTACGCCGCCTCCTCCCGCTCATCCGGCCGCAGCGGGACCAGCGCGGCGCGCACACGATCGAGCGCCCAGCGCAGGTTTGACGCGGTTGGGCGGGTTTCGAGCAGGACGTCATAGGCCAGAGAGATGCCGGCGTCGGATGTGTCCCGGTGCATCGCAAGCGCCATGCCGTAGGCGGCGGTGGCACCGATCAGCGGCGCACCGCGGACCAGCATATGCTTGATGGCGTGAGCCGCCTCTTCCGGTGTCTTAAGGGTGACGATCTCAAACGCATGGGGCAGCCGCGTTTGATCAATGATATCAACGGCCCAGCCATTGTCGTTGAGCCAGATTGTCCGCATCGCACGGCCGTCTACACGCATGGTCTTGCCCTCCTTTCGGTGCGCAACGCACCGCCGAGATCAGGCGGTGCTGCCGTCTGGGAGAACAATACCCTTTTTGAAGATGAAGCAGCCATAGGAACGTTCCTCCGACGTGCCGACCACGGCGAAGGCGCGTTTGGCCTGTTCGTAGAACGCCATGCGCTCCAGGGACGCGAGCGGCCTGGCACGGCCTTCGGCGGCGTCCAGAACCTCCTGAACCTCGCGCTGAACCTCGGGCCAGGCGGCAGGATCGCCAACCACCTCCATGCGCCAGGCCGCTTGATCGACAAATGTGTCGACGGGCAGGACCGACAGGATGGCCGCGCACGCCTCGACCACAGTGGCGCCGGCAAGCTGGACCGGACGCCGGCGCACGGTCGTCGCCGCAACGGAGGTGACCGGGAAGTTCGAGTCGACGACCACAAGCTCGTCCCCGTGCCCCATGGCACGCAGGACATGAAGCAGGTCGGCAGTCAGCAGCGGATGGATCGATTTCAGCACGGTTGTTCTTTTCTCAGATGATCAGTCACGAAAGCCGTCGATGGCACGGGCTTCCGATGCGGTTGGGGTTCAGGCGTCGCCTGGTTCAAGCGTTTCGGTCGATGCCTTTCTGTCTGCAACCTTACCCCAGATCCACTGCACGAGCGACAGCACCAGGAAAACCACTACCCCCAGGATCAGATATCGGAACTCCCAATACATGGTGCCGCGCAGTACGGTCACCTGGTCGTAGGCGAGCCACACCAGCACGCACAGCACGGCAAAAAGCACCAAGCCGAAGATGTGGACGGGCTTCATGGCTAGAACACGGAAATCGTGTCGGGGTCGACCTGGAACACGAGCAGGTCGCCCAGCCGTTCGACCTGGCCTTCGATTTCCAGCAGGATCGCGGCCTGGGCCATCAGTTCGTCCGGTATGGGGCCACCGTCAGGACCGGCCAGCAGCAGGAACTCCTCACCCTCCACGGGCACGGTGCTGACGAAGATCGGCGGCACGCCACCGATGATGCAGAAATTGGCACAGGCCCGATGGGCCAAGCCCTGGCCCGGACGCATCGCGCCGGTGTAGCATTTGCCGTCGCAGATCTCCCCGGCGATGCGCCAGCGGCCCAGATCCTCGCTCTCAACCGGGGTGGCGGCATCGCCCTCCGCCGCGCTCAAGCCTGCATCGCCGTTGCGGACCTGCAGCATGTCGATGTCACCACGATTGATGATCACGCCGGAGGCCTGGACCAACTGGCCGTCCAGCGGTGCCGCCCGCTCCTGCACGCCGCGCTTGCCGTTGCCGGAAAGCAGCAGGGCGTGGCCGGCCGGGAACCGTTCGCTTTCGGTCACATGGATGACGGGATAGGGATCGAGGGAAAGAACCCCGACCACGTTCTGGCGCCCCCAGTCAAAGCGGAACGATCCACCGCCCGGATCGGCCTGGGTCGCGGCGATCACGTACGCCGAACAGGCGAACAGCACGATCAAGAAACCGGCGACCGCGACCATGAACCAGCGCAAGGGGCTCGGCGGCGCGGCCCAGCCGATGAAAAAGCTGTCGTCGCGCTTCCTGCTCATGTTTCACGCTCCGGGACAGTCAAGGGATCGACCTTCGTTCCAGGCGGATGGGCCTTGGCCGCGATCAAAAGCGTGTCGCCTTCGAGCCTCAGATCGTAGGTCGGGATCTTTTCGGTAAACGGCGCCGGCGCACAGCCATCCTCCGGCCGGTATTGGAACCCGTGCCAGGGACAAGTGATGCAGCCGTCGATGATGCGCCCCTCGCCGAGCGGGCCGTTCTGATGGGCACACGCGTTGGACACGGCCGACAGGGCATCGCCGTCGCGAAAAATAGCCGCCCGTTCGTTGCCCTGGATCCGAACGATGATCGCCCGGCCGTCCGGAATGACCGTCGGATCGCCAACCTCGATCCACTCGCCTTTGCGGTCCTGCGCGCCGTCGGTCGGGGCCTTAAGCCCGGCGGCGAGATGCAGAACCGACACCATTATGGCCCCGCCGCCAGCGACGATCATGAAGAAGGGGTTGGTCGCGTCCTGCAGATAGCCCAGCGCGAAATGGGCGACGGCGGCGGCATAGGCGACATAGATCAGCAGGTGCAGCCGTTTCCAGACCGGCGCAGACAGAAAGGCGAGCCAGAAATCGTGGCTGGTGAAGGCCAGGATCGCGAGGATCACCAGCGCCAGCATGCCGAACCATTCGAAAGGAAAGCCCAAGAGCTGGCCCGAGGTCTCGCTGGTGGTCAGCAAGCCGACGATCGGCGAGATATCGCTGAACGCATAGTACCAGTTCAGCACGTAAACGACGTGCGTCAGCGCGACCAGAAACGTAAGAATGCCGAAATGCCGGCGGTTGTAGAGCAGCGGCAGGAAGCGTCGATCCAGCCTCGCCAACGGGCCGATGCACAAGATCACCGTCAGCATCAGAAAGGCGCAGGTGCCGAACGCACGCATGCGGATGATGGCGCCATCGATCGGGCGGGTCACGCCGGCATCGGGCGTCCCGATCCGGATGAAGACGAGTATGTAAACCGCGACGCAGATCAGCAGGACAAGGTCGTAGAAGTACTTGTTGAAGTTCCACTGAACGGGGATGTATTTGACGCTCACTGGCCGGCCCCCTCGGTCGAGGCTTGCTCAATCTCCTGCGCCGGCCATTCGAATGGCCCCTGCTGACGGATCAGCAGGGCCACCGCCAGAATAATTGGGATGGCGAGCGCCAGGACCGCAGCGAAGACGTCCTGCGACCGGCGGGGCGGTTTGTGGCGGCGCTGGGCGACGTCACGTTCGCGCTCCAACACTTGCCAGCGCCACAGAACGAGCGGCCACAGCAGCACCACGCCCGGGATCAGCAGCGGCCGAAAGACGTAGGCGCCACGCGCGTCGGGTGCGATCCGGTCAACACCCCAAAACAGGAAGGCAATGGCGACCAGCCCGCCCAAGGCGCCATAGACCTGGATAATCGTGATCAGAGCGTTGCCCATTAGCCTCAGTCTGACACAGCCGGCAGTAAGATCAACTCAACACGTCAACCGCAAACAGTGGTCGGGACGACCGACGCGATCATGCCGCAATCCGCGCGCACCCGCCTTCAACATGTCTTGATGGCGTTGTTTGTCGCGCACGCCGCCGAAGCGTCGGATAGTCTGCCGCCTCCCCGACCCCCGAAACGGTCGCCGACATGATTGCCCTCAAAAGCCTGGAACGGCGATCTCCAGCCTTTAGGATAGCGCCAATCCAAACGTGTTAACCGTGCCTGCCCCCAACCGAGGCCCGACATGAAAAAAGTCCAAATCGCCGCGTTCGACGAACTCGCCGACCGCCAACCCGCCTATGCCCTGGTC
The DNA here is from genome assembly GCA_039177555.1 of Pseudomonadota bacterium. Lineage (GTDB taxonomy): Bacteria > Pseudomonadota > Alphaproteobacteria > DSM-16000 > Inquilinaceae > JANQGH01. The sequence goes on along the minus strand of JBCDFV010000012.1, from coordinate 50,922 downwards.
GGCGAGGTCGATCTTGTCGTCGTCCGCTACGATGACGAGATCTCGGTCTTTTATGGCCGCTGCCTGCATCGCGGTGCCTTGATGGCCGATGGGCATGTGCGCGGCGACAATTTGATCTGCGGTGTCCACAATTGGGATTACCGGCTCGACACCGGCGTTTCGGAATATGCCAACGAAGAGGCGCTGCAGAAATTCACCTCTTGGGTTGAAGATGCAGCCGTTCTGGTCGACGAGGACGAGATCAGTGCCTGGGCGGTAACCCATCCTCAGCCGTTCGACCGCTCGGCCTATCTCGGCCTTTATGCAGACACCAGCCACGGCACGGAGGAAGAGCCCCATAACGGGCTGATCCAGCAATACGCCCGCGACGGCCTTAGCAAGACCGGCCATCACGGCGCGGTCGACGCCATGGGTGTGCCGCGGTCGGACCTGCCGACCTGGGACGACATTCAGATCCTGACCGCCCAACTCCATCGCGTGCCGCTCTTGGACGAGGATCCGGTCGGCACCGAAGTTGTGATTGGGCCCAATGCGCAAAAGCCGTTGACCCTCGACATCCCCCTCATGGTGTCGGACATGAGCTTCGGCGCCTTGTCAGAGCCGGCCAAGGTGGCCCTGGCACGCGGGGCGGATCTCGCCGGCACCGGCATCTGTTCCGGCGAGGGCGGCATGCTGCCGGAAGAACAAGAGGCCTGCGACCGATATTTCTACGAGCTGGCCTCGGCGCGGTTCGGCTTCGCCTGGGAGAAGCTGGACCGGGTGCAGGCCTTCCATTTCAAGGGTGGCCAAGGGGCGAAGACCGGCACAGGCGGCCATCTGCCCGGCCCGAAGGTGACGGGCAAGATCGCCGAGGTGCGCGGCCTTAAAGACGGCGAGGATGCGATTTCGCCCCCGCGCTTTCCCGACTGGACGGAAGTCAGCCACGTCCGCGACTTCGCCGATGCCGTCCGCGACCGGACCGGCGGCATTCCCATCGGCTACAAACTGTCGGCCCAGCACATCGAAAAGGACATCGATGCCGCGCTGGAGGTTGGTGTCGACTACATCATTCTTGACGGTCGCGGCGGCGGCACCGGTGCCGCGCCGATCCTGTTTCGTGACAACATCTCGGTGCCGACGATCCCGGCCCTGGCGCGGGCGCGGCGCCATCTCGACCAGGCCGGCCGTGGCGATGTCACACTGGTCATCACCGGCGGCCTGCGCAAGCCCGCCGACTTCGTGAAGGCGCTGGCCATGGGTGCGGACGCCGTCGCCGTCTCCAACGCGGCGATGCAAGCGATCGGCTGCATCGCCATGCGCGCCTGCCACACCAACAACTGCCCGGTCGGCATCGCGACCCAGAAGCCGCATCTGGTCAGCCGGCTGGTTGTCGAAGAGTCGGCCAAGCAGCTTCAAAACTTCTTCGAAGCCGCGGTCGGTCTGATGTCCGTCATGGCTCGCGCCTGCGGGCATGATCATCTGTCCAAATTCACCATGGACGACCTGACCACCTGGAAGCGCGAGATGGCCGACCTGACCGGCGTCGCGTTCGGCGGGGTGGGTCGGGCGTGACGTGCCCCGCCGTCAGCGCGGCATGCCGTTCGCGGCGACGTCGTCGACCAGCTTGATCTGCGCCGGCAGGCACCGTGTCTTCAGGTCGTAGCGCTCGACGACGAGCCGCCTTGCCGCCGCGCCCAGGCGCGCGCGAAGCTCGGCATCGTCCAACGCCCGGTCGACCGTTGCCGCCAGCGCCGAGGGATCGAAGAAGTCGACCAGCAGCCCGGTCTCGCCATCAGTGATCATCTCCTCAACCGGCGGAGTGCGGGAGGCGACGATGGCGCAGCCGGCGCTCATCGCCTCCAGCATCGACCAGGACAGCACCCAGGGATAGGTCAGATAGAGGTGCGCGGACGAGACCTGTAACACCTCCAGGAACCTTCCATAGGGCACCTTGCCGACAAAGCGCACACGGTCGAGATCGAGGCGGTCTCCCACCTCTTTCAAGTAGAGTTCCTTGTACGACTTGGCTCCACCCGGCGGGGCTCGGCCATAGCTGACATCCTCGCCGCCGACTACGACGACATGGGCCTTGGGCCGGCGGCGCAGGATCTCCGGCAAGGCCCGCATGAAGATGTGGAACCCTCGATAGGGCTCCAGATTGCGGGCGACGTAGGTGATCACCTCGTCATCGCGGGTCAGTTCCAAACCACTGCCGAAACGGAGCTTTGCATCCGGATTGGGCCGTACATGGTCCGTGTCGATACCGTCGAAGATCACCGAGGTGCGCGGGCGGATGTCGACCGGCAGCGCTTGGTGCTGCCATTGCGTCGGCGTGATGCCCCAATCGGCGACCTGCATCGCCAGCAGCAGGTTGGCGTTCTTGATCCTTGTGCGGCAGACATCGTCGAAGCTGGACGGGAATTCCGGGTCGAAATTCACGTCATGGCCTGCCCCATGATAGTAGTATTCGTGGAAGTAGAGCAGTTTTGCATCGGGCCAGACATCGCGCAGGAACAGCCCGTCGCCCCAGGCCGGGTGACAACAAACAATGTCGGGTACGAAGCCGTCGCGGCTCAAGCCTTGGGCCACACGGGCGGTGGCCTGCCCCCGCCGCACCGCGCCTTCCAAATTGCGCACGTAAGGATGGGTGCCGGGCGAGGCCCCGCGCGGTGTCGGGTAGCCGACCTCACGCACATTTGGGTGCCGCAAACGACCCAGATTGTCTTGCTCGCCGATCGCCACCACCTCGTTGCCCATCCGTTCCGCCAGGGCGGGCGCCAGATGCTTGTATTGGCCGGGAAAGTTCTGGTGAACGATGCAGATCTTCATGCCTGTCGTGGTATCAGGCCCCAGCGGCACCGGCAATGCGCTAGTGCCGCTGGTAGAGCGCGACGAAAGCGCTGGTCAGGTGAGAACCGGAATCGCCTTGCAGCGTCGGCTTCGGCTGCGTTTTGCGGTTGACTGCCGCCGCGCTTGAAGCCGACGCTGCCTCGGCCGTTTTCAAGCAGGGGAGACAAGTCAATGAAACGCGCATGCATCACCTCAGCCCTGTTATTCACCCTGGGAGGTTTCGGCATCGCCCATGCCGACGACAGCGACATCCCCGATCTGCGGGGCCTGTGGGTTTCGCTGAACACCGAATGCCACCACCCGTTCGCGGAAACCGATGACCTGGTTGTCGAACTCCACATCACCGAGCAGGACGGTCGCTTTCTGCGCGGCACCAGATCCTGGGCGCATGAGGGCGAGGCGGTGATGGATGCCGGTGGCGAACTGGTAACCGAGGCAACGGAAATCGTCGTCGGCGTCATCCGGGGCGACAATGTCACCGTGCATTTCGTCGAACATGACGATCTGGGCCAGCATTTCATGCGCCTGCTTGAGGAGAACAGAATGGAGGATGTCTACGCCGAGTCGGGCCTGGCCGCCGCCATCTGCATTCAGCATCTGGTGCGCCAAGAAGGCTGACCCGGGCAGCATGGACTGTCGGTGATCAACCACCAGTGTGCGCGGCGCACCGTCAACGTTAATCCGAGAGAAAGAGTGACTGGCCGATGTGGGATACGCTACTTGGGATGCTTCACTTGGCGCCCGACAGCTTTCCGACACGCTATCTGGCCATCGCGGTGCCCATTCACGCCTCGGCGGCGCTCCTGGCCGGCATCGTGCTCTGTCCGCTTGCCATCTTCGCCCGCAAAGGCACGCGACTTCACCGTGTTGCCGGATACGCGCTGCAAATAGATGTCGTCGTCATCGTGGCGACATCATTTCTCCTGTTGATCGACAGGCAGGTCGACGAACTCGTGGTCCAGGCGTCGGTGTTTCCCAACGGAGCCTATGAAAGGCTCTATCTCGGCCTGCTTTCGATCGTGTTTGCCTATTATTGCTTTTCGGGGCTCCGGGTCTGGTATCGATTGCCGCCACCCGGCAAGGATCAGGTGACCTCAAACTGGATCGACTGGGGCCTGGCGACGGCCGGACTGCTGGTCGCTATCACCTATATCGTCACCAGCATCGTCACGCTGGGCAATGGCAACCCGCTGTCCCTGGTATACATTCAGGCGGCCATCCTGCTGATCGCCTTCACGCTGTTTGACTTCTACACCTTCTTCTATCCACCCAATCCGGCACGCTTCCCATGGTGGCTGGTGCACATGGCGAAGATGATTCTGCTATGGATCATCCTGATCCGCTTCATCATCCTGCGCGTGCTCGAGCCGGACGTCAGCACCTTCGCGATCCATCAAGCCATTGGGCTGTTGCTGTATGTCGGCATCTGCGCGGCCGCCGCCTTCTACTTCCGTCGTCGGTTCCGGGAAAGCAGGGCCGTCTGAGACCGAGCCTCATGTCACGGCAGTGCGCGTACCGTTCCGCCTTGGGGATGGTTCATGCGTTCGATCGATTCTCTGTCACCGCACTTGAACGATTTCTCCACTCAACGGGTCGAGAAACAACTGCCCCGGCACCGGCTCGGAGAAGTCGAACAGATCCTCGATCGAGCCGGCGATATTGTCGAAGCTGGTGTCGCTGATGCGCGCGCCATCCAGCCAATTGTCCTGGATGAAGCGCAGGATAGAGGTCTGGTCCAACAGGCTGCTGCCGACGTAGTTCTCCCGGGCCCAGGGCGACACCACCAGGAACGGCAGGCGCGGGCCGTAGGCACAGCGGGCGCCGGGGCCATCGGATGTCGAGCCGCACCAAAAGTCGAGTTCGGTCGCCGAGTGATTCACGATCGGCGGCATGACGTGATCGTACCAGCCGTCGGAATCATCCCAGGCGATCAGCACCGCCGTCCTCGACCATTCCGGCAGGCGCTGCAGCCGGTTCAACATCTCGACGACGAACACCTGCTCGTCCAGCGGGTTGGAGATGCCGGGATGGCCGTTCTGGTACTGCGGCGGTTTCAGGAAAGACACGGACGGCAGATTGCCGGCCTCGGCCGCGCGCCAGAACCAGCTGAGATCATAAATGTGGTTGGCCTGGTCCGTGCGACCGATCATGGCGACCGAGGTCGGCGGCAGGTGGGCCGGGTTGGCGGTCGATTGGAAATACTGAAACGGGTTGTGGTGCGGCACATAGTCGATGAGCTGCTGCTGGTCGCTGTTCGGGCCCGCACCGATCGCCAGATTGTAGGCAATGCGCGGATGGCTGCTGGCGCAAGTGCCGTCGCCCGACAGGGTGAAGCCGCCCTGAAACCAGCCCCAGGTAACGCCGGCCTCGGTCAACAGATCGCCGATATTGCGGCCGCTCATCGCGACCGTGTCGTTATGCTCCGAACAGACGTCCCAATAGGGGTCGGCATCGTCGACAAGCGTACCCAGCGTCCCATTCGTGGGCGCGTCGATCGCGGTCGAGTCCGCCGGGCCGTCGCAGGCAGGCACCGTGCCATTGTCGTCGACATAGACGATGTTGCCGTGGGGGTTCACCGGCTGACAAAGCGCTCCGAAGACGTCGCCGGCGATCAGGTTCAGCGCGCCACGGGTCGACTCGCCGGACATGGTGGCGAAGAAATTGTCGCTCATGGCGAAATGCTGGGCGTAGTTCCACAGCGCCGTCACGGTGTTGCCGTCGAAGTAACCGAGGTCGGTGTCGTAGTTGCCCTGCTGGTTTTGGTGACAGAACTGGCCGGGCCCGCCGGGTCCTCGCGCGCCGTATTGAACGTAACGGTCCATCAGGCCGCCATTCCTGGCCCGCTGTTCGGCCGTGTATTCATGGTTTTGGTCGCAGGTGTAGCTGTCCAACCGCCCGATCCGGAACGGGTTCGACTCGTTCGGATTGTGGTTGAGCAGCGCGTCGGTCAGCCCGTTGACCGACGGCGTGTCGGGCCGTGCCTCGAACACCGGCGCGTCCGGCGGGTTCAGCGCCACGGGATAGACGCCGAAATAGCTGTCGAACGACGTGTTCTCCAGATAGAGGATGACGAGGTGCTCGATCGGCGTGACTGGCTGGGGCGGCGCCAATGGTGTTTGTGCGGTCGCCACGCCGGACACCGTGGCCAGCAGCAGCGCGACGCCGAGGTGTCGATACAGTCGCGGCTTCCTTACCGCCGACGGTTCGACCGTTCGCTGCCCCATCCGATCGATCACGCAATTCGTCACGCTGGCCTCTCCTTTGCTTGCCCTCTGCGGTCGCCGCAACCCGAGACGGATCATGTGTTCGTCGATCATCGGAGACAAGCGTCCGCTTGGCCGATCGTTCCCAAGTCAGCCCCGGCACCCCAATGGAGCGGCTGCAACTTCCGAGATCGTGCCAATGCCAACCATGCCGATCAGCCACCGAAAAACTCTCCTTAAAATAGATGTTGGCACTAAGCTAAAAGAGAGTCTTGAGTTATGATGTCTCCTAAATCGAATCTGCCAGTCTTGGAGAATGCCCATGGGACGCTATCTGGTCGCGCTTGCCGCCGTTCTGGCCGCTGCCAGCCTAGCCGGCGCGTCCGAGCTAGAGCAAAACTATCCGGTTAGCGAACCGTATGTCATGTCGGCGGAAACGGCACACATCGACGGAGATCGCCTGACCTTCTCCGGCGTGGACCAAAACGTTATTTGGTTCACGGACCGCCCGGCACGACGCTCAGGCAGGGCTGACACCTATATCTTCATCGCCAACTGGCCGATCGGCGCGGATTCGTTCGCGGTCGATCCGCCCAACGGCGTGCTTGTGGGCGGCAGCGATGCGGGCGAAGTCGAACTGCCGTTGGAACTGATGGACCCGGAATGGGCAGAGGATGACCTGATCCTGCGCATTGCAGACATCGGGACACCCATACCGCAGACCCTCTCGCTGTCAGCCGTTCACCTGTTCATCGATAATCAATCGGCCAATGGCGCTGCACCGGCTGGCTGGTGCGGACAGGAATGCTTCCTCGTGTACTGGCCGATCGGGGCGCCGGATCTGGTTCAATCAGAAAGATAGGCACCCGCCGACGAACGCATCACCCAAAATGTGATCATCGTCGACGGCGGACGTGTTGCACCGTCACGTCTCAATGGCGCTATCGGTACACGGGCAGATTGCACCGACCTACCGAACCCACGGCAGGTCGGTGCAATGAAGGATACTCGGTCGCCATGGGATCGCCAGAGCGCTTCCCTTCGAGACTACCCTGGCGCCTCTACTCCGCCGCCTCCGCCCGCGCCTCGACGCCAAGCTCTCGCTCGATCTCGCGCACCGCGATCATGGTGCGCAGCAAGCTGTCCGGCGTCAGGCTAACCGAATCGATGCCCATGCGCACGAGATACTGGGCGACCTCCGGATAGTCCGATGGGGCCTGGCCACAGATGCCGGAATGGCGGCCGTTGCGTTTCGCACCCTCCACGGCGAGGCGCAGCATCTCGAACATGCCGGGATCGCGCTCGTCGAAGTCGAAGGCGACCATTTCGGAATCCCGGTCCACGCCCAGGCAGAGCTGAGTCAGGTCGTTGGAGCCGATCGAGAAGCCGTCGAACAGCTTGGCGAACTCGTCGATCAGGATGACGTTGTTCGGGATCTCGCACATGACGTAGATCTCAAGCCCGTTGTCGCCACGCTTCAGGCCACACTTCTCCATCACCTCGATCACCCGCTCCGCCTCGTCGATGCGGCGGCAGAAGGGGATCATCAGCTTCAGGTTGGTCAGCCCCATCTCGTCGCGCACCCGCTTCATGGCGGCGCATTCGAGCGCGAAGCCTTCTTCATAGGCCGGGTGGCAATAGCGCGAGGCACCGCGGAAGCCGATCATCGGGTTGGCCTCCGTGGCCTCGAAGGCGGCACCACCGATCAGCGCGGCGTACTCATTGGTCTTGAAGTCCGACATGCGCACGACGACCGGCTTGGGATAGAAGGCGGCCGCAATGGTGCCGACACCCTCCGACAGCTTCTGCACGAAGAAATCGGCCGGCGATGAATAGTACTTCACCATCGACTTGATCTGTTCGCGCTGGCGCTCGTCCTCCACCCGCTCCGGATACAGCAAGGCCATCGGGTGGGCCTTGATGTACTCGTTGATGATGAACTCCATGCGCGCCAGGCCGACGCCGTCGTTCGGCAGGAAGCTGACCTTGAAGGCCAGTTCCGGATTGCCGAGGTTCAGCATCATGTGGGTCGACGGCCGCTCGAACGTGCTGAGATCGGTTCTCTCGATCTCGAACGGCAGGATGCCCTGATAGATCCGGCCGACATCGCCTTCCGAGCAGGACACGGTCACGGGCATGCCGGTCTTCAGGATCTCGCTGGCGTGTTCGGCACCGACCACGGCGGGAATGCCCAGCTCGCGGGCCACGATCGCGGCGTGGCAGGTACGCCCGCCGCGGTTGGTGACGATGGCCGAGGCCATCTTCATCACCGGCTCCCAATCCGGCGTGGTGGTGTCGGCAACCAAGACCTCGCCTTCCTTAAAGTCGGGCAGTTGCTGGGTGTCGACCACCACGCGCACAAGACCGCTGCCGATCTTGGTGCCGACGGCCCGGCCCGCGGCCAGGACCTCGCCCGTGCCTTGAAGCACATAGGATTCAAGATCCGTGGCGGCCTGCTGGGAGGCCACGGTCTCCGGCCGTGCCTGGACGATGTAGAGTTCACCGTCGATGCCGTCCTTGGCCCATTCCATGTCCATCGGGCGCGGCTCGCCCGCACGCGCGGTATAATGGTCCTCGATCTTGATGGCGTAGTCGGCCAGGACCAGGACTTCCTCGTCGTTGATGCAGAACCGTTGGCGTTCCGGCTTCGGCGTCGGCTTGTTCATCACCGGCTCGCGCGTACGGCCGGGGGCGTAGACCATCTTGACCTGCTTGTCGCCCAGGATACGGCGAAGCACGGCGCGGTGGCCCTGACGGAAGGTCGGCTTGTGGACGTAGAACTCATCCGGGTCGACCGCGCCTTGCACGACGTTCTCACCCAGCCCGTAGGCACCGGTGATGAACACCGCGTCGCGATAGCCGGTTTCGGTGTCGATGGAGAACATCACGCCGCTGGATTCAAGGTCGGAGCGGACCATCTTCATCACGCAGGCCGACAGCGCGACCTTGAAGTGGTCGAAGCCTTGGTCCATGCGGTAGGAAATCGCGCGGTCGGTGAACAGCGAGGCGTTGCAGCGCTTGACCGCGTCAATCAGCATCTCCTCGCCGCTGACGTTCAGATAGGTGTCGTGCTGGCCCGCGAAGCTGGCCGTGGGCAGATCTTCGGCGGTCGCCGAACTGCGCACGGCGACGCTGATGTCATGGCCGTACTCGCCCTCAAGCTTGCGGTAGGCGGCGATGATCTGGTCGCGCATCTCGTCGGTCAGGCCGGCGGCATAGACGACCTCGCGCGCACGTTTGCCGGCCGCGGCCAGAGCGCGCACGTCGCTCTTGTCCAGATTGTCCAGCAGGCTGTGCAACTCGTCCCACGCGCCAGCGTTTGTCAGCGTGTCGCGAAAGGCCTGGGCGGTGACGGCGAAGCCGTTCGGCGTCTTGACGCCCAGCGGCGTCAACTCACGATAGAGTTCGCCAAGCGACGCGTTCTTGCCGCCAACCAACGGCACGTCATCAAGGGTGAGATCGGCAAACCACCGCACATAATCCGCATTCGCCATTCGGGTGCTCCTTGCTGCAGGAAAAGGGGGCCTTGTGGATGGCCGGCCGGCCTCTTTCGGGCCGCACCGCGCCTATGATGCGCCCACCATGCCATCACCAGGCGCGCGGGGCGTTGACACGGATCAAATCACACGGTTGCTTGAAGGCAATTGCACGAAAATCTCCAGTGCCGCGAAAGGGATGGGCACAATCGACTACGGGCACCCGCCAAAGTCCGGCTGGGCAAAACTGGTCAGCGAACTGTTGGTCGAGGATATCAACGCAAGCCGCGCCTTTTGGGTCGACCTGTTGGGTTTCGAGATCGCCTACCAGCGGCCGGAGGAGGGGTTCGTTTATCTGGAGCGGCCGGAAGGCGCGCAGATCATGCTGAGCCAAAGAAGCGGCACATGGGAAACGGCCGACCTCATCCACCCCTTCGGCCGCGGCGTCATGCTCCAGATCTATGTCGATGATGTGGAGCCTGTCAGGCAGCGGTTATTGGCGGCGAGCTGGCCGCTCCATGCCGGCCCGCGTGAGGTCTGGCGCCGCTGGGGGGATCGCCAGGGCGGCAAGCGCGAGATCTTCGTTCTTGATCCGGACGGCTATCTGGTCATGCTCGCGTCGGATTTGGGTGAACGGCCCATCGATGCCTGATCGACAGGGGCTGTTCCATCAGGCTCGGGCATTTTAGTCATTACCGTTCCATCTGCCCCAAAAAAGGCGTATTGTCTCCGTCAGCAGCACCGCCATCGATAAATATGCAAGGCGTTGAGCAAAAACGGCCCGTCGCAAATGACGGTGCCAGTTCACTAAGGGGTACTTCCGATGAAACGCGTTTTCCTGGCCTCGATCGCCATGCTCGCACTGGCGTCGCCAACCGCCCTGGCGCAATCGAACGTGTCATCTTCGCTGAATACCGGCGTCAGCACGGTGACCAGCGCGGTGGTGAACAATGCGGCCGGCGCCGTTGTCGATCTCGATTCCTTCAGCAGCGCATCGGGCGCGCTGCCAAGCGCGGCGGGCGGGGCATTTGCTTCGGGGCGCCCCGAACTGGGCCAGAGCCACACCGGGCTTGACTTCAGCAACAACTATGAAGCTTTTGAGTTCAGCGCGACGTCGACCTTTGGCTTCGGCTGTGGCTTCGCCACGGAAGGTGGCGCAACCGCCTGCGGCGGCGGCGCCCAGTAGATCGGGCATCCCACTCCGGGCTGTTGGCTGGAGGGCCGGCCGTCGGGACTCTGAGACCGAGGTGATGCGGTAACCACCAGTCGGTTCATCGCAGCGCCCAGTCGACGTGAGCATGGGTGATAGGCGTCATCCGGCTTGGGCGACTAATGGGGATGTGCCGCCCCCCCCCTTCTGTTGGACCGCGACGATCAGAACCTCGTCTCACAGCGAATTCTTGCCTGAGACCGCGAGCGTCACCATCACAGGACGTCGAGGCGAACCGGCCTCCGTATAAGGGCGTCGCAGATCTGGTCGTTCGGCACGCCTAACACCAACGGCCGACATTGTCAGACTGGCCGCCACCTGAATCCGCACGGTCTTTGTGTCGACCGGCATAGGTGGCCGAGGGGATTGCAACGCTGTTCGCAGCGTCGGCAATTTGCGTCGGGCTTCCGTCGGCTGTCGCAGAAGGCGTAATCCGGCTAGAATGGCCCGTGCGGACGGCACGCGGCGGACAGGCGCAATGGCGGACATGTTTGACCAGATCAACACCTGGCTGATCGATCAGCTGCACCAGGATGTCGACTTGTCGGACACGATGGGCGAGCTGGCACAGCGCCTGCTCGCCGGCGGCGTGCCCGTCTATCGGATGGTCATCGGCCGGTCGATGCTGCACCCCGTCATCGGCCTGGTTGACCTGACCTGGGACGCTGACACGGGCCTGGTCGAACGGGTCCAGGTGTCACGGGAGAAAGCCAGGCGCCTGGTGGATAGCGGGGGCTTTGCCAACACCCCGTTCGGCCGCATCGCCAGCAGCGATACCACGGAATACCTAGCGGATCTGACGGACCCGGAAACCGTGGCCGAATATGCGCTGTTTCAGAAACTGTCCGAGGCCGGCGTCACGGCCTATGCGGCCTTTCAGCAGAATTTCGGTGCAGGGCGCGTCGACCTGCCCTATGAGGCGCTGATGATGCATGGCGCCATGCTGTCCTACTGCACGCGGCGGTTTAGCGGCTTCACGGACGAAAACCTGGCAGGCCTGCGCCGCATCCTGCCGGCCATTTTCGCCTGCGTGCGCGTCGCGACCGATCGGCAACTGGTCAACGTGCTGCTGGAAACCTATCTGGGCCGCATCTCCGGCCATCGGGTCCTGACCGGCCAAAGTGCGCGCGGCGACATTCAGCAAATCGACTGCGCCTTGATGTATTCCGACCTAGCGGGATCGCTGAAGCTGTCCCAAAACCTCGATGGTGAGGAATACATCGCGCTCCTGAACGCCTATTTCGACTGCACGGCCGGCGCCGTATTGGACCATGGCGGCGAGGTCTTGAAGTTTGTCGGCGACGGCATTCTGGCCATTTTCCCCTTCGACGACGCCATGCGCACCCCTGGCGCCATGTGCGCCGCCGCCCTGTCGGCCGCCCGCGACGCCTTTGCCCGTGCCGACCGCGGGAATGCGGCCCGCAGCGACCGGTCCGCCTCGACCTTCAGCTTCGGCGTCGGCCTGCATGTCGGCCAAGTGCTGTACGGCAATGTAGGCACCAACAAGCGGCTCGACTTCACCGCCACCGGCCCCGCCGTCGGCCTCGCCAGCCGCTGCGAGGCGTTGACACGAACACTGGAACATCGGCTGATTGCAACGTCCGAGTTTGCGGCAGCGTGTGCCGAAGCCGGCGAACCAATCGGCCAGCACGCCATTGCGGGCTTTGAGCCGGCGCCGACGCTGTTCACCTATCGGGTTGAAGCGGGTTAGTGCTGGACTATTCGACAAGCGTGTCCGGATAGGTTTCCTCGACACAGCGAAGCGCAACGCCCTCGGTAATAACGGGCAGCGGCTTGGCCGGCTCGTCGAAGACATAGTGCGCGAAGGCGTGTTCCAGGTCGTTATAGCCCAGGCTTGCGCGCATCGCCGTCGTGCCGTAGAAGCGGGCATTGACCTCGAGGCACACCGCCACGCCCTCATGCAGGCGAAGCTGGACATTGGTGCTGCCGCGCGCGCCGATTGCGACGGCAATGGCCTCGGCAAGCGCCAAGACGCTCTCGTTGCGGTCGACCACGCAATGCACCGACATGCCCATCCACAAGCGCCGGCGAAAGCTGAAGAGCCCTCTGACCGTTCCGTCTCGATCCACAAAGCAGTTCATCGTGTATTCGGTGTCGTCCGTGCCGACATGCTGCTGGATAAGCATGTCCGGCTGTTGTCTCGCGCGCGACAGATCTTCGGGGTTGCGGATGATGGCCATGCCGCTTGAACCCTTGCCGACATAGGGCTTGGCGATGAGCGGGAAACCATGGTCACGAACCAGCGCGGCGACCGCTTCGGCGTCGTCGCCCGGCGCGAAAGCCGGGTGGGCAAAGCCGTTCTCGTCCAGCCACCTCCCGGTCCGCAGCTTGTTCTCCGCGATGGCGATCACGGCTTCGGGCGGAACCAACATCCGCGCACCGCCGGCCCGCTCGAGATCCGCCCTGTGCGCCGCGATACCGATGAAGTCGGAGGCGTCGCACAGCACCACATCAATCCGGTGTTCACGACAATAGTCGACCAGCCATTCAAAGAAGCCATCGCCGCCGGCATCGGGGCAAACGGTCGCCTTGTCGCCCAGATAAAGGGCGCCGTAGCCAGCGTCCGGGGCGGCCGCGTGGATCGTGCAGTCGATCGCACTCATCTTCAGCGCCTTGACGGTACCGGGCCCAGAGCAGGTCGTGAACAGCCCGTCCAGCACGACGAGAACGTTGATCGGACGCCGTATCATGAGAACCTCAACACCAAGAAGCGATAGAGCAGTAGAAGGCCCGCCACGAGGATCAACCCGTTCGCGATCATCCGGACACGATGCTCCGGCAACCGCGCTAGGATGCGCTTGCCGACAAGATTGCCAAGCATGGCGCCGATCGCCGCGACACCGCCAAGAAGCAGAACGTGGCCGCCGATCAAGGCGAAATGCAGATAGCCGACAAGCTTGATCGTTTGCACCGTCGTCGCGTCGACCGCCTTGATGGCGACCAGCCTCTCCTTGGTCACGTCATCGTTGAGCAACAACGCATTGATCCCCTGCCCGGCCGCGCCGACAACCGCGGACACGCCGCCGAACACCATGCCGGCGATTGCGTAGTACCAGGGCCGCACCTTGAAACTGCGGTGGCGGCGGCGAAACAGGGCGACGCAGGCATGGTAAATCAGAAAGGCGCCGAGCAGCGCCAGCAGCCAGTCCTCTGGATCGCCGCGAAGATCTGGACACCCACCGTGGCGCCGACAACGCTGCCCGGCAGCAGCCAGGCCAGGACCCGCCATTGGATGTGCTGTCGAAACAGGAACACGCGGTGGATGCTGACCACGCCCGCCGTGACGCAGGTAATCGGATTGACCTCCCTTATGGGCGCGACGAAGCTGACCGCCGGCAGGAACAAAAGCGGCCCGCCGCCGCCCGTGGCGGTGCTGAAGCTCCACACGAAAAAGCCGAGAAAGAACATGAACGGCAGCGCGTCATGACCGACCAGAAACGTCATGAACCGGACACCGGCGACATCGGCAACGCTACCCCTCGATCATCCATGCTGATCGCCGACCGCGCGGAACGGCGGTTGGCCAAGCCACTATGGCGTACGACGCGATGCGCGGATAGAGGTGTGATGCTGGGCGGGTTGGACAGATCTACCGAGGGGTGATGGCACAGGTCCGGAAGCCTGTCCGCGATGGTCCATTACCGGGGCCGGCGCCATCGATCACCGCCCTTCCTAAGCATGCATCCTATTTTCTCGGGAAGCAGCGGAACACGTGCACTCCTACCTCAGCAGATGAACCGGAAGAGCGCGGCATCCAAGAAGGCCCGCATGTTCCCAGCAATCGCCGCCGGCCAAAGAAGGACAAGCGCCAGCATGGTGGCCAATATAAGCCCCGACAGCGCCCACACACCGCGACTACCCACTTGGATACAGTCCCGGGCGAAGGCTGTTACGAAGGGCGATCGGCCGTTCGTCGATGGGCCAGTGAAGCAAGCCGGCGATGATCCCAAGCGCGATCACAGACCACCAAATCACGTCGTAGGAGCCCGTCCGCTCGAAGGCCAAGCCGCCGAGCCAGGCGCCCAGGAAGCCCCCGACCTGGTGCATGAAGAACACCACGCCGACGAGTGTCGCGAGATAGCGCAGGCCGAAGATCTGGGCGACAATGCCGCTGGTCAGCGGGACTGTGCCAAGCCAGGTCAAGCCGATCACGGCCGCAAAGATGAGCGTGGAAGGCGCGGACGGCGGCAGTGCGAGATAAACGGCGACCGATGCCGCGCGTATGAAATAGAGCGCCGCCAGAATCTTCTTCTTGCTCAAACGGTCGCCCAGCGCGCCGCAGGCGATGGTGCCGACGATGTTCGCCGCGCCGATGACGGCAAGCGCGGCACCGCCGAGCCAGGCGTCCAGATGCCGGTCCAGCAAGTAGGCCGGCAGGTGTGTCCCGATAAAGCCAAGCTGGAAGCCGCAGACGAAGAAACCGAGCACGAGCAAGACGTAGCCACGATGCCCAAGCGCCTCTGACAGGGCGGCCCCCATCGACTGTTCCGGCCCCTCCGCGACGGGACGCCCGGCCAAAAACGGCGCCAGCAGGCATACCGTCAAGGCAATCAGCGCCAGGCTGACGAAGGCCATGGGCCAGCGCATCGTGTCGATCAGGCTCACGGTAATGGGCACCGACAGAAACACGCCGATCGATCCGCCAAGCGAGGCGATGCCGAGGGCCGTCGTGCGCCGTTCCGGCGGCGACCCGCGCCCGACGGCGCCCAGGACCACGGCGTAGGTCGTCGCGCTCAAACCGAGCCCGACAAAGACGCCCAGGCCAAGCGTGAAGCCGAGATAGGTCGTGCTGGCGGCGGCGTAGACCAGCCCGGCGGCATACAGCACGCCACCAATGAAAATCACCCGCCCGCTGCCGAACCGGTCGGCGATCATGCCCGCGACGGGTTGCGCGATGCCCCAGATCAGGTTTTGGAGGGCAATGGCAAACCCAAACACCTCTCGATTGATACTGGGCACATCTTGGGTGATCGGGTTCAGGAACAGGCCAAAGGCGTGCCGCATGCCCACGGCGACAAGCACGATGAGCGAGCCCGCGATCAGGACGAGACGCGGATTTCGTGCCGCGTGGAGAGCTGCAACCGTCGCCTTGTGCATCTGCATTTTCGATCTCTGATCAGTACGAGATGACCGACGGGTGCCTGGCGCAGAGACGCCGTCCCGGTCTTGATCAGAGCTTTAACAGGCTGCTAAACTTTAGAAAATCGAATATATTGAATATGCCAGTTCACGATTCTTGATATGAAAACCAACTTCGACATCGATGCCCTGCGCGCGGTTGTGTCCGGCATCGAACAGGGGAGTTTCGCCCGCGCGGCGATCGAACTCGGCCGTTCCCAATCCGCCGTCAGCATGCAGTTGAAGAAGCTTGAACAGCAAGCCGGGGTGCAGCTTTTCGTCAGGAAGGGCCGAGGTCTGGTTCCGACCGAAGCCGGTGAGGCCTTCGCAGACTATGCCCGCAGGATCATCGCGCTGAACGATGAGGCGGCGCGGGCCGTGGGGGCGCCGGTGGCACCCGAAACCGTCTGGCTTGGCCTGCCCCAGGACTTTTGTGACGATGTCATGCCGGCCACGGTACAGGCGTTCGCCAACGCGCATCCCGACGTCCACGTCGCCGTGCGCGCGGGCAACAATCACACGCTGAACAACGAGATCGAGGCAGGCCGGCTCGACGGCGCGATCGCATTCTTCCCGGACAATTCAGGCGCAAAGGGTGAGTTGCTGTGCAAGCTGCCGATCCGCTGGCTCGCCCATGCGGGGTTTGATCAACCGGCCGAGGGCGCGACCGTGCCGCTGGTGCTGTTCAATCACCCTTGCCTCTTCAGACAGGCGGCGCTGGCGTCGCTGGACAAGGCCGGACGCCGGTGGCGCGCCGTCCTGACCACGCCGAGCCTTCCCGCCATCTGGGCCGGGCTTCGATCGGGCTTTGGCATCGGTGTGCGGATCGAACACAGCGTGCCCGACGACATCGCGACTGTCGGCCATTGGCCTGCATTGCCGGACCTGCCGCCCGTCGAACTGCGCCTGCTCGGCGCGCAAACCGCGTCGCCGGCCGCGCGGGATCTGCTGTCGGTACTGCGCCGCGCGACGATGGACTTCGTCGAAGGAGCAGAACCAACCGTGCCAACCGCGCGAGAGGGAGCGCTCACGTGACCCTGGAGATCTGGTTCGAGTTCGCCAGCACCTACTCCTATCTCACCGTGTCCCGCGCCGAACCCCTGCTGCGACGCAAGAACATCGACTTTCAATGGAAGCCCTTCCTCCTGGGCCCGATCTTTCGCGAGAGGGGCATGGCGACGTCCCCTTTCGTGCTGGACCCAAGAAAGGGCGCCTACATGTGGCGCGACATGGAGCGGCGGTCCAAGCGCTACGGGCTGCCTTTCGCGAAACCTCCGATCTTTCCCATGAACGGCCTTAAGGCCGCCCGTGTGATGACCGCCGCGCTGAACGAGCCTTGGTGCGGCGCCTTCGCCCGCGCCGTCTTCACCGCGCAGTTTGCGCGCGGAGAAGACATCTCGACAGACGATGTTCTTTGGACGGCGATCGACGCCTGCGACGCCGACCCTGCCCATTGGCTCGCCCGGGCACGCGAGGACGACATCAAGGCCGACTTGCGCGCGCAAACGGAACAAGCCCAAGAGTATGGCATCTTCGGCGCCCCCCGCTTCCGGGTCGGCAACGAACTCTTCTGGGGCGACGACCGGCTGGAGGACGCCATGGCGTGGGCGGAGGGATGAGCTTGCCCCGCGAAAAGGCGGCTCGGCGCTGGTGCCCTCTACGGCATGCCGGTTTTGCTCGCGATCGACTATGACGGCGGCTACTTCCTGCTCAGCTCCGACAATCTGGTACCAGCCTGACGGAAGACGCAAAAATCGTCGTCGACCTCCGTCAGGAACATGCACAGCGTCGTGTGGTTGGTCGATAGTCCATCGATGGGGGCCGTTCGGGGTGTCGTAGGCGAGGCCGATCGTGCCGGAGACCACGGCGTCGCGACCGATGCGGTACGGATAGAAAAGGGATTTCGTAAACTGTCACCGAAATCCCGAGCCCTCAACCGAGCGGCACTGTCAGCCGATTACCCTCTCTGTACAGCCATAATCCGCGCAATCCTTTTTGTCACCAATGGCGTAGTAACGCTGTTAAGACGCGACATCTCGCACCATTCTGCGGCGAAGACTTCGTCAACCTGAAGGGTTAGATCGTTGTTCCCATCAGCCATCATCATGTAACGCAAATCAATATGCTGATGTTTATCTTCACCTTTATCTGGCCTCTCTGGAATGCTGTGTATGTCTATATCGACCGGACAAAAACTGTTGATCTCGTGCCATCTGTGCAGCTTCGCATTTTTTAGACCCGCTTCTTCTTCTACTTCTCGTTGAGCGCCCTCCCAAGGTGTTTCTCCATCTTCTACGTGGCCTCCTGGTTGAAGCCATCTGTTTAGCGCTCGATGTCTGATCAACAAAGTTTTTTCCAGATTGGGACTAAAAACGAATGCGCTCGAAGTAATATGAAAATCCATCCGGGAACGACTTGTCGGATTTTTTTCTGACGCCAAACGTTCAGCAATCTTTGCTGTCTCTTCTTCACTCGGAAACAGCGCTCGATACTTAATAAGTGATTCTTTCAGCATGGAGCCACATCCCTTAGGGTTCTGGAGTTGCCCCTATTTGACCGGACACTCTGGCAGGTTAGAGGGCTCTTCTGAACTCGCGAGGCGAGCGCATGTTGAGCCCTGAGAGAGGATGGTTTTCGTGATAGTCCTCGAACCATCCGGCGATCTGGTCAAGCGCGGCCTTGGCGTCGGGGATTGGGTTGACCCGGACATAGTCGCGCTTGAGGGTTTTGACGAAGGCCGCGCACATGCCGTTGCTCTCGGGGCTGGCGACGGGCGTGAAGCGAGAAATCAGGTTCAGTTGAGCGGCAAAGCGCCGTGTGTCGATGGTCGAATGACAGAAAGCAGCTTCTCCTACCCTCCAGGATGCGCTTCCACCACGCCGAGCAGCCGCTGATATTCCGCCTCAACGGCCGGGTCCGCCGCCATGATCTCCGCGGCGATTTCCGCGAACATGGCGCGCATTTCGGCCATGTCGGCGTCGGACAGGTCCAGGATCTGGCCGCCATTGTCGAGCCAGACCTGGTTGGAGCGGCCGACATTGTCGATGCCCCATTGCAGGACCCCTTGTTCGGCCGCGCGGCCGGCTTCGAGGATGGCGGTTTGGACGTCTTCGGGCTGGGATTGGAACCAGGCCTCGTTGATGACGTTGACCGAGACCACGGTGGCGAAGTTGAGGTCGGTGACGTACTCGGCGACGTCGTAATACTGGAACGCGGTCAGGATCGGCATGCCGGCGAGCATGGCGTCGATGGCGCCGGACTGCAGGGCCGGTACGACCTCTGACAGGGCCAAGGGCAGCGGGCTGGCGCCCAGGGCCTCCATCGGGGCCATCTGCAAGGGGGTTGCGAAGGTGCGCACGCGCAGGCCCTCGAAATCGGCCAGGGTCTCGGTCGGCTCGACGGAGAGGATCAGGATCGGCGAGTTGTAGATCGCGCCGATGACGCGCAGGCCGCTGTCCAGCGCCATGGTCTCGATATGGTCGCGATAGTCCGGGTCGTGCAGCACGGCACCGACCTGGGCGCCATCGTCAAACAGGCCAGGCGCGCCGAAGACCTGAAAGCGCGGATCGGTGCCGACCAGGAAGGCGGTCGGGGTGATGAAGCTCTCGATCGTGCCCAAGAGCACGCCCTCCAGCATGCGCGGGATGGTGCCGAGCTGGCTGGCCGGGTAGATCTCGACCGTGACCGCGTCGCCGACGCGTTCGGCCAGCTCCTCGGCGAAAACCTGCTGCCACTGGTGCTGGACGTCGTTGATGGTGGCGCTGGCGAGCTTCATGGTCGTCTGCGCTTCAGCCGTAAGCGGCGCTGCAAGGGCGGCGAGGACGAGCGTGGAACCGATGGTCAAGTTGGTTAGCGTTTTCATGAGTGCACTCCCTGCTTGATTACCAAATCCAAGAAAGCGCCAGCGAGACGGCCGGCACGTAGGTGATGATCGCGAGTGCCGCGATCTGAACGGCCAGGAACGGCAGGATGCCGCGATAGATCGCGCCGAGATCGGACGAAATCACCGACTGGGCGACGAAGATGTTGAGGCCGAAGGGCGGGGTGAACATGCCGATCGACAGGTTCACGGTCATGATGATGCCGAAATGGATCGGGTCGATGCCGAGATGCGCGATCACCGGCATCAGAATCGGCGTCAGCACCAGGATGGCGGAGGTCGGGTCCAGCACGCAGCCGAGCAGCAGCAGCAGGATGTTGATCGCGATCAGGAAGCTGACCGGCGTCAGGTCCATCTCCACGATGGCGCCGACCAGCCCCTGCGGAATGCCGTTGACGGTCAGGATGTAGGAGAAGACGCCGGCGGCCGCGACGATGACCAGGATCTGGGCGGTGAGATAGGCCGCCTCGGCCGCCGCCTCGATGATGCCGCGCAGGTTCAGCGTGCGGTAGACGAACAGGGCCACCAGCATGGCGTAGAGGCAGGCGACGCCGCCGGCCTCCGTCGGCGAGAACCAGCCGGCATAGATGCCGATCAGGATCAAGGCCGGCATGAGCAGCGCTGCCCAGGCGCGCTTGGTGGCGTGCAGGAACAGTTTGAACCGGAAGCCCTGCTGAGGTGCTGCGTGGGTGCGCGCGGCCCAGATCAGGATATAGCCCATCATCAGGGCAGCGATCAGCAGGCCCGGCAGCAGGCCGGCCTGGAACAGGCGCGGGATCGACTGTTCGCCGCTGGCACCATAGAGGATCATGGCGATGGAGGGCGGCACGACGATGGCGATGGAGCCGCTGGAGGCAATCAGACCGAGCGAGAAGCGCTTGCCGTAGCCCTGCTCGATCAGCTTCGGGTAGAGCGTGCGGCCGGTGGCGGCGACCGTGGCGGGGCTGGAGCCGGAGACCGCACCCATCAGGGTCGCGGTGCCGACGGTGGCCATGCCCAGGCTGCCGCGCACATGGCCGGTCAGCGACAGCACCCAGTCGACCAGCCGGTCGGCGATGCCGCCCCTGCCCATGAGCTCGCCAGCGAAGATGAAGAAGGGCACCGCCAACAGCGCGAACTTGTCGACGCCGCCAAACATGATCTGCGGCAGCACCATGGCCGGCATGGGCATGAACAGCAGCAGCGTCACCGTCGCGCCGGCCAACAGGACCGCGAAGACCGGGACGCCGAAGACGAACAGCGCCACGGGCAAGGCCAGCAAGGTCCAGGTCAAGTCTCACGGTCCCCGCCGCCATTGGGAGCAAACAAGCGGCGCGCTTGGCCGAGAGCAAGCAGCAGCGCGACAATGGCGGTCGCCGCGAGGCCAATGGCGATGGCGGCGTGCGGCACGACCATGGGAATGCCCAGCGCCATGCTGCGCTGGCCGATCTGGCCCAAGCGGCCAATGATTTCCCAGGACTGCAAGGCGACGTAAAAGCAGAGCGCAGCGATGATCAGGTTGATCAGCAGCGCGCGGGCGGCCCCGAACCGTCCGGCGAACAGCGTCGCGGTCAAATCAAGCCGTAGATGGCGGCCCTCCGCCGTCACCAGCACCACGCCGGCGAAGACCAGCCAGACCATGGAGAAGACCAGAACCTCATCGGCGCCGGTGATCGCGTGCCCGAACAGATAACGGCCGGCGGCGTTGGCCACGTTCAGCAGCACCATGGCGATCAACAAGAGGCCGAGCGCCCAGCGCAGGGCCGCACGGCCCAGGCCCAAAACCCCGTGTTTCGTGGCCGGCTGGGCGGTCATTGCGCGCCTAGGTCGGCACCGCCCGCGCATAGGCCGGCAGCGCGGCAACCCTTTGCTGCCAGGCGCGCAGATGGTCGAGCGCCGGCAGGTCGATCGGGAAGTTCAGGCAGCGCGGGATGATCGGGCCCAGGCAATACTCGGCCAGCGACTTTGCGTCGCCGGCGAGCCAATCGCGACAGGCCAGCGCGCCGTCCAGAGTGGTTAGCTGGGCAGCCAGATCCTTCGCACTGGCGTCGAAGCCAGCGCCTCGCTCGGCCGGGTCCAGCCGGCTGCCCTTGAACACGGCCAGGTAGGGCGGGTTCAGGGAGGCCAGTTGCCAGTCCATCCAGCGTTCGACCTGGGTGCGCGCGCCCAGGTCGTCGGGATAGAGGTCGCTGCCGGCCTTGGCGGCCAGATAGCGCAGGATCGTGTTCGATTCCCAGATCACCAGATCGCCGTCGACCAGGGTCGGCACCTTGGCGGTCGGGTTCATGGCCAGATAGGCTTCCGTCTGGGTGTTTTCGAACTGGCGGCCGTAATCCTCGCGCTCGTAGTCAAGGCCCAGCTCCTCCAACAGGAACAGGACCTTTTGCACATTGCCGGATGTCTTGCGGCCGAGAAGGCGGATCATAGAGGTGGCTCCTAGAGTAAGGTCTGGGGTCAGTCCTTGAGCGGCTTGTAGGCCACCGCATCCATCTCGATGCCGGTGGCGATCACCGCCCGCGCCTCGACCGTCGTGCGCGAGACATTGCCGTCGGGAAAGTACTGTTTGAACACGCCGTTGTAGCGGCCGAAATCGCGCGCATCCTCGAGATAGGTGGTGATCTTGACCACGTCGGCGAGATCCGCGTCTTCCTCGGCCAGCACCCGGCGGATCGCCTCCAGCGTCCATTTCGTCTGCTCCTCGATCGTGCCGCCGCACATGACGCCGTTCTCGTCCTTGGCGACCTGGCCGGAGACATAGATGAAGTCGCCGGCGCGCACGGCCGGGTGAAACGGCAGGTTCGGATTGCGCTTGCCGATCGGGTACTTGTCGGCGCGTTTGCCGCTGTCGGACATGGGAGGCTCTCCCGTCAAAAGACGCTGGTTTCGATAATGTCGACGCCGCGCTGGCGGTCGATCAGATAGATCAGGCCACGCTCATCGATGGTGACATCGTTGGACGACGAGCGTTCGGCGCCGTTCGGCGGGTCCGGCTGGTAATGGCCGACCTCCTTCGGTTGATAGGGATCGGCGATATCGAACAGGCGCAGCCCCTGGGCGAACCAGGCGAATGGGATGATCGTGCCGCTGAACCGTTCCGACGGCTGGTGGCAGCCTGTCATGGGCGGCTGGGGCGATCCGTCCGGGTCGATGCCGGGCACGTTGATGGTGCTGATCGGCAGCGGCAGCCGTTCCTCGGTAATGTCGAAGACCCAGGCGAAGGCCGGTGCCGACGGCCACAGCTTGGCCACATCCTCATCCGCCACGACCATGATCTGGCGGCCCTTCAGCGGGTCGGGGATGGGCAGGCAGGTGTGGGTCGGGTGCGGGTAGGCCGGGCTGGTATTCAACTGGGAGATCAGCTTGGGCTGGGACATGTCCTCGATGTCGAGGATGAACAGGCCGTGATGCCAGTAGCTGACATAAAGCCGGTTGCCGTGGCGCAGCGGGTGGTGACAGCGGGGCGCCACCCAATTGTCCCACGGATAGTCCTCGCCGCCGGCCTGCCATTGGCCGGGAATCCACCAGCGGCCGACCTCCGTGGGATTGCTGGGGTCAGCCAGGTCCAGGATCATACAGAAATTGCCGACATAGCCGTCGGCCGTCGGCGAGATATAGGCGTAACGGCCGTCGAAGTCGAAACGGTGCACGCCCTTGCCGCCCGTCCGCCACTTGGTGATCAGCTTCGGGTCGGACGGCTTGGAGACGTCGTAGATGCCCAGGCCGCCGCCGAATTCGGCATCCCCGTCCTGCCCCTGCCGTTCTTGATTGACCAGCATCACATCGTTGGCGACCCGCACCTTATGCGAATGCCAGCCGGTGGGCATGTCGATCCGTGCCAGCGGCTGCGGCTTCGTGGGATCGGACACATCGACGATCGACGTGCCGGAGGGGTAGCGCATATGGCCGATATAAAGGGTCGTGCCTTCGACCCATACCTGGCCGCCGCCCGGACAGTCGACATGACCGACAAGCTTGGTATTGCGCGCATCGGCCATGCCGGCGCTCTCCTGAGTTTACGGGATCAAGTGCGGGCGATCAGGATTTGCCTTCCAGCGCCTTGCGTACGGCGACGAAGGCGGCGGCGCGTTCGCCGCGCAACCGCTGAACATCGTCCGGCGTGTACGAGAAGATGCCCGACCCGGTCTTCTGGCCCAGATTGCCGTCCTTGGTGCGGTCGGTGATGTAGGGCGAAACGTCCGGCCGATTGCACAGCTCGGCATTCAAATAGCTGCCGACGGCCTGGTAGATGTCGAGGCCGGCCATGTCCAACAGCGCCATCGGGCCGATGATCGCCAGCTTGTAGCCGATGCCCCACTGGACACAGGTGTCCAGCCCCTCGGCGTCGATCACGCCCTGTTCGACCAGGTCGACGGACTCGCGCATGATCGCATAGAGGATGCGGTTTTCGACGAAACCGGCGACATCCTTCTTCACCACCACGGGCAGCAGGTTGAGACCCCTGATGGTGTCGCACATCCAGTCGACAGTGCCCTGATCGGTCTGGCCGCCTGCGATGACCTCGATCATCGGGATGATCATCGGCGGGTTCGACCAGTGCATGCCGATAACCCGGCCGGGGTTGGAAATGCCCTCTTGCAGCTTGGTGATCGGGATGCCCGACGTGTTGGACGCCAGCACGCAATCCTTCGAGACATGTTTGTCCAACTCAGCGAAGACCGCTGCCTTGATCTCCAGCTTCTCCGGCACGGTCTCGACAACCAAATCGACGCCGTCCACGGCCTCGGCCAGATCGGTATGGTACGAGATGTCGTCGGCGGAACCCTTGTCGGGCATGTCCAGCCGGTCCAGCACGCCGAACGCCATGGCGACCATACCGGGCGCCTTTTCCAACGCCTCGGCACTGGTGTCGTAAACCCGGATCTTCATGCCGCCGCGCGCCAGCGTGGCCGCGATGCCGGGCCCCATGGTGCCCAATCCAATTACCGCCGCAATGGTCATCTCAAAGCCTCCTTGTCGTCAGGACGTCCCGGTCGTGCCGAGCCGCCCCCACTGTCATCGCATCTTCGTTGTTAGACGAGCGAAACCACGTCGCCCGAGCCGTCGCGGCCCCATTTTTTGTAGAAGCCCAGCTTCTTCAATGTCGGTTCGTCACTGGCGACGAGCAGGATCGCCGGATCAGTGTCCGAGCCGTTGACGTGCTGGCACCAGTCTCCGCCCGGCACCGCCAGGGTATCGAACTGCTGCCAATCGAAACGCTGGTCGTTGATGATCGAGTAGCCGCTGCCTTCGAAGGGCGCGACGAGCAGGCTGGCCGTCTGCTTCAACGGCTGCGTCTTCTCGCCCGGCCGCAGCATCTGGGCAAAGAAGGTTACGGTCTTGTAGACGGGGCCGCCGGTCGTCGGATCGGTGTATTCGACCATCAGCGCCTCGTAAGGGTCGCCGTCCCAGTCCTTGTGCTTGTCCAGCATCTCGCGCATCGGCGCCCAGCGATAGAGATACATCGGCGACGCCGCGCCGGTGCCGCGATGATGGTTGACGAAGCGGGGCGTGTAACCGCCGGACTCGTAGATGCGGGCGGAATAGTCGGACGGGAAGCGCGCGCTTTGCTGTTTGGCCGCGACCATCTTGCCGTCTTTGACTTCCTTGTAATCATGGTCGAAATAGATCGCGTTCAGGATCTCGACCAAGGGCAGGTCCAAGACGGACAGGTTGACCGCCGGCTCGTCGCCCGTGTTGCCGTGATTGTGCCAGGTGTCGTGCGGGGTCAGCACCAGGTCACCGGGGCCGAAGGTGATGTCCTCGCCCTCCACGCCGGTGAAGTTCATCTCGCCCGTCAGGCCGAAGCGGATGGCGTTGGGCGAGTGCCGGTGCGGCGGCATTACCTCATGCGGGTCGTTCAAGCGATAGGCGGTGTAAAGCGTCGAGACGGTCGCGCGCGTCGGCGCCAGGCCGGGGTTGACCAGCACGAGCGAGCGGCGCTCGGAATCATCCATGGTCACCAGTTCCGCCGAGCGTTCCAGCAGCGGGCCGATCTGATCGCGGTAGCGCCAAAGATACGGCACCGCCCGCTTGGTCGCCATCAGCTGCTTGACTTCGTCGTGCGCGACATCCGTCGTGGTCGCCCAGAACGGAAACATGTGTGCGTTGAAAACATCGTCGTAGAGGGCGCCAAGCGCCGCCTCGCGATTGCTGTCCGTTTTGTCTATGACTGTGGTGTCAGCCATGGTCCGATCTCCTCGATCACCGCTGGTTCTCACGGCACGCCCAAAGGCGCGCGGGTTATGAATGACGTCCCCGACATCTTACCGGCGGGTTTATGGCGGGCTTTGTAAGCCAAACAGTATGGACCGGGTTTTGCGTTGTCAAACTGTGAGATGTGTTTACCATTATATGAGAAGATTGATAACCATCCGATAGTCTAGTCAGCTATATAATTCAACCCTTGCTCGTCAGTCGGCAAAGCGGCGATCACGCTTCGCGCCTGAAAGCGATGACGAGAGGGGGAGATTTGACAGAGGGATTTGGGAGGTGCCTGTGGCACGTGCCGGCCAAAAAACGTCAGGAACCGGAAGCTCACGCAAGGTGCTGCGCTTGCTGATGAGCTTCGACGAAAGCCGTCCGTCGGCGACGGCGGAGCAGCTGGCCAAGGCGGCCGACGTCCCGCTTTCGACGGCCTATCGCTATATCTCGCTGTTGCGCGAGGTCGGCCTGCTGGAGGAAGGGCCGTCGAACAGCTATGTCGTGTCCGTTCGCGCCTTGCCCCTGGCCAGGGCCGCGCTTGCCGCGAACCCGCTGGCGGAGAAGGCCATGCCGATCCTGCGCGCCATCACCGAAACCTGCGGCGAGACCAGTCTGCTGCTAAGGCGCGTGGCGCAGAGCGCGGTGTGCGTCGCGCGGTCCGAAAGTCCGCACCCGGTGCGCCTGTCCTTCGATGTCGGACGGGCCATGCCGTTGCATCGCGGCGCGGCGGCCAAGATCCTGCTCTCCGCCCTGAACCCGCAGGAGTTGGATCACTATTTCCGATCCCTTCCGGCGGGCGACGACACCGCCAGAGCCGAGCTGGAACAGGAACTGGCCACGATCCGGACGAGAGGCTGGAGCGTCAGCCACGGCGAGGTCGACCAAGGCATTTGGGCGGCCGCGGCGCCGGTTGCGGACGGCAAGGACGTGGTCGGCGCGCTAACCGTAGCGGGCCTTGCACAAAACATTGATGACAAACGACGCCATGAGATCCTGGATAGTGTCAAGACCGCCGCCCAACAGCTCAGCGAACAGGCGTCACGCATGCGGCTTTAGCCTGGCGGCCGCTCTGGTCGCCCTGGTTGTCGTGATCGACCCGTTGCCGTCCGCGCCCGCGTTGGCCTCGGACGGGGAGTGGACATCGACGGATCTGACGATCGTCAATGGCTCGGCTTCCGCGCCGCTTGTCTGTCAGTTCCTGCTCGCCCACTGGTTCGAGGTCTCCATCGGACCGATCCCGCCAGGCGACCAAGCGACGCAGGCCCTGTTGGTCCGAAGCGCAACCGGCGACGTCGCCATCCTGAACGAGGTCGGCGACCATATGGCGGTCGAGCGCCTGATCTGTGGACAGCCGGGCTCTGAAAGAGCGTTTTGGACGGAGCCTGCAGTGGACCGCCTGCGAACCGCCGACAGGGCGATCACGCTGCGTTGCCGACTGGGCGCTGCGCGTGCAGACTGCCAGTACGTCTAACGCGAGACCGAATGGCGCCATCGCATACGCCCATCGAAAGCGTTGCATTGCGACGATCGGGTCGGTACGGTTTTACCAGAAAACGCAAACGCGTTTTCACATTGTGAAAATCGATGCGACCGCATCAGGTTATCATCATGGCGGTCACATCAAACGTGGGGCGTCCGGTTAGAAGAGACGCCGCGCCACAGGACAAGAGGGGGTATCATGGCTTACCGAGCAGTTCGAAACACCTTTCTGACGACCATGGCAGCGGTCGGCGCGCTGACCTTCGCGACCGGGCCGGCCCAGGCGCAGGTCGAAATCATCGCCGTTATGACGCCTGAGCAAGGCACGGACTTCGGCTGGAACCAGCAGGGCGTCGACGCGGCGCGCGCGGCCGCTGAGGCCATGGGTGTCGAGGTCATCACCGCCGAAGGTCTCGGCTATGGCGACGTGCGCCCGACCTTGCGCGAACTGGCGGGCGAAGGCGCGGACCTGATCATCGCCCACGCCTCCGGCTACAACACGGCCGCCCCCGAGGTGGCGCATGAGACCGGCGTGGCGGTTGCCATCGTCGATACGCCGGAAGCGGTCGAGCCTGGCCTGATCGCCGACTACACGCTCAGCGGTCATGACGGCGCCTATCTGGCCGGCATCCTGGCGGCGAACATGTCACGCACCGACACGGTCGGCATTGTCGTGTCGGGCGAACCGCCGTCCTGGAACAGCCAGTCGGCCGGTTTCGCGCTCGGCGCGCGGGCGGCCAACCCGGACATCGACATCATCTATGCCGTGATCGGCCCGGCCGCCTATGCCGATGCCGCCGGCGGTCGCCGGGTGACCGAATCCGTCATCGCGGCGGGCGCGGACATCGTCTTCGGCCAGGGCAACGGCTCGACTTTCGGCATGCTGCAGGCGATCGAGACCACGCCGGCCGTGGATGGCGACCAGGCGTGGTTCATCGATGTGATCGGCGACAAGTCGTCGATCGACACCGGTTTTCTGCTGTCGTCGGTGGTCTGGAATCTCGAGCCGGTCTACACCGCGATGATCGACGATCTGAACAATGGCGACTTCGGCGCGGTCGGATATGAGATCGGGCTGGAGGACGACTCCGTCGTGCTGCTGCAGACCGAATACATCCCGCCGGCAACCTGGACCGAACTGATGGAGGTCCGCCAGGCAATCATCGACGGCGCCGTCGAGGTACCCGCGATCTTCGACGCGCAGGAGGTTCGCGCGCTGATGACCACGGTCGACGCGAGCGAGTAGCGTTTTGTTTGAGAGGCCGGGACGGCTAAGCGCGTCCCGGCCATTTTTATGTCGTTAGAGTCCGGTTTCGCCGATGACCAACTCGTTGCCAGCGGCCACGGCTGAAACCGGCGCCAATGCGCCGATCGTCGTCGTCGACGGCGTGACAAAGCGCTTCCCCGGCGTCGTCGCCAACGACGACGTCTCGCTATCGATCTACCCCGGCGAAGTGCAAGCCCTGCTCGGCGAGAACGGCGCGGGCAAGTCGACCTTGATCGCCATGCTGTCCGGCATGCTGCAGCCGGACGCCGGCGCCATCCGCGTACGGGACCAGGCGACGGCGATCTCAAGCCCGAGGCGCGCGTTGGAGCTTGGCATCGGCACGGTCTACCAACATCCGACGCTGGTTCCGACCCTTACGGTTCTGGAAAATCTGATGCTGGGCGCGCCCTGGCACCAGCGCATGAACCGGGCCGCGACCCGGCGGCGGCTGGGCGAAATCAGCGAGATGCTGGGCATATCGCTGCCGGAGGATGCCACGCTGGGGGACCTGTCGCTGGGCCAGCAGCAGCAGGTCGAGATCGTCAAGGCGCTGTGGCGCGGCGAGCAGGTGCTGATCCTGGACGAGGCGACGGCGATGCTGACGCCGAAGGGCGTGGAGGACCTGGGCCAGGTCATGGGCCGGCTGCGCGATGCCGGCATCGCCATCCTGTTCATCACGCACAAGCTGAACGAGGCGGTGCGCTTCGGCGACCGCGTCACCGTGCTGAAGCTCGGCCGCAAGGTCGGCGAACTGACGCCCGACCAACTGGCGGCGCTGGGCGAGGATCAGGCCATCACGCGGATCGTCGATCTGATGTTCGGGACCGCGTCACCCGAAGGCGCCGGCGGCGACGCCGACCGGAACAACAGCCGTCTGATCGACGGGCCGGTCGTCCTGTCGGCGGACGAACTGGTGGCCGCTGCCGGACCGGGCGAGCCCGCCGTGAGCGGCGTGGCGTTCCAGGTACGGGCGGGCGAGGTCTTCGGCATCGCGGGCGTCGACGGCAACGGCCAAAAGCAACTCGCTGAGGCCCTGGCAGGTCAGCGTAGGATCGTCGGCGGATCGTTGAGCCTGAAGAGCGAACCGATCAGCGGCCTGTCAGTGGTTCAGCGCCAGCGCGCCGGCCTTCGCTATGTCACCGACGACAGACTTGGCGAAGGCACGGTCGGCACCTTCCAGGTCGGCCTCAATCTGCTGCTGAAGCGCATCGGCGACGAGCCGTTCTGGCGCAACGGAACCATCCGCAAGCGCGAGGTCGAGCGCCACGCGCGCACCTTGATCGACCGCCATGACGTGCGCACGCCGGGGCCTCAAACGCCCATCGGCCGGCTGTCCGGCGGCAACATCCAAAAGGCGCTGCTGGCACGCGAATTGGACAACGCGCCGATCGCGGTGATCTACAACAAACCGACCTATGGCCTGGACGCGAACAACATCCAGTTCGCCCGGCGCGCGATCCGCGAACAGGCGGACCAGGGCGTGGCGACGGTCCTGATCTCGACCGATCTGGATGAAATCCTGGAACTGTCCGATCGGATCGGCGTCATGCTGCAAGGCCGGATGGTCGGCATCGTCGACAATGACCGCGACGCCCAAAGACGGGTCGGCGAGTTGATGATCGGCGTCGGCGCGGCGGCATGACGGCGGACGCCGGCACAAACGATCCGACGCCGACAGCCGCCGGCTTGTCAGGCCAAGGCACTGGGATGCCGGAATGGCTGGTCCGCATCGTGTTGGCGTTGGTACCGATCCTGCTGGCGCTGATCGTCGGGGCGGTCATCCTGCTGTTGCTGGGCCGCGACCCGATCTCGTTCTACGTCAATATCGTGCGGCGGGGCCTGATCTCCTGGATCGGCCTGCAGGAAACGATCACGCGCTGCGCGCCATTGATTCTACTGGGTGCCAGTCTGATCGTCGCGTTCCGTGCCGGTCTCTGGAACCTGGGCATCGATGGACAGTTTCTACTGGCGGCCGTCATCACCGCAGCGCTATCCGCCTCGATGATCCAATCGGTGCCCGCCTGGATTGTGCTGCCCGTCGGCATGGTTGCCGGTTTCCTGGTCGGCGCGGTCTGGTCTCTGATCCCGGCGCTGTTGAAGGCCTATCAAGGCGTGAACGAGATCGTTACGACCCTGATGATGAGCTTTCTGGGCGTCAGCCTGGCCAACGTGCTGATCAAGATCCCGTTCAACGACCCCAACACCACCGTGCCCCAGACCCTGACGCTGGCGACCGATGACCGCCTGCCGCGGCTGTTCGGCACGACGATCAATATCGGCGTCGTGATCGCGGTGGTGGTGATCTTGGTGGTTCATTGGGTGATGACCAGAACCGCCTTTGGCCTGCGTCTGCAGACGGTCGGCGCCAACCCCAAGGCCGCGCTGCATGCCGGCCTATCGGTGCCCTTGCTGACCGTCGTCACGTTTGGCCTCAGCGCCGGGCTCGCGGGCTTGGCAGGCTCGGTGGAAATCCTGGGCGTCTGGGGCAACGTCCGGGCGGATTGGAACCCGGGCTATGGGCTGGCCATCATCCCGCTGGTCTTCCTGGCCCGCTTCAACGGCATTGCGGTGATTGGCTTCACCTTCTTCTTCGCCATGCTGTCGATCGGCGGGGAAACCGCCTCGCGTCGGGCCGACCTGCCCAACTATTTCGTTCTAGTACTGGTCGCGCTGATCCTGATCTTCATGGCCCTGACCGAATGGCTGAGCCATCGGCGCGCGCTGGCGCGGCGGGCCTGAGCGCGCCATGTCGGGCCTGTTGAGCGACGCCTTTCTGATCTCGCTGGTGGCCGGCGCCATCGCCGCCGGCATCCCGCTGTTGCTGGCCGGGCTGGGCGAGCAGGTCTCCGAAAAGGCCGGCGTCTTGAACATCGGCATCGAGGGCATGATGCTGCTCGGTGCCTATACCGGCTTTTACGTCGCGTTCTTGAGCGGATCGCTATGGCTGGGCTTTCTCGGCGGCGCCGTCGGCGGGCTGATCCTGGCCTCACTGATGGCGCTGCTGTGCGTGCGCCTCGGGCTAAACCAGATCGTCATCGGCATCGCGCTGACCTTGGGCGCGGACGGCATCACGGCCCTGCTGCACCATGTTCAGTTCAGCCGCACCTATCCGCGCCTGCCGGCGGTCGACACGCTGCCCATCCCACTGCTGTCCCAGATCCCCATCGTCGGTCCCGGAATCTTCGACCGGCACCCCAGCGTCTATCTGGCCATCATCGCCGTCTTTGTTCTGGTCTGGGTCTTCCGGCGCACGAATGTCGGCCTCAACCTGCAGGCCGCCGGCGACAAGCCCGCGGCCCTGGACGCAGCTGGCGTTTCGGTCACGACGACGCGCACCCTTGCCGTGCTGTTCACAGGTATGATGGCCGGCCTGGGTGGCGCCTATATGTCGATGATCGGCGCCGGCATCTTCATTCCGTTCATGACCGGCGGGGCCGGCTTCATCGCGATCGTGCTGGCCATGCTGGCGCGCGGGCACCCGACCTGGGTGCTCTACGGCGCACTGCTGTTCGGCGCCAGCCTGTCGCTGACCACAGCCTTGCAGGTCGGTGGCGTAAATGTGCCTACGGATGTGGTGCAGATGCTGCCCTTCGCCATGGTCATGCTCGTGCTGGTGATCTTTGCCAGGCGTTCGGCCCTGCCGGCGGCACTGGGGCTGCCCTATGTGCGCGGACAGCGTTAGACTTCAATCAGACTGACACGGGGAGGCAAAAGCAATGAAAGATACCAAGGTCTACCTTCTGGATGGCGGCACGCTGGTGATCGACGGTTTCCACATCAACTGGAACCGGGGACCGGCGGGCGAGGTTCGGTTCCCGGTCTATTCGATCCTGATCGACCATGCGGACGGGCTGTACCTGTTCGACACCGGCTACGACTACGACCACGTCATGGCCGTGTTGCCGTTCGAAAAACCCCAGCAGACCCAGGAACAAACCATCCCGGGCGCGCTGGAAAAGGCGGGCTTTCGCGCCCAGGACGTAAACTACGTCGTCAACTCGCACTATCATTTCGACCATTGCGGCGGCAACAAACACCTGAAAGACGCCGTAACGGTCTGCCACGCCGCCGAATTCGGCCAGTGCAAGAACCCTGAGCCGTTCGAAGTCCTCGGCTATTCAGACATGACCTTTCACCCCGACATGCTGCGCGCACAGGCCAAGCGCCAGGGCAAGGACCTGCCGCCGGACCCGGCGATGGATTCCTGGCAACCAAAGGTCGAATTGCTGACGGGCCCGCAGGAAATCGCCAAGGGTGTCCATCTGATCGAAACCCCAGGGCACACGATCGGCCACTATTCACTGATGGTGGAACTCGCCGGCCGCAGGCCGATGCTGTTCGTTGTCGACGCCACTTACACGACCAAGGGTTTCGAGGAAGAGATCATCTCCAGCTTCCACCTCGACCCGTCAGCGGCCGTGAAGTCGATCCGCAAGCTGAAGGATATCGCGCTGAAGCACGACGCCGAGGTCTATGTCGGCCACGATATGGAGCAGTTCGGAACCTATAAGACGGCACCGGCCTTTTACTCTTGACCGTCAACCCTATGGCTTTTTGGTTGTTTATTGTCGGCTGGTCGGCACATTGGGTGTTCTGACGGCTGGCCTGAACTCGGAGCACGCGTTCGACTGTCGTTACTGCGGCAGTGCGATCGATGCTGTGCGTTGTTGTAATAGAGGTTCACCCACGCACTTGGTAACCCGGAAAAGGGCCAGTGCCAGGCGGAATGATCATTTGGGCACTGAAAGGTTTCAACTGGCATCATGAATTCGCCAGCAAGGCATCACTACATTCCAAGAATGCTGCTTAAGAGATTTGTAAACTCACAAAACAGGTTGTTTGCCTACAATAAATCAGATCAAAGTTCGAATATAATTGAAGCAACACCGGAAAATCTATTTGTAAAAAAGAACTTCTACAATTTTGTGAAAGAGGACGGGGAGGTAATATCTGATCTCGAAGAAGCCTTTTCCGAAATCGAGTCGAAAGCCGACCCAATAATCGACACAATCGTCTCAGACACACGCTGCAACAGGCCTTTGTCGATACCCGACCGAGATCGCGAGGTACTGGTTTTCTTCTTCTATCTTCAGCAGAAGAGGACTCCTGACTTTGTATCCCAATCTGTCAGACACATCGACTATGATCAGTATTTTCGAAACCTCATAGAGGAATTCAAAAGAGACGTCCGGCCACTCAACAGGAGCGAAAAACAGTTAGTTGCAGACCCGGATTTTCAAAAACGGATTCAGCGGAACTCAATTGTTCAATCGATAGCCAGACTCAACCCACGTATCTTAAACCGGCTCAATGAAATGACGCTCTTTGCCGCAAAGCCGCAGGGAGACAGAAAGAGCTTCGTAATCGGAGGAAACCCCTTCGTTCGCTTTGGCCTGCCAGAAAGTTCGCATCTTGATCATCCTGACACAAAGATTTTGCTTCCCATCGCCTCGGATGTTTCATTGGTTGCGAGCAGCGAGGAGATTTCAGGCCCGCCTGCACTTTTGCCTGATGGCCAGGTTCGCCTCATAAACATGAAGATCCTTAAGCAGAGCCGGATGATCGCAGGCAGATCAAGGCAGCTCATCACATCATTGTCTAATCCTCGCTAGTCGCCCTACCACCGCACCATGCCGGCGTCGACGTTGATCGTCTGGCCGGTGATCCAGTGAGCCTCGTCAGAGGCCAGGAAGGCGACGATCGGGGCGATGTCGTCGGGCGTGCCCTTGCCCTTGACGGCCTGCAGCATCTCGACGAAGTCGAACGCCTCTTTGTGGGGGCTGTCGAGCACGCCCTCGCTGGCGGTCAGGCCGGGCGCCACGGCATTGACCGTGATTTTGTGGCCGCCCAGTTCGGTCGCCAGCGAACGGGTCAGGCCCAGCACGCCGCCCTTGGCCGCGACATAGGCCGCCATGTTGGGTGTCCCGGCGAAGATGGTGTTGGAGCAGATATTGACGATCCGGCCCTTGGTACCCTCGATGCGCATGCGGTCCGACCCCGCCCGGCACATCAGGAAGACGCCGTCCAGATTGACCCGCATGATCATGCGCCAATGGTCGAAATCGACCTCGTCCCAGGCGATGAAGGGCACGATGGCGGCGTTGTTGACCAGGATGTCCGGATGGCCGGCCTTGGCCTCGACCTCGTTGTAGAAATCGCCGACCGATTCCGGGTCGCCAACGTCGAGCTTCAGCGCAAAGGCGCCATGGCCGCATCCCTCGGCGACCTTGGCCGACCCTTCGAGGTTGAGATCGCCGATCACGACCCGCGCATTGTCCGCCGCCAACCGACGCGCGATGGCGGCGCCAATGCCCTGCGCGGCCCCGGTAACGATCGCGACCTTGCCATCAAGACTGCCCATGCCGATTCCCCTGTTGCGTGCTTGAGTTGATTAGACCCTGGCTGCGTTGATCACGGCAAGCGCGGCGGTGATGCCGGCACCGATGTCCGCGCTGCCGCCGAGATGATTGATCGCGCCGCCTAAGGCGGTGATCGCGACCGTGGCGTAGACCGGTTCCGCGACCGGGCCCATATGGCCGATGCGGATCAGCTTGCCGACCAGCGAGCCGCGCCCGGCGGAGAAAACGACACCGTAAAGGTCGCGCGTCGCCTGGCGGATCGCTTCGTCTTCCAGCCCCTCCGGCACGCGAATGGTCGTGCAGGTGTCGGCTGCGATCTCCTCGCGCGCCGGCCACAAGGTTAGCCCCATGGCCTTCATGCCCTCGCGGCAGGCGCGGGCGGTCAGCGCGTGGCGTTCCCAAACCGTCTCCGGGCCTTCTTCCAGGTACAGGTCCAGCGCGGCCTCCAGCCCGTTGACCTCGGCGACCGACGGCGTGAAGGGGAACTTCTCATCCGCGCGCCAGGCCTTGCGCCAATCGGTCATGCTCAGCATCGAGGCGAAGGGCGCGTTTGGGTTGGCGTCGATGTGATCCCAGGCCCGATCGCTGACATGGACCAGCGACAGGCCGGGCGTGCCGCCCAGGCACTTGTTCGGCCCCGTAATGAAGACGTCCGAGTGGCTGGTAACGGGGTCGACATCCATGCCGCCCCAGGACGAAACGGCGTCGACGATCATCAGGACATCGTGCTGGCGACACAGCGCGCCGATCTCGTTGACCGGGTTGATCGTGCCGGACGGCGTGTCGTGATGGCAGACCGAGAGCACGGCGATGTCCGGGCGCTGTTCCAGCACCTCGCGCACCTGGTCCGGCGCGATCGCGTCGTTGTACGGCACCTCGATCTCAACCACTTCCTTGCAATAGCGCGCCGCCCAATAGCCGAAGCCCTTGCCGTATTCGCCGGAGGCGAGGTTGAGCACCACATCCTCCGGCCCGATCAGCGACGCGGCCGCCGCCTCCAGCGCCAACACCGGTTCGCCTTGCAGGATCAGGGGCGGCTGATCGGTGTTCAGCGCTTGGGCGGCCTTGCGCGCCGTGCGTTCGAACACGCCCTGGAAGTAGGGGTCGAAATCGTAGGTGACGGTGCGGCCCAAGGCCCGCAGCACGGCCGGATAGGCATCGACCGGCCCGGCGCTGAGCGTAATGGTCGGTATCTTTACACCTTGGCTCGTCATGGCCGTGCCTCCGGCTGCTCGGTGACCTTGCGCACGTAATAGTCCCAAAAGTTGGCGATGGCGTTGGGCGTATAGATGTTGGCTTTCTTCCGCCGCACCTCGCCACAGGAGGGCCAGGCGAAGCTGAGGCCGCTTTGCGCCAAGGTGAGCTGCGCCCGGCAGGCCTTTTCCAAGAAGATGCCGACCAGGCACAGTTCCTGGATCGACCTTCCAACAAAGCTTACGCCGTGATTACGCAGGAAGACCGCGTCGGCCTCACCCATCGCCTCGGCATGACCGGTACCGAGCGCGACCGTTTCAATCAGGTCGCTGGTGGCGACGAAGCGGCCCGGCGGAATGTCGAACCAGACGCCTTCGTTGGTGAGGGGGCGCAAGACGCTCTCGGTGCTGGAAAAGAGGGTCGCGTGCTTGGGATGGGTATGGGCGACGGCATGGATCTCGGGCCGGTGCTTCATCAGTTCGGTATGGATCGGCCATTCCCGATGCAGTTCGCCCTCGCCTTCGATCATGGCGCCGTCGAAATCGAGCAGCATGAAATCGGCTTCCGTGACCTCATCGAGGCCAATCTGAGCGCGCTTCAACCAGATGCCGCGACCAAACGGGTCACGCCAGGACAGGTGCCCCAGGGTCATATCGGCGTGGTGCTCGCGATGCAGGATGCGATGCCCCAGCGCGAGGGTGCGCAGCCCTGTGGTGATCTCGCTGCTTTGCGTTTGGGAAACCCGTCCCCGAACCGTAACCATAACGCCCCCTTGTTCTATTCTCATCCCGCGAGAATAGTTTTTCATATGGTAATGACAGACGCCCTCCGACGCAATGTCCGTCCGATCAAGACGCGCTCAACAAGTCGGCCGCGCGTTCCGCCATCGCGATGATCGCCGCGTTGATGGGGCCGGTTGTGATCCTCGGGACAACCGAGGCATCGACCACGAAGACATTGTCCAAACCATGCAGTTTCAAGGCACCGTCGACCACACCATCACCTTCCGATCCCATGCGGCAGGTGCCGACCGGATGATGATGGGTCATGGCCGCCCTGGCAATGAAGTGGTCGACGTCCGAGGGCTCTTGGATCGACGGGCCTGGCAGCAGTTCCTCGGCCCGCCATTCGTCCATTGGCGCCGCATTGCCCACGGATCGCGCGAGGTCGAGGGCCTCTCGGAAGGTTGCCCGATCATCCGGTTCCGACAGATAGGCGGGATCGATCCGCGGCTTGGCGCGGGAGTCGGCGCTTGACAAGGTGAGGCGCCCGCGGCTGCGCGGATGGCAAACGCCGAACATGAACGTGTAGGCAGTGCCGATCTCAGGTGCCGCGAACGCTTCGGTGACAACCGGCACGACGACGCAGGCAACCACGACACTGGGCGGGCCCGCTTCGCCGCCGCCGTAATAGAGCAGTGATTCCGAAAGCTGGTAGTTCGTCGGGGGCACAGCACGCGTCGCGCGATAGACGTTGCCGGCGGCCAGCAAGTGGTCGTGCAGATTGTCGCCGACAGAAGGGTTGTCGACCACACAGCCTATGCCGTGCCGCGCCAACTGGGCCGCATCGCCGATGCCGGAGCGCATGAGGATCATCGGGCTGGCCACGGCGCCGGCGGACAGGACGATGCGGTCGGCCGAGATGACCTCGCTGGCACCTTCCCCGTGCACCAAGAGACCCGTGGCGCGGTTTGCTTCGATCCGTGCTCGATCCACCAGGACATCGGTCAGGATGGTCAGGTTCGGCCGGCGGATCACGTCCGGCGTCAGATAGGCATCGGCGACGCTAGCGCGCTTACCGTCGCGCAGCGTCAGGCTGTTGGGTGCCGCCCCCGCCATGTGCGCGCCATTGTGGTCGCCGCTGGCTTCGATCCCGATTGCCTGGGACGCCGCCATGTAAGCCTGGGTCACCGGATTGAGGCCCGAGGTCGGCAGCAGAACGTCCAGCGGGCCGTCGGCCCCATGATAATCGTCCGCGCCGCCGGAGAAGCGCTCCGATCGCTTGAAGTAGGGCAGCAGGGCGTCGAACGACCAGGCGTCGCCCCCCGCGTCGACCCAGGCATCGAAGTCTCTCGGGTGGCCGCGCACATGCGCCATGGCGTGCAGACAGCTTGACCCGCCGATCAGACGACCGCGTGGCCAAGGGTGCGTACGACCTGCCGTGTGCGGCTGCGGCACCGTTTCGTAGCACCAGTCGTAGGGCCGTCCCTGCAGCAACGGCCACATCGCCGGCTTGGCGATGTCCGGATCGTCCGGCCAGCCGCCGGCATCGATCAGCCCTACGGTAAGGCTGGCGTCTTCCGACAGTCGGGACGCCAGGACGCTGCCGGCGCTGCCGGCGCCCACGATCAAGATGTCGAAATGCTGGGTCATCGGGCTCCCTACTCCGCCAAGTGACAGGCCGCGTCGATGTCGTCACTGATCGGCCTTAGCGTCGGGTCGTCCCGCCGACACCGATCGATAGCGATCGGGCAGCGCGGATGGAACCGGCATCCCGCCGGTACATCGAACGGGCTTGGCGGTTCGCCCGCCAGCCGTGCCCGCCCCTGTTCCAGCCGCCATGACGCCGCACCTGTCGGCACCGACGCGGCCAAGGCTTGGGTGTAGGGGTGGCGCGGCGCCGACCACACCGCCTCGTTCGACCCCTGCTCGACGACCCGCCCCAGATACATCACCACCACCCGGTCGGCGATGCGCCGCACCACGCCCAGATCGTGAGACACGAACAGAATGCCAATGTTACGGTCGCGGCACAGGGCCAGCAGCAGGTTCAGGATCTGGGCGCGCACGGACACGTCCAGCGAGGCCACCGGCTCGTCGCAGATCAGCACGTCCGGGTCCAAGCCGAGGGCCCGTGCGATCGCCGCGCGCTGCAATTGGCCGCCCGAAAGCTGATGGGGTTTGCGGTCCATCATCGCCGGATCGAGGCCGACCTGGTCCATCAGCCCGGCAACGACCGAGCGCTCTTGGCCGCCAGACAGCATTCGGTTCAAGCGCAAAGGCAGGGCGATGGAACGCCCCACAGTACGGCGCGGATTGAACGAGGCCAGCGGGTCCTGAAACACCAATTGTACCCGGCGGCGGGTATCGAGGTCGATCTGTCGACCGGCGGGCGCCATCGGCCGATCGCCATAGGTCGCCTCGCCGTCATCCGGTCGATCGAGCCCGGCCGCGATCCGGGCCAGCGTACTCTTACCGCAGCCGGACTCGCCCACCAGACCGACGATCTCGCCCCGATCAACGGCCAGGCTGACGCCGTCCAAGGCCGTGACGATCCCGCCGCCGCTGGCGAATTGCCGATGCGCGTCTTCGATGGCCAGTATGCTCATGGGGCCGTCTCGCCGGCTCGAAAGCAGGCGGCCTCGCCATCACCAAAGGGCTGAACCGGTGGGACCTCTGCACGGCAGCGATCAACAGCGAGCGGGCATCGGGGTGCAAAGGCACAAGCCGTGCCGCCCGCCGCCGCCATCCGACCCGGCAGTTCGGGCAGCGCGGCGTGCCGGCCATCCCCGGCCGCCACAAAAGGCAGCGCCGCTTGGCCCAGTGCACGGCTGTATGGATGGCCTGGCTGGGCGACCAGTTGCTCCGGCCCGCGCCGTTCGACGATCTTGCCGGCATACATGACCGCGATGCGGTCGGCCACGGCGGCCGCCACGGCCAGATCGTGGGTCACCAGCAGCAGGGCCACGTGCTCCACCTGCACGAGGTTGACCAGCAGATCGAGGATTTGGGCCTGCACCGTCGCGTCGAGCGCGGTGGTCGGTTCATCGGCGAGGATGACGGTCGGTTGGGCGGCCAGGGCAGCAGCGATGGCGACACGCTGTTTCAGGCCGCCCGACAACTGATGGGGATAAGCGCGCGCCCGTGCCGCCGGATCACCGATCCCGACGCGGCTCAATAGCGACACGGTTTCGGCCCTGGCCGCGCGCCGATCGAGGCCGTGATGGGTGCGCACCACCTCGTCGATCTGGTCGCCAATGGTGAGGACGGGGTTCAGGCTGCCGCCCGGGTCCTGAAAGATCATGCCGATGCGGCGGCCCCGCACGGTCGATTTCTCGCGTTCGTCAAGGTGCAGGATGGACCGGTCGTCCAACAGCACGGACCCGGTCGTGCGGGCCGACTTCGGCAGCAGGCCGGCCAGTGCCAGCATCGTCGCCGATTTGCCCGAGCCGCTTTCGCCGATCAGCGCCAGCACCTGGGCACGGTCGAGATCCAGGTCGATGCCGTCGACGGCGAGCGTGCCTGCTTCCGAGGCCGAGCGGCCGGCGAACCGTATGGCGAGATCGCGGACCTTCAGCATGGCTCAGCCCTCTCGGCTGACCAGCAGGCGACGGCCCATCGCGTCGCCGACCAGGCTGACGGACAGAACGGCCACGGCCACAGCCGCGCCCGGTATCGCGACCAGGTAAGGCGCGGTGCGTAGGACAGCGCGGCCGTTCGCCACCATGCCGCCCCAGCTCACCTGGTTCGGGTCGCTGAGGCCCAGAAATGCGAGGGATGACTCCACGAGAATGGCGACGCCGACCGTGATGCCGATCAGGGCCAGGACCGGCTGCACCGCGCCCGGCAGCACCTCGCGAAAGGCGATGCCCAGGCGCGACATGCCGGCCAGGCGGGCGGCATCGACATAGTCCCTAGACTTCAGGGATAGGATCTCGGCCCGCACCAGGCGCGCTGTGGCCGGCCAGGACGAGATCGCGATCGCGAGCACGACATTGATCGTCGACGCGCCCAACGCACTGACCATGGCCAGCGCCAGCAGGAATGTCGGGATGGTCTGGAACGCTTCGGTGACGCGCATCAGGCCTTCGTCGGTCCAGCCGCCAATAAAGCCCGCGACCGTGCCGACCAGAATCCCGACGCCGATAGCGGCGGCCGCCGCCGCAAGCCCGACCAGCAAGGAGACGCGTGTGCCGTGGACGAGGCCGGCGAAGACATTTCGGCCGAGTTGGTCGGTTCCCAGTGGAAAGCGCGGATCGGTGAAGGGCGGCAGCAAGGGCCGCCCGACGATGTCCAAGGGGTCGCCCGGTGCCAGCCAAGGTGCCGCGATCGCCGCCAGAACCAGCACAGCCAAGACAACCGCGCCGAACACGCCGCCAAGCGACCAGCGCCGCATCATGCGCCGCCCGCCCGAACGCGATCGTCGGTCACGCGCGGGTCCAGCCTTGCGTAGGTGATGTCGACCAGCAGATTCACGACGATGACCATCAAGGTGCCGACAAGCAGGATGCCGGCGATCAGCGGCAAATCGCGCTGAGACACCGCGTCGTAGGCCAGGCTGCCCAGCCCCGGGATGGCGAACACGGTCTCCACGACCACGCTGCCACCCAGAAGATTGCCGGCCTGCAAGCCCAGCATCGTCACGACCGGCAACAGGGCGGGCCGCGCCATGTGTCGGCGCACGATGCGCGATCGGGGAAGCCCCCGCGCCCGCGCCGCGCGTACCCAATCGCTGGCGGCGGTCTCGATCATGGCGCTGCGCATCAGCCGGACGTAGAGCGCCATGTAGGCCAGCCCCAAAACCGTCACCGGCAGAACCAAGTGCCAGGCGACGTCGAGCACGCGGCCGATCGCCAAATCCGGACGGTCGAACGACGCGATGCCCCCAAGTGGAAACCAGGCCAGCTTGACCGCGAACACGACGATGGCGATCAAGCCGATCCAGAAGCTGGGCATCGCGTTCAAGATCAAGGCACCGACCGTGATCCCGGCATCGGCGGCAGTGCCCTTGCGCAAGGCGGCGATGCCGCCGAGCAAGGTGCCGAGGCAGGCCGAGAACGCGATCGCGGCGCCCATCATCAGGGCCGTGTTCGGCAGGCGTTCCAGAATGGCGACGCTGACCGGCTTGGACATCACCACCGACCAGCCGAAGTCGAGCGTGACCAGGGACTCAACGTAAGCCAGGAAGCGAACCCAAAGACCCGCATCCAGGCCCCATTGCTCGCGCAGCCGTTCGGCGAACGCAGGGTCGCCGCCGCCGGTTACCGCCAGATAGGCGTCAACCGCATCGCCGCCCGCCAGTTCTAACAAGCCGAAGATCCCGATCGAAACGATCAGGATCACCGGTATGGCTTGCAGCAAGCGCCGCCGGATCAGCGTCCAGGTCCGGCCCATCTCTCAGCGGCACTTGCCCTCAGTCACTGATCCACGTGTCCGCCCAGGACGAGGTCGCCCAGCGCGGGTTGTTGGCGATGTTCTGTACATCGTCGCGCGCCACGGTGATGAAGGTGAACTCCACCAGGTTGATGATGGGCAGATCCTCCGATGCCAGGCGCTGGAAGTCGTTGTAGAGCGCGACCCGTTCCGCCGTGTCGATCGTCTCCGACGCCGACGAAATGATCTCATTCATCTCCGGGCTGTCGTAGCCATACTGGTTGGCGAACGGAACGCCGGCCGGCAGGCCGCCCTGGAACAGGATCGTGGTCGAAATCGCCGGATCGTTGCGGTAGACTGGCGAGCCGACCGCAAGGTCGAAATCGTGCTCGGTGTAAACGGCGTTGATGTGGCCGGCGGGATCGGCGGAGACGATTTCGACGTCGATGCCGATGCCGCGCAGGGCCTGGCGGACATAGTCGCCGGTCGCCCTCGTTTGCGCGAACCAGGGCGCCGGCCGCAGGCGCAGGCTGAAGCGGTTGCCGTCGTCGCCGCGCGGATAGCCGGCCTCGTTCAACAAAGCCTCGGCCGCATCGGTGTCGGTCTCGTAGATCTGGACATCGTCGGTGTAGAAGTCGGTCGCGGTCTGCGGCACCGGGCCGGTCGCGGCCGTGGCATAGCCCAAAAAGACCGTGTCGACGATGAAGCTGGGGTCGAGCGCCTGGCGGATCGCCTGACGGACGCGGGGGTCGGCCAGTTCCGGCCGCCGATGATTGATCTCCAGCGTGATCTGATAGGTGATGCCCTCATAGCCGCCCGGGATAACGGACACGCCGTCAATCGCCGCCATACGTTCCAGCTCCACCAACGGCACGGCCGAAAAGGCCGAGACCTGGATGTCGCCAGTTTCCAGTCCCGCGGCGATGGCACCGCGATCCGGGAAGACGCGGAAGACGATCTCATCGAGATAGGGCAGCGTTTCGGCCCAATAGTCCTCGTTACGATGCAGCCGATAGAACTCGCCGGGCCGGTGCTCACCGAACCGGAACGGACCCGTGCCAACCAGATCCTGGTTGT
This sequence comes from Pseudomonadota bacterium, assembly GCA_039177555.1. GTDB lineage: Bacteria > Pseudomonadota > Alphaproteobacteria > DSM-16000 > Inquilinaceae > JANQGH01. The sequence continues at coordinate 7,537 of JBCDFV010000012.1, read as the reverse complement.
GCGGGTTCTCGGCGATGTCGGTACCTTCATAGAGGTGTTTCGGAATGACGCTGGTCAGCGCCGGCATGGCGTTTTCGATCAACTGCGGCGGTGTCGGTTCGGAGAAGTTGAACACGGCGGTCCCATCGTCCGGCGTGTCGACACTTTCCAGATTGCGGAACACGACGCGGCCGAGATTCTGCAGCGGCTTCCAAACCTCCATTGCTGAGAAGGCGACATCGGCGGAGGTGAACGGCGTGCCGTCATGCCAGGTGACGTTCGGGCGCAGCTGCACCGTAAAGGTCAGCCCGTCGTCGGAACCCTGCCAGTCGATCGCCAGCAGAGGCCGCAGGCCCGTTTCGTAATCCATCTCCGCCAGCGGTTCGATCACCTTGCTGGCGACGTAGAAGACACCGTTGGAGGCAACGATGGCCGGGTTGAGGTTGCGCGGCTCGGTGTCGGCGGCGGCGATCAGTGTCCCGCCGTCGCGCGCCGGCTGGGCGCCGGCAAGGCGCTGGCGGCCAAGAAGGGTCGCCGCGGTGATGGCCGTGCCGGACAACAGCAGGTGCCGGCGTGAAAGGCTGAATTCAGTTGGCATGTCGGTCTCCCCTGTTCGAAACGACGCTCTTCAATGCCGAGCCACCAAGCCACCTTAGACCCATTTGGCCAACGGTCGCCCGGCATTTCCATGACCCGGTGTCTCAACAGCCATGCACAAGCATTCTCATCATGCGAGAACAATTGCGCACAATGTGGGAGGAATGATACCCCGATTGAGCGGAAAAGCTACGCCAACAGTGCGACGACCGGTTGTCCGTCAGGTTTCAACTGAGTCGGATCGATGTTGGCACTCTCGCCGGGGCGAACGATGGAGACCGATCGGCGGTCGCCTGCGAGTTCAAGGCGAACGCGGCCGTCCGACTTTAGGATGCGCGCGATCAACGCCGTTCCATCGGCAAAGGAAAAGCGCCGTTCGCTCTCCGCAGCGGGATTGATTACCAGCGTGACCGACGACCAGTCCGCGGCTGCCGTGCGATCGACGGGATCGATCAGCGGCACCATCCCGCCGGCACGCAGATAGATCGGCATGATCGAAAGGTCGAGCGCACGGCGCTCAACCCAGCATGGCCCGTCCGCCGCTTCGCCCGTCCACCAATCGAGCCAGGTTCCGGCCGGCAGATAGATGCTGGCATTTCCCTCCGGGTTCATGACCGGCGCGATGAGCAGGTCGGGGCCGAGCAGGTATTGAGAGTCGACGCGCTGCCCGGTTCGATCGTCCGGATACTCCAGCACCATCGCCCGCATCAGCGGCATCCCCGTCGCCGCCGCCTCGACCGCCAGCGTGTGGAGATAGGCCAGCAGGCGATAGCGCAGCAGGGCGTACCGTTTGAAAATGTCTTCGGCCTTGCCGCCGAACTCCCACGGCTCTCTCGGCGTGCAGCCATGGGTGCGTGCGTGTGAACTGAGCAGGCCGAACTGTGCCCAGCGCACGAACAGCTCGATCGACGGTGCCGGCCCGGCAAAACCGCCGATATCGTGGCTCCAAAACGGAACGCCGGAAAGGCCGTAGCTGAGCCCGGCGCGCAGCGTGCCGGCCATGGCGCTGAAGGTGGTGACCGGGTCGCCACCCCAATGCACCGGGAAACGCTGGCCGCCGGCCCATCCCGAACGGCCCCAAATCATGCGCTCGCCCGTCTCCTGCTCGACCACGTCGGCGACGGCCTGCTGGTACAGCAGGGGATAGATGTTGTGGATCTCCCGGCCTGTCCGGCCGTCATGGAACAGGGCCTGGTCGGGGATGTCCTCGCCAAAGTCGCACTTGAAGACGGCGACACCGTCGCGCAGCCGGTCGCGGTGCAAATCCTGCCACCAGCGTATGGCGTCCGGGTTGGTGAAGTCGATCAGGGCGCCCGGCGCGACCAGCGGCTGTTCGAAAATCGAGATCAGCGACCCGACGCCGCGGAACCCGTCGAGGTGGTGGGTCGGCACCGGCAGGGTCGTTTGCACAAGGCAGGGGCCGCCGTCCGGCATCTTGGCCAGATAGCCCTTCGCCCAGGCTTCGTCATAGAGTGGTGAGGATTGCGACAGGTAAGGGTATTCCCAGAGGCAGACGCGGATGTCCTTGGCGTGCAGGGCTGCAACATGGTCGGCCGCGTCGGGAAAGCGCGTCTCGTCCCATTGCATATCCGACAGGCGGTCGCCGTCCATCCAATAGACATCGGGGTTCACGACGTCCATCGGGATGCCGCGGGCACGAAAGCCGTCGCACGCCTCTTCCAGGGTCTGCCAACGTTCGAAGTAGAACCGCGAGACCCAAAGGCCGAAACTCCACAACGGCGGCACCGTGGCGTGTCCCGTCAGGTCCGAATAGCGCGCCAGCACCGTCTTTGGGTCCGGCCCGTCGATCAGGAACATGTCCAGGACGGCGCCTTCGACCGTGGCGACGTAAGACAGGATCGACAGCGACGGGTTGGCCACGTCGTGCCGAACCGTGGTTGCGGTGTTGAAGAAGACGCCGTACCCGCGGCTGGAGATGAAGAAAGGGACGTTCTTGTAGGCCTGTTCGGAGGTGGCACCGCCGGCGTTGGAGTTCGACGAGACGATCGAGAGGCCGAACTTGTCGACCGCACAAAACTTCTCGCCGAGGCCGTAAAACCGCTCATGCGGCTCGACCTCGAAGGCCGCTGTGATCCGCTCGATCGGGTCACCCTCGACGCCCAGCGGCAGGACCCGCTGGCGCCCCTTCTGGTCGACATCATCGATGCTGGACCGCCACAAGACCGTGCCATCGGACCGGGCAATCGCCATCGACCAGGGCGCCGTCGTGAGCGTGGCCGTTAGGCCGCCACCTTCCAACTCCGCCTTACCAGCCTCGGAGGAAATCGATGCCTCCGACGCCACCGATTCCATCGGAAGCGAAAGGTCCGGAACAGCATGCGCGTCAGAGGAATGGCCGATGCGTAACCGCACCACGCCGTCGGCGACAACCGCGATCGACCCCGGCAAGCTCCGTCCGCTTTGCGTGCGAACGTCGAACCTCAGGCCGTCGGCACCCTCAACCATGCTCTCAGCCGAAAGCGCCGCGTCATAGCCGAGAAACTCATTCATCAAGGGCACTACGGTGGCTCCGGACGCAAGGGATGGCCTCTCGGCGGGATCGGCAATCCATCAAGGCCTGACCGGCCGCCATACCATCGACCCGCGTTGGCAATGGGGCTAGGCTGATCTCGATGGGCCCGAACGATCAGGTGTATGCGAATCGACATCGTCGCCATGCCCGATCGATCGGCACAAAATCGTTTTTGATGGTCACAGAAACGATTTTGATTGTCAATATCAGGGCGATTTCGCAACATTATGTCGCTTGTTTCTGTGTTGCCGAGAGAGGATCGGACCGTGGACCTTAGAAGTCTGGCCCGCGAGCTTGGCCTTTCGACCAGCACCGTCTCGCGTGCATTGAACGGCTATCACGACGTCAAGGAAGAAACGCGCAAACGGGTTTTCGAGGCGGCGGAGAAGTTCGGCTATGAGGCCAGCGCGGTGGCGCGCCGCCTACGATCGCGCAGGGCCGAGGCCATTGGCGTCATCCTGACGCCACCGCAATCGCAGTTCGCCGATCCGTTTTTCCTTGAATTGTTGACGGGCATCGACGAGGCGCTGACCGGCACGCCCTTTCACCTGCTGGTCACCGCCGCACACGACAAGAAGGACGAGTTGGAGCGCATCCGCCGCCTGGTCGGCGGGCGACGGGTCGACGGGCTGATCTTCGCCCGGACCGAGGCTAACGACCCACGCATCGCCTTGCTTCAACAGCAAGGCACGCCCTTTGCGACGATGGGGCGCAGCAACGCCGAACAGCCCTTCGCCTGGATCGACATCGATCACCGGGTCGTCGGCGAAGAAGCCGTCCGGCGCCTTGCCGGCTTCGGCCACCGGCGTATCGGCCTGATCAATACGCCCGCGCATCTGGTGTACAGTCATCATTGCCGGCAAGGTTACGACCGTGCGCATCGAGACCTTGGCCTGCCGCCGCACGACGATCTTGTCATCGACGGCGGACTGGATCGGGAGGCGGGCCGGCATGGCGTCGACCGGCTGCTGGCGCTCGCCGATCCGCCGACGGCCGTTATCTGTGGCAACGATATGATCGCGATTGGGGCCATGGAACGGTTGCAGCAAAGGGGCCTGGTCGTGGCTGAGGATGTCGCGGTTATCGGCTGCGACGACCAACCCCTGGCTCAGTTCTCATCACCACCGCTGACCACTTTCGCGGCCCCCGTCCGGCGGGCCGGGCGGCATCTGGCGGAGCTGCTGCTCCAGGTCATCGAGGGGGCCTCGCCCCAAGGCCTTCAGGAGGTCTGGCAACCGGAACTGGTGGTGCGCAAATCGGACGGCGGTGGTCGGGGCATTCAGCGATGAGCGATCAAGCCTGGGTCAACCGCCTGCTCGACGCAGCCGACTCTCCGCTCGACGACGACGACGATGCGGGACTTGTGATCGATCTTGTGATCGATACGGTCGCGGTCGCGGCAGGCGCCCGGCAGCGCAACGTCGGCGCGGCCGGCCTCGATGCAACGGCGATAAGCCCGTTGCCCAACGGAGCCGCGCATGTTTGGGGCGGCGCGGGAACGACCGCGCCGATGCAGGCGGCCTTCTTGAACGGCACCGCGGCAGAGGCGCTGGACTATCAAGAGGTGATGATCGACGGCCGCAACAACGGCCATGCCGCCGTCGTCATCGTGCCCACCCTGATCGCACTCGCGCAGGATCGGGGGATTGCCGGCACGCGTCTGGTACAGGCCCTGAACATCGCCTTCGTCGCGAACTTGGTGCTGCTGCGTGCGCTGGGGCGGGGCCATCGCGCCGGCACGGTCGGCTTTCGCACCACATCCCTGGGCGCGCCGATCGCGGCCGCGCTGGGTGGCGGATACCTCCTTGGCCTGAACCGCAGCCAAACCGCCCATGCGGTTGCCATTGCCGCCTCCGCCCTGCCCGCCGGGCTGCTGGCGGCCATGTCGCCGCTGAACGGCAGCTACAGCGACGACAAGGATGTCGCCATCGGCCTGGGCGCCCAGCACGCGGTGCAAAGCGTCCTGTTGGCCGAGGCCGGCGCGACCGGGCCGGCATCACCCATAACGGGCCATCGCGGCTGGCTGGCCAGTTATGGCTTCGATACGGCCCGGCCGGAGATCTTGGCCGAGACGCTGCCGGAACGCGCCGTCAGGTCCTACGCCATCAAGCGCTACCCGGCCAATTTCGGCTGTCAGGCCGTCATTCGGGCTGCCTTGGCCTTACGGGATCAAACCGCGATCGATGACATCGACGAGGTGCGGATCCGCGTGAAGACCTCCAGCGCCCAATCGCTGTCGACGAAGAAAATCGTCAATCATCTGGCTGCGCGGTTCAGTCTGGCCTATGCCGTGGCGTCAGCGTTGGCACGGGGTCGCTGTGTGCTCGACGATTTCGAACCACCCGCGCTCAGCGATCCGATCGTGTTGAAGCTGATCGACCGCTGCACGATCGAGGACGACGTCAACCTCGAGGCCATCCATCAGGACCGCGGCGTCTTTCCCGGCCATGTCAGCATTCGCCGCAGGGGCGATTCGGAAATCGAGGCGGGCTTCGAAGGGCCCTGGAACGGCGTGAGCGAAGCCGAGCGATCAGCGGGGCTGACAGCCAAGCTGCACGACCTTTTGGGGAAAGAGGGGACGACAGTCGCGGCTGAATTGCAGCGGATCGGAGAGACGGAGGGGTTGCAAGCACTCAATGCAGCCTTGAACCGTCTTTCAACCGGCGGTGCTGTTGTCGCGGCATAATCGATCTGCCAGCATGGGTGCCGCATGAGACTGCGTTGAGAGCATCAAAAGGGGGAACGACACTCATGAGCAAGTATTGGACACCGGTGGCGCTGGTAACAGCCTGCGCCCTGGTTGCAGGGCCTGCGATGGCCCAAGACTCGCGACCGGATCTGGTCATCGCGGTCGACGGGCTGTTCCGCACCATGGAGCCGATCGACGGCAACTCGACCAACGGCAACCGCATCCATCTGAACTTCTACGATCAGCTTGTCGGCCGAAACTTCCTGGAAGACCCTGAGGGTGGCGAGCTGGTCCCGGCCCTGGCAGAAAGCTGGGAGCAGACCTCCGAAACGGTCTGGCGCTTCAACCTGCGTGACGACGTGCTGTTCCACAATGGCGAGCCGATGACGGCCGACGATGTCGCCTTCAGCCTGTCGGCCGAGCGGATCTGGGGCGAGGACGCGCTGGTGCCCGCCGGCACCCGCTACACCGAGGGCTTCGAGCGTGTCGAAGCCATCGACGACCATACGGTCGAGATCGAACTGTCCGCGCCGGACCCCAACCTGCCCTACAGGTTCATCACGCCGCTGGGCTATATCGTGCCGCGCGACTATTACCTTGAGGTCGGCCCCGAGCAGTTCGGCCAGGAACCGATCGGCACCGGCCCCTACCAGGTGACCTCGTTCGATGCCAGCGACCATATCAGGCTGGAGGCTTTCGACGATTACTGGGGCGGCACGCCGCCGGCGGCCAGCCTCGAATTCCGCATCGTGCCGGAGTTCTCCGCCCGACTGGCCGGCATGGTGGCCGACGAGTTCGACTTCATGGTCAACGTGCCGGCCGACGAGGTTGAGACCGTTCAGGGCTATGAGGGCCTGAACTACGTCACCAGGCCGATCGCCAACTATGTCATGCTGGCCTACAACACGCTGGACATTCCGGAGTTCGGGGACAACCCGCTGACCGACGCCAATCTGCGCTACGCCATGAACTCGGCGATCGATCGCGACGCCTTGGTCCAGGCGCTGTGGGGCGATGCGACATTCGCGCCGGCGCCGTTTAACTTCCCGGAGTTCACGATCTTCTACGACCCGGCCGTCCAATCGCGCTTTGGCTACGACCCGGACGCAGCGGCGGAGTATCTGGCGCAGTCGGACTATGACGGCGAAGAGATCGTCATCAACGTCACCAGGGGCGCCTTCCCCAACTTCGACCTGGCCGTGGAGTATCTGGCCGAGCAATGGCGGGCCATGGGCATCAACGCGACGGTGAACGTGGTCGACAGCTGGGCCTTGGCCTTGCAGCACCCGTTCGGCATGGCGAACATGTCGATGACGACCGAGTTCGACGGCACGCCGACAAGGGCGATCTGGGGTTTCTGGGGGCCAAACTCGGCCCGCGCGACGCGTGAGCGCGACCGCACCTGGTCGCCGCCGGAGGAGTATGTGGAGCTGGGCCGACAATATCTGGCCGAGACAGATCCGGACACGCGGGTCGCCCTGTTCCGCCAGATGGTCGACATCTGGGAGGAGGTGACGCCGGCCATCATCCTGTGGCGCAACCTGGCAAGCTGGGTGGCGCAGGACGATCTGGACTGGACGCCGATCAACAGCGTGCGCATGCCGTTGGGGCCGGGCCATCTGAGCGTCGATCAGGGCTGACCTTAGCGGTGTCAACCGGGGCGCTGCCTGCGCGAACGGCGCCCCGCCTTTGCCGGCAGACCTGATCGAGCGCCTGATCGAGCGATGGAACATGTCGCG